>DLPB01000020.1 GCA_002479805.1 Micrococcales bacterium UBA7469
CAGGAGAATCGAACTCCTGACCTGCTCTTTCCGAGGGAGCTGCTCTCCCGACTGAGCTAGGGTGGCGCGTGCCTTGGGCACCTCAAAAGTTTAGCGGCAAAGAAAAATGGGCAACCACTGGGGTTGCCCATTTCCTTAGGAGGCCCAAGTTGAAAACTTGGGGGTTTTCCGCTATCAGATTGCAGTCTTGAGCGGAATTCAAAGAAGTCTTATCTATCAACGTTTCCGGAAGGTAAATCATTCCCCGAAGCAAGCCTTACTCGCTCAATGCGGCGAATCGCAGCATCTTCAATTGGTGACTCTGGCCCGATCGCAAAGCGCATCAGAGACAGTAGTCCCGTCGTGATTGGACGTAGCAGCCAAAGCGGTGCGGAGCGGATGCCAATCAGATCCCTAAACCTTGGGTCAAGGCTGGCTACCGCCGAGTAGAACAGCAGTTTGTATATCGGCTTGGTAAGTGGTGGTAGTGGAGCTTTGCGAATCCAGTCGATGACCGAACGAGTCTTTTCGGTGACGATGAGCTCTGCGGAAAACTCGTCCAGTAGCTGGTTTAGCTCTGCCTCAGAGGCCGGAACGTCATCAAGACCAAGCGGAGCAACGGACTTGCCCCAGAGTAGGACGTAAGCATCCGCCCCGCCAGGAATCGGTGACTTGGAGTAGTTCTGGTGGGCTCTTAGGAAGCTCTCCATGAAGGCGATGTGGACCCAGAGTAAGAGCCTGGGGTCAGCAGCTCGATAGCTTGAGGTCTCGCCCTGGGCGGTTTGATACTCACCGCTTACCTTGGTGTGCATGCGGTTGACTCGACTAGCCTCGTTTTGCACCGCTTCAACCGAGCCGAAGGTAGTGACGGTTAGCCAGCGAATGGTGCCAGAAAGCCGGCCAAGTGGATCCTGCTCATACCTCGAGTGTTGTGCGACACCGGCTAATGAACCTGGGTGTAACGCCTGCATCAAAAGCGCCCTTACTCCCCCAACCAGGGTAGAGAAATCTCGGTGGATCACCCAAGGAGCATCCTCGGGAGTAAACAGGCCAACATCATTGCCTTCGGCAACCACCGGAAGCCAAGGAGGAGTACCGTCGGTTGCACCAGAGAGCAGCTTTCGAAACCGAATGGAAAGCTTTTCTTGTAGCTTGGTGTTCTTACTAGGCATCTGTCTTTATCTCCTGAAAGGGCAACCATGGAAACCTCGCAACTAATCCGCGAATTCAACACAAATCGCCTGCACCTAATTTTGGCGCAGCTGGCTCCAACTGGACTGCTCGCTTTCGCCGCCATTGCCACGCCAGCGATTGCAGATTCTGGTGAATACCTAAAAGCAGGTTTCGCACTAATTCTGCTCGCCAGTGGAATTCTTGGAGCACTTGCCGAGTACTCGGCAGCCTCGCAGGCTCAGGCAACCATCGATGCCCTAAAGCTTGTGACCGATAAGAACCCGCTAGTCGAGCGCGTGATCAGCTTCCGCCCATGGCTTGAGGTGGCAAAGTTTGTGACCCCGGCCATCTTCGTAGCGATCTTCGTAGCGATTCTGCTCGGCCTCTACGCCTAAGACCAAAAAGAAAAACCCCCGAGATTGCGCTCGGGGGTTTTCTGGTATCTGGACTAGTGCTCGACAGCCTTAGCGATGTGAGCGCCGGTCAGGCTTCTCACTTCTAGCTCGGCATACTTTGCATAGTTGCGTTCGTTGCTGGTAACGGTACCTAGCCATCCCATGAAGAAACCAAATGGGATTGAGACAAGGCCTGGGTTAGCCAGTGGGAACCAGTTGAATGCCATACCGCCTTCAACCAATGGGATCAGGGAGGTTGGAGTTCCCGAAACCGTTGGCGAGAAGATCAGTAGCACCACTGCGGAGACAAGCCCACCGTAGATGGACCATACCGCTCCGCGGGTGTTGAACTTCTTCCAGAACAGCGAGTAAAGCACGGCAGGTAGGTTGCCCGAGGCTGCGATTGCGAAGGCAATTGCCACCAGGAATGCAACGTTTAGGCCCTGTGCTGCGATTGCCAAGATGATCGAGATGGCACCGATTGCAAATGCTGCAACGCGGGCTACCTTCACCTCTTGCTCAGGCGATGCCTTGCCCTTCTTGATTACGTTGGCATACAGGTCGTGTGCCAAAGAAGAAGAGGAAGCCAGGGTCAAACCGGCAACTACCGCCAGGATGGTTGCGAATGCAATTGCACCAATAACGGCAAGCATCACTGCACCACCAACGGTGCCGGTGCCACCACCTAGGAACTCAGCCAGCTGTGGAGCTGCCACGTTACCCGAGGTGTCAACCGGAACGATCAGCTTCTTGGCCTCATCGCTGAGGTTTGCCAGCTGATCCAGCGGAGTACATGCCACATCGCCATCGACGATTGCGACACCCGCCTTGTCAACCAAGCAGCCGTTGGCGTCAACCTTGAAACCGCGTAACAGTGAGGTTCTGGAAACCAGCGCTGCTGCACCGAAACCTAGAGCAATGGTCATTAGGTAGAACGCACCAATGTTTCCAATTGCCCAGTTCACACTCTTACGAGCATCCTTTGAGGTTGGCACGGTGTAGAAGCGAATCAGGATGTGAGGAAGACCTGCGGTACCTAGCACAAGTGCCATACCAAGCGAGATCAGGTCAAGCTTGCTCCAAAGGGTAGCCATCTGGTCGATGGTGCCATCCGGCAGTTTGACGTCCTTACCAAACTTTTGACCAGGCTCCAAGAAGTCTGGGTTTCCAGATGCTTCTTGAGCAGCTCCAAGTAGGTCGGAGATGTTGAAGTTGAACTTCCACAAAACCATCACGGTCAAAAGGGCGGCACCGGTCATTAGCAAGAATGCCTTGATGATCTGAACGTAAGTGGTGCCACGCATGCCACCAACGGTTACGTAAATAATCATCAGCACGCCAACGCCAACGATGATCCAGTTCTTGGCTGCAGGGTCGGTGAAGTTCAGTAGCAAAGAAACTAGCGCTCCAGCGCCAACCATCTGTGCCAAGAGGTAGAACACCGAAACCACAACGGTTGAGGTTGCGGCAGCAGTACGAACCGGAATCTGCTTCATGCGGAACGCGAGCACGTCACCCATGGTGAAGCGACCCGAGTTACGAAGCGGTTCCGCAACCAACAGCAGCGCTACCAACCATGCGACCAGGAAGCCGATGGAGTAGAGGAAGCCGTCGTAGCCGAACAGCGCGATCGTTCCTGCGATACCGAGGAAGGATGCTGCTGACATGTAGTCACCAGCGATTGCCAGACCATTCTGGAAACCAGAGAAGTTGCCGCCACCGTTGTAGAAGTCGGTGGCCTGCTTGTTCTGACGGCTCGCCCAGAACACCACTGCAAGAGTGATGACTACGAAGCCGATAAACAGGGCAGACGAAAGTGAGGTGTGGTCGATTTGCATTAGCGCATCTTCCCCTCTACTACGTCCTTCAGCTCTTCAGATGCCTTGTCCAGGGTCTTGCTCGAGTGACGTTCGTAGAGCCACATAATCACGAACGTAGTAACGAATTGCAAGATGCCGAGAACAAAAGCAACGTTGATGTTGCCGATGACGGTGGCGGTTACAAAGTCACGAGCAAAAGCCGTGAGCAGGATGTAAAGGAAATACCAGATAAGAAAGGCTGCCGTCAGAGGGAACGCAAACCCTCTGAAGCTCTTTCTCAACTGGCCGAATGCAGCGGAGGATTGCGTTTCTTCCCACGCCGCGTGCTGCTGTTGAGACATTGAACTCCTTTGTCCAATCCCGAAGCGGAATTACTTCGAGATGCATACGCAATTTCAGACTCTATCCAAAAAAGACATGCGTGTTTAGGACTATTCGCACCGAAGTTCTGAACTTGTTAGATTTGCGCCCGCTAGATATTCCTCGACGTATTGATTGACACAGTCGCTGGATCCGTAAGCGGTGTGACCCTCTCCCACATATGTCAGCAAACTAGCCCCCGAGAGCAAAGCGGCCAAGCTCACAGCCTGTTCATACGGCGTGGCAGGATCGCCTGTGGTACCAACCACCAACGGTCCAATTTCTGTCGGTACTGCGTAATCCAGTTCGATCATCGATTCACCCCTAGGCCAGCCCACACAGCTCAGTTCTGGGTAACCAAAATACTTTCCGAATACAGCGCTTGCTTCCATGACTTCTTTCCGCATTCGATCGAAGTCTCCGGGTTCGGCCCGCTCATCCGCGCAATTTATAGCGGTATTGGCCTCGGAGATGTTTGAGAGGTAACCGCCATCAGGGTCTTTGTCGTGATAGAAATCTGCCAGCAACAACAGTGTCGAACCATCACCGTCGAAAGCCTCCTGGAATGCCTGAGTCAGATATGGCCAAGATTGTTGCGAATACAGCGCGGCAATTATGCCGTAGAGCGCGACCGTGAGGCCTGCCTCGCGCTCGTATTGAGTGGGCAGTCTTGTGGTCTCAAGCCCTGTCAACAACTGTGCGACGTCTTTGAGGGCCGCCTCAACATCACCCTGGAACGGGCACTCCGACTGAGCTAGGCAGTCATTGAGATAGCTGCGAAAAGCCTTGTCGAAACCGGCCACCTGGTTCACAGTGGATTGCGCCGAACTCAAAGTTGGATCGACGGCGCCATCGAGCACAAAACGCCCAACCCGATCAGGAAACAGCGCTATGTAAGTTGCCCCCAACTCGGTGCCGTAACTAAAGCCCAAGTAATCTAGTTTTTCCACCCCGATCGCTAAACGAATCAGCTCCATATCCCTGGCGGCCTGCTGGGTGTTGAAATAGGCAACGCTAAAGCCAGTTTCCTGGCAGCTCGCCGCAAAGCGCTCCAGCACATCTTTTGAAAATTCGTAGTCTTCCGTCGACCCAAGTGGGAAGCCAGATTCTTGGTAGTAGACCTGATCCTTGAGATCCGGATCACTGCAGGTGACCGGGGCTGATTTCCCAACTCCCCTGGGGTCAAAACCAATAATTTGAAAGTTATCCCTGAGCTTTTCGGTTCCAAGCGACTCGTAGTTATCTCGCACATAGTCGACGCCACTTGCTCCCGGTCCGCCCGGGTTGACTATCAAAGGTCGCAGGTTTGAACTGCCGGCCTTTCGAATCAGCGCAATTTCAAAAATCTGATCATCGGGGTTTAGGTGATCTAGCGGGACGGCAACACTCGAGCACTCAAAGCCAGATTCGCAAGCTTGCCAAGTGATTTGTTGCTCAGCAAAGTCAGTGCCAGATTGAATTTGCTCTGTCGGGCTGGGAGAAGCCGAGCAACCGGAGAGCAACAGGGTTACCGCCAAAAGCAGTGCCCTAAGCCGCAAGGTTTCCCCTGAAAATGAAATTGGTGCAGAGCGCCTCGAGAACCAGTAGGTCTCGGACATTGGATGCTAGTCGCTTTCTGGCCTGATTAATAGCATCGAGAATTGCAATTGTTTGCTCAACCGCGGTGCCTTGGGCCCGCTGCAATAGCTCCGACTCAATCTCGGTGTTTACTAATTCAACCCCAGCCTGCAATTGAAGGGCCATTAGGTCTCGGTAGATGGATTCGGCATCGGTGAAGATGCGATCGATGCCGTCTCGCAAAGCTCTAGTCGCCCGGCGTTTTTGATTCTCTTCCAGCTCTTTGAATTGAGCTCTAAGGTTTGGTGGCAACTTCTCATCGGGAGAAAGTCCGTAGGCCTTCATTAGGGCATCTTTTTCTAGCGCATCTTTTTCAGCACTCGATGCTTCAGCATCGCGCTTTGCTACCCCTAACAGTTTTTCGGCGGCCACCATGGCGCTACTGAGGTTGGAAATGGCCATCAAGACCCGAAGCGTTTCAGACCTTCTGGCGCGGGCCTCGGAGGATAGCGCGAGACGGCGGGCCATCCCCACGTGGTTCTGGGCCAACAGTGCAGACTTGCGAGCTAGATCTAATGCAACTCCATCGCGCTGCACCAACAAAGTCGCGACCTCATCAATAGATGGCAGTCGGAGATTGATGTTTCTGGTTCGAGAGCGAATAGTTGGCAGTAGGTCTGAGACGCTTGGTGCACAAAGGATCCAGACCACCTTTTCGGCTGGCTCTTCGAGCGCCTTCAGCAAAACATTCGAGGTGCGCTCTGCCATGCGATCGGCATCTTCAATTATGATTACCCGATAGTCACCGACCGTGGTAGCCATGGCTGAGCGGGAGACCAAATCCCGAACTTCTTCGATGCTAATTACCACCCGGTCGGTAACGAGCATGGAAACATCGGGGTGGGCATCGGCCTGCACCAGTCGACACTGCTGACACTGACCACAGCCATCCTCCGCACACTGCAGTGCGGCTGCAAAACTCTTTGCTAGATTGCTCCGGCCGGAACCCGCGGGACCGGTAAAAAGCCAGGCGTGGTGCACCGAATTAGGCTTTCCGCCAACCGCCTTTTGCAGTTGTTCGATGGCCTCGGGTTGGCCAAGCAGCTCATCCCAAACCGGGTGGCTCAATGTGACTCCATGGTCGTAACTCTGGCTCGAATCTGAGCCTGAATCTCGTCGATCGACAAGGTTGCATCAACCACCAAAAAGCGCGGTTCTTTGGCTAGTTCTAAATACTGAGCACGCGCTCGCTCAAAGAAATCAACTTTCTCGCGCTCGAGTCGATCTGGTTCGGTGCCGGTTTTATTACGACGCTGAATTGCCGCCTGAGCATCAAGGTCCAGTAGAACGGTCAAATCTGGCAACAGGTTGTCCACCGCCCACAGCGAGATGCCTCTTACCTCTTCGACATCAAGCTCGCGAGCAGCGCCCTGGTAAGCCACCGAAGAATCAAAGTAGCGGTCGCTCAGCACAACCTTGCCCTCTTGAAGTGCCGGGCGAATCTTGGTTGCTACGTGGTGAGCGCGGTCAGCCGCGTAAAGCAGCGCTTCTGATCTCGGAGCAACATCACCTTTACGGTGCAGCAGCAGGTGCCGAATTTCTTGACCCAGCTCAGTACCGCCCGGCTCGAGAGTCCTAACCACGGCCTTGCCCTGAGCTTCAAACCACTTTTGCAACAGGTCTAACTGGGTTGATTTTCCAACCCCGTCAATACCTTCGAAAGTAATAAACACGTCAGCGCTTTTTCCTAGAACTCTTGGCCTTTGAAGTTTTTGGCACCTCTCCAGGTCCAACCCCTAGCTTCTCACGCCGGATTGCCAGCAGCTCGAAGGCACGATCGTTGGATAGCTCATCCAGTGGTTCGTCTTTTGGCACGGTCGCATTGATCACGCCATCGGTTACGTAGTTACCAAACTGACCGGTCTTTGCAACCACTGGCTTTCCGGAGGCTGGGTCATCTCCAAATTCGCGCAGCGGAGTGGAAGCGGTTCTGCGAGCGCCGTACTTTGGCTGCTTGTAGATCTCGATTGCCTCTTCCAGGCTGAGCTCAAAAATCTGCTCTTCAGAAGTAAGCGATCGTGAGTCGGTGCCGCGCTTGAGGTAAGGGCCGTACTTGCCATTCTGAGCGGTGATCTCGGCACCGGTTTCTGGATCTACTCCCAATACCCTTGGCAGCGACAGCAACTTGACGGCTTCTTCGAGACTCACGGTTGCCACGCTCATCGACTTGAAAAGCGATGCCGTCTTCGGCTTCGGATTGCCCTCGTCAACCAAAGCGACATAGGCACCGTAGCGACCATCCTTCAAGATGATGTCTAGACCGCTAGCTGGCTCCTTACCGAGAATTCGATCCTCGGCGGCAGGTGCGTTGATTAGCTCGAGTGCCTTGTCATGAGTTAGCTCATCTGGGGTCAGGCCCTCGGGGATGTTTACGATTCTGCGCTCTTGATCCGCCATGACTTCAAGGTAAGGACCGTACTTTCCAGTGCGAAGCTGAATGCCAGGAGCGATGTCGAAGCTATTGATAGACCTCGGGTCCGACTCCCCCAGCGACTCGACGGTGTTCTTCAATCCAGAATCTGCAAAGTAGAAGTTCTGCAGCCAGCTGGAACGATCCAGTTCGCCAAGTGCGATTAGGTCTAGATCCTCTTCCATCTTCGCGGTGAACTCGTAGTCCACCAAATCGCCAAAGTTCTCCTCCAAAAAGCGAGTGACGGTAAATGCGATCCATTCCGGAACCAAGGCGCTACCGCGCTTTACGACGTAGCCCTTGGACAAGATGGTGGAGATGATCGCCGCATAGGTGGAAGGTCTGCCAATCCCCTGCTCTTCAAGCGCTTTCACCAACGATGCTTCGGTGTAACGAGCCGGTGGCTGAGTCTGGTGTGATTTAGCAGTCGCCTCGGTGACGGCGATTTGATCGCCCACCTCTAGTTGCGGAAGCTTTGCCTGCTCCTCGTTGTCATCCTCTCGGGTCTCGTCATAGACCGCGAGGAAGCCCTTATAGGTAACCGTGGTGCCGCTTGCTGAAAGCTCTAGCTCTTCACCTGCCAAATTGACCCCGAACTTCACCGAGGTGGTTGACAGCTTGGCATCGGCCATCTGAGATGCCACAGTTCTGCGCCAGATCAGTTCGTAAAGCGCAAGTGAGCGGCCGTGCAGAACTGCTGCCAACTCACTTGGGTGTTTGAAAACTTCACCCGATGGTCTAACTGCTTCGTGCGCCTCTTGAGCATTCTTCGATTTCGAGCCGTAGACCCTAGGACTGTCGGCCACCAGCTCCTTGCCAAACAACTCAGCTGCGGCGGCCCTGGCCGCTGCGGTTGCCTGCTGAGATAGTGAAGGAGAATCGGTACGCATGTAGGTGATGTAACCCTCTTGATACAGCTGCTGGGCAGTGTCCATCGCCTGCTTAGCACTCATACCCAGCTTGCGAGATGCTTCCTGCTGCAGGGTTGAGGTGGTAAAGGGCGCATAGGGCTTGCGAGTCGAAGGCTTTGCCTCGACCTGCAAGACAGTGAGCTTTTGGGACTTCAGAGCACTTGCGAGCTGCTCCGCCTTTTCCGGAGCCAGCACCAAAGCAGTGCCGGTGAGCTTGCCGTTCTCGTCGAAACTCTTGCCGCTAGCCAGCTTTTGACCTGCCACCGCGGTCAACTTAGCTTCAAAGTCGATTTCAGACTTAGTCAAAGCTGCCGTCACGCTGGAGTAGTTAGCTGCTACGAAAGCCATGCGCTCTCGTTCGCGCTGCACAATCATGCGAATGGCAGGCGATTGAACTCGGCCGGCAGATAAGCCTCGGTTGATCTTCTTCCAAAGCACTGGGGAAATCTCGTAGCCAACCAGGCGGTCCACGACTCTTCTGGTTTCTTGCGCCTGAACTAGATCTTCATTCAAGGCCCTGGTGTTGTTGGCGGCTTCCTGAATTGCTTCCTTGGTGATCTCGTTGAAAACCATGCGGCGAACTGGAACCTTTGGCTTGAGCACCTCCAGCAGGTGCCAGGCGATTGCCTCACCCTCGCGGTCCTCATCGGTGGCGAGGTAGAGCTCGTCGGCTTTTTTGAGCGCTGCCTTTAGGTCGCTGACGGTCTTGGATTTGCCAGGAGAAACCACATAAAAAGGTAAAAAGTCGTTGTCAACGTCGATAGAAAACTTGCCCAGTGGGCCCTTTTTCTTTTCGGCCGGGACATCTTTTGGTTCGGCCAAATCGCGAATGTGGCCAACCGATGCCAGCACCTCAAAATCATTACCCAAATACTTGGCAATGGTCTTGGCTTTGGCCGGTGACTCAACAATCACTAATCGCTTTGGCAAACAAACTCCCTGTTACTTTTCTGGCCCGGCAGTTGCTCGGGCAGATATTCGAAACGTCGGCAGAGATTTTGACACCTCTACTAACGCACTGAAACCGACAATACGACATCTGTCAAGTTCTAAGTCAAATCGAGTTGCAATTAGTTCCGGGTTCTCACATGAGAATCCGGACACCAAACCGCGAGCAGTTTCGCTGGCGGTGAGCGCGGCGGCATCAGCAACCAGCTGGGCTTGTTGCTGCCAGAAAGCCAGCTGGCAAGCAAATGCTGCAGCTACTAAAAACATTGGCACAAGTGCAATCGAGACTGCGGCGATTGCGGAAATGCTGCCAGTATCTAAAGCCCGTGTTTTAGCAGGCAAGCCTCCACCTCCATAGCGATCGGCAACTCTCGAACAGCTGTGACGCAGACCCATCTACCGTCTTGATTACTCCGAAACTTGGTGTTTGGAATCTTTTGCAACTGATTGCCGATTGACAATTCCCGCGCCTGGGTAAACGCATCTCGGGATAGCTGTAGTTGCACCAGCCCCAGCTGAAAGACCCCCAAAAATCCAGCCAGGGCAAGCACAACCGTTGGAAACAGCAGCATGAATTCTGCTGTCACCGCACCTTTTTGATTACTGAATACCAAGAGCTCTTGCCACCAGTCCAAACAGCAAATCCCGCACCGCCTCTGATCTCATTACCAGGATCAATAGTCCAGCGAAGGCAACGCCACCTAGGGTGGCGATTGCGTATTCCGCTGTGATGGCGCCTCGGTCACTAACTAACTGCTTCATTTCTTTCCTTTCCTTAGAGCCCGAAACCAATCAGCATCGGGACGATTGTCAAAATCAAAAAAGCGGGTAACACGGTAAGAGCCATTGGAACCAAAAGTTCAATCGACATGCGCTTCGCGCGGGTTAGTGACTGTTGCAGCGCGCGCTGAGTGACAAGGTCAATTTCGTGCTGCACCAGCTCTTGAAGCGGTGCTCCGGTTTGGCGAGAGAGCAAAACCAGTTCGCGAGTCTCACGACTGTGAGATTCGGCGGGCGGCGATCCGGCAGCAAGCTGCAGGCTGAACTGCAACAGCTCAAGCGCTGGGTGAGTCGGTTCAACCAAAAGCGGTGCGAGTAGCCGACCTGACCAGCGAATGCCGACTGCGATCAGCGCTAGTGCCAACAGCAATGCCATCAGCCCTATCGGATGGAAGATGGCAGCCACCGTGCCAAATCCAGCCAGCTGACCGATTACCAGCGAAAGTGCTGGAAGCCAAAGCAGCAGTTTTCTGGTCGCGATTGGAACCGCATTTGCGCTTGCAAGTTCACTTTTGAATCTCTCCAGGTCAAACTCGAAAGCAACCAGTCGCTGGGCTACCTGCCTAATTGGCGCACCCGTCATCATGGCCAAGAACAGCATTCGCTCGATCGGCTGCTGCCCATCTCTACGCAAACCGGTCAGATTTAGTGCGGTTTGCAGATTTACTCCAGCCGATAGCAAGGCGCCAAACTTTCCAACCTGGCTCACGCTGCCACCTCGGAAATCTTGAGGCCTTGGCCAAATCTGCCGATTTGGGTCAGTTTTCTGACGCCGGAAACCCGCTCCAGTTGCAGTACCACATCAAAGGACTGACTCACCATCTGCCCGGTCAGCTCACGGTCGAACCCCGATAGCATTCCGAGCAGGATCAGTCGATTAGGAAGATCGGCCAGGCTTTTGCAGTGCAGGGTGGTTATTGTCCCGCGATGACCGTTATTCATCGCCTGCAACAGCACCCCGAATTCACTGCCGCGAATCTCGCCAACCACAATTCGATCTGGCCGCATTCGCAGGGCCTCGATCACCAGCTGCTGCATCGAGACAGCACCCAGTCCCTCTTGATTCGCTGGTCTCTCGTGCAGCGAAATTGCCGGTTCAGTAAGCACCAGCTCCGGGATTTGCTCAATACATATGATCCGTTCATCTAGCTCGGCAATCAGGGCTCCAAGCAAAGTAGTCTTTCCAGCCGAGGTAGCACCGGCAACCACGATGTTTTCCCGAGCCAGCAGCATTTGTTTGAGACTTTCCAATTGCCGGTCGGTGAACATGCCAACTTCGAGCAGGTGCTCCAGTCGAACCTGAGTCGCGGGGTGTTTTCTGATCGAAACCATCGGCGAGTTGCTTACGCCGTGGCCCAGCACCACGTGGAATCGCAGTCCAGCGATAACGAAGTCTGAGATTGGCTTCGCGATGTCCACTCTGGCGCCAGTTTGAAAACCAAGTTCAATCAGGGTTTGCGCAAGCTCCGCTTGAGTTTCAAAAGGGTTGCTGGTTCGAATCAGACCCTGGCCAACATCTATATAGGTATGCAGGTGGCCGTTGAGAATCAGGTCGGTTAGGCCTGGACGTGCCAGCAATTTGATGAGCGCCTCGGGGAGATCGATTTCCATGCCTAGATCGTGGACCGAGGCGAGCGAGTGTGAGTTTCGAAAGGGAAAATCTGTGGAAAAAGAAAGGGCCGGCAGGTTTGGGGGAAACCTGCCGGCGGGCGACTGCGCATTGGGGGAACGCTGCAGTCGCAATCTGACCTAAGTCAGACCTAAATTTTATGCGGTTATTACGAGTTTTGTCCCCCATTTGTCGAACTTTCTCACAAGTTAATTGCAAACTCTCGGTTTTGAACCTCGGTGCCAAAAAATCTGGCATTATGTGAAAGGTCAACACCTGGAGGACAAAGATGTCTGTTGAACATGAAATTGAAAACTTGCTTACCGAAGAAAGGCGCTTCGAGCCAAGCAAGGAATTTGCTGCCAATGCAATTGCGCAGCCCGAGATATA
Organism: Micrococcales bacterium UBA7469; assembly: GCA_002479805.1. Taxonomy (GTDB): domain Bacteria; phylum Actinomycetota; class Actinomycetes; order Actinomycetales; family Microbacteriaceae; genus Aquiluna. Next base: position 12,393 of record DLPB01000020.1, read on the forward strand.
TGAGCGTGCCAAGGCTGACCGCTTAGAGTTCTGGGCCAATGAAGCCCGGAAACTGCACTGGCACAAACCCTTCACCCAAACCCTGGACTGGTCAAACGCACCATTTGCCAAGTGGTTCCACGATGGTGAGATCAACATCAGCTACAACTGTCTTGATCGACACGTTGAAGCTGGTTGGGGTAAGCGCGTAGCGCTGTTCTTTGAGGGCGAGCCTGGCGACACCAAGGTTTACACCTATTTGGACATGCTGACCGAAGTCAAGAAGGCAGCCAATCTGCTACTCAAGCTCGGCATTGAACCTGGTGACCGCGTGGCCATCTACATGCCGATGATCCCTGAGGCAATCATCGCGATGCAGGCGGTTGCTCGCGTAGGTGCTGTGCACTCGGTAATCTTTGGTGGCTTTTCGGCAGACTCTTTGGCGTCTCGTATCCAAGATGCCGAGGCCAAGTTGGTTATCACCGCAGACGGAGGCTTCCGCAAGGGCAAGGCCAGCCTGCTAAAGCCAGCTGTTGATGAAGCGCTTTCGGACAACAAGTGCCCAACCGTAGAGAATGTGCTGGTTGTGAACCGCACCGACTCCAAGGTGGACTTGGTCGAGGGCCGTGATCTTTGGTGGGAGGAAGAGCTTCGCACCGTAGATCAGGAGCACGTGGCTCAGGGCTTCAACGCTGAGCACCCGCTATTTATTCTTTACACCTCTGGTACCACCGGCAAACCAAAGGGCATCCTGCACACCACCGGCGGTTACCTAACCCAAGCCGCATTCACCCACAAGAACGTCTTCGACCTGCACGAGGGACAGGATGTCTACTGGTGCACCGCCGACATCGGTTGGATCACCGGTCACTCCTACGTCGCCTATGGCCCGATGGCCAACGGTGCCACCCAGGTGATCTACGAGGGCACTCCGGATTCACCGGACTGGGGTAGATGGTGGGACATTGTTCAGAAGTACCACGTCAACATTCTTTACACCGCACCAACCGCCATCCGCAGCTTCATGAAGATTGGACGTAGCGTTACCACTCACTACGACCTGAGCTCGATTCGAGTACTCGGCAGCGTTGGTGAGCCAATCAACCCTGAGGCTTGGATGTGGTACCGCGAGGTAATCGGTGGCAACAAGGCTCCAATCGTGGACACCTGGTGGCAAACCGAGACCGGTGCCATCATGATTTCACCACTGCCTGGCATCACCGCCACCAAGCCTGGAAGTGCACAGGTTGCACTACCTGGCATCGAGATGCGAATCATCGATGACGAGGGCAAGGAAGTTGGCCCCGGTCACGGTGGTTACCTAACAATTACCGAGCCATGGCCATCGATGTTGCGCGGCATCTGGGGTGACCCAGAGCGCTACAAGGAGACCTACTGGTCTCGCTTCGAGGGCAAGTACTTCGCGGGCGACGGGGCAAAGTTTGATCCGGATGGCGACCTTTGGTTGCTTGGCCGCGTTGACGACGTAATGAACGTCTCTGGCCACCGCCTATCAACCGCCGAGATCGAATCCGCCCTAGTTTCCCACCCGTTCGTGGCAGAAGCCGCGGTGGTTGGCGCCAAGGATGAGACCACCGGTCAAGCGGTCGTGGCGTTCGTGATTCTGCGACGCTCTAGCCAAGACGAGATTGGGTCGGATCAGGACACCTCAAAGATCCTGCGCGATCACGTTGCTAAGGAGATTGGTCCAATCGCAAAGCCACGAACCATCTTTGTGGTTAGCGAGTTGCCAAAGACTCGCTCCGGCAAGATCATGCGTCGACTGCTTCGAGATGTTGCAGAAGATCGCCCGATCGGTGACGTAACCACTTTGGCTGATACCTCGGTGATGGACACCATCACCGGAAGAATCAGCGCGGGAGCAAACGACTAGCGCTTACGCAAATTCGACGATTAGCTCCACTTCAACTGGAGCATCAAGTGGCAGTGCTGCAACACCAACAGCGCTTCTAGCGTGTAGGCCGGCATCGCCGAAGACCTTACCTAGCAGCTCAGATGCGCCGTTTAGCACGCCCGGTTGTCCGGTGAAGTCGGGGGTGGAGGCGACAAAGCCAACTACCTTGACAACGCGCGTTACGCGCGAAAGGTCGCCGATCACGCTCTTGACGGCAGCCAGGGCATTTAGTGCACAGCGCTGGGCAATCTCCTTGGCATACTCGGCAGAGATTTCGTCACCGACCTTGCCGGTTGCCATCAGAGTGCCATCCACCAGCGGGATCTGGCCTGCGGTGAAAACCAGGTTGCCGGAGATAACCGCTGGCACGTAAGCACCGGCAGGAGTTGCCACATTTGGCAGCGTAAGACCCAACTCGGCTAGCTTCTGCTCGACGCTCACGCCTGCACCTCACGCTTGAAGAATGCAATGAGCCCGCCCTGCGGTCCGGTTACTACCTGAACTAGCTCCCAGCCCTGGGTGCCCCAGGTGTTGAGAATCTGGGTTTCTTTGTGAAGTAGCAGGGGGGTTGTGATGTATTCCCACTTAGTCATTTACAGCTCCGTTTCAGGATGTGGCAGGTAACCTAGAGTCTATGTCCGGAAAGAAATCTCAATCCGCGCTGACCAACATACTCAAGTTTGGCTTGCTCAGTGCTGTAGCGGGTGTGTTGTCGGTGGCAATCTTGGCTCCGATGGCAGCCGTAGCCGGTGTGGCAGCCTCCACCGGAGCCGGTCTTTTTGAGGGTCTGCCCGCATACATCAAACCTGTAAACGCCTCCCAGGCCTCCACCATCTACGCACTGCGCGATGGTGAGCCAGTGAAGATGGCGAATTTCTACCACGAGAACCGAATCGAAGTGCCATTCGAAGAGATCTCCCCCAACCTCATCAACGCCGTGATTGCGGTTGAAGACCCACGTTTTTACGAGCACGGTGGCGTGGATATCATCTCGCTGTTGCGCGCTACCCTGACCAACCTCGCCACCTTTGGTGAGGGTCCAGGTGCATCGACCATCACCATGCAGTACGTTCGCCAATCTCAGGTTGAGGCGGCAAACCTAACCGGAGATGCCGAGGCAATTGCCGCGGCCACCGAGGTTACGGTTGGCAGAAAGCTGCGTGAAATTCGCCTTGCGATTGCGCTTGAGAATGAAGTTGAGAAAAAAGACATTCTCGCCGGATACCTGAACCTCGTCTTCCTAGGAAACCAGATAAACGGTGTTGAAACTGCCAGCCAGTATTACTTTGGAACCAGCGCTAAGAATCTGACCGTGCCGCAAGCCGCCTACCTGGCAGCAATGCTGAAGTCACCAAATGACTACAAGCCAGATGATGCCGAAAACCTAGAGCGCGGTATCGGTCGCAGGAACTACGTAATCCAAGCGATGGCAGATGAGGGTTACATCACCCAGACCGAAGCCAATGGCTACAAAGAAGCTCCGATTCAAACCAAGATCACCAAGAGCCAGCAGGGCTGTGAGGCAAATCAGACCACCGCTTTCTTCTGCGACTTTACGGTTTGGACCATTAGAAACTCCCCTGAATTCGGAGTTACCGCAGAGGACCGCGAGATGCTGCTGCGCCGCGGAGGACTCGAGATCTACACCACCTTGGACCTTGACGTTCAGGAAAAAGCTTTCAACGCCACCATGGATATGTTGCCTGGAGATAACGAGTGGGCCTTTGGAACCGCTTCGGTTTCAGTAGAGGTGGGTACCGGTCGAGTGTTGGCCATGGTGCAAAACCGCTACTTCGATCAGTCCGACAATCCCGAGCCAGGTCGCACCTCGGTTAACTTCAACACCGATAAGCCCTACGGTGGCTCCTCAGGCTTCCAACCGGGTTCGACCTACAAGGTATTCACCTTGGCCGAGTGGCTCAAAAACGGCTACACCCTTGGTGACCACGTCGATGGTCGAATCTTCACCGGCGAGGATATTGACCTTGATGGTCAAGCCGACAAGGTAAAGATTTGGAATGTTGAGAAAGACTTCCGCGCCAGCTGCGGTGGTGTGGTTGGCCTTTGGGAAGTAAACAACTCTGGCGATAAGACCATCGATGACATCAGCGTTCGCCAGGCGGTTATTACCTCGCAAAACACCGCCTTTGCGGCCATGGCTTCGAAGTTAGATCTTTGCGCAATTCGCGACACCGCCAGAGCATTTGGTGTGCACCGTGCCGATGGTGAAGAGCTGCTTTATGTGCCGGCCACGATTTTGGGAACCAATGAAATCGCTCCGCTGACGATGGCAGCGGCTTATGCCGGCATCGCCAATAACGGCACAGTCTGCTCTCCGGTTGCCATCGACAAGGTAGTGCTAAGACGCACCAACGAAGAGATTCCAGTGCCAAAGACCATCTGTAGTCAGGCAGTTGCACCGGACATTGCTCATGCCATGATCGATGCGATGCGCGGTGTTATGAGTGGTGGAACCGGATCGGCTGCCAACCCTGGCGATGGCACACCGCTTGCTGGAAAGACCGGAACCACCGACAGCCGCATTCACACCTGGATGACTGGGTTCTCCTCAAAGGTCGCCACCGCAACCTGGGTTGGAAATGTATCGGGCCTGACCTCGCAATCTGGCAAGAGCGTCAACGGGCGAGCCGTTCCTGTTATCAGGCATGCGATCTGGAAATCCATCATGACCGAGGTAAACCAGCGCTACGTTGGCGAAGCCTTCCCACAAGCTCTACCGCAATACATCGCTCCAACCATGATTACGATTCCTAACACCACGGGTAATGACCTAGAGTCGGCAAAGTTGACCATTACTGGAGCCGAACTAAACATTGCGGTGCAAAAGCGCGAGGTTCAGTCAACGGCTCCAGCCGGCACCGTTGCCTACACGATTCCAGCTGCCGGTCAAACCCTGGCTCGTGGTTCGATCGTTAAGATCTTCGTCTCGGCCGGTGGCAAGTTGGTGGTGCCGACCGTGCGCGGTCTTGACCTAAACCAGGGCAAAGCAAACCTAGAGGCGATGGGCTTTACGGTTTCACTGCCGCAATCCAGCCAAAGTCAGCTCAAGCAGTGTGATGCCAGCTTGGCAAATGGCCTCGCTCACAGCACGCTCCCTGCGGCTGGCAGCGAGATCAGTGCCAACAGCGCCATAGTTTTGATACCAAATCAATGTGGCTAGCAACTAACGCAGGGCCATTTGAACTCAAAGAGGTAGCGCTCTCGATCGGGCTGGATAAGCCAATCACAGTGCTGCACATCTCCGATCTGCACTTCGCTCCTGGTCAAAGAGCCAAGGCTAGATTTTTGAAAGAACTCGCGGAACTAAAGCCGGATCTGGTCATCAATACCGGAGACAATCTCGGCCACAAAGACGCGATCAACCCCTGCCTTAGCGCACTGGCACCACTGATGAGTTTTCCAGGTGTGTTTGTCAACGGCTCAAATGATTACCGTGCCCCGAAGTTTAGAAACCCACTTCGTTATTTCCAAGGGCCGTCTGAAGTTAGAAAAGAAGTTGATCTCGACACCAAACGCTTCACCTCGGAACTTGTTGGAGCAGGCTGGGTTGATCTGAACAATCACGGTGCCGAGCTGGTGGTATCTGATTTGAAACTGGGCTTTCTAGGTCTTGATGACCCACACGAAAACCTGGATGATCTCGCTGGCCTCTCGGCCCAAAAGCACCAATTGACCGATGCCGATCTGCTGATTGGTGTTGCCCACGCACCCTATTTGCGAGTCATCGAAGAATTCACCAAGCAAGATGCCGGTCTGATATTTGCCGGCCACACCCACGGTGGTCAGATTTGCATGCCTGGCTATAAAGCACTGGTAACAAACTGCGACCTGCCAACAGAGTTTGCGCAGGGAGTCAGCGGCTGGGAGTTTGCGGGCAAGCAGTCATTGCTGCACGTTTCGGGCGGCCTTGGCTGCTCGATCTTTGCTCCGGTTAGGCTCTTTTGCCCACCGAGTGCAACGCTTCTAACTGTTAGTTAGCCAAGCTCAGCGGCAACCAACTCAGCAATCTCATAGGTGTTTAGCGCGGCACCCTTGCGCAGGTTGTCACCTACCGCGAATAGATCGATGGTATTTGGGAAGTCCTGCGCCTGACGAATACGTCCAACGAATGTTGGGTCCTGACCGGCAACATGTGCTGGAGTTGGGTAAACACCATTGGCCGGGTCGTCCATCACAACAACGGTCGGCTGCTTCTCCAACTCAGCACGCACCTCTTCGGCGGTCACCGGGTTTGCAAAGGTAGCGTGAACCGCTAGCGAGTGAGCAACCTGAACCGGAACGCGAACGCAGGTGGCGGCAACCTTTAGATCCTTGATGCCCAAAATCTTGCGCGACTCGTTGCGAACCTTTAGCTCCTCTGAGGAGTGTCCGTCATCCTTGAGCGAGCCAGCCATTGGGATCACGTTTAGTGCGATTGGGACTGGCCAGATGGAATCTGCAAGCGCAGCACCATTGGCATTTAGAGTTTCGGTCACATTCTCAGAAGACAGACCGGCTTCCGGGTTCTTAGCAACTGCCTGAATCTCCTGCTGCAAACGCTCAATGCCTGGGGCGCCGGCACCGGAAACCGCCTGGTAGGAGGAGACGACCAATTCGGTGAGGGTCCACTTGCGGTGCAGTGCACCGAGCGCTGCCATCATGGTCAAGGTGGTGCAGTTTGGGTTTGAGATGATGCCCAATGGGCGAGACTTAGCTGCGTGTGGGTTTACCTCTGGAACCACCAGTGGCACCTCAGGGTTCATGCGGAAGGCTGCTGAGTTGTCAACGGCAACCACGCCCTTAGCGGCTGCAATCGGAGCCCAGATCTCACTTACCTCGTCTGGGACGTCGAACATTGCGATGTCGATGCCGTCAAAGGCTTCTTCGCTCAGCGCCACCACGGTGTGAGGGGCGCCGTGGACCATAATCTGCTTGCCAGCCGAACGTGGAGAGGCGATCAGGCGAATCTCGCCCCAAATGTTCTCCCTTGAGTTGATGATGTCAATCATCACGGTGCCGACGGCTCCGGTTGCTCCAACTAGTGCGAGATTTGGCTTTGACATTTACTACCTTCCGGTTCCGGCGTAAACCACTGCGGTGTCAGCGGAATCAAGTTCGAATGCGGTGTGCACGATGCGAGTTGCCTCTTTGAGCTGGTCGGCACGAGTCACCACCGAGATTCGGATCTCAGAAGTGGAGATCATCTCGATGTTGATTCCGGCACGAGCCAGTGCGCCAAAGAACTTGGCGGACACACCCGAGGAGGTCTTCATGCCAGCTCCAACGATGGAGAGCTTGCCAACCTCATCGTCATAAGAGATCGACTGGAAGCCAACCTCGGCCTGCTTAGCCTTGAGCGCTTCAACAACCTTTGGTCGGTCAACGTGCAGCAGGGTGAAGGAGATGTCGCTGAGGTGATTCTCGGCAGTTGAGACGTTCTGCACGATCATGTCGATGTTCGCGCCGGCTTCGGCCACCACCTGGAAAACCTCAGCAGCCTTGCCTGGACGGTCTGGCAATCCCACCACGGTGATCTTGGACTGGGTGTCATCGGCTGCAACACCTGAAACGATTGGCTCTTCCATTTCATCTCCTGGTTGATTGGTGTAGACGAGGGTGCCTGGGTCAAGGCTGAAAGTTGATCGAACCCTAAGTGGCACCGAGTGACGGCGCGCAAATTCCACGGCGCGGATGTAAAGAATCTTGGCTCCCGAGCTCGATAGCTCCAGCATCGAATCGATGTCGATCTGGAACAGCTTGTGAGCCCTTGGAACCACGCGTGGGTCAGCGGTGTAAACGCCATCAACATCTGAGTAAATCTCGCAAACATCTGCCTTCAGGGCAGCTGCCAGTGCAACCGCGGTGGTGTCAGAACCACCGCGACCCAAGGTCGTGACATCGCCGGTCTCAAAGGAGAAACCCTGGAAGCCGGCAACGATTGCTACTTCCCCGGCCTCAACCGCTTGCCTAACCCTGGTTGGCTCTAGCTTCCAAATTCTGGCCGAGCCGTGATTGGAGTCAGTTGAGATTCCAGCCTGGTAGCCGGTAAAAGACTTAGCCTTGCCGCCCATCTCTTGGATTGCCATGGCAAGAAGTGACATTGAGATACGCTCACCGGCGGTGAGCAGCATGTCCATTTCGCGACTGCCGCGGTGAGTCGACACCGAATCGGCTAGATCGATTAGTTCGTCTGTGGTGTCACCCATCGCGGAAACCACAACCACGACCTGGTTGCCCTCGGATTGGGTTTTTAGAACGCGCGCAGCGACATGCTTGATCTTCTCAGCGTCAGAGACGGAAGACCCACCGAATTTTTGCACGATTAGTGCCAAGGGGCGCTCCTTGGGACAAAGGGGGGATTCTACCTCCGTGGTAGTTCTGCAAGTCTAGTTGACTCGGCGCCTACCCTCAAAGGCTCTACCCAAAGTCATATCATCGGCATACTCCAAATCGCCACCGACTGGAAGGCCTGAGGCCAGCTTGGTAACTGAGATTTCCATCGCTCCCAAGAGCCTGGTGAGGTAGGTGGCGGTGGCCTCACCCTCAAGATTTGGGTTGGTGGCAAGGATTACTTCCTTGATCGAAGGATTAGCCAAGCGCTTCATCAGATCCTTGATGCGAAGCTGATCGGGACCAACTCCGGCGATTGGGGAAATGGCTCCGCCAAGCACGTGATAGCTGCCGCGGAACTCCCTGGTGCGCTCAATGGCATTGATGTCCTTGGATTCTTCAACCACGCAAATAACGCTCAAATCACGCTTGGGGTCGCTGCAGATTCCACACTTTTGATTCTCAGAAACATTGCCGCAAATTTCACAAAAACGAACCTTTTGCTTCACCTCGCGAAGCACATCGGAGAGCTTGATGACAGACTCTAGGTCTGACTCAATCAGGTGAAATGCAATGCGCTGGGCTGATTTAGGTCCAACACCAGGTAGTCGACCGAGTTCGTCGATGAGCTCTTGAACTATGCCGTCGTACATTACTTATCTTCGTTCTTGATTGGTGTGGCACCGAGCACCTCACGCAGGAAGAATTCGCCTGCGCGATCATCTTCTGGCACCACCGGCTGCACAATTACCTCGGTGGCTGGCTCTTGAGCTTCAATTTCCTCTTCGGTAACAAATTCTTCTGCCGGGGTTGGCTCAATCACCGGCGCAGTTACCGGTGGTGGGGCCTGCTCGGCAACCTTGGCGCGATATTTAACGGTGACACCGAGCTTGTCTTTGATGACAGTTCTGAGTACCTCAGATGCACCCTGTGAAGTCTTGAAGGCATCGACATCGCGTTGGGACTGAAACAGCAGCGTTAGAACATCGCCTTCGAAGTCCAACACCTTGGTTGTGAAGGCAACCGCCCAAGCCGAGCGTGACTTTTTCGCCAAGGCATCCAAAATGTCTTGCCAGCCGTTTTTGAAAGAAGCGGTGGTCAGCGGACCGACAGGGGCTGCGGCTAACTTCTCGACAACCGGTGTTGGCTCAATCTTGGCTGCTGGTGCAGCAACCGGGGCAGTTTTGGCAGGTTGGACGGGTTGTGCCACTGCTTGAGGCTGCGCTGCTACCGGTTCAGCCGCGCGCTTGATTGGGGCTTCAATGGCAGGAGCTAGCACCCTTGCGCAAAGCAGTTCCAGCTGCAGTCTTGGGTTGGAAGCTGCCGAGGTTTCGGCCAGTGCCTTTGAGGTTGCCTCGGCAGCTGAGGTCAACTGGTTTAGCCCAAAGCGGTTTGCCTGAATGGTGAGTAGATCAAATTGTTCAGGTCCTAAGCCTCGCAAGATAGCGCGAGCGCCGTCACCCAGAGATGACACCAGCATCAAATCGCGGATGCGCTCAAGCAAATCCTCAAGGAAACGTCTGGCATCCTGCCCGGACTGAATCACCTTGTCTACCGCGGCGAATGCCTTAGCTGGATCTATCTCTGCGAATGCGTCAATGACCTCGCTCATCAGCTGATCGTGAGTGAAGCCCAGCAGATTCACCGCGCGCTCATAGGCAATTTCTTTACCCTCGCTACCGGCAATCAACTGATCTAAAAGGCTCAGCGCGTCTCGCACCGAACCTCCAGATGCTCGAACCACCAGCGGCATCACGCCACCCTCTGCACTGAAGCCCTCTGACTCCAATACCGAGGTCAAATACTCCAGCAGTTCACCCGGTGGCACGAGGCGGAATGGATAGTGGTGAGTGCGGGAACGAATTGTCCCGATTACCTTGTCTGGCTCGGTGGTGGCAAAGATGAACTTCACGTGGGCAGGTGGCTCTTCAACAATCTTCAGCAGCGCATTGAAGCCTTGGGTGGTGACCATGTGAGCCTCATCCAGGATGAAGATCTTGTAACGGTCGCGAGCCGGCGCAAAGATGGCGCGCTCCCTGAGGTCTCTGGCATCGTCGACACCGTTGTGGCTGGCAGCGTCAATCTCAACCACATCCAAAGAACCTGAGCCACCGCGCGATAGGTCAATGCAGGATGGGCACTTGCCGCACGGAGTATCGGTTGGACCCTCGGCACAGTTGAGGCACCTTGCCAAGATTCTTGCCGAGGTGGTCTTACCGCAACCTCTGGGCCCGGAGAACAAATATGCGTGGTTGACTCGATCGGCACGAAGCGCTGCCATTAGTGGCTCAACCACCTGGGTTTGACCAATCAGCTCAGAGAAAGATTCTGGGCGATAGCGGCGGTAAAGAGCGGTAGTCACGACCCAAGCCTAACCCCCAATTCAGACAAAGATTTGCCTTGGGATAGGTGTGTGAATAAAGCGACTCCCCGTGCACCCGCCAGAGCTCAGTTACCCTTGCTACCTCTCGGTCCTGGGGGATTAGCCAAGGTGACGCCACACGAGGAGTCGCTTCAAATTCTACGGCAGATTGTGCCCTACTACACCCGGGCTTGTATCCAGCCGGTGAGATCAGCCAGTGCCTCTTCGGCGACTAAGTCATTGAGTAGTTCGTGGAATGCCCCCGGATATAGCTTGAGCTCTTTATCCACCGAGGCGATTGATTCGTAGAGCGCGATCGCTGCCAAGGGATCGGTCGAGGTGTCTTTATCGCCGTGCATCACAAGAGTCGGGACTTTCCAGTCGGCAACCTTTGCCCAAACCTCATCGGAGATTTCCAGCACGGTTTTAGCAACCAGGTTCTTTGCCTTGCCCTGGAAGAACATTGGGTCACTGGCGGCAAGACTAATTACCTCTGGGTCGCGACTCAGTGCTTCAAGACCTGGCCTTGGCAGTGGAATCGGAGCGTTCGGTGCGATACGGCCCATGACTCCCCCGAGCAACCGCTCCCAACCCTTGGAGGGTTGGTGCATCGCAGATGAACCGATAACAGCTGCTGCCACATTTGCCGAGGACCGAACGAGGCTACCGGCGGTAATCAGACCACCGAGGGAGTGCCCATACAGAACCGTTGGCAGTTTGTTGCCCGCCATCACATCGCGGGCTTTGAGGTGAAGGCTGACCGCCTGCTGCAGATCAATCAGTCCGCGGGTGCCCTCGCTGCGCCCGTGTCCAGGTAAGTCAAAGGCATAAACATCAATGCCGAGTGCATTCAGTTTTGGAATCAACTGGCTGTATTGAGTGACGTATCGCTCGGAATACTCACCGAGGCCATGCTGCAATAGCAGCTGAGCTTTCGGGAAGGGTGCTCGCCAGATAAATCCCACGACGCCATCGGCCAGTTTCCAGTTTTCAAATAGCTCGCTCATGCTGACCTAACTAGTTCTGGGGGAAGCCCAGGTTTAGCCCACCGTGGCTTGGGTCAAGCCAACGAGATGTAACGACCTTGGTTTGAGTAAAGAATCTAAAGCCCTCTTCGCCATGCGCTCGGGAATCACCAAATAGCGAATGCTTCCAACCACCAAAGGAGAAATACGCGACCGGAACAGGAATCGGGACATTGATGCCGATCATGCCAACCTCAACCTCATGTTGGAAGCGCCTTGCCGCTCCCCCGTCATTGGTGAAGATTGCTGTGCCATTACCAAATGCTCCGGAGTTAATTAGCTCCAAACCTTCCTGGTAACTCTGGACCCGAACCACAGAAAGCACCGGTCCGAAGATCTCCTCTTGGTAAACCTTTGAGGAAACTGGAACCTTGTCAATCAGAGTTGGTCCCAACCAAAATCCACCGGGAGCACCATCGGCAACCACCGACCTACCATCAACCACGATTTCGGCACCGTCTTGCTCGGCAATCTCGATGTATGAGGCAACTTTGTCGCGGTGCACCTTGGTCACCAGCGGTCCCATATCGCAAGAGCGTCTGCCATCGCCCACCTTGATCTGTGCCATGCGAGAGGAAATCTTGGCTATCAGAGCATCGGCCACCGTCTCAACCGCAACCACCACGGAGATCGCCATGCAGCGTTCACCGGCAGAACCAAACCCGGCGTTCACCGCCGAGTCAGCCACCAGGTCCAGATCAGCATCTGGCAAAACCAACATGTGGTTCTTGGCTCCTCCAAGAGCTTGAACGCGCTTGCCGTGCTTGGCTGCGGTCTCATAAATGTATTGAGCGATTGGAGTCGAACCAACAAAAGAAATCGAGGCAACATCCGGGTGAGTCAAAAGGCCATCAACCGCCTCTTTATCGCCCTGCAACACATTGAATACGCCATCTGGTAGCCCAGCTTCTTTCCAAAGCTTTGCCAGCCAGATTGCTGCCGATGGGTCTTTTTCACTCGGCTTTAGCACCACGCAGTTGCCGGCTGCAATCGCCACGGGGAAAAACCACATTGGCACCATGGCCGGGAAGTTGAACGGGCTAATGATTCCCACCACGCCCAAAGGCTGCTTGATCGAATAAACATCGACATTGGTGGAGGCGTTCTCGGAGTATTCACCCTTGAGCAGTTGCGGCATGCCGCATGCAAACTCAACCACCTCTTGCCCACGAGTGATTTCACCCATCGCATCCGATAGCACCTTGCCGTGCTCTTCGGTAATGATGGCTGCCAATTCACCTTTGCGAGCATCGAGTAGTTCGCGGAATTTGAAGATGATCGCTTGACGCTTAGCCAAGGTGGCATCGCGCCAGGCTGGGAAGGCAGCCTTGGCTGCGGCGACGGTCTGGTCGATCTCGGCCTGGTTGGCAAAACCAGCCTGCTTGGTGACTTCACCCAAGGCTGGGTCAAAGACGTCGCCGAGCCTTCCTGATTTAGTAAGTACTTCAGCACCAGAAATCCAGTGTCCGACTTGGCTCATCTTTGAAACCCTCTCGCTGCCTTAGAACAAGCAAGTACCACTCTAGTAGCGGGCTTTGAGAAGCTTTCTAAGCGATAGGTCCATTAGGAAACCGGTTAGACCGATAGTGAACATCGCTGCCGCAAGTTGGTCATAGGCAAGCTGGTCTCTGGAGTTCAGCACCACATAACCAAGGCCGGAATCAACACCGAGCATTTCCGCCGGCACCAAAACAATCCACGCCACCGCAACCGCCAAGCGAATACCGGTGAGTACTCCCGGCTGAATCGCCGGAATGATCACCTTGCGAACCAACTCCAACTTGGTGGCGCGGAAGGAACGTGCCAGCAATCTCCAGTCATTGGAGACACCGCGGACTGCGGCCGAAGTGGCAAGCGCCACTGGCCAGATGGCAGCGATGAAAATCAAGAACACCACCGGAGGGGTTCCAATACCAAAAATCACCACTGCGATCGGCATCCAGGCCAAAGGCGAGATCATGCGAATGAACTGAATTGGCAGTGACACCACCTGCTCAAATGACTTTGAGATACCAAGCACCAACCCGAGCAGGTAGCCAAAAGTGATGGCCAGCAGCAATCCAAACAGCAACCTAAACAACGTGATGCCTAGATCACCCAGTAGGTTCTGCTCGGTAACCAACAACACCAAGGCATTGGCAGTGTGAAGCGGTGTCATAAAACCCAGGATTGGGTTGGTGGCCGAGAAAAATGCGGTTCCCAGCCACCAAAGGCCCAATAGCCCTAGGACGCCAAGTGTGGTTCGAAGAGCGACCATTACGGTTTGATGGATTCTTTTCGAGTTAGCGAAGTCAGGCCGAACTTCCTGGTGCCGCCGAGCTTGTTGATGGCTCGCTCTGCTAGACCGGCAGCCACAAACTCTCGATGTGCGGTTTTTAGGTTTATCTTGTCTAGCCAAATGTTCTCGTCGTCCACGCGAGTCAAGCGCAACTGCTTGATTAGCTCGGTGGTGTAAGAAGCGTATGGGTAAGGCTGGAAGGTGATGCGCTGTGACTTCCAAGCCTCGTTTTGAATCGCGGTCGGGTAGTCAGCCTTCGAGTAGGAATTCAGCGCTTTGGTAATCGCAGCCGGAGCCTGTGGCAGGTAGTTCTTTAGAACATCCGATGCCGTTGCACGATTCTTGTTCAACCACAACTGAGCCTCGGCAATGGAATCAACAATCGCCTGAGCGGCAAGCGGGTTGGAGCTAACTAGGTCGCCACGAACCACGGTCACGCAGCAAGCGTGATCGCGCCAAACATCACCGGTAAAGCGAAGGATCTTTCCAATACCGTTTACCTCAGCTAGTGCATTGAATGGTTCAGCCACCACGTATCCGGCGATGGTCTTGGCGGCCAGTGCCGGTGGCATCTCTGAAGGTGGCAAAACCACAAGCTTCACAGTCTTGTTGGCAACACTTGGCTCACCAGATAGCGCTACCTTTAGACCCTCTTTGCGCAAGAGCTGCTGCAGAATCACGTTGTGGATGGAATACCAGAACGGGACCGCAATCGTCTTGCCAGCAAGCTCAGCAACGCTATTGATGTCCTTGGCGACCGTCAGTGCCGAACCATCGGTGTGGTTCCAGGAGATCACCCTGACATCCTGCTTGGCCTCAAAGCGCAGCTGCAGCGCCAGTGGCATTAGTAGGTGCACCACATCGACCTGCTTGGCTGCAAATGCCTCAGCGATTGAAGGCCAAGATCTGAACAGGGTTGGCTGGGCAACCTTGATCTGGTTCTTCTCGAAGTAACCATTGCCATGTGCAACTAACAGCGGGGCTGAGTCGGTGATTGGCAGGTAACCAATCTTCAAAGTGCCAAGGCGCTCGTGCCAGGCTGCAGCGTTTGCCTCTGTTGGTGAGAACAGCTCTGAACCTACCGCTGCAACCGCAGTACCGGCGGCAACAACTTTTAGAAGTGAACGACGATCGAGCAGACCAAATTCGTTTAGACCGTATTCGGCCAGTGAGGTGTGTGAGTGGGACATTTTCTTCTTTCTTTAGATTTGGAATGTGATCTGTTGTTTGAGGTCAGCGCTGTCGAATTGATCTGGGTGATATTCGATCAGCTCAGAACCCGAAGATTTAAGGACTAGGACGCGAGAGGCGATAGATACTGCCTCTTCGATGTCATGTGTAACCAAGACCGCAGTTAGCGATAGCTCACTAACAATGGACTTGATCCAACGCTGCAAACTTTTTCTGGTGACGGCGTCGACCGCAGAGAAAGGCTCATCCAAAAGCAGCAAATTTGGGTCAACAATCGCCGCTCTTGCGATGCCAACACGCTGTGCCTGGCCACCGCTAAGTTCAGAGATCTTGCGCTCTGCTAAGTCACCAATCCCGAAGCGTTCAAGAAGAGCTGTGCTCTTTTCGCGCAGTTCTGTCTTCGAAACACTTACCGCTTCAGAAATAGCAGCAAACTCAAAACCAAACTCGACATTCTGTTGAACGCTGAGCCATGGCAGCAAAACGGAATCCTGAAAAGCAATTGCGGTGTTGATCTTGCTTGAACCCTTGATCTCAATCTGACCGCTGGTGGGTTGAATCAGTCCTGCAAGCGCCTGGAGCAGGGTCGACTTACCAGCGCCTGAGGAACCTACAAGCGCAACTAGTTCGCCAGGTGCAATCTCAAAGTCAAGGTTCGCGAGAATTTGGTTGCCACCGCGGGTAACGCTTAGCGCTGAGACTTTAGCTGCGAAATTTCCCATCGCAAACTCCCCTCGGTTGGCGCTTGAACAGACAAGAAAAGCGACTCGCGAACCCGTCTAGAAGTTGGGTTTGCCACAAAGTAACCGCGACCTCCAACACTTGCCAGTTCGACGCGACTGACTGCCTGGGCCAGTAACGCAGCGGCTAGACGCACCTCAAGGTATGGCAGTGGGTCTTGACGTGCTGGGAGGTCATCGAAGTTCTGTTGACGCTCAAGTAACTCGCTCCAGGTGGACTCCAGCTCATCGAACTGAGCTTGAAGTGAGGCAATCTCTTCAGCAAAGGGAGCGGCACTTGGAGCTGCTGTTGCAGCTTCAAGTGAAGCCTTAGTTAGTCCTAAGCAGAAGGCACTCTGCAAGAGCAAAAACCTCGGGCGCATCCTCGAGAAAAACTCGTCAACCGAGGCGTCAAAGGCGTAATCCGAAGAGAGTTCAAGTCCTTCAAAACGAACCGTTCCGGATGCTGTTGCATTAAGTGCAAGCAATCCCTCGGCAGGCTTGACGCTGACTCCCGCAAAAGATAGTTCCGATGCAAATAATCTGCGCTCTCCTGTCTCAGGCTCGCGAGCGGCAAAGATGACCAAAGTGTCAGGGTAGAGATTTGATGCCCATGGAATGACGCCATCAATTAAGTACTTATCTCCGGCCCTTTGGAAGGTGACTGGTAGCAGCTCTTTGCCGGAGCGATCAGCCAACGCGGTAGCCAAGGCGGTGGAGCCAATTCTTGAACCAGAAAGGAGCTCAGGCAGGCGGTTCTCGCGAAGCCAGTCGGTGCCAAATCGATCAACATATTCGCTGGTCATACGGTGAGACCAGGTAACAAAAGAAGACGACAGGCACTTAGATGCCAATTCGCTGATCAGCTTGCCGCTGTCAGCAATTGGCGCTGTGCTCTGCGACAGACCGGAATCAATAAATCCGTTAGCGACCAGCTGGTGCAAAAACTCTCGGAGATTCTCCGGCTTGGTGTCGGTCTCCAGCGAATCCGGGACCAAGTCCAAAGCTGTGGTTAGGGTCGACATCACTAACCCAACTGGTGCAAGCGAGAGATCGGGGTGTCGACAATTTCGCGGGCACGAATAACCGCTTCTTCACTTTCACCGTCGTAGAAGCAAAGGCACTTAACCATGTCTTCACGAACATAGGTGCGAAGGAACTTCACGTCATCGATGCCGGCGTAAAGCGGAGACTTCTCCTTCTTACGTGCCAGGTAGCGATCCATGGTTAGGCCCTCTGGGAAGTCCCACTCAACCAGGTATTGCCCCTTCGGCTTTAGGCGCTTGATGTCTTCAAGCTCCGCTCCAACCAAGCGAACTTGAGCTAGATCAGAAAGCTGCAACCCAGCGGCTAGCAAAAGTGAGCGAAGTCCCTCGATTTCGCTCGCCTCTACTACGGCGAAAACCTGCTTGCCATCTTTGGTCACCTGGGACTCAATCAACTCAGCATCGCTACCAAGTGCATCGGCAACCTTGCCCAAAAAGGCATTCACTTCTAGGTCTGAGTTGATAAGTTCTGCGACAAATAGCATTCGAGCTCCTTGGTTGATGATGGAAAAAGAATTCCATTGTTTTTTTTGGGCTCCAAATTTGTTGCGAATAGTTACTTTTGTTACACATCGGTTTGGAAAAGCGCGATCAACTTTGTAACTTTCTCTGATGAGCCTTACGCCTGAGCAGTTCAAAGAGTTTTTCAGACACCACGCCGCTGGTGTCTCGCTAGTCACTGTTTTCGATGAAAATCGCCAGCCATTCGGATTTACAGCATCTTCCTTGGCATCGCTAAGTGCAGAGCCTGCTCATGCCACCGTGAACCTTGCTGCCAACACCAGCACCTCAAAAATCATTGCGGTTGGTTCCAAGGTCTCGGTCCACACCCTGGCAAAAGATCACCTTGGACTTGCCAAAGAGTTGGCCGGTCCAAGGGAAGAGCGATTTACATCTGAAGGCTGGGACTTAAAGCTTGCTGCACCAGAAAACAAAAATGCCTCAGCAATACTTAGGGCAGAGGTTTCCGAGATTCATCCGGTTGCCGGTAGCTTGATTTTGGTGTTGCGGGCCTATGAGTCCGAGACCTTTGTCTTTCCGGAGCACCCATTGGTCTATTTCAATAGAGAGTTCATCTAAAAACCCGAGTTAGCCATCGGCTTTAGTTCAGACTATGCTTTCCCTCGGAGAATTCGCCTAGTGGCCTATGGCGCACGCTTGGAAAGCGTGTTGGGTGCAAGCCCTCGGGGGTTCGAATCCCCCATTCTCCGCCAGCAGCTCCCTTGATTTAGAGCCTCAGAAGGTTCTTTTGAGAGGGAGTTTTTGTTTGATTGTGCAAGTGTGTGTGCAAATACCCAACGGATCGCCTTTTGGAGGACTCGAAGACCATAGCTTCGATGCAAAAGATACAACGAATAGGCTTGCATCAGGGGGAATCATGAGCTCATCTTCAGCACGTTACCGAAACTTAGTGAATCTGCTGATTCTGTTCTTCGGCGGTTATGTCGCTGCAGTCTTGATCGCTTGGGTAGTGCTTTTGGTCGACCATTTGCTGAATGGTGGTCCAGAGAGCGCACTGTCAATCCTGACCCCGGCTGGGCTATTTATATTGATGCCACTGGCATCTCTGTTCTCGTTGTTTTTCTTTATCCCACTCGCGGCTATCTTGGGGTTCTCCCTCCTGGCGATAGAGACCTCAAAGCCAAAGAAAAAAGTTGTAGCGGTAAGCCTTGCAGTTTTCATCGGCGGGACAGGCTTGCTTTACGCAATCTGGGGCGGCCCTGCGGCCATGATCATGGGAAGCAGCCTTTTTCTCGCCATTTGGCTCGGCGTTGGGCTGTTGCTAGTGATTGCATTCAGAAAGCTCTGGCCTTCGATAGATGTCGTTAGCCCTCACAAGTCCTGATCAGGTTTATTTCCTAATCCTTCTATTTCAAGAGAGCCGACTTCTTCGGTTGGTGATTCTTCGGCGCTTTTCATGGCTAGGTTGAAAAACCAAAACGCCATTCCCCAAGGGATCAAGATACTCGGAAGGACAATCGCTAACCCAACAAAAAGCTGAGAGCCCACTTGATTTCCTGTCCCCGACAGCCAAGGGAGGAACGCAGACCCGATTAGAAAAAACGCAATAGCGAGTAATCCATAGATTCTCTTCATGATTCGGTGAAAGTGCTCTGACTGGCTTGGTGCTTCCCTAATGATGCACCATCCGATACAAACCTCAGAATGTCGCCTGGTTGGCACTTAAGTGCCCGGCATAGAGCCTCTAATGTCGAAAAACGTATTGCCTTCGCGCGATTGTTTTTGAGCACAAAGAGATTGGCCTGAGTAATCCCAACGAGATCTGCAAGCTCGGCGACCGTAAGTCCGAGCTTTGCCCGCTGGGCTTCGAAGTCAACAACAATCGCCATTAGATGACCTCACTTAATTCGTCAGAGTGAGCGACAGCCTTCCGGAGCAATCCGAGCAAGACTCTCGTAACTAGCGAAACGGCAAGCGACACGAGCGCAAAGACCGACAAGACGATGAGAATCACTGGCGGCAGAGTGTTCTTCAGAGTCAGCCAAATCCCAATCAAGACAAATGATCCTGCAAGGGCGGCAGAGGTGCGAACGAGCCAACGGATTGGACCATAGGAGGTCGGAGCCAGCATTTTGTCTAGCTTGATGCGGCGCAGCAGAACCAAGATCAGGCCCAAAATGGCTACTCCGAGTCCAACAGGAATGCCCAACAACAAAACCAAGATCGCGAAATCAAACTGATATTCAGAAAACTCATCGGTGAGCTCTCCAGCCAGCGCTGGGACGAGCACGATCAGCCCGAACGATCCGATCAAGACCAGCGCCCATAGAACTATTGATGCAGTGAGTTCGACCACTCTCTTTGATTTTTCCATAAGTTACTTCCTGTCTTACTATCGAAAAACAATACATTGATTATCAATAGGTAAGCAAGTTACTTATACTGTTCCGAGGGGGTATTTATGAAGCGTCTACAAATCTGGGCCACGAGTATTTTCAAGGACGGCACCGCTCCAACCCATTCGCTGGCCATTGCAGCCTTTGGCTTGGCATTCTTCATGCCATTTATTGGTTTTGCACTTGCCTTCATCGCTCGGACCCAGATTGCTTTTTCTGACGGCAAGTATTCGGGAGACCGACTCGCTCTGGCCGCGATCATTATTGCTCCACTAGCGCAGTTCTCAACTCTGATCTTTGGAGCCATTTGGGTTCTGGCCATGGTGGTCATTCCAGGAAACTTCTAAGCTCTAGGAAGCCGTAAAGATTTCATCTCCAAGTTGGACGGTATTCCCCCGAGACTTTTGCACTTCAGCAAGGACGAAGAAGTCAGGTCCAAGTTCCTTGGCCAGATCTTGAGCAAAAGACCTGCTGGCCTCATTGAACTGCTCTTTAGATCGCTTCGAAGCCCATTCAAAGGTTGTGTTTTCTTCGTTCCAGTTTGTCGATGATTCAAAAAGTTTGGATAGGGCAAGTCCGCGGCTTTTGAGCTCCGGTGAAATAGGAGCTTGGCCTGCTTCATCCATAACTTCGTTATCAAACCACACTGGCCAATTCCCTTGCATGTGCATCACCCGGATTCTGACCGAGATTTTGCCGCGGTATCGCCTGGTCTGGATCAAGGCCGAGCCGGCCAAAAGTACCCCGATTGCCATCAGTGCGGGAGCGGAATAGACGTAAACCAAAATCAGGAAGTTGTGGATAGGAGACCGTGGACCCCAAGCAAATGCCGCAGCCGCGTGGGGAAACAGAAACGAGAAACCCTGAACGCTCGCAGCAATCAACTGCGCTGAAATGAAGATCTTGTCACGAGAAACTACTGGGGTTTTTCCGACCAGAGCATGAGCCGCGGAAATGGCAGCAAACCAAACAACTGCAGATAGCACCAACCACCCGGCAAAAAAGAAGAGCACAGCTGGAAGGTTCCCCAAAACACTTTCCGTAGCGCTCACACCGTTCATGAGGATCAGCACAAGGCCAAGACCTGACATCAACGAAAATGTCACCCAGGGACGCTGGATCAAGACAAGCTCTCCGCTTTTTGCTTTGCCCTTGTTGGAGTATTACCCACGGCGAAAATACCCAGCACCCAAATGAGGGATCCCAGGAACGTCAGCCCGATTGTTATCAACCAGGCAGCCCCGCCATCGTCGATGTAATCCTCAGGTTGAATCGGCTCTTGGTTGAAAGGCCATTGAAAGTACCAAATTCGAAACGCCAGCAACAGTGATGTGATGACTGTCGCATTGACAAAACCTGAAACCAGGGCCGACAAGATGCCAACCTTGACTGGCAGTTTGCGGGTTCTCAAAATTGCGATCAAAACGAAGGTCAAGGTCGCTACCGCGAACAAGGTTGAAAAGGTGCCGAATAGCAGGCTCGGACCAATCTTCGTCCCCCACAGGTTTGCTGTAGCAAGAGCCACTAAAAACGCTGCAGGTGTAGTCAAGACATGCAGCTCTCTGAGTAGATGTGCCGCTGGGCCAGTTTTTGTCATGAATCCCCCTTGCTTCAAAGTCTATTTCAGACAACATTGCGTTAGATGCCGCTCAAATTCCAACCTGTCCGCCAATAACTGCCTCGGTCTGATGCAGAAAAACTCTCTTCCGCAGTTCATCTCCCAGGAAAACCCATTTGAGTCAAAGAGACATGTTCATTTTGAGGGAATGTGCCAATCAATGTTGCGAGTCGGTTGCCAAACTGCGGCTCAGTGTTGTCGATTTTTTCGAACCACCTGAGAAATTCGATTCTCGGGTAAAGTTTGAATTTATCCACGTCACCCAAGCTTGCCAAATGAGCAAGATCCGCGGGAAGCTGGTTTTTCCTAGTAACAGGTGAGAGAACAAAAGATCGGTTCCAAGTTCGTCCATTGTGCGCGACTACATTTCTCAATTCGTTAATTGCCGCGACCCAACTCTTGAGGGCCGGGGGGTTCAATCTAAAGTCCTCACTGATTTGGTGGGCGATTCCCTGGCCAAGGGCTCGAAGAAATTTGGAAAGGGACCCGAAGTCAAGTATCTCTACTGCCACCCAAATGGGTAACTTACCTTCATAGCTCTCAATATGCCATTTGACAAAAGCTTCAGATCGACTCAGGGAAGCTAATCTGTCTTCGTAGTCTCTCAACCACTTGCCAAAGGCGAGGCAAAGACCACGCTCAGGGCAGTCACTGAACGCGCCAACGCGAACGTTGCTGCCGTCAACTATCACTTTGGTTCCCGAGATCAACTAATCCGGCAGGCATACCTATCAGCCCTAACCGAGGTAACCATGAGCCAAGGCGCTAGGTTGCAAGCCCTCCCTGCCGATGCCGATCTTGAGGCTTTTGTAAATGTCTGGCTGGGTCCAGTTTTGAATCCGGAGTCCGTGAGCAAGAGAGAGCGAGAGCTTTGGGCTTTGCTTCAAAAGGGTTCGGTCGAGAATGCACCGCAGCTCCAGGAGCTTATGCCTTCAATGCAGGAGATGGAGGTTAGCCCGCTTATTGCGATGTTGGCGACCAAACTCCCACACCTCGAGCAGTCTGAGATTGTGTTTCGCCACAATGCTGTGATGCTTGGCTTGGGTGGATTACTTCGAGGCGCGGTTGAATCGGCGGCTGACTCACATGACCAAAGGGCATTCGTTTTGCGTTGGGTACTGGCCAGCCTGCAGGGCTAACGTTTAGCTACCAGAGCACAAAGTCGCATCGACACCACACCAATTTTTTGGGGAATACTTCGTTGTCTAGGGGTATTTACTTAAGTGATTGGAGAATCATGAACGTAAACCCACACGGTATTCACCACGTGACCGCCATTGCTGGCGACCCGCAGCGCAATGTTGACTTCTACACGAAGGTGCTGGGGCTACGGCTTGTAAAACAAACCGTC
Source organism: Micrococcales bacterium UBA7469 (assembly GCA_002479805.1). Classification (GTDB taxonomy): domain Bacteria; phylum Actinomycetota; class Actinomycetes; order Actinomycetales; family Microbacteriaceae; genus Aquiluna. Next base: position 35,065 of record DLPB01000020.1, read on the forward strand.
AACTTTGACGCTCCGCATGTTTGGCACCTTTACTACGGAGACGAAAAAGGTTCTCCGGCTTCGATTTTGACCTTCTTCCCTTGGCCAGGGGTAGCCCGCGGTAAAGATGGTGCCGGGCTCACCACCGCCACCTCCTTCTCGGTGCCTAATCAGTCGCTGGGTTTCTGGGGTAGCCACCTAGATTCGCTTTCCATCGAATACTCAAGGGGCTTGGACTCGGAGTCCAATGAGCTGATTGAACTTCGCGACTTTGATGGCATGAGACTGCAGCTGGTTGGCACATCAGGCGATGGCCGATCTGGCTGGGATGGAGTTGGCAGCATTCCTGCCGAACACGCAGTTAAGGGATTGCACTCAGTTGAACTCTCAGAGAGCGCGATTGATCCAACCGCTGCGATGCTCGAGGACTTGCTCGGTATGAACTACACCTCGGAGGCGGCAGGCCGAGCTAATTTCTCGATGGGCGCTGGCGAATCCGGTGCCAAGGTCGAGGTTATCGGTGGCGTGAAAGATCGTGGATTGCAGGCCGGTGGAACTGTTCACCACGTCGCTTTCAGCGCCCCAGATCTTCCAACCATGGAGCTATGGCAACAGGAGCTTTTATCTCGAGGTGTCTCGGTTACTCAGATCATGGATCGGCAATACTTCAAGAGCATTTACTTCCGCGAGCCAGGCGGCGTGCTGTTTGAGATAGCAACTGATGACCCGGGGTTCGCAACCGATGAACCACTTCTGGAGCTCGGCAAGAAACTAAAGTTGCCACCGTGGCTAGAACCAAGTCGCGCTCAAATCGAGGCAAGTTTGCCCCCAATCAAGGTTGATGCAGATGTCAAATAGTAACCTAACCAGACCGCACGTCTTTCAGCCTGGAACCAACAACCGAGTGCTTTTGCTTCTTCACGGCACCGGTGCCGATGAGTACGACCTGCTTGGACTTGGCAGAGCGCTAGATCCAAACGCCAGCCTGCTCTCCCCCAGAGGCATGCACCTCGAAGCCGGTATGAATCGCTTCTTTGAGCGCTACCCGGATGGCACATTCAATGAAGCATCGATTGATGCTGCGGTTGCGGAGCTAGCTGCATTTATAGCTGTCGCAACTGACCACTACGAACTGGCAGGTAAAGAGCTGGTCGCGGTTGGCTTTAGTAACGGCGCTAATACCGCAGCAGCTTTGATGGTCAAGCGACCCGAGGTGCTCGATGCTGCTGTGCTATTTGGGTCAACCAAGCCCTACCAAAGCCCAGCGCCAGCAGATCTAACCGGTAAGCAAATCTGGTTTGCAAATGGCGATCAAGATTCATATGCGCCGGTAAATATCAGCGAGGACTGGGTAGCGACGCTAGCGAGCTTTGGGGCTTCGGTCAGCTGGCTTCGGCATCCCGGTGGTCACCAGATCTCCTCGGCTCACGTAAGTGAAATAGCTAATTCCTTGAGCGAATAGAAAGTTCAATCATTCAGTCCCCCAAGTCCCTAGACTCAGGGGATGCTGAATCAAATCTTTCTAAATCTGCCGGTTGAAAACCTGAAAAGGTCGGTCGAGTTTTTCACCGAGCTGGGCTTTAGCTTCAACCCGCAATTCACAGACGAGACTTCAACCTGCATGATCGTCAACGATTCGATCTACGTGATGCTGATTGAGCACGAGAAATTTGCAGGGTTTATCGACAAGCCGATTGCACCCAAGGGAGTCACCGAGGCGATTTTTGCTTTTTCCTGCGACACCAAAGCTGCCGTAATTGAGCTCTCTGAAAAGGCTCATGGGCTTGGAGCTCGCAAGGTCAACGAACCGCAAGATCTCGGCTTTATGTTCAGCTGGGGATTTGAGGATCTAGATGGCCACCTCTGGGACATCTTCTGGATGGACCCTGACCACTTAGATAGCTAATAGTTCTCGCAGTTTGGCTAGCAGTCCGTCAACGTCAGACTCAGTGGTGTCAAAGGCACACATCAACCTCACCTGACCAGATGCCTGATTCCAAACATAGAAGCGATAGTGCTGCTGCAATTGCTCAGTAATGTGAGGCGGGAGGATCGGGAACACCGCATTCGCCTCAGCACGGTTTGGCATCGAAACCTCAGGGTGAGATTTTGCAATTTCAGTTATGCCATCAAACAACCTAGCTGCCATGGCATTGGCGTGCTTGGCGTTATCGATAGCAACCTTGGCACCATCTTCAAAAAGAGCATTGAGCTGGCAGGAAATAAAGCGCATCTTCGATGCCAACTGCATTGAGGTCTTTCTCAAAAACGGCAGGGCTGCCGAAAGTGCTTCTCCTACTGCTGTTGAGGTGTCGGTGACAATTACGGCTTCGGCTGCCAGCGCACCGATCTTGGTGCCACCAAGTGAAACGAGATCGACTCCGACATTGGTGGTGAAGTCAGCGAAGCCTAGACCTAGGGCAGCTGCGGCATTCGAGAGTCTCGCGCCATCAAGGTGAAGCAGCAGACCATTCTCATGAGCCAAATCTGCCAGGGCTCTAATCTCCTCGGGCTGGTAGAGGGTTCCCATTTCCGTGGTCTGGGTAATGCTGATTACTCCCGGCTGAGCTCGGTGCACAAACCCCAGGTCAAAGAGCTGGCTTTTGGCAAGTTCAACCGTGAGCTTGCCGGTCGGAGATGGCACGGTCCAGAGCTTTAGCCCTGCCATCTTCTCTGGAGCACCGCCCTCATCGGCGTGAATGTGTGCGCTTTCGACGCAAATTACCGCTTCCCAACGCTGGGTCGCCGCCTGCAGTGCAATTACGTTTGCCCCGGTGCCATTGAAAACCGGAAACCCCTCGGCATTTGCACCAAAAAGTTCTTTGACGACCGCTTGGAAACGCACGGTCTCACTGTCCTCGCCATAGGCCACCTGATGGCCCTCGTTCACCCGGCCAATCGCACTAAGCACTGCTGGATGAATACCTGCGTAGTTGTCACTGGCAAAACCCCTTTGGTTATTCACTGCACTCCTTGGGATTGGCTAACTGGTGAAGGTGAAAGGTCGCTATCACGATACCTTGCGGGGGAATTGGACTGCTGCGGTTTGATGAAAGCAAAGAACTGCGTCGGGAATGATTCCCCAACTCCTGGGCTTGAACTTGGTACAAGAATCCGGAAAGTGAGCAGCTAACTATGGAGACTTATTCAGCAAGTGACGACATCCGTGAGATCGTTGATGGGGTTCGCAGAGTCATTACCAGGTCTTTGGCCAACGCTCCGTTTCCTAGCTCCAAGCCTGGCTACAAACCAGACCTAGAGCTGGCGGTATTAGCCGGATTGAGCGAAGGTGCGAAAAACGGCGCTTCACTTGTGACACACATTCGACTTGCGAGCGCAGGCACATACGCTCCCAGCCAAGCTCAGATCCAGCAGGTTTTGGAAAGTTTTATCGAAAAGCGCTGGGCAAAGATTGTGGTGGTTGAAGATGCCCGACTGCATGAACTAACCAAAGCAGGTAGGGCTGAATTTGAAAACCGCAAGGCTCAGCCGGTAGAGCAAGCTGACGCCCACAATCACGCCGGACAGTGCAGCGCTTGCAGTCAAAAGATTCGGGCGCCACACGCTGGGGTCCTGACGGCCGGAGCAAAGCTTGCTCAGACCGTGGCGGAAGCATCAGCAGCAAATCACGCCAGCAAGCATGAGGCGACAGTTCAACTTCTTGAAGAAACTCGTCGCAAGCTGCAGGAGCTTTTGGCAAAGAAGCACTGAGCTAATTGACTAACCAAATCAACCAAAGCCCCGCGCTAAAAGCGCGGTATCGGAAAATCGTCAGCTTTGCTGCCTTAGCTTTGGCGCAATCCTGGTGGTATGAAATTGCACTTCCCCAGATTGGGCTCGGCAGTATTTCAAAAGCCACCAGAATCAAGCGCTTTCAAAAGATGGCCAGAAGATTTCACAAACTGGCGGCCGAACTCGGTGGCCTAATGATCAAGGCCGGGCAATTCCTCTCCTCGAGGCTTGATGTATTGCCCAAGGAAATAACCAGCGAACTAGAGGGCCTGCAGGACGAAGTCACACCTGAGCCGATTGATGCGATTCTGGCTCAGCTTTCGAGCGAGCTGGGCATGGAGGTTTCACTGGCGTTCGAAAGCTTCGAAACCCAACCACTGGCAGCCGCCTCACTGGGCCAAGCGCATCGAGCAAAGCTTCGGCCGAGGTTTGAATCAGAGCTTGGCTTCACAGACGTGGTGGTCAAGGTGCTTAGGCCAGGCATCGAAGAAATTGTCGAGGTTGACTTAGCTGCGCTTCGAAAGATTGGCAAGTGGCTTTCTAAGGTGAAGTTGATTTCTCGCCGAACCGATGCTCCGAAATTAGTTGAAGAATTCGCCCAAACCAGCCTGGAAGAAATCGACTACCGCTTTGAAGCTGCCAATTTAGAGCGCTTCAAGGCAAACTTTGCTTCCGACCAAAGAGTTGCCACACCGGAGATTGTCTGGGAGCGCTCCGCCAGACGAGTGCTGACCTTGAAAGATGTCACCGCTATAAAAATCACGGATGTTGCAACGCTCGATGCCCACGGCATCGACCCGAATGCGGTGGCGGCAGAACTTGCGCGAGTGACCTTTGAACAATTCTTTGTGCACGGCTTTTTTCATGCCGACCCTCACCCGGGCAACATCTTTGTCACGCCTTCAGATCTTGAGGGCATCGACTTCACCTTGACGTTTATTGACTTTGGCATGATGGGTCAAATCAGCGACCTGCAGCGAATGAGGCTTCAGAGCTTTATCTTTGCCGTAGTGGCCAGGGATGCCAGAGCTTGGGTGGCAGCCACCGAAGATCTAGGAGTGCTGCTCCCCTCAGCCGACACCGTGCAGTTGGAGCGGGCGATAGCCGAGCTTTTCAAGCGGTTTGGAGGTGTAGGCGTTGCGGAACTTACCCAAACCGACCCGAAGGAGATTCGCGAGTTTGCACTGCGCTTTAGCGATTTGGTACTTGCGCTGCCCTTCCAGCTTCCGGAGAACTACCTGCTTTTGGTGCGCAGCATCTCTGTGATATCAGGCGTTTCAAGTGCGTTGAACAGAAACTTCAACATGTGGGATGCGGTAGATCCCTTTGCTCGCTCATTGCTAAGTGGCAGCGCCAATCAATCACTAGCTCGAATTGGCAAGGACGCGCTTGGTTTACTAACCACGCTGGCTCGTTTGCCACAGCGCTTCGATTCGCTGGCTAGTCGCATCGAGCGTGGAGAACTCGTCTATCGCAACCCAGAGCTAGAAAAACGAGTCTCGAAAACTGATCGAAGCCTTCGTTCGTTAACCTCCGGGTTGGTGTTTGGCGCGCTGCTTTTCGCTGGAATCACCCTGCGCCAAAGTGGTGATCCGCTCGGAGACTGGCTGCTCGTTGGGTCAGTACTGCCCTTGGTGCACGCACTGGGGCTTTTTAGAATTCGCTAACGGGCTGATAACAACTTAGTGCCCGTGGCGCAGCGCCTTGAACCCAGTCCTAATCTGGGTCCAAAGACGAATGGGCGACTAATGAAAAGACTTTTGGCAATTGTTGTGGCAATTAGCTTCTTGGCACATCCAACCGCAAGTTTGGGAGCGCCAACCGCCTATAAAAACTGCGCCGCCTTGAACAAGACCTTCCCTAACGGAGTTGCCCAAACAGCCAAATCTAAGAACCTTGGCAAGGGCCCAATCGCTTCTCCAAAGGTGGACGCCAAGGTCTATCTGGCGAATAAGAAATTAGATGTCGATAAAGACGGCATCGCCTGCGAGAAGATCAAGCCTGCTACGGGCAATGCAGCTCAGCCCACCCCAACCACCCCAGCTGGTGCCGGTTTTGCGAATATCGATAAGAACTCCTGGAAAGTTGCCCAGGCCGCGGTGCTGAATGCCGCCAGTGCTGGCACCACGATTCCCGCCATCAGCTACCAAGTTGGGCCAGCACTAATTCCAACCCGACTCGAAACCAGAAAGACCGCTCTGGAAAATGCGGCCAAGCTCTGGTCTAGATGGTTCAGCCCGATTAGCGTGGAGGCCATTTACTGGAGTGAAAATGATGCAGTTTGGGCAGAGGAGAAGCTGCTGAAAGGCTGGAACTACCGCACCAACTTGCAACAGATTGCGAATGGTGAACGTGGCAACTGCGGATCGGCTGGAGCCAATGGCGACCCGAGAATCGTTAGCTTCCACGAATGTGTCGGCACCAACCTGGAAAACGTTCCAAGCTCAGTGCAGACCACCCCGCACGAATACACCCACCTGTTCCAAAACCAATACGGTGGCTGCGCGCGTTACGACTGGTACTGCGAAGGTGGTGCAGCGTATTTTGGATCCACCATCGGTAACACCAATGACGCCGACGGATATAAACGCTTGGCTCAACTAAGAACTTGGTCGGGAAACCTAGGTGCAAACAAAGCACAGGTTGCCGCCGGAGATAAGGCAACCGTGATTCGCCTGCTCACCGAATGGCAGGGTGGTTCTCACACCCGTGATGCTATCGCGGGTAGCTATTTCCTCGGCAACCTAGCGACCGAGGTGTTAGTGGCAGCAAAGGGTGTTGATACCTGGGCAACCTTCACAATTGCCATGGCAACCGAATCTGACTTCGAGGCAAACTTCAAAAAGCACTACGGCATCGATCTGGCCACCTTCTACAAAATCGTTGCCGATTACGTGGTTTCGCAGCCTGAAATTTTCAATTAGGTGACCATCAGAAAAGTTACAAACCGCGAAATTCTGAGTCTGCTTCAGGAGTAATGTGGTCTGCGCATCATTAGACAGGCTCAAATGAAGAAACAGAAAAAGAAGAGCGGTTTCAAGCGCACTTCAGCCCTAACTCTCGGAGCTATGGGAGTCGTATACGGCGACATCGGAACCAGCCCCATCTACGCATTCAACGAGGCGGTGAGAGCCGGTGGTGACACCAGGGACGAGATTCTAGGTGTGCTGTCGCTGGTGTTTTGGACCCTCACCGCAGTTGTTTCTATCAAGTACCTAATCTTCGTGCTGCACGCCGATAACAAAGGTGAGGGCGGAACACTTGCGATGTTCTCTCAGCTCTCCGCCAAGATTCGCAGTGGTAAAAAAGGCATCTTAGGTTTCACGGTCTTTCTGTTCCTGATGGCCGCAGCCATGGAGTTCTCCGATGGCATTCTCACACCGGCGATCTCGGTGATCTCGGCGGTTGAAGGCATTAAGGCCATCAATCCAGAGCTCGAGTACCTGGTGGTGCCAATTACGGTTTTGATTCTTGCGCTGCTGTTTACTTTCCAGTTCAAGGGCACTCACAACCTTGGTAAAGTCTTTGGCCCGGTGATGATCATCTGGTTTATCACGCTCTCGGTTATTGGTGTTTACCAAATTGCCCAGAACCCAGAGTCGCTGGTTGCCCTAAACCCGATCTACGCGGCCAACTTCGTAATTGACCACGGCTTCCAGACGCTTTTTGTAATGGCGTCAGTAATTCTTGCGGTTACCGGTGCTGAGGCACTGTTTGCAGACCTCGGCCACTTTGGTCGCGGACCGATTCGCATCGGTTGGTTTGGCCTTGCCGGTATCGCGCTGCCACTTAGCTACTTTGGCCAGGGTGCGCTGCTGCTTCGTGACCCGAGCAAGATTGGCAACAGCTTCTTTGGCATGGTGCCCTCAGGCATTCCAGCGCTACTGCTACTGCTGATCACCACGTTGGCCACCATCATTGCCTCCCAGGCACTGATTAGTGCGGTGGCATCGCTTGCCAGCCAGGCATCCCAACTTGGGCTTTTGCCAAGACTTCGCATCAAGCACACCAACCACGAAGAGCGTGGCCAGATTTTCGTGCCATTTGTAAACACCGTGGTTGGCCTAGGTTCAATTGCTCTGGTAATTGTCTTCGGTTCATCCACGGCACTTGCCGGGGCCTACAGCTTTGCAATTGCCTTCACCATGTTGGTCTCCACCGTCGGGTTGATTTTGCTTGCGGTCAGCAAGTGGAGTCGTGCCAGATTCATCCTGCTGCCAATCTTTGGGCTCTTTTTACTTCTCGATCTAACCCTTTTCACCGCGAGTGCCACCAAGTTGATCACCGGTGCTTGGTTGCCACTATTGGCTGGCTTCTGCCTGGCATCGATGATGTGGATCTGGCGCAAGGGACGATTTGAACTAGATAAGCGCTTGAGCGAGACCTCAATGAGCTGGTCTCAGGTGACGCGCATGCGCAAGAGCGGCAAGGTTGTTATCACCGACAACGTTGGCATCTACCCATCGGCAGTTACCGGCTTGGTTCCGCAGGCTCTGGAGCAGCAGATTAGAGTGCTGGGCAGCATGCCAAAGGAAATCTTGGTGGTGACGGTAGAGTCCATCGACACCCCGTTCTGCCACAAGCCACCGGTGTACGAGAAGATAAATGACTACCTAGCATCGGTGACTGTGCCCTCAGGATTCATGGAGCAGCGAAATGTGCCGAGGGCACTTCGTTCGCACTCGGTCTCGGAGCACTTTGACGAGCGCGATGCGATTTACTTTGTGACCGACCGAACTCTAATCCCTGCGGATAAGACTGGACTGAACAAGGCGGAGGAGCTTATCTTCACGACCTTGCACCGCAACGCCACTACCCCGGCACACTACTACCACCTACCTGAGCGCAGGGTTATCACCTTCGACATCTCAATCGAGGTTTAGCCCTAAGTCAGAGGCACTAGTCCGCTAGCACTCCAAGCGCCTTGGCAAGATTCAGGATCTTTTCGGCGCGCTTGATTCTTGGTGGGTCAGAGCCATCTCGAACCATGCCGCCGGATGCTGCAAAGTCTTCGAAGAACTCTTGGGCCCAAACGATATCCGATTCCGTTGGGCAGATGGTCTCGTTGATAACCACGGTTTGCTTCTCGTCCAGGCAAAGCTTGCCGGTTAGTCCCAGCGTTACTGCGAGCGCCGCCTGCTGACGCAGGGCTGAGTGGTTCGGCCCTACCGTTGGACCGTCGATGGGACCAGGAAGATCTCCGATTCGACTTGCCAGCACCAGCTTGGTTCTTGGGTAGCTCATCGCAAGATCGTCGGCACTGGTGCCGGTATCTCTGCGGTAATCACCAGAGCCGAATGCCAAACGGAAGGCACCCTTGGCCCTTGCGATCTCAACCGCATTCTCGATACCAAGTGCCGACTCCACCAAAGGAATGATCGGTAGGTGTGAGCCTAGAAGCTTGTAGGTTTGCTCAACGCTCTGACCGTCTTCGGTTTTAGCTAGCATCACACCCTTGAGTCCAGGTGCACGGCTCAGAGCGATTAGGTCATCCCGCCAAAACTCGGTGCTGGCATCGTTCACCCGAACCCAAGCCGAACCCGACTGCAGCCAATAGACCACGGCATCGCGGGCTCGCTCTTTGTTCAGGGGGTCAACGGCATCCTCGATGTCAATGACAATCTGGTCTGCTCTGGATTCACTAATGGCGTCAAGCTGATCGGCCTTCAGGCTGTTCACCAGCAACCATGACCTGGAAATCTCAGGCTGAATTGACATCTCTAGCTCCATCACTAAAAGTCGTAAGCAAAACCCTATTGCAACCGACCGCCCTTCATCTTCGATTGCAGAAAAGTTACCGAGCCCTTACCCAAAACTTCCCTATTATGAAGGCGGAGTAAGGAGCACTAATGAGCGATACCAATCCATACGCGAGCAAAGAGCTATCCCCTGATAATGAGAAATTGCTTGCCGTTGCCATTCACCTACTGGCAATCCCATTTGAGTTCTTCGCTCCGGTGATTGGTTACTTTGTGCTCAAGGGCAAGGGTCCATTTATTAGCCACCACGTCAAAGAATCTCTAAACTTCGGCATCACCATGCTTTTGGTGATGGTCATATTGGCAATCTCGTTGGTTGGTTTGCTGTTTATTTGGATTCCACCGATTTACTGGACCATTATGCGCATCATCGCTGGCTTCAAAGCCGCCCAGGGTGAGTTTTACAAATACCCGCTGACACTGAGATTGATCACCAAGTAAAGCAGTTAGCTAAAAGCTCTTTCCCTTGCGGAAGATGCTCTTTATTTTGGCAACCAGACGCTCTAAGCCCTGAAGCCCCTGTTTGTTGAGCTCTCTAGCCCATTCGATTTCGAGGGCGAGGATCGAGAGGCCGAAGAAGATGAACAACAGGCCCGGCCCCGGGGTCACCATCATGATTAGTCCGAGGATAAGAAGTAAAAACCCCAAAACCATGGTCAGCACCCAGCGCACCGGGTGAGGCAACTTGGCAAGGATTGCTTTTATCTTTTCCACTTCAAAAACCTTCTGGTCCGTCTCAATAATCTAACCCGAGAACTTGGGAATCAGCTGGGATTGCCGCTAACCGAGCTTGAGGGCCAGCACCACCTGGCCACCACCTGCGGTGATCTGTGTCGATAGCTTTAGCTCAGGAGCTAGTCGACTGATGCGATCTAGCAACCACTGAGATGCCGCTTCGGCATCTTGCTGATCTGGGCAGCGAGCAATGATCTCTCGGCCACCTTTTCTGCGCAGTCGTTCAACGGTCTCAAAAATCGGCGATGGGTCAACCACCAGAAGGTCTTTTGGCCATGGCACAACCGGCGAGATTTTGCCCTTCATGGTGTTGCACTGACGATGCGCCAAGCGCTCCACGAAGGCTGCGCCCTTTTTCACCCGGATCGCACCGTAGCTGTCGACACTTGGGCCGAGATCGTTGTTTACCGATAGATCTGGATCAACTGGTTTATCGCATAACCAGCAGGTCCAGTCATCCTGCTCTCCAACTGCGTTGAGATCACTCATGCCAAAAGCCTAGAGCAGCCCAAGGCTCAATCCTGGGCTGCTCTAGGCAGCAAGCTAAACGAACTTGTGCAATCGAAGTTTTATACCTGCAAGCACGGCGGCAAACATAACTGATCCGAAAACCCAGCCAGCAAGCGAGAATGCCTGGATTCCGGAGAGCAGCACACCGATGGTGCAGCCCAGCCGAGCAGCACACCGCCCAACAGCCCAGAAATTGAACCTTTGATGCTCAAGGGTTCAACTTTGAAACGGCCACCGGCTAAGGCTGCGGCAAACGAGGCCAACACTATGCCGAGAATGATCCAGCCATTGTTGGTTATTGTCTCGGACACAATACCGATACAGCCAGCAAGTGCATCGAGCCCATTTAAGGTTTCTGGCAACAGGCTCTGGGAGTCGAGCAGAGTCCTAGTCGTGGTGCCAATTTGTCTCGTCACCCCAAGTGGCTCAATTCTCAGGTATGCAACTGTGCCAATGAGTCCCACCAGCGCACCGGTCAGCGCAGGCGACCAGCGCTTACGGAACAGAGAGAACACGATTGCCGAGAAGGTAAACGGGTTCTCCAGGCTCGAATAGTTTCGGTCCTGCTTTTTGGTGAACCTCAAGGTCACCAGAAACAACAGGGCAATTGCGGCAAGAGTCACTATCAGAGAGCCGTTGTAGCCGAGGTGATCCGGTAACCAAACTACTGGAGCTTGCTGGATCTGGCTTAGGTAGATATCGTTCCAACCCAACAGTGCCAGCGCAAAGCCTGCCATCACGCCAATGAGTGACGGGATAGCGCGCAACGAACCCTGTCCGATTCGATAGAGGTGTCCTGCAATACATGCTCCAGATAGGACCATGCCGAAGCCAAAAGCAGCAGCGCCAGCAACCAAGGCCCAACTAATTGGACCAATGTGTGCCGCCGGTGGGAGGTATTCACCGTTTGGTACCGGAAGGAAGAGTGCGAAGACTAATGAGTAGCCAACCGCTCCGGTTAAAAGAGCGACCAGAATGCTAACCAGTCCCGTTGTGACACCGTTTTCGATAGCGTCTCGGAAGATGCAGAAAAAGCAAAATCTTCCGCGCTCGAAGATTATGCCGAGCGAGACTCCGATCAAGAGCGAAAGCGCGGCCGGGCTTCCAAGCTGAGGATCATTGCCTAACTTGGTTGCGAGCCCAATAAGGGCCGCGACTATCACTAGGCCAGCAAGAGTTTTGACAACCTCAACCCTTGACCATACAAAGCGTGGATCAGCGACCTCCTTTGGGAGGTCGCTGATCACGTGTGAAGTGGAGCTGGCCACTACTTCTTACCCCAGACTGTTCCGGCGGGGTTAGCAATCGGAACTCCAACGGAGTTTCCGTATTCAGTCCACGATCCGTCGTATAGCTTCACGTTGTAACCGAGGATCTCGCTTAGCACGAACCAGCTGTGGCTAGCACGCTCGCCGATTCGGCAGTAGGTGATGATTGGCCGCTTCCCGTCAATACCCACTGCCTTGTATAGGGCAGCCAACTCGGCCTTGGATTTGAAGGTGCCATCTGCATTCAAGGTGCTCTTCCAGCCCACGTTTACCGCAGTTGGGATGTGACCTGCGCGAATTGAAAGCTCGTCAAATCCGGCAGGTGCGAAAATCTTGCCGTTGAATTCATCGGCCGAGCGAATATCAACCAACTTGCTCAACGACTGCTTCTTGGCAACCTTGACCAACTCCGGCAAGAATGCTCGAAGCTTCGCATCGGCGTTTGCTGCAGCAAAGTTACCCTTGGCTGGGGTCGGCACGATCGGGGTCAGGGTTCTGCCATCTTTCTCCCACTTAGCGCGACCGCCATCAAGTAGTCGAACGTCCTTGGCTCCGTAGAGCTTGAAGATCCAGGCGCCCCACGCGGCAAACCAGTTGTTGTTGTCGCCGTATAGCACCACGATGCTGTCCTTTTGGATTCCAGCCGACTGAGCAAGCTTGGTAAATCCGTTCTTGGAAATGACGTCTCGGTTCACAGTGTCGACAAGGTCGGTGTGCCAGCGAAACTCGACCGCACCTCTAATGTGCCCGCGAGCGTAGGCCCCCTCTTCCACGGTGACTTCAATTACCTTTACCTTTGGGTTGGACAGATTGTTTTCGAGCCAGTCAGCAGTTACGACTGCATTTGGGTTGGCATCGGCGTTTGCCGGTGCAGCGCTAATTCCAATTAGTGCAAGCGAGGCGATGGCAGTCGCCGCTGTGAGCGAAGCCACTTTCTTTCTAAGACCCTTGAGGGTGAAACTCATTTTTGATTCTCCTGTTTGTCATGTTCGTCTATCGAGAATTGATAGCTGGGAGATACAAAAACAGGATTTTTCAAATCCCTCAAATGTTGCGGTAACAGATCGTCAAGGACGGTAACAAAACTTCACACTGGTGTGACCTTTGAGGACATTCACTAGTCGTGCTCTTCGCCTTCTTCTTCCTCTTCACCCTCTTCGCCACCAACCTGCGCCGGGGCGGGCTGGAGGGATGCGGTGCCAGCGGCAGAGCTAGCTAAGGTTCCGAGTAAGAAGCCGTCGAGGGTGTTGTTAGGTCGTGCTGCACCAGCATGCTGACCCGAGAAGGCGGCGGTGCCATCTTTGCCGCAGATTGCCTTAATGACAGAAGATCCGCCCGGGTGGCTGGAAACGTAAGAGGTTAGGTCGTAGACCTTGCCATTCACCACCGACCAGCAGTTAGTTGCGCTGTTGTGTTTTGCAACCTCGGCGGCACTAAAGCTGCCGGCCTGAGCGGTGGCACTTGGGGTTGGGGTTGGTTCTGTGGCTGGGTCAGTTGTCGATGCATCGGTGGCAACCCCACCGGCGTAGACACCGATCGCAAGCGATGCCAGCTCACTGGCCGGACGCTGCTCAGACTCGTGTTGGCTCTTGAATGCGGAAGTTCCGTCAATGCCGCACAGCCAAGCCAGCGAACCGGCACCACCCGGGTGCTGCTGCATGTAGGGGGTCAGGTCATAAACCGTGCTGTCGATTGCGGTCCAGCAATCCTCGCGAGAAGCGTGCTGGGCAATCTCTGCTAGCGAGATACCCTCTGCACCGGTCACCGATTCGGCGGGTGCGGTCTCCTGCGCCGCAGGAGCTTCATAAGGCGCAATCCGGCTGGCCCAGGTCGCCTCGGCTCCAGAATGACCAACAAAATAAGTCAGCGTCGATACCGAGACGATGCCGGCAAGAGCCAAACCAGCAGCAACCTGCAATTGCCACTTGGGTCGCTCACCGCGCTGCAAAAAGAAGAAGGCGACGCCAAGTGCCAAAAGCCCCACCGATGCTGGGAAGAGAATTTCACCGAGTGACTCGTGGGTTTGTGGCTCCCCAACCCGCTCTCCCAAGGCCTCACCTGATTCTTTGGCGATGAAGGTGAAGATGGTCGATAGCCCAAGACCTATCAACGTGAGCGGGAAAAAGTTTTTGCGCCACTTGGGCACGAAGATCATTAGCGCTAGAGCAAGTGCCGAGAGCGGAAGCAGCACCACAGCACCGTGCACAGCAAGTGGATGCAGCGGTAATCCGCCGAAAGTATCGAAAAGGTTGGATGTCATGTTAGTTTGAGCCATTGCTTCAAAGTATGGCTCACCGCTGGCACTTTCATGGGCTTTGGCTGGGAGTTGCCTGACCTAGGCCCGCTTTTCGCTAGGAATCCAACCCTAGACTTTAGTTATTCGCGAGATTGGTTTGAGATGTTCCCAAAAGACTTTGTGTGGGGTGTTGCCACCTCCAGCTACCAAATTGAAGGTGCCGCCTATGAGGATGGCAAGGGCAAATCAATCTGGGACACTTTCTGTGAACAGCCTGGTCGAGTAAACAACGGTGACCACGGGTTGGTGGCAAACGATCACTACCACCGCTACGTCGAAGATGTTGCGCTGATGAAGTCGCTCGGCACTCAGGCCTACCGGTTCTCGATCTCCTGGCCCAGGCTTTTCCCAAATGGAGACGAAGTTCGTGAGGATCGCGGTTTTGCTTTTTACCACAAGCTAATTGATGAGCTGGAGCAGGCCGGCATCGAGCCGGTGCTCACCCTTTACCACTGGGATTTGCCCCAGGCACTACAGGACAAAGGCGGCTGGGCAAATCGCGATATCGTCAAAGCCTTTGAGTATTACGCCCAGGAGGTTGCCAAGGAGTTTGGTCACCGAGTAAAGCGCTTTTCACCAATTAACGAGCCATGGGTGGTGGCCTGGCTCGGCTATGGCATGGGCGTGCACGCTCCCGGCATCCAGGATGTGGCGCAGGCGGTTGCCGCCTCCCACCACACCGTGATGGCCCACAACGCAGCCCTAAAGGCAATCAAACGTATTGTGCCAGAAGCCCAGGTTGGACCGGTTTTGAACCAGGCTATGCCGGATGTAGACGATATCTTTGACCCCGAGCAAATTCACGCCGCCAAGGTGATGGATGCCCAGCAGAACCTGTTCTGGATGGATGGCATCTTCCGCGGCGAGTACCCGCAGCTGGCCTGGGAGATTTATGGCGATCACCTGAAGAATGTGGTGCAGCCTGGAGATCTAGAGGTGGTTGATAACGACTGGCTCGGCATCAACTACTACTTCAATGCCCGCATCGGTCACCGCGTTCCACAAGATCACTTCTCGCGGGCCAGAGTAATTGACCAGCTGATGGACTATGCGGTTGAGGCTCAGTCTCAGGGGCCACTAACCGATATGGGTTGGCCGGTAACACCAAATGGCATCGGTGATCTACTGGTTCGCTGGACCAGGGAATATGGCGACAAAGTACCGCAGATGTTCATCACCGAAAATGGCTGCGCCTACGAAACTGGACCAGATTCTCTGGGTATCGTGAACGACACCCAGCGCATCGAATACCTAAACGATCACCTCTACAACGTTCAAGATTCAATGAATCGCGGGGCGAAGGTTGGCGGCTACTTCCAGTGGTCACTAATGGACAACTTTGAATGGGCAGAGGGCTACTCGAAGCGCTTTGGAATCGTTTATGTTGACTTTGAGACCCAGCTGCGAATTCCAAAGGAATCAGCCAAGTTCTACTCCGAGGTCATCAAGACCTCGGGAGCAAACCTAACCGTAAGAAGAAGCAAAGTCTCCTAGTGCATTTTTTAGTTTGGGTAGAAGTTCACAGAACCGCGAACCCAAACCGTCACCCGCATTCCAACCGCGGGAGCGAATGGGCCGTTGGATCTGGCCCGAATCTTCTGACCGGGGGTCTGCACCTCAACCACGGCATCGTGACCAAAAAACACTCTGCCGATTACCTCTGAATCACCATTGGGATTTGGCTGCAGGTAAAAGTTCTCACTGCGAACCGCAACCACACCTTTTTGGCCATTCTCGATGTGGTTCAAAGCGGTGAGCTTTCCGAGCGAGGTGTGGACTTTGCCGTCGATGACTTCACCGTCAATCAACACAGAATCACCCAGGAAAATTGCGATGCCTAAATCTGCTGGAGCGTTGTAGATTTCGCTCGGAGTGCCAACTTGGATGATGGTTCCAGAGCGCATCACCGCAACTCGGTCTGCCAGCGATAGCGCTTCTTCTTGATCGTGGGTTACCAAAAGCGCGGTGGCACCCTCGGCCTTCAACACTCCCTTGACCTCCACCCGAAGCGCATCTCTGAGTTCGGCATCTAAGGCACTAAATGGCTCATCTAGTAAAACCAGGGCAGGCTTTTTAGCCAGTGCCCGAGCCAGTGCGACTCGCTGTGCCTGGCCTCCGGAGAGTTGATCTGGTTTGCGATCGGCAAACTCTTCCATGCGAATGAGTTTCAACAGCTCGTTCACTCGCGCGCTCTTTTGAGCCTTGTCGACACCGAGCAGCCCGAATTCGATGTTGCCACGAACGGTTAGGTGCGGAAAAAGGGCAGCATCCTGCGGCACGATACCGATGCCGCGCTTTTCCGGTGACACTATGTCTTGAGTTCCAGAAACCTGCTTGCCCGCAAGCCAGATTTCCCCCGCGCTCGGGGTTTCAAAACCGGCAATTAGCCGCAGTAACGTGGACTTACCAGCTCCGCTGGAACCCAAAATGGCGATTAGTTCGCCTTGAGATACCTCAAGGTTTAGCTCGTGCAAAATCTCTTGATTGCCGAATGCAACCGCAAGATTCCTAATCGAAAGTAGCGTCATTTGACGTTTACCTCCGAGATCAATTTGCGGGCTTGAGCATTCAGCACCAGGGCCGGCACTCCCGCAATGATAATCAACAGCAGCGCATAGGGTGCCGCCTGCGAATAAGACAGCGTCTCAGTTGCCGCCCAAAGCTCGGTTGCCAAGGTGTCTATCGAGTTCGGTCTCAGCAACAACGTGGCCGGTAATTCCTTTAGGACCGCGAGGGCAGCCAGAGCTATTGCAGCCCAAATGCCGGCCTTAGACATCGGGAGCACCAACTTGAAGATCGCACCGAGTTTTCCAAGCCCGAGCGATCTTGCCACCTGCTCTTGAGCAGTTGAAACCTGAGCGATCGGAGTGGAAACCACAGACAGTGCGTTGGGCAAAAACAGAATCAAATAGGCAAAGATCAAAAGCCAAATGGTTTGGTAGATCCCGGGTGTCAGATTGGCACCAAAAAAGACCAGCGAAAGTGCGACCACAATCGCAGGTAGCGCATGTGAAGACCAAATAGTCAGCTCAACCCCAGAAGAGAATTTGCTCTGAAAGCGCACATTCCATAGCGCTACCGCAACCGCAAAGATACCAATCACAAGCCCAGAGCTAATTGCAATCCCTAGCGATGCGAGCAAAGCACCCGATATCGCTGTCAAGTCCCAGTCATCAGCTGCCAAACTCCACCCAATAAGCGCTGAGATCGGCAACACACTTGAACCCAAAGCCAACAGCCCCAGTAGGCCTGCTGCCAGATAACGCCAGAAACCGAGGTTGATTTTCAGCTGCCTGGTTTGCTTTTCAACTTTGGTGTAGCCGGTGCGATAGCGCTTCTCGAAATACAGCACAATCAAAGTCAGCAGCACCAAAACCACCGCCAGCGCAGCTGCAGCAGTTCGGTCAAAAGATCCTCGGTAAGCGTTGTAGATGGCGCGGGTGAAGGTGTCAAAGCGCAGTATCGAAACCGCGCCAAACTCGCTCAGGGTATAGAGCGCAACCAATAGGCCAGCGGCCATCGCGGCTGGCCTGACCTGCGGCCAGGTCACCTTGACCAACACCTGCAGGCTATTCATTCCGAGCGATCGAGCTACTTCTTCTTGGTTGGCATTTGAGCGAATTAGCGCCGCCGACACCGCCAGAAATACATACGGTGCCATCGCCAAGCTCAAGGTCAGCCAGGCAGCGAAAAAGCCATTGAACCAAGGGAAGATTGAGGTGTAAGACAGTGCCAAGACATAGCTTGGGATGGCAAGCGGCAGGGTGCCCGCGACGGCAAAGAAGGTTGCTGCGAACAGGTTGGTTTTGGTTGTTAGCCAAGCCTGAAAAAAGCCAATTGCAACCGCGGAAACGGTAACTGTCACTGTGAGCAACAGGGTGTTCCCCAATAGCTCTAAGGTTCGAACCCGAAGTAATTCCCCAAGCGCTTTTTCCGCACCTGCCACCAATCTGATCAGGAGGTAACCCAGTGGCAATAGCGCCGCCAGAGCAGCAAAAACCCCCAACGCGGTAATTGCGATTGGGGGCCTTTGCATAGTCTGCCTAGATTAGCCCAGCTTGGCGGATTAGCTCCAGGGTCTGCTCCAAGCTGTCGAGGTCACTGAGATCAACCTTTGGTGCCGGAATCTCTGACAGCGGGGTCAGGTCATCGGCGGCAGGGATGCCTGGAACCAATGGATACTCTCTCGTTTGCTCGGCGAAGTAGTTCTGCCCGGTTTCTGAAAGCAAAAACTCAACGAACTTCTGAGCGGCTGAGGAATCCTTCAAGATTCCGACACCGGCAGCGTTGATGAGATTGCCAACATCCGCGGTCTCAAACTGAGCAATCTTTGAGGTCAGGTTCGCCGCACCTTTTTCCTGTGCCAGCGCATACCAGTAGTAGTGGTTGATCAATCCGGCATCGACCTGACCGGCCTCGACTGCCTCCAAAATCGCTCCGTTCTTTTCAAAAATCACGGCGTTCTGCTTCATGCCCTCAAGCCATGCCAAGGTCTTTTCATCGCCCTCGACCACTCTCATGGCGGTAACAAAGGCCTGGAATGAGGCATTAGATGGAGCGATTCCGATTCTGCCCTGCCACTTAGGTTCTGCCAGTTCAAAAACTGACTTTGGTAGCTCGGTTACAGTCTTGGGGTTGTAGCTCAAAACTCGAACTCGGCCTGAGATACCAACCCATGCCCCATCGGCTGCTGAATATGCCGTGGGTACCAAGTCGTAGATGCTGGCAGGAAGCTTGGTAAATAACCCGGCCTTAGAAACTGCACCGAGCGCACCGGCATCCTGCGCAAAAAATACATCGGCTGGAGAGTTCTCGCCCTCCTCCAGTAGCTGCGCCGCTAGCTCAGCACTGCTGGCGTAGCGAACCTCAACGTCGATACCGCTCTCCTGCTCGAACTGCTCAACCAAAGGAGCCACCAGCTCCTCATCACGACCGGCGTAGACGACGATTGAGTTTTGCTCGGCGGCCTGCGGCTGCGCGGCGCAGCCAGCGAGTGCGGCCAATGGGATCAGAGTCAGTGCGAGGACTTTAGATAACTTCAAGATGTTCCTAACTAAAAAGAGTTCTGAAATCGAACTTCCTGAATAGGTTAGGTTTACCTAACTAATTTGTCAAGAACAAGTATTTCCGCTGACTGCAGGGGTGGATTAGACTGCAACTTGCTCGGTCTGATGATTCATGCCGCTTAGGAAAGATTTAGATTGATAGCGGTTCAAGACCTCGAAATTCAAATTGGTGCCAGGACTTTGATGTCCGGCGTAAACTTCCGCGTGCAAAAGGGCGACAAGGTTGGTTTGGTTGGCCGCAACGGAGCCGGTAAAACCACCCTCACCAAGATTCTCGCCGGCGATGGACAGCCGACGCTGGGCTCAGTTTCGGTGCACGGGCAAATCGGCTACCTCCCCCAGGATCCAAGATCTGGCGACCCTAAAGAATTGGTTCGAACCAGAATTCTCAATGCTCGCGGATTGGGCGATATTTCGCAGCGCATGCTCAAGGCCACCATCGATATGGCTAGCAGTGACCCCAAGATTCACGATGCCGCCATGAAGAAATACGCCCGTGCCGAAGAAGAGTTCAATGCCGCCGGTGGCTATGCAGCCGAGGCGGAAGCCTCGTCAATCGCCTCGAATCTAGGTATCAGCGAGACCACTTTGAATCAGGAGCTGGGCACGCTATCTGGTGGTCAGCGCCGCAGGATTGAGCTGGCTCGAATTCTGTTTTCAAATGCCGAAACCATGCTGTTGGATGAACCAACCAACCACCTGGATGCCGACCGAGTGGTTTGGCTCAGGAACTTTCTCAAGAACTATTCGGGCGGACTGATCGTGATCAGCCATGATGTTGACCTTGTAGAAGAGACGGTAAACCGCGTCTTCTACCTAGATGCCAATCGCCAGGTGATCGACATCTACAACATGGGTTGGAAAAACTACCTAAAGCAGCGCGAGGCCGATGAGGAGCGTCGCAAGCGCGAGCGAGCAGGAGCCGAAAAGAAAGCTGCCGTGCTGCAGCTGCAGGCAGCCAAGTTTGGAGCTAAGGCAACCAAGGCGGCAGCTGCCCACCAGATGCAGCGCCGTGCCGAGAAGCTGCTCAGTGGCCTAGACGCTGTGCGCGAGCAAGACAAAGTCGCCAAGATCAAATTCCCAGACCCAGCCCCCTGCGGAAAAACTCCGCTTATGGCCTCCAATCTTTCAAAGAGCTACGGCTCACTGGAAATTTTCACCGCCGTTGATCTTGCGATTGACCGCGGTAGCAAGGTTGTGGTGATTGGCCTAAACGGTGCCGGAAAAACCACGCTACTGAGAATGTTGGCCGGGGTCGACAAGCCCGACACCGGAACCATCGAACCTGGTCACGGCCTAAAAATCGGCTACTTTGCCCAGGAGCACGAGACCCTGGATGTGAAAAAGACTGTGTTGCAAAACATGCAGGCTTCCGCTCCTCAGCTCAATGACACTGACTGCCGGAAGGTACTTGGTTCATTCCTGTTCTCAGGTGACGATGTTTCCAAACCAGCTGGAGTGCTCTCCGGTGGCGAGAAGACTCGATTGGCACTTGCTGCACTGGTGGTTTCAAGCGCGAACGTGCTGCTTCTAGATGAGCCAACCAACAACCTAGACCCGGCCAGCCGTGAAGAAATTCTCCGAGCACTAGCCTCGTTCACCGGTGCCGTGGTTTTGGTCAGTCACGACGTTGGGGCAGTTGAAGCCCTGAACCCAGAGCGAGTGTTGATCCTCCCCGACGGTGTCGAAGACCACTGGAACCAGGGCTACGCGGATCTAATTTCGCTGAGTTAGTTCAACAATCCCTTTGCCCTGCACTGCGGTAACTGGAATCGGATTGCAAATCTCACCGACAAATTCACCGTCCACGATATTTCTAAACCCGAGCAAGAACCATTTACCGGCTGGGTTTTGAACCAGGCGACCGGCATACAGCGTGACGTCTGGAAATTGCACCGCTTGGCTCACATCTATGCCACTTAGGTCTGGATTGCAGGTCAGCGAGAGATCCCGTCGTTTTGACCGTGAAGCGCTAGGCGATCTTTATCAAACTCCCGATAACCGCAACAAAATAGAATCACCGGCACACCGTCAACCACTTCAAACTGCAACACCTCGAGTTGACCAAAGCCAGATCCAGGCAGCGACAGTGGCGGCTGAGCCTCCCAGTTCAGCATGTCTTTTGAAACCGCATGTCCGACGACGCCGCGTGACACCGGGGCTCCTTGATTGGCTCTGGCGGTGATCAACATGTGCCAAAGTTCGTCAGCCGGATTTAGCTTGAAAACCCATGGATCACGCCAGGCTTCGTCATTCCAGACCGTTTTGTCGTAAGTTTCGTAGTAGCGTCCATCGGCCCGGAGCAGGGCTTGACTGGAGGCCTTGGTCCAGTTGACCAGGTCGCTGGAATGAGCGACACCGATTGATTGAATGTCTCCTCCGTCCTCGCGCGATGTGCCGGTGTAAAACATCCACCAGCGACCGTCGTCGCCCTTCACGGTGGAACCGGTCCAGGTGGTCCAGGAATCAAAGGCATTGCTGCCACTTGGAGAGATTGCGTCAGGCAGAATCTCCCAATTCACAAGATCTTTAGAAACCGCATGGCCAACATTTGTGTTGCGATGACGACGGTTTGGATCTACCAGCCCTCTTGATGCGGTCAGATAAAAGGCGTGACAAACATCACCGTCCCAGACATACCAGCTGTCCCAGATCCAGCGGTCAGGCAATCGAATGGTCATGTTTCTCCTTACTAAACCTCAAGGGCCTTCTTGATTCGTTGGATGGACACCGGGTCTTTGGTGCCAAGGGTTTGAGCAAACAGGCTGATCCGCAGTTCCTCTAAAAGCCAACGAGCTCGCAGCAAGTTGGCTGGCGCAGTTATTGACAACGGCAACTCTCCGCCGGCAGCCGCATAAATTTGTAGGGCTTGCATCAGCTCAACCTGGGCAGCCCGATCCTTCAATGGGTTTTCCTGCATCTTGGTTATGCGAATTGTGATTGCCTTTAGATACACCGGCAGTCGCTTTAGTCGCTCTGGTGGTGTGAGCGAAATAAAGTTTTGGCAAACAAGCTGTGAGATGTGGGCCTTCTCATCGCTTAGCTCATTGAGAAAATCCATTGCTCTAGCACCAGAGATCGCTTTACCGGCTTCCCTAGCAGCATCGGAAATGTCGGTGGCTAGCGCCACCGACTCAAAGCAATACTCCAACACCCTGGCCTGAACACTGTCGCGAATCGATTCGAACTGCTTGCGACTAAAGATCAAGCCATCGTTCGAAACCTTGTGAATTTCCTCGATGGCCAGAGCGGTAATTGCATCGTCCACAAACGCTGCGATGCCCTGATAGGGAAGCGCTGCCAGCGCGAGCTTCTCCTGCGGCTTTAGGTGAGATTCAACATATTTGGCAGGAGTTGGGATAGCCATTCGAACCAGCTGCGCCACCGCAGTCGGATGCTTCGCCAGCCGATCTGCTTCGGTGGCCAGCACTTCGATATCAACCACCTTGCCGCGCGAAACCAGTGATGGGTAGGCCTTGATGCTGCTTTGACCACTCACGGTCTCAACCAGTTGAGTTAGTTGATCAAAGTCCCAGCTGGTAAGTCCCTGCCGCTCCAGATCCTTGTGCAGCTTGGTGGCAACCTGGGCAACTGCCTTCTGCCCCTCGGCCTTGAACTTGGTTTGCAACTCCAGCAGGTTTGTTGCGGTGGCAAGCGACTTGCCCTTTTGATCCACCACTCGGTAGGTCATTTTCAGTCCCGCACCAATGCGATCGAGGTCAAAATCTGCCGCGGTTACCTTCACTCCAGCGACTTTCTGAATGGTCTGCGCCAAAGTGTCGGTGAGCTGACCCCGAATTGGCAGCTCGGCGAGAATCTTCTTTGCCCAATCTGCTGCCGGCACCACTGACCTTCTAATCGCCTTCGGTAAGGCTCGAATCAGTTCGGTCACCAGCTCCAACCTCAGCCCCGGCACCAACCAGTCAAATTCCTCCGACTGCAAACTGGGCAACACCTCGACTGGGATCGATATCGTCACTCCATCTTCTATATCCCCCGGAGCAAAGCGGTACTGAAGATTGAACTGATGACCGTGGGTAATCCAGCTGCCCGGGAATTCATTTTCATCCGGTGCAACCAGCTCCACCTCTTTGAGGTTTTCGCGGGTCATGTTTAGAAGCTTTGGTTGTTCAACCCTGGCCTTTCGCCACCAGCCCTCAAAGGACCTGGTCGAAAAGACATCGAGTGGGATGCGGTTATTGAAAAACCTGAATTGATCCTGCTCATCCGGGATCAGCTCTGGGCGCCTGGCTCGCTCAGCCTCGGCTTCCAGTTCGCCAAGCAGCTTGCGATTCTCACGCTCGAAGGCCTGCTTGGAATCCCATTCACCATCAACTAGGGCATGACGAATAAAAAGTTCTCGAGCGTGCATCGGATCGATGCGCGAGTACTGCACTTTCTGACCTGCGATTATCACCAGACCAAAGAGCGTCACCTTCTCAAGGGCTATCGCAGCCCCCATCTTCTTCTCCCAGTGCGGGTCAGAGATCTGGCGCTTGCAAAGCTCTCCAGCAATCTCGGCCGCCCAAGCCGGTTCAACCGCGGCATTCATTCGGGCAAATAGCCTGCTGGTTTCCACCAGCTCTGCCGACATCAAGGCCTCGGGGGGCTTTTTCGCGAGCGCCGACCCTGGGAACACCACAAACTTCTTACCGTTGGAACCTAGGTATTCACGGGAGCTCTTTTGCTTTACCGGCTTACCGTTCACGAACTTCGGCTTTTGCTCAGTTAGCAATCCGAGCTGACTCAAAAGCCCAGCAAGAAGTGATTTGTGGATACCATCCGGGTATACCCGAGCCGGTCCACACTCCAGGCCAAGCGGCTTGGAAACTAATTTGAGCTGCTTCACCAAGTCTTGCCACTCGCGAATCCGAAGGAAATTGAGGTGCTCGGATTTGCAAAGTCTTCTGAATGCGCTGGAGGAGAGCTTGCCCTGCTGCTGCTCGAGATAGTTCCAAAGATTTATCAGAGTCAAAAAGTCTGAGCTTGGGTCAGTGAATCTGGCGTGAAGCAAGTCTGCTTTTTCTCGCTTTTCGATGGGTCGCTCTCGCGGGTCCTGGATGGTAAGACCGGCAACCACAATCATCACCTCGCGAGTGATGCCATGTTTTTTGGACTCCACCAACATGCGAGCAAAACGCGGTTCGATCGGTAGTCTCGCCAACTCCTTACCCAGTGGAGTGAGCTCCAACTGACCCTGCTCACCGGGCGCCAGCGCTCCTAGCTCAAGCAGCAGGTTGTTGCCATCTTTGATGCCTTTGTTGTCAGGTGCCTGCAGGAAGGGGAACTTGCCCAGCTCGCCAAGCCCAAGGCTGGCGGCCTGCAAGATGACCGATGCCAGGTTGGTACGGAGGATCTCCGGATCGGTGAACTCCGGCCTGGAGTTGAAATCTTCCTGCGAGTAAAGCCTGATCACGGTGCCCGGCGATGTTCTTCCGGCGCGACCAGCGCGCTGATTGGCACTGGCTTGACTAATCGCCTCAATCGGCAAACGCTGCACCTTCAACCTGGTGCTGTAGCGCGAGATTCTTGCCGTTCCGGCATCGATTACGTATTTGATGTTTGGAATGGTCAGCGAGGTCTCAGCCACGTTGGTGGCCAGAATCACCCGCTGCTGAATGCCGGCCGACTTCGAGGGCTCAAATACCCGGTGCTGTTCCGCGGAACTGAGTCGACCGTAAAGCGGCAGCACCTCCAGACGTTTGGTGAGCTGGCCTGCGGTTGCTGCCCCCACTATCGCTTCTTGCGCATCGCGAATCTCGGATTCTCCAGAGAGAAACACCAAGACGTCGCCAGGTTCTTCACGCTCGAGCTCTTTCAGCGCTGAAATCACTCCGTCGATGTAGTCATCCGCCGTGGTCTCAGCATCGGGATCAGACTCCCCCTGCCGTTCCGAAACCACCGGGCGGTAACGGATCTCGATTGGGAAGGTTCGACCGCTCACCTCA
The DNA here is from genome assembly GCA_002479805.1 of Micrococcales bacterium UBA7469. GTDB lineage: Bacteria > Actinomycetota > Actinomycetes > Actinomycetales > Microbacteriaceae > Aquiluna. The sequence continues at coordinate 60,358 of DLPB01000020.1, forward strand.
ATAATGGGAGCGTCATCAAAGTGACGGCTGAAGGAGCCCGGATCAATCGTTGCCGAGGTGATGATTACCTTTAGGTCTTTGCGCCTGGGCAACAGCTGCTTTAGATAACCCAGCAGAAAGTCGATGTTCAAACTGCGCTCATGAGCCTCGTCAATGATGATGGTGTCGTATTGCCGAAGTTCTCGATCGTTCTGCATGGCGTTTAGCAAAATGCCATCGGTCATTACCTTGACCAAAGTCTTTTTCGACGAGGTGTCTGTGAAGCGAACCTGGTAACCCACCTCTTGCCCGAGTTCGACCGCCAACTCCTCGGCAATACGCTCAGCAACCGACCGAGCGGCGATTCTTCGGGGCTGGGTGTGAGCAATGGATTTGCGACCAAGCTCTAGGCACATCTTGGGAATCTGGGTGGTCTTTCCAGAACCGGTGGCGCCAGCAATAACCACCACCTGGTGGCTATTTATGGCAGTAAGAATCTCTTCCCGAAGTAATGAGACCGGGAGATCCTCGGGGTAGTGCAGCTTCAGTGATGTCGCATTCACTTTGCCATCAGCCCCTTAGTTTGGTTCGAGATTACCAAACCAGCGGATTCGACCCGCTTGAGGACGTTACCTAACCGTTACCTAGCAGGTGAATAACAGCTACCAAGTTGCTGTTAATCCTCTGTGAGTCGAGCAATGTGGCCGACTCGCCTGAGCGCTCCTTGGCTCGACGAGTGGACTTCTGACTTGAAGAAAAAGTACTAAAAGTCATCGAAAGGACTTTCGAAAAAATGGAATCACAGATTAGCTCCGGGGGATATCTTCTGGTATTCAACATGCTCTCCATGGGCATTGCAGCAATGCTATTCACCACCATCTTCTTGGTGATGGCAAAGGATCGCGTATTACCTCGTTACCGCATGGCGGTAATGGTGTCGGCAACCGTAACCGGTATCGCCGCTTACCACTACTTCAGAATGTTTGACAGCTTCAACCACGCATTCGGACCAGACGCCATCGAAGGCACTGTCTACAACGTGGGTTACCGTTACGTGGACTGGCTACTAACCGTGCCATTGCTATTGGTGGAGACCGTTGCCGTTCTAGGTCTAGCTCGTGCAATGCAGAGCTCACTACTAGCTCGTCTAGTGCCAGCTGCTGCGCTAATGATTGGCCTTGGTTACCCAGGTGACGCTCAGCTAGACATCATGGGTATCCCAGCATCGGTCTGGGGTCTACTATCGACCATCCCATTCCTATACATCCTCTACGTATTGTTCGTTGAGCTAGGTAAGTCGCTTGAGAAGCAGTCCGCTGCAGTTCAGCGCAAGATCAAAGAACTACGTTTGCTTCTTCTAGCAACCTGGGGCGTTTACCCAATCGCATTCATTGCGAACATGAACGCAACGGGCTTCGACGAGGGTGGCTTCGTACTACGCGAGGTCGGCTACTCAGTAGCTGACATCTTGGCCAAGTGTCTATTCGGCCTAGTGATCTTCACCATCGCTCGCATCAAGAGCGCTGAGGACGACGCAACCTTCGCGAAGACCGAGTTCAAGGACTAAGGAAAGGTTGTGACTCTGATGAAGAAAATCAATTGGGACATCGTGCAGGCCATCGTGCTAGTGGGAATGCTTCCAGCGATGCTAATCGTCGGAGCTATCTTTCCAGCGTTCTTCGCTAAGTACTAAAAGCTAAAGAGAAGTCCCCCGGGCCTTGAGGTCCGGGGGATTTTTTTATCTCTTAGTCAAACCATTCGGTAGGTGGACCTAGGAAAAGCAAAAATGCGAATACCGCGGGGATTGCTAGCAGCAAAACCGCAAGCAAAACAATGGGGCGGGCGATAAACCAGCGGAAGGTCCCGTCAATAAAGGACTTATCCCTAGGGTCTTCGCTCTTGCTGGTGCGCCAAGCACCATCAAGAGCCGAGGTTGCCACAAGCCTGCGCTCAAATGGAATGGTGGCAAATGGAACAATCGCCAATCCAATCGCCAAGGCCAGCTTGCCAAACTTCCAGCGCTGATTGATGCCCACCAGCAGCGCGGTAACCGCATAACCCAAAAAGACAGCACCGTGAATGCTTCCGGCGATTGTCACAATCGGTGGAAATGGGTCGCCTGCAGCACGAATGATTAGCGCTGAGATAAGCAGGGTCCAGGTGATTGCCTCACCTTTTGCGAAGGTAAGAAATAGTTGCTTTGGTTGCACGAAGGCTCCTTTGGTTTCCCAAAAGAGTCTAGGCGCGCAGGGCCTTAGCCAACTCCCTGAAGTGCTCAACCATCTTGTCCATGTCCTTCTGAGTGTGCATCAGAGATACCAACCACTGCTCATCGAGTCCCGGAGGGGTGATGATGCCACGGTTGATGCCCCAGAGCCAGCTCAGCTCGGCAACGCCAAAGTCAACGTTTTTGAAGTCACGGTAGTTTCGCACCGGAGTCTTTGACCAGGTGATCGCTCCCTTGAGACCCAAACCGATGGTGTGAGCGGGAAGCTCATACTCATTGATGATCTCGTTGATCTTGTTCAGGGTGTTTACGTTGATCTGCTCGGCCTTCTGCATCGCCTTTGGAGTTACCAACTCTTCGACGGCCATAATCGCGGCCATCACAAGTGGGTTTCCGTTGTAGGTTCCGTAGTGCGCCATGCGACCATCGACCACGGCAGCCATGTACTTTTGCTTGCCGCCAAAGGCAGCAACTGGCAATCCGCCACCGATGCTCTTGGCCAGGGTGATTAGGTCCGGCTCTACTCCGGTTCTACCGGCAGCACCGGCTTCACCAGCGGTCAGACCGGTCTTTACCTCGTCGAAGATCAGTGCAATGTCGTACTTATCGCACAGTGCGCGGACACCAGGAAGGTAACCCTCGTCCGGCAGCACGATGGAGATGTTCTCCATTACCGGTTCAAGCACAAACGCTGCGATCTTGTGAGCGTGCTCACTCATGATCTTTTCTAGATACTCGAGGTTGTTGTAGGGAACAACAAAGACCTCACCGGGCTCAACCTCGAATGGCACCTCAGGGGTTGGAGCATTGGCATCCCCGATGTTCTCAAGCTTTGGCTTTACCGATACCTGCAGTGGGTCGTAACCACCGTGGTAACCACCCTCCAGCTTGATGATTGCCTTTTTGCCATTGGCGGCTCTCGCGGTGCGAATCGCATACATCAGCGATTCGGTACCGGAGTTGGTAAAGCGAATCATGTCTAGGTTGAAGCGCTTCTTAAACAGCTCGGCAGCCTCGGTCGCAGTAGGCGAAGGGGTGACGAACAAGGTTCCGGTGCGGTTCAGTGCGCGCTTTACAAAGCGCACCACCTTTGGGTTTAGGTGTCCGACCATCATTGCGCCAAAGCCCATGGATAGATCCAAGAGCTTGCGGCCGTCGACGTCCTTGACGTAAGCGCCCTTAGCGCTGGCTACCGAAATCGGGTATGGGTCCCAGTGTTGAAAGCTGGAGGTAACTCCAAGCGGTAGGGACTTGCTGGCTTTTACGTTCTCTTTGCCAGATAGTTTTGTGGTCTTTTGAAATAGCTCCCACTCTTTGACGAGTAGCTCTTTAACTCTGTCTTGATTTAGTTCTCTAGTGGTTGTCGGAACCACTCGGTATCCAGCAGGGTCGTGTTTTGGGTTATTCACTTGTGACACGAGTATCACTCCTTTGTGTCCTCCCACTCTCCCACACAGTTTGAAAAAACGCCAATTCGCGCCACGCGAGTTCGCTAATGGGTGAAGAAGGGCTTGTTTTAGGCGATTGGAAATGATTTCACTAGCTTTTGGCATATACCTTGAAAGGCAATTGCACCTCGTCGACGAAAGGGCTGACTATGCAGCTTCTGCTCGCCGACCAACTAGGTCCACACTTTGAACAAGAAGCAAAGTTGCTATTGCCGATCGTCGACAACCAATTCGCCAAGCGCAACTATCACCGGCAAAAAGCCCACCTGATTCGCTATGCCCAGCTGGCGCGTGCCAGGGCAGAGAATGTTGAAACTGTAAGGCTGGAAAGCTATCGAGAACTTAAAGACTTCCCGCAGCTAACCAGCATGGTTTCGGGTTCCTCACGATCCTTTGATGCGCTTGCCGAAACACTTGGGATTACCAAACTTCGAAATCCGGGATTTTGCTCCGACAAAAGTGATTGGAATGCCTACCTCGCCAAGGCGGGTAAGCGGCTGCGACTTGAAGATTTCTACCGCATGCAGCGCACGCGACTAAGTCTTTTGATGAGCGCAGGTGAGCCAGTCGGGGGAAAGTGGAACTTCGATGAGGACAATCGGCTGCCGCCACCAAAATCAGGCCTTGGCCTGCCGCTCCCATACCGACCAGAAGAAGATGAGCTTGATGCTCAGGTGCGAGTAGAGCTTGATGAACTGGAAAGATCCGGCAAAGCAAAATTCATCGGGGTTGACGCCCCACGCATCTTCCCGGGAGATCGTGAGCAGGCACTGGCCGCCCTAACTGATTTCATTACCAATCGGTTGGATCTTTTCGGGCCTTTTGAAGACGCGATGGATTCTCGGGACTGGACCATGGCGCACTCGATGCTTTCGGTGCCGATGAATCTTGGTTTGCTCTCACCGCTTGAGGTAGTCCAGGCTGCGGTTACTGCTTATGAATCGGGGGCAGCGCGATTGGCGAGTGTCGAAGGTTTCGTGCGGCAAATCATCGGTTGGCGAGATTATGTCTGGCAGCTCTACTGGCACTTTGATGCTGGTTACGAAAACCTAAATGAGCTGGCCGCAACCAACGAAATCCCAGCCGGATGGCAGGACCTTAGTGCGGATGGCATCGAAGCCAATTGCCTTTCCAGCACCCTCAAAGATGTGAGTGAACGGGCTTGGAGCCACCACATTCCAAGGCTTATGGTGCTGGGCAATACCGCACTGCAGCGCGGCTTCGATCCAAAGTCCGTAAACGATTGGTTTATTGATGCCTTCGCCGATGGCACTCCATGGGTAATGCCCGCGAATGTGATTGGAATGTCGCTCTATGCCGATGGCGGCAAGATGTCGACCAAGCCATATGCCGCCGGTGGTGCATACATAAAAAAGATGAGCAACTACTGCGGCTCTTGCAGGTTTAACCCAGCGGTTCGAGTCGGCGAAGATGCCTGCCCATTCACCGCTGGCTACTGGAACTTTCTTTCCAAAAACAGCGGGCGGCTGCGCAGCAATCACCGGATTCGTCAACCGATGGCCGGCCTCAAACGGCTAACAGATTTAGAACAATTGCTCGAGCAGGAGAAAAAACGGGAATCGCTTTGAACAGGCGCAGGTTCTAGAGCTCATGCCGAATGAGATTTCCGCCGGACTTACGATTCTCAAAGATGAGAGCGGTAAACCTGCGCTCTGCCTGGTCACCGGTGCCACCGGCTACATTGGCGGTCGATTGATTGCCCAGTTGCTGGACGCCGGCTACCGAGTGAGAGTGCTGGCAAGAAATCCGCAGCGCCTTCGTAATCACCCTTGGATCAACCAGGTCGAGGTGATAGAGGGTGACGCTAACGACACTGCGTCTTTAGATAAGGCACTCAATGGCGTCGCAGTTGCCTACTACCTGCTGCATGCGCTTTTGGTGAAGGGTGACTTTGAGCAGCTAGAGCGCAAAATGGCAAAAGACTTTGGTGCTGCCGCCAAGCGCAATGGCGTTGGCAAGATCATCTACCTCGGTGGCATCATTACCCCGGGTCAAGAAGCTTCCCCTCACCTACAGGCTAGAGTCGACACCGGACGCCTTCTTGCTGACTCAGGCGTGCCGACCTTTGAGCTTCGGGCCGGAGTGGTGATTGGCTCGGGCTCTGCCTCATTTGAAATGTTGCGCTACCTAACCGAGCGGCTGCCGATCATGACCACCCCGAAGTGGGTGAAGAACCGCATTCAACCCATTGCGGTTAGAGACGTGCTGCGCTATCTCACAGGCTGCGCTGGTTTGAATGCCAGCGATGCGAGAGTTTATGAAATTGCAGGTCCTGAGGTGTTTACCTATGCCGAGATGATGCAGGCCTATGCCAAGGTTGCTGGGCTTAGAAAGCGGATCATCATTCCCCTGCCAGTGCTAACCCCCAGGCTCTCGAGCGGCTGGGTTGGGTTGGTCACCCCGGTTCCAGTGACACTTGCTCGGCGCTTGGTTGACAGCCTAAAAAACGAGGTGGTTGCCACCGACCATCGGATTCGAGACTTAATTGCTGACCCCGAGGGTGGTCTAACTAATTTTGAACGTGCGGTTGGCCTGGCGCTGGTGAAGATCAAGGAAGCTCGGGTTGAGACCCGCTGGTCGGATGCCTCCTCCCCTGGCACCCCATCGGAACCGCTGCCAACCGATCCCGATTGGGCTGGTGGTTCGCTGTATAAAGACGTGCGAATTGCTCGCACTCAAGACAGCATCGCCGAAGTTTGGAAGCGGGTTGAGGCCATCGGTGGAGACAATGGCTACTCAACAGCGAGCTGGGCCTGGGAGCTGCGCGGCATCATGGACCGGATGGTTGGTGGCGTTGGATTGCGTCGCGGCCGCCGTGACCCAAACCACCTGGCAGTTGGTGACGCTCTAGATTTTTGGCGAGTCGAGGAGGTCATCCCCGAGAAACTCTTGAGGCTTCGAGCCGAGATGAAATTGCCGGGGTTGGCATGGTTGGAATTTGGCCTTGAGGTCGATGAGGAGACCGGGGGAACGATACTGACCCAGGTGGCAATCTTTGCTCCGCGAGGTTTATTTGGTCAGCTCTACTGGTGGGCAGTTTGGCCAATGCACGGCTTGGTTTTCCCATCCATGGCCAAATCGCTGGCGGGTTCAAATAAAGTAACCAAACGCGCCTAAAAAAGTGAGTTGGTAGCAAATGGCAAATGTTCGTTGGGCAATGGTCGGCACAGGCTTGATGGCAGATCTGATTTTGCGAGATTTTCCACTCAGTGAAAAAACCACGCTTTCAGCTCTGGTCTCCAGAGACACTGCTCGAGCTGAGGCCAAGTTGGCTGAGGTTGGCATTACTGCCCGCGGCTTGAGCTTCGAGCAGGCGATCGCTGACCCAGAGATTGACCTGATTTACATCGCATCCCCCCACTCCGAGCACTTCTGGATGGCCAAGGCTGCACTCGATGCCGGCAAGCACATCCTGGTTGAGAAGTCATTCATGAACGATGCTGCCGAGGCCGAAACTATTTACTCTCTTGCAAGGCAAAAGGGCCTGTTCTCCATGGAGGCGATGTGGATGAAGTTCATGCCGCTGCACAATGAGCTAATTGAAATTGTGAAATCAGGACGCATCGGTCAGCTGCGACTGATCGAGGCTAACTTTGGTTTCTTGCGAACTTTCGATGAGAGCCACCGACTGTTTAACAAAGAGCTCGGCGGCGGCTCAACCCTCGATCAAGGTGTTTACACCACTACCCTCAATCGCTGGTTTGCGGATAGCCCAATCAAGCAGCAGTCAACCAGTGGCTATAACTATCCAAATGGCGTTGATGCCCTGGCGATGACAAGTTTTGAATTTGAAAATGGTGTTGTAGGTCGCGGTAATTCATCACTTGGCACCGCGCTGGGGCTGGCCGCTCGCCTGGTCGGCGACCTCGGAATCATCGAGATTCAAGAGGCATTTTGGAACTCTACCGATGCGACCATCAAGACCTATCAGCCAAACAGTGACGTTGCCCACATCGAACAGATATCCAGAGCTCGCAAGGGCGCAGGATACATTCACATGATTGAGGCGGTTAGCAACTCGGTGCTAGCCGGAGAACTTGAGAACAGCCAGCACACCCATGCATTCTCAATTGAGGTAATGCACTCGCTGGATAAAACCCGAGCCGATCTGAACTAGCTGTTCAGGCTCGCCCCGCACTGGTAGAAGCGATAAACCAAGTTGTCCATCGCTAGGCGATGATTGGCATTGGCTCGATCGGCAAGGTTGTAGACCGTGAAGATCAACTCAGTCCCGTCTTTGGCAATCAAGAAGCCGGCCAGCGAATACCCGGTAAGGATGTAGCCGGTCTTGGCAATTACCTTGCCCTTGGAATCCACCTTGCTTCCGGTTGCAAAGCGCGAGCGCAGCGAGCCGCTTTGCCCTGAAACTGGAAGTCCAGCTTTTAGGTATTCGTACTCACCGGCCCCCTGGTTTACCAAAACCAATAGGTCGTTGATTAGCGCTGCCGGAACCTGGTTCAATCTCGAAAGTCCCGATGCATCAACGATTGAAATTTTTGAGGTGTCGAGGCCTCTGGCCTTCAAGACTTTTTTGTAAAGCGGGGTGAGCGAAGCCATGCTGCCGTCGAGGCCGTATCTAATTGATGCCACTCGACCCAGTGCCTCGGCGATTGAGTTGTCCGAGACCCGAAGCATGTTTGCGATTAGTTCACTGACCGGTCTTGATTGCACGCTGGCAATCACAACCGAGTCGCTCGGAGCCTTGGCCGAGGTGGCCCTCAGACCCGAAGCCAAGCCTTGCTTGTTTAGCGATGCCACAAACAGATCCCCTGCCTGCTTCACAGGAGCCGAGGTGCGCTGGGCGAGCCAATAATTGGGGTTTTTGGTGCTGGTGATTCTCGCCGCATCGATCTGAAGTGCGGAAACCGGAGCCATGTAGCCGGAGGAAAGCCCCAGCTTGCTCCAGGTCGGGTGCCACTCTTTATCGCCGCCAAATAGCGAACTATCCACCGAGACCGCCGAGATTGAGACCGAACTGGCTTTAGCCCAGGCGGCAATCTGCTTGGTCAGGGTGTCAAGCTTTGGGGCTTTTGCGTAGTAAGAGGTGATGTTGCCCGGCATCCGAGACAGCGTGATATCCCCAGCTCCAACCAGGTAAATTCGGCTTGGATCTTTCGGGCTCACCACAACACTGGTGGTGATGCGGTAGTCGGGTCCCAAGACATCGAGTGCGACGGCAGCGGTAAGCACCTTCATCACCGATGCGGTTCTGGCCGGTTGCTGCTCGTCTTTTGAAAACAGCGTCTCACCGGTTGTGGCATTGAGCACCTCGACGTGCAGCTGCTTGATGTTCTTGCTGGTCAACTGCTTATCTAGGGTGCAGCTAGCGTGAGCCGGGGTTGGAAACAGTGCCGTGATTGCCAAGCTAATGGCTAAAAGTAGGGATTTAGATCGAGTTTGCATGCTTGGGCAAAACTAACAGCTAGCGCCAAATACCCGCCTCTGGCTCGCCAAAGTAGGGTAACCTAATAGAAATTTCCGCCCATTGTTGCGCGTGTAGCCTGAGCAGTTTCCAATCCCATTTCTAAAGGAATTTCATGTCAGACAAAGCAAATATTGGTGTCGTAGGTCTTGCCGTCATGGGCTCGAACCTGGCCCGAAACCTAGCCTCGCGCGAGGGTAACAGGGTTGCGATCTACAACCGCTCGGTTGAGCGCACCACCTTGCTGGTGAACGAGCACCCTGAGGCCAACTTCATCCCGAGCGAGAACATCGACGCCTTCGTCGCCTCGCTAGCCAAGCCAAGAACCGCAATCATCATGGTTCAGGCCGGAGCTGGAACCGACGCTGTAATCAACCAGCTTGCCGAGCGCTTTGAGCCGGGCGACATCATCGTTGATGGTGGAAACGCACTGTTTACCGACACCCTTCGTCGCGAAAAGGAAGTCAGCGCCAAGGGCATCCACTTTGTCGGTGCTGGTATTTCCGGTGGTGAGGAGGGTGCGCTAAAGGGACCTTCGATCATGCCTGGTGGCTCTGCTGAGGCCTACAAGACCCTGGGTCCAATCCTTGCCTCCATCGCAGCTATCGCAGAGGGTGAACCATGTGTTACCCACGTTGGCACCGATGGTGCTGGTCACTTTGTCAAGATGATTCACAACGGCATCGAATACGCCGACATGCAGTTGATTGCTGAGGCCTACGACATTCTGCGCCAGGCCGGTGGCTTCTCCCCTGCCGAGATCTCAGAGATCTTCAGCCAGTGGAACCAAGGCGAACTAGAGAGCTACCTGATCGAGATCACCGCTGAGGTGCTCAAGCAGGTTGATGCCAAGACTGGTAAGCCATTTGTAGATGTAGTTATGGATGCAGCAGGTTCTAAGGGAACCGGTGTCTGGACCGTGCAGACCGCACTGAACCTGGGCACTCCGGTTTCCGGAATTGCTGAGGCAGTATTTGCCAGAAGCCTGTCCTCGCAATCCAGCCAACGTGCGGGCAATGCCGGCATGGCAAGCCACACCACAAAGTGGTCGGTTAGCGATAAGGCTGCATTTGTTGAGGATGTTCGCAAGGCACTTTACGCCTCAAAGATCATCGCCTACGCCCAGGGCTTCGACGCGATTCGCGCCGGTGCCAAGGAGTATGGCTGGACCATCAACCTGGGTGCGGTATCGAAGATCTGGCGTGGTGGCTGCATCATTCGCGCCCAGTTCCTAAACCGCATTGCAGATGCCTACGGCAAGAACGAGAACCTACTGAGCTTGCTATTTGATGACTACTTCGCCAAGGCAATCGATGCATCGCTTGCTTCCTGGAGATCGGTTGTTGCTCACAGCTCGCTAGCTGGAATTCCAAACCCGGCGTTCGCATCTTCGTTGAGCTACTACGACGGATTGCGCGCTGAGCGTTTGCCTGCGGCTTTAGTTCAGGGGCAGCGTGACTTCTTTGGTGCTCACACCTACAAGCGAGTTGACCGCGAGGGCGTGTTCCACACCCTTTGGTCTGGCGATCGCTCGGAGATCGAAACCACACCATCTAGCCACTAGATTTCATTAGGTGAAATCACACTGGATTTGGAAGTTTCTTCCAATGGCCCTGATCTGGGGCTCCAGTTTCTTATTCACCGAACTCTCGCTTCGATTCTTACCTTTTTACGGTGTCGCGTTTTGGCGCACCTTCCTAGGTGGGCTCGCGATGTTTGCCCTGGTGTTCTTACTGAAATTGCAGCTTCCCAAGGGAACTCAGTGGTTTCACCTCTGGGTGGCGGGTGTGCTGATGTCGGCCATTCCATTTTCGCTTTTTAGCTTTGCTCAGCAGTCCACCACCTCATCGCTTGCGGCCATCATCGGAGCGGCCACCCCGATGTTTACACTGCTTGCAATCCTCACCATCTACCGAACCGAAAAGGTAACGCTGATTGCAACCTCTGGTTTGCTCATTGGCCTGATTGGCGTGGCCATCACTCTGGGAATTTGGGAGGGCTTTGGCAATAACGATCCGCTGGCAATTGCAGCCTTGGTTTTGGCAACCATCTCATATGGAATTGGCGGTCCATATATTCGAAAGTTTGTAACGCCGATGAACCTCTCCGGAACTTCAACAGCCGCGGCCCAGGTGTTTACCAGCGCACTTACGCTCTTGCCTTTTTACCTTCTCACCGGCCCGCTCGCCACCGCAGCTCCAACCATTGAATCGCTACTGTCGATTGTGGCGCTTGGTATTTTGGGCTCAGGCTTTGCCTACCGACTGTTTCACGATGTCATCAAGGATGCCGGCTCCGCCGTGGCATCGACGGTTACCTTCACCAATCCGGTGGTGGCGACCATCTGGGGAGTGCTACTACTGAGCGAAGAGCTGCACTGGTATGAACCACTTGGTGGTTTGGTGGTAATTCTTGGAGCTTGGCTAACTCAGCACAAAGCCACTAAATAGTTGTGCTGTAACCGCGCCAAATCACGGTTGGCCTAAAGCCCTGATTCTCATAGAGCTGCAGTGCGCCAGACTCGTTGCCGGTGTCAACCCCAAGGCCAATCGATTGATAACCCTTCTGGGCAGCGTGAGCGATTCCCCACCGAAGCAAAAGCTTTCCAAGCCCTAAGCCTCGATACTTTTCCAAAACACCGAGCTTGTCTACCCAGCCACCATTCACATCGGCCCTGCCATCGCTAGATAGCAATAGCCCTGCCGGATCACCATTTACCCTGGCAACAAAGCTGCCCCGGTGGTCTAACTGCGGCTCTGCTAATTTCTCGGCCAGCCAGTGATCATGGTCCAGGGCAATGTAACCGAAGTGCTGAGCGAAGGACTCGGTCTCGAGTCGGTAAAGCAGTTGCGAATTAGTTCTTAGCTCAACCGCCTCAATTGAGACATTGGCTGGGAGAGCAGGAAGATCTTTTTCAATTGGCTCTTTGACCATTTTGTAATAGTCGCGCAGAAAGCTCAGACCACTCGCTTCGAACATCCCAAGCAGCTCGGTGTCGAGCTTGTTGCAAAAGGTCCTTACGTCAAAGCCCTTGCGGTTTTGCTCAAGCCAGGCAAAGCCGGCATCAAAGAGCTGCTTGCCCTGATCCCTGGTGCCTATAGTGAAGAAGTCTGGCTCCACCCGATTTCTCGGGGTTGAACTCTGGATAAACATAACTGCCTTAATGCCACCGTCATCTAAGACCAGGGTGTGGGCAGGTTCTTCGTAGCCGTTTAGGAACTCGACAATTTCACTAAGTGGCATTGCCTCAAAATCTGGGTCAACGCGTATTTCATGACCGTTGCAAACAGCCAGTAGTTCTTGGGCATCGTCGAGGGTGGCGAATCTAATCATGGCTGGGCGATGCGGTCCTAAGGTCAGGGATAGTCCAAGGTCGAACCACAAGAAGAATAACCGCGAGCGAGATGCCAAACAGCGTAAATATCCACAGCCCGACATCGGCTGTGCTGTCGGTTGAAAACTGCGAGTAGGCAATCGCTGATATTGAGGTCGCCACAAAGTTCATGGTTCCCATAAGCGAGGATGCGGTTCCAGCCTCCGAGCCGTGCTTGAGAAGTGCAATGGTCGGGATGATTGTTGCCGGTGCACCGAATAGGAATATCACGGCAAAAAAGCCAAGCTCGGCATTTAGCAAAGTGCTACCCGCGGTGAGTGTCAGGAACAATCCGGCCAACATCGCGAGCACAAGGAAAATCACCATCAGCCACTGAGCCTTGAAGAACTTAGCCATTAGACCGCCAAACTGCACACCGAGCCAAAGACCAATCGAATTCACCGCGAACCACACCCCGAATTCCGGAGCGCTAAGCCCAAAGTGATCTTGGTAGAGGTAGGGAACGACGTTTAGGTAGCCAAAGAGCGCACTGATCTGCAGCGCAGAGACAATCAAAAGCCCAACGTAGATTCGGTCTCTAAGTACCGATTGGAAGCCGCGCAAAATTCCCGATGCCGAAGGCGCGCGCCGCTGTGCCACCGGCAGGGTCTCGTGCATAAACAACAGCGAGAAGATGCCCAGCGTCAGACCAAAGAGCCCAAAGACCAAGAAGATGAACTGCCACGGTCCAACCCCAACCAGCTGAGAGCCGACAATCGGACCGATGATTGGTGAGAGCGACTGAATCAAAAAGATTCTGGTCAGCATTTTGAGCATTGGCTGCCCGTGGTAGAGATCGCGAACGATGGCCCTCGCCACCACGTCGGCGCTCGCCGCAAAGAACCCCATGGCAAAACGAAGTGCAATAAAGAAGGTGAGATTCGGTGAGAAAAACAGCGCCAAGGCACTCAGAGCAAAACCAAGTGTCGCCAAAAGTAGTAGCGGCCGGCGACCAAAGGTGTCAGACAGCGGACCGGCAAAGAGCTGCCCAAATGCCAAACCAATAGTTACTCCAGACAGCGAAGCTTGAATTGTGCCGTTGGGAACGCCAAAGAAGTCACCAATAGCTGGAAAGGCAGGTAGGTAGGGGTCGATGGTGTACGGGATCAAGCTCATCGAGAAGGCGAGCATCAAGATGTAGATCAAAAGATTTTTGCGACCCAGGTTGTCGCCGGAATCTATGACTAACCCCCTGGCTGATTTAGAAAGGGCGGTCTGCACCCTATGAGAATAGCCCCTCGGCGATGACTTCCCCCTCGCCCACTCCCCGCGGGATGGCAAATGTCGCCGAACCAATCGGCAGCGTCCAACGATTCAATAGATCAAGTTCGGCTAGTCGCAGCTGCATCGGTAGGTACTGCTTTTCGATATTGCGCTGATACGCACACCACAGCAAACCAACATCCATCGAGCCAGCCTTGGAAATAGGCTGCTCATAGCTAAAGGGTCTGCGGAAAATGCGCTCGCCATTTCCGGCATTGGATGCTCTTCTGATGTGAGCAAACTCAGGGATAACTTTCAGCCCAACCGCTGATCTGGCCTCATAGTCCGGGATATCGGATTCTTTGGTGCCGGTCAGCGGTGCTCCTTCTTTCAAGGTGCGCCCAATCACCTCGCCCTTGCCGACGCTACTGAGCTGGTCCCAGGTATCAAGCTGCATGGCGATCCTGCGAAAAACCAGCATGGTGCCGCCCTGGATCCAACTGGGCCCGTCCTTGATCCAGACCACCTCGTCAAAGTCTGCAGTATCTAACCCCGGGTTAGCCGTGCCATCGATCTGACCCATCAGGTTGCGATGCGTCACCCCTTCTGGAACCATGCCGGGGGTGTGGGCAAAGCCCGCCTGGTTCCAACGCACGGTAGCAAATGGCATTGAGTCGCGAACTAGGTTACGAACTCCGTGCGAGAGCACCACCGGGTCATCGGCGGCAACGTGAATCAAAACATCTCCGCCAGAAAACTCTGCTTTGAGGGCATCGATCGAGAAGGCGGGCAGGTCAATCAGCCCTTCTGGCATCCGATCTTCTAGGCCAAGTTTTCGAAACAGGCTCGGTCCAAACCCAACGTAGGCGCTAAATCGTGCGGCACCGATTGCGAGCTCTGGTGCAGGGTCCGCCAATACCGGCTCGCCGCGACTCATTCTGCGAATGTCATCGGTCAGTAGAAACATCCAGCGCTGCATGTCCAAAAGGGTTGTGCCCGGCAGGATGTCGAAGGCAACCATGTTAGTCACGGCCTGAATCGGAGTTTCGATTCCCATTTGATGTGGACCTGCAAAAACCAGAGAGCGGCTAGCGGTGGCGGTCTGCTGGCCGCTATCCGCAATCGCAGACGCTGCAGTTGCACCAACACCAAGAGCTGCTGCCGCCGAAGCGGCTGCGGCGGCACTCGAAGCCAGAAAGCCTCTGCGTGAAACCATTTAGTGACCGGTGTCTTCGTTGTGATAGGTCTCGTCGCCACCATCCGATGGCTTGGCTACGAGGTCCGTGAGGGTTACATCCTCAGCGCCCTCAAAATCAAGGGTAACCGAGAGCACGTCGCCAGCAACAATTGCCTGATTTAGGTTTATCAGCATGACGTGGTCGCCACCCATCTCCAGGACGTGAGTCTGACCGGGTTCGATGCTGATGCCACCCTCCTTTGGCTGCATCACCATTTCTCCGCCGGAGAGCACGATCTCGTGAATCTCCACCAGTTCGGCAACCTCGGCAGACCCGCCGACCAAAGTGATGGTCTCAGAGGTGTTGTTTTTGACCTCGAAAAAGACGCCGGTCATGCCACCAACGTGGTCTGAGTACTCCGAGGCCCTGACCCAAGGGTCGGAAATCTCTACCGCTGGAGTGGATGCACAGCCGGTTAGAAGAAGTAGTGGCGCAACTGCGGCCAAAAGAACAGCTTTTCTTAGCTTCAAGTTCATCATTTCTCTAAATAAATGTCCGAGGGTTGCGATGAAATTACCTGCAACAGACAATCATTCTACACAAAGTAGAAATAACTTTTTGACACTTTTGGTGAACATCCCGCGACACGCGGGATTAGCTGCGGACCTAAAGTTCAAGTTGTGGGTTAATGTTCGAGAAATAACTAAATAAGTGAAAAAAATCGCGTGTTGCTACTACATCTAGTGGTTAAGTGCTAATGTTGTAAATCCACAGTTTGCGAGATTTTTCACAAAAATTTGCTAAAAACCGGGGGTAAAACCCCACTATCCAGGAGGAACACCAATGGCGGTGACCGTTTACACGCTCCCAGCTTGCGTTCAGTGCGACAGCACCAAGCGCATGTTGCAGCGCAACCAGATTGAGTATGCCGAGGTCGACATGTCTCAGGACCCAGTAGCTCTGGAAATGGTCAAGACCATGGGTTACACCGCTGCCCCAGTAGTAGTCGCAGGCGACGAGCACTGGAGTGGTTTCCGCATGGACAAGATCCAAGCCATCTCCGCTTAGTTGAGGTGCCCGAGATGTTCGATGTTGTTTACTTCTCGAGCGTCTCAGAAAACACCAAGCGCTTCGTAGACAAACTGGGTGCTACCGCCATTCGGATTCCATTGAAATCCGAAGAAGCAGCCGAGTTTGTACACGATCGGGACAGCGTCCTAGTAGTCCCCACCTACGGTGGTGGAAACGACAGCTCGACTGTTCCAAAACAGGTAATCAAATTCTTGAATAATCCGGTTAACCGGAAACACATCAAGGCGGTCATTGCCGGGGGGAATACCAATTTTGGTGCTCACTTTTGCAAGGCCGGCGACATAGTCGCCAGCAAACTCGGGGTTCCGGTTCTATATCGGTTCGAGATCACTGGCACCCCAGAAGACGTAATTGAAGTAAAAGAAAGGCTGGCCGCACTGTGGCAAACCAAATCGTAGATGTAGCGGATGACCAGGGAAACCTAACTGGCAAGCAGACCATTGAGAGCGCGATGTCCTATCAGGACCTAAACGCGATGATCAACCTCTGGGGTGCTGACCAGAAGCTGCAACTCGAGAAGGACAAGCTCGCGGTTCGCAAGTACTTTCTAGACCACGTAAACCAGAACACCGTGTTCTTCCACAGCCTGAAGGAGCGCCTGGACTACCTGGTGGAGAACGAGTACTACGAGAAGGAGATCCTAGACCAGTACTCCTTCGAGTTCATCGAGAAGCTTGAGCAGCTGGCCTACTCCAAGAAGTTCCGCTTTGAGGCATTCATGGGTGCCTACAAGTTCTACACCGGCTATGCACTAAAGACTTTCGACGGCACTCGCTACCTAGAGCGCTTTGAGGACCGCGTGGTCATGGTTGCACTCACCTTGGCTGCTGGTGATGAGGCAATGGCCATCAACATGGTCGAGGAGATCATCTCCGGTCGCTTCCAGCCTGCTACCCCAACCTTCCTAAACTGCGGTAAGAAGCAGCGCGGTGAGTTTGTCTCCTGCTTCCTGCTTCGCATCGAAGACAACATGGAGTCGATTGCCCGCGGCATCAACTCAGCCCTGCAGCTATCCAAGCGCGGTGGCGGTGTTGCCCTCTCGCTATCGAACGTTCGTGAGTACGGCGCACCAATCAAGAAGATTGAGGGCCAGTCCTCCGGCATCATCCCGGTGATGAAGCTTTTGGAAGACAGCTTCTCCTACGCCAACCAGCTCGGTGCTCGTCAGGGTGCCGGTGCGGTTTACCTAAACGCCCACCACCCAGACATCATGCGATTCCTAGACACCAAGCGCGAAAACGCTGACGAGAAGATTCGTATCAAGACCCTTTCCATCGGTGTTGTAGTTCCAGATATCACCTTGGAGCTCGCCAAGAACGGCGAGGACATGTACCTGTTCTCCCCATACGATGTCGAGAAGGTTTATGGCGTGCCATTCGGTGACATCTCGGTAACCGAGAAGTACCACGAGATGGTCGATGACCCACGCATTCGCAAGTCCAAGATCAAGGCTCGTGAGCTATTCGAGCGCATTGCAGAGCTGCAGTTTGAGTCCGGCTACCCATACGTAATGTATGAGGACACCGTAAACGCAGCCAACCCAATCCAGGGCCGCATCAACATGTCAAACCTCTGCTCCGAGATTCTGCAGGTAAACACCCCTACCACCTACAACGCAGACCTCAGCTACGACGAGATTGGTAAGGACATCTCCTGCAACCTAGGCTCAATGAACATTGCCATGGCAATGGACGGTGGCGACCTAGGTCTCACCGTTGAGACTTCGATCCGTGCGCTAACCGCGGTTTCGGACATGTCCAACATCGAAAGCGTTCGCTCGATCTCGGACGGTAACCACAAGTCACACGCCATCGGTCTTGGACAGATGAACCTACACGGCTACCTAGCTCGCGAGAAGGTCCACTACGGTTCCGAGGAGTCGATTGACTTCACCAACATCTACTTCTACACCGTGCTGTTCCACGCTCTGAAGGCATCGAACAAGATCGCGATTGAGCGAAAGAGCTACTTCCACAACTTTGAGAACTCGAAGTATGCATCGGGTGAGTTCTTCGACAAGTACACCGACCAGGTCTGGGCACCTAGCACCGAGAAGGCCAAGGAGCTATTCGCCAAGGCAAACGTGGCTATCCCAACCCAGCAGGACTGGCAAGAGCTGAAGGCTTCGGTAATGAAGCACGGTATCTACAACCAGAACCTGCAGGCGGTGCCACCAACCGGTTCGATCTCCTACATCAACAATTCGACCAGCTCAATCCACCCGATTGCATCTCGCGTTGAGGTTCGTAAGGAAGGCAAGCTAGGTCGTGTTTACTACCCAGCCCCATTCCTAAACGAAGAGACTTGGGAGTACTACGAGGATGCCTACGAAGTAGGGCCAGAGAAGATCATCGACGTCTACGCTGCTGCCACCCAGCACGTTGACCAGGGTCTATCGCTGACCTTGTTCTTCAAGGACACTGCCACCACTCGCGATGTGAACAAGGCCCAGATCTACGCATGGCGCAAGGGCATCAAGACCATTTACTACATTCGCATTCGACAGGCTGCTCTTGAGGGCACCGAGGTCGAAAACTGCGTCAGCTGCATGCTCTAAGGAAGAGGGAAATCGACATGGCTACCAAACTGATTACCAGACCTATCAACTGGAACAAGATTGAGGACTCCGTAGACCTAGACGTCTGGAACCGCCTCACTCAGAACTTCTGGCTGCCTGAGAAGGTGCCACTATCCAACGACGTGCAGTCCTGGGGTAACCTGCGCCCACACGAGCAGAAGCTAACCATGCACGTCTTCACCGGACTCACCATGCTGGACACCATCCAGGGCACCGTTGGTTCGATGAGCCTGATGCCAGATGCTCGCACCCCGCACGAAGAGGCAGTGATCACCAACATCGCATTCATGGAGTCGGTCCACGCCAAGAGCTACTCCAGCGTGTTCTCCACGCTGTGCTCCACCAGCGACATTGAAGAAGCCTTCCGCTGGTCTGAGGACAACCCATACCTGCAGAAAAAGGCAGAAATCATCCTCGGCTACTACCGCGGTGATGACCCACTAAAGCGCAAGGTTGCCTCCACGCTTTTGGAGTCCTTCCTGTTCTACTCGGGCTTCTACCTACCGATGTACTGGTCTTCCAGAGCAAAGCTGACCAACACCGCTGACCTAATTCGCCTAATCATTCGCGATGAGGCCATCCACGGTTACTACATCGGCTACAAGTTCCAGCTTGGCTACAACGAGTCTTCGACCGCTCGCCAGGAAGAGCTGAAGGGCTACACCTACGATCTTCTCCTCGAGCTCTACGAGAACGAGGTTAAGTACACCGCAGACCTGTACGACGAAATTGGGCTAACCCACGACGTCAAGCAGTTCCTGCACTACAACGGCAACAAAGCACTGATGAACCTCGGGTTTGACCCACTGTTCCCGAAGGATGACTGCCAGGTCTCCCCTGCGATCCTCAGCGCCCTAAGCCCTGCCAGCGATGAGAATCACGACTTCTTCTCTGGCTCCGGCTCGTCTTACGTAATTGGTAAGCACGAGGCCACAACCGATGACGACTGGGACTTCTAGGAGGTAACCATGGACTGCAATTGCTCTAAGGAAACTTGCGGCTGCGGCGGCAAGCACTAAGTAGTAAAAACACAAAAACCGGCCAGTCTCGATTGGCCGGTTTTTTTGACCCAGAAGAGAGGTAGCTATGGATAACGCACTGATTTTGGCGTTCCTGGTCACCCTGGGAGCCGGGCTTGCCACCGGCATTGGCTCCACGCTGGCCTTTTTCACCAAGACCACAAATAAGTCATTCTTTGCGGTGGCGATGGGCTTCTCGGCCGGAGTGATGGTCTATCTCTCTTTCGTGGAGATCTTGCCCAAGTCAACGCTCTACATATCTGAAACTGTTCCGCCGGTGCAGGCATCGGCGGTCGCGGCGGTAGCCATGGTCTCTGGAATGATTCTGATGGCGATAATCGATGCCCTGGTGCCATCTGGAACCAACCCGCATGAGAACACCGAAGTTGAGTTGCTCGGATCTGAAAGCGAGACAGGCAAGGCAAGAGCCAACCGGGTTCTGCTAAGAACCGGACTGTTTGTTGCACTGGCAATTGCAATTCACAACTTCCCTGAGGGGCTCGCAACCTTCCTGTTGGTCTTAGACGATCCTCAGATTGGTATTGGGCTGGCGATAGCTGTCGCCATGCACAACATTCCAGAGGGCATTGCGGTCTCTGTGCCGGTCTATTACGCCACCAAGTCGCGTGCCAAGTCATTCCGCCTGAGCTTTCTCTCCGGGCTTGCAGAGCCGGCTGGAGCCGTTATTGGTTACCTGCTGCTCGCGCAGTTCCTAAACAATTTTGTGCTGGGTATTTTGTTTGCCATGGTGGCCGGAGTAATGGTGTTTTTGGCCATCGATACGCTGTTGCCGACCGCCAGAAACTCGGCTCGCGGTCACCTAAGTGTTTATGGCTTTATTGCAGGCGTTGCTGTTATGGCCGCCAGCCTTGTGTTACTTCGACTTTAGATAATCCCGGTTAGCTTCAGGGTTACCAGCAGCATCAAAACGCCACCAATGCGATAGACCCAGTGGTTTCGTTGTGCGATTCGAATCTCGTTCTCGGTAGCACCCTCGCGACCGAACATCGACAGCACGCTCAGCACTAGTAGCGGCAGCGGAAGGATTACGAAGCTGAGCTCTGCGAATGCCGGAGTAGTGCCCAGCCAAATTGACAGTGCAGCCGATGATCCCGAAGCCACCAAGATGGTGAATGCTAGCCCTGGGACTCCGGTCGGCAAGATGCGCCAGATCCATGGCACGTTAGGGAAGCGGTTCTGATACCAGCCAACGATGGTTGGCAGTAAGAACAAAGCCGATCCAACAAATGCCTGCCAGCCAAAGCCAACAATCGCACCCGACAGCACCACCCAGATTCCATAGCGAATGAGCAAGGCAGTGGCCTTCTGAACCAAAGGTGAATCTGGCAGCTCGGTTGGGTTGATCTTGTTCAGACGAGCCGGGAAGTAGCGCGCAGCGCCCTCTTCCAGTAGCACCCTGAATGCAGCTGCAATCGCAATCGCAATGCCAAAGTCGGTGACGTGGTTTGCCATGTTCAGGGTCAAACCGGAAATCGAAGGCATTACCGAAACCATGGTCATAACCGACCAACCCGCCATCAATGGGGCGATGGCTAGGTCGACGATGCGCTCCCACCAAGAGTCAAGATCCCGTGCCGGTGACTTGCGTAGGGTGCGGAAGGCAGTGGCGAGCATGGCTGGGCCAATGGCGACAATCATGACACCCATCAGGGTTCTGACCTGGCTGATATCAGGCAGGTTGCCAGCAGCAATGACTGTGCCCACCAGGAACACCAGGGTTGCCACAAAACCAGCAAAGGCATCGAATAGACCAAGCAGCGCAATCGCTAACATTAGGTACCAGGTTGGAGCAAAGATTTCGCCACTATTTTCAATCACAGCCATCAAGGCCAGGCCGATACCCGCAAATGGAAGCAGCAAGGTAGTAGATCCCAACATGGCGCGTAGGTAAGCGCCGTCATTGATTACCTTGGCAATTAGCGGCGAAATCGGTGCCAGCATTAGTGTCAGGTCATGTGTCAGTTTGTCCAGGAAAGTCAACCAGCGGGACTTGAACCAATCGAGCTTGTCTCCCCAATTTTCTTCAATCAACTCAATTTGATCTTGAGCCACCTCAAGCTCGGCTAAGTCTTCATCACTGTCTTCGGACTCTGGCTTTGACGCGCCACCTGAGCTGGAGCTCGAAGCGGATGAGCCGCCAGCGGCACTCGCGCCACCGGCTGCTGCGGCGGCAGCGGCTCCCAGAGCCGCAGCTGCCGCAGCAGCAATCACAATCGACTTCATGGCAAGTTCGACAATCGCTGCAATCGATTCCGGAGTACCGAGCGGTGAAAATTCCTGCAATACCGTGTCGTCACCGGTGGCACCGATTGCCGGGTTGGCCACTGGACCGGTCTCGATGATGGGTTCGGAACTAGTCTGTGGACCTGTTGCCTGGCCCGGTCCGGTAGGTGTGCCATCCGAGCCGCCAGGCGTCGACGAACCGCCATCGCCGCCGGTACCGGGTGCAACCGGAACCGCAGGCTCGCCAGTCTCAGATGGTGTGGGTGTTGGGGTAACAGTCGGTTTCGGAGTTACGCCTGGTGTCGGCTTGACTGTTGGGGTTGGCTTGACCGTTGGAGTCGGAGTCGGCTTCACGGTAGGTGAAACGCTCGGCTTCGGGGTCGGCGAAACGGTCGGTGACACCGTGGGCGAAACCGTTGGGGTAGTGGTCACGGGCGCAGGAGTTATGGTTGCAACCGCAGGTGGTGCTGGTGTGGTATAGCTGGCAACCGCCGCCTCTCCAAGACCCAACGCGTTTCTAGCCTTGACGCTGACGTTGTAGGTGACCGATGGACTTAGCGTGCCAACTTCACACATTCTTACCTGGATGTTTGCACAAATGGTCTGGCCATTCACCTGAACGTCGTAATCCTCGATGGCAAAACCACCATCGGAGGTTGGAGCGCCCCAGCTCACGATGATCTTGGATGGGTCTAGGGTGTCGAGCGTGAGCTGGGTTGGAGCAGCCGGAGCCAACAGACCGATCTTCACTCCGTTGGCGGTATTGATGGTCTGAGAGGAAGAGTAGGTGTCGGTGATGGTTACCACCTTCATCGTGTAGCCAACCTTGGCACTGGTGGTCGAAGCAAGCTGCTGGTTTGATGCCAACGATACAAAGCCCATCGGCCTGTGCTGCACGGTGCCGAAGACAAATACATTACTGGTGGTGCGGTAGTAGGAAGTCACCACGTTCAGCTGTGGCTGGACGAATACCGCAGGTGCCACGGTCGGCGCAGCAGAAGCAATCTGGTTGATTGAGACCGAGATTGTGGAAGACGAGGAGTTGGTTACCGTGGTGGTAGGAGTGGTTGGCTGCTCGCTGCCGGTTACCCAGACATAGACCTCGTAGCGCTGGAAGTTACCCTCGATAGCAACCGGAGTCTCCCAGGTCATGTCCAGTCCGCCGGAGGAAACATTGGCGCTGAGCTGGGTAACGCTCATCTCAGCACGCGATGGGGTCAATGGCACGGTGACCGGCGAGTACTGTCCAATACCAGCGTTGGTAATTGCCGCAATCCTTGCAGTGTAGGCAACGCCGTTCGGCAGACCTGCAATGGTACAAACCAGCGGTGCGGTAACGGTGCATGCCGAATTGACGTACTTGTTGTTATTTACGTCCGTTACCTCGAGGCGGTAGCGCTGCACTGCGCTGCCGCCCTGATAGGAAGGTGCGGTGTAACCAAGAGTGAACCACTGGTTACCAACCGCAGCCGACACTACAGCCGGAGCACCGGCTAGATCTGGTTCAACAAAGAATAGGCGCGACACATCAGGCGCCGGAGCCCAGGAACCGTTACCGGCCTGCGATGCCACAATCTGACACTTACCCTCGGCAAGCAAGGTGACAATACCGTTCTGGGTCACCGAACATGCGGTGATGCCCGCGGAGACGGTGTAGCTAACATCAAGACCGGAGCTGGCCTGAGCACCAAGTCGCCAAGAAGGAGAGCCGTAGGTCTTATCGGTCAGTATCTCGAAGTTGATGGTCTGGTTCTGGCGGCCAATCTCAAAGCGCTGCTTCGCAAAGTTAGAGGCGTAAACGTTGTTTCCACTTTGGGTAGCGGTGATCTCACAGAAACCACTTCTTAGGAAGAGCACCTGACCTGATACCGAGGACGACATGGTACATACCGCTGGTGAGTAGCTGGTGTTAGCACTGGCTTGGATCTCCTGACCCAGCGAGATGTTGAAGCTAACGCTTAGGCCGCTCGATGCCGTGGCGGTGGCCTGATAGGTCTGACCGGCCAGTGGCATCAGTGGCAAGGCACTTGTGAAGCTAACCTGCTGCACCTGCTTGGAGAACGTGAAGGTGATCGCCGGGCTGGTAGCTAGGTTGTAGTTCACGTCCTGAGCCTTTTGCGCACTAACTTCACAGACACCATTTCGCGCCGCGCTCAGCACGCTGCCAGCCACGGAACACTGGGCGGTGCCGGCATCGGTAACGGTGTAGCTCACGCTTCCGGTACCAGATCCTCCAACTGTGAACAGTTCCATGTCACCAACTGCGATGGCGCGAGAGTTACCAATCGCCAACGGCTGCTGCGCGACCCTAAGGACCGTAATGTCCATCATCTCGGAAACAATTTGGAGATGGTTAGCGTCACCAGATCGAGCGGCGAAAATCGTACAGGTCGGCGTCAGGTCTTCGGTGGCGTTGCCCTGCAGGAACAACGTGTTTCCGATGATGCGGCAATCGTCACCAATCGATGCAAACCTGGTGGTCGCAGTGCCGCTACCCCCGACTGCGGTCAAGGTCAGGGCCTGACCAAAGTCAACGTAGTCGTTGTTGGTAAGCGCTAGCGGAGCCTGCGGTGCCTTGGCAATTACCAGTGTTACGTCCTTAGTGTTGGACTTGTAGTAAGTGCCATCGGCAACGGATGCACGAACCACACAGTTTCCGGCACCCAGCACAGTGACAACACCGGTTGAGCTGTTTACCGAACAGATGCTTGGGGTAGTAACGGTGAAGCTGATGCTGTGCTCGGTGGAGTCGGTGTACTTAATAGCTGGGCTCACACTCTTGCTTGCGCTGTAGATAACCGGTGAGTAGCTCAGGTTAATCTCGGCGGTCTTGAACACTGTGAAGCTGGTCGTGTCCGCTAGCGAGAAGCCGCCGGATGCAGCAAAGTTCAAGGTGTAGTTGACACCAGGCGAACCGGTAGCGGCAAGACCAGTAAACTGCACCTCACCATTTACCGCGGTAGCGGTGTTAGAGCCGCTGATCGCTCCCCCGATGCCAGAACCAATAGTGGCGGTTACAACCGTTGAGCTGTCGTAGATCGCCTTGTTGCCAAAGCGGTCGTAAAGGAAGAGCTTTGGCTGAGTAGGCAATACCGCACCTTGGCGACCACCCTGAACATACGGTGACTGCGGAACCATGTAAGAGGCAGTGGAGTGCGAGACCACAAGGTTGGTCGAGGTGGTAATCGCAAACGAGCCAGAGGCGGTGGTTGCGGTAAAGGTCAACCGCTGCGATACCGACGGTGTTGCAACCAGAGTCAAACCGCTGAAGCTGACGATGCCGTTGACTGCCTGCGAGCTGGTGCCGGCTTCGATGTATCCGCCACCGATGGATACCGAAGCAACGATGGTTGCAGAGGTCGAGGCGGCGATGTTGCCGTCGAAGTCCATCAGGCGAAGTACCGGCTGGGTGCCCATTGCCTCACCGGTGCGCTGAGCAATTGGCTCTCTAATCCACTCCAGGTATGCAGCAGCAGCTGGCGACACTTGAATTGCATTGGCATTCACGCTGAAGCTGCCAGCGGTAAAGCCAAGCACGTAGTTGCGGTTGGTGGCACCGGTGAAGGTCAAATCGGTAAAGGTTGCAACACCGCCAACAACCGTGACGGTTGTGGTTCCACCAACCACAGCACTTGCACCACCTGGGCGGTTTGGACCGGCAACCAAAGCAACTGTGACCTGAGTCGAGTTATCGGTGGTGACCAGGTTGCCAAAGCGGTCAAGCAACTTAGCGATCGGCTGAACGCTCAGGGACTCTGCGGTGACACCACCCACTGGCTGGGTTTGCATCACGATCGAGGCTGGAGCAGTTGGTGAGATGCTGATGTTCTGTGAACTGGTTCCGGTAAGACCCGTGCTTGCGAACTGCAAGTTATAGGTCGTGCTTGGCGATCCCTCGATGCGGAGCGAGTTGTAGGTTGCAACACCATTTACCACCAGTGCGCTCACCGATGCGATGGTGCTGTCCGAACCATCAACCAAACGACCACCGCTACCGGCAACCGTGACATCAACTGAACCTACGAAGTTGGTTACCAGGTTGCCGTAACGGTCTTCGACTCGCACCATAGGCTGAGTGCCGAGCAGCTCTGCTGCCACAGCCAAGCTGCTTGGCTGCTGGGATACTCGGAGCTTGGTTGGGTCAGCGAAGGTAAAGCTCAGGTTTTGGCTGTTAGGCGATAGCACCGCAGCCGAAGCCGAGTTCACGGCACCAAGCAAGGTAAAGCGGAGCTGCTGGTTCTCACCCGGTGGGGCAACCAGGGTGAGGTTCTGGAAGGTTGCGATGCCGCCGGTTACGCTCGCCAAACCGTTGGATTCGACATAACCGCTATCCACTACAACCGATGCACTAATAGTTACGCCGGTGAGCGAGGTGGTGCGGTTGCCGTCAAAGTCGTAAACCACAATCGTCGGTGACTGTACCAGCGAGTCACCGGTCTTGTTGCCAGCTACCGGCGAGGTGGAGATGCCCAGATACTCGGCATCCGCGTGCGTGACCTGCAGGTCAACCTCGGCGGTGTGCTGGTTCGAGCCGTAGCTGAAGTTCAAGCGGTAAACCTGGCTTGGATCAACCACCATCGCAAGGTTTGAGAAGGTTGCAACACCGGCGGTTGCAGAAACTGTGTAGTTCTTCAGGATGTCTCGGTTACCGCGTGGCGTGACATTCAAAGTCGCAGTAATGACATCTGCCGAATCGAGCACTCGGTTACCGGCAGCATCCTGAACCTCGATCACCGGCTGGACCTTCAAAGCTTCACCGGTCTTGGAACGAACCTGGTTCGAGTCGGTCGAAGAAGGCAGGCGGAGGAAACCGATCTTGTTGGCAATACCGTGGGTGATGGTGATGCCAGTCTGGGTAGCGGAAGTTACGCCACCACCCTGCTTGTAGAAGTTGATCTCGTAGGTGTTCGTTACAAGGCCCGAGATACCCATCTGGAAGGTGTAGACACCCGCGGTGTTTCTAACACCCTGGTTGTTGTTCACGTTAGCTGCGCTACCGGAGCCACTCTGAACTTGTGGGTTACCAATGATGGTGACCGCTGGGTCCTTGAAGACTCGGTTGCCATAGCGGTCTAGCAATACCACCTGCGGGGTGGTGTCAAAGATCAGACCGGAGCGTCCATCGGCAGCATCGCGAACGATGCTGATGCGGTTGGCAACGTTGTGCATCACACTTAGCTGGGCCGAAGGGCTCGAGCTAATTGCACCGTAGTTGAACTTGAGGCGGTAAACCTCAGCAGACTGGGTTGGGGTCTCCACCACACCAACTAGAGCTAGCTGGTTGAAGGTGGCAATACCGTTTACAACCGATGCCGAGGAGGTCAGCAGGCTTCCACCAACACCGGAATCGATTGCTGCAGACAATGTGGTTGCGGTCTCGGTGGTAACCAGGTTGTCGTCCTGGTCAAGCAGGCGAATAATTGGCTGCTGGCTAAGTGCTTCACCGGTTCGAGTGAGGTTAGGTGCGGTGCCAGCGGATGGCTCACGGTTAATCTCAAGCTTTGCCACCGGCCCAGGCAGAATCACAAACTCAGAAGTGGTTACCGCACTCTGTCCTACTACCTCGAACTGGTAGTAGTAGCCGGCTCTCGGCTCCGCTCGAAGCGCAAGGTTTGCAAAGGTAATCTCACCAGATGCTGCCGTGAAGGTTTGAGCGCTCTGGGTCACCAACGTGCCATTGCGGTAGAGCTTGGCAACCGCGGTTGAGGAGTTGTCAGAAATCACCTTGTTGCCAAACTCATCGAACAGTTCGATCAAAGGTGAATAAGAAGGTGCGACTCTGGTCCGAACATCGGTTGCGGTCCAGCTCAAGGAGGTGGCAACCGCAGTACCGGCCAAGAGTTGCACCGAGGTGGTTGCGCTGATTGTGGTTCCGTTAGAAACAATGCTGTAGCTCAAAGTCACGACGCTGGAAGCAGAGCCAACCAGCTTGAGACCGGTGTATTCGGCAACACCATAGACAGCGCTAGCGGTGGTGGTGCCCGCAAGGTCTGCGCCGTTTGCAGTGACGCTGACAACGAGTGAACTGTTAGAGACCAGGTTGCCAGAGTCATCGAGGATGCGAAGCTGTGGCTGCGGGGTGAAGTTCAAGCCAACTCGGGTAGCGGTTTGGTGGGATGAGATCTCAAGCTGATTTGGCATACCGTGAGTCAGGGTAATCTGCTGCGAGGTAGAGATCACACCGGAGCTGGAGGTGCCCTCCGCAGTGAATATCAAGGTGTGGTTTCCAGCCACACCACGTAGCTTGAGGTTGGATGCAAAGCTTGCAACCGAGGTGTCTGCCGATGCCGTCACCGAGCCAGAGAGGGTTGCGGTCGCAACAGCAACTCGAATCACCATGCCGCTGGCGGATACAGCGTTGCCGGATACGTCACGGACTGTTACCTCAGGCGCTGCGGTGAAGAACTCACTGTTCTCAAAGCCCTGTGCCTGGGTAGTCAGGTCTAAGGAGTGAGCATTACCAAACTGCAAGCTAATCTGGTTCGAGGCAGAGATAGCAAATGGCGAGGTAATCGCGGCCGAAAGGTTCTTGGTTCCAACCAAGCCAGTAATTGCCACATTGCTGAAGGTTGCAACACCGGCGGTTGCGGCCAGGTTTGTGGTGCCAGAGAGCACAGCGTCCGAGACACTCAAAGTGATGTTCTGCGTCGACTCGGAACCGCTAGTTACCAGGTTGCCATCAGCATCCAGAATCTTGGCGACGATTTCTGAGGTGGTCAGTGCGTTTCGAGAAGTCGATGGACTGGAGAAATCAATAGACCTAGCGGCACCATGGGTGACAGTGATCGAAACAGTTGCTCCAACCAAACCGGTTGAGGTTACGCTCAGGTCGTAACTGCCAACTGCTCCAGAGACAGCTAGCGAACTGAAGGTTGAGATTCCGCCCGAGGCGAAGACGTTAGCCGTGCCGCTGAGCGTGGCACCACTCAGTGCCACCGAAACCTGCGCGGTTGAGTTAGCAACTAGGTTTCCAGTGCGGTCCAGCACTTTCACGCTCAAAGTAGACAGTGCGGTGCGGTTAGCAACACTCAAAGAAGTTGCACTAAGACTCAACTGATATGGGTCACCAGAGGTGATCTGGAAGACATTGGTGTTGTAAGTTCGAGCATTCAGGTTGGTACCCGGAGCGCTGGCAACTAGCTTCAGCTGGGCCGAACCATTTAGACCGCTGACGGCAAGGTTAGGGAATTCGATAATCGAGTCACCCAAGGTGTTCTGAACTACTCCACCGGTAATCGAACTAATGGCACCAGACTGCGAAGTGACCGAGACACTCACGGTCGCATTCACGACCGGGTTGTTATAGGTGTCCTGCACCTGAACCCGAATCGCAGGGCTAAATGACAAACCAGATTGGATGCTGGCTGGAGCATTTTCTAGGTAAACCAGCTTGTCGGCAGCTGCGTTGGTGATGGTGAACTGCGAGGTGTAGGCGGCTACCAAACCACTTGCGCTAAAGCGGAACTTGTAGTCACCAACCTGCTGCACAAAGAAGTTGTTCTTCGGAATGATCACAACGCTGCTGCCGGAGACGATGTTGAAGGTGCCCACCGTGCGGCGGACGGTCACTCCATCGGATGCCGAGACCGCTGCGACAACAACAGACACGGTGCTGGTGGCATTGGTTGTGTTTCCATACGCATCCAACAAGCGCAAGATGTAGTCACTAGCTTGAGCCACACCAGCGACTCGGTTGGCTGCTGCTGTGCTGTCGAGCGCCAGCTGGGTGCCAACGTTTGGTGCTAGGAAGATGTTGTTGGAGTAGAAGACATGGTTGATGCCAGAAACTTGAATGCCGATCTTAATGTTTCCATTTGCACCCAAGGTCGCGGCAAGGTTGTCGAAGGTGGCAACACCTGCAGACAGCGAGACTGCATTGGTTCCAACCAAGGTGGCGGCGCTTTGGTAGGTGCCCCAAGCGGTAATCGTCTTCGAAGAGTTAACTCCGGTGGTTACTCGATTACCTCGAGCGTCGATTACTTCCACTACCAGCGGCGACATGGTCACACCAGCGGTCGCATTGGTTGGCTGGGAAACCATGCGCAAGGCAACCGCGTCACCGTGAGTGAGTTGGATGTCCTGGCTGGCCCTGGCTACTGCCGAGCTGCTTGCGCCCTCGATCGCAAAGCTAATGCTGTAATTGCCAACCACACCCGAGATCGATAGCGCGGTGAAGGTGGCAGTTCCGGTCGTGGTGTTAATCGCAACCGTGGTTCCAGATAGCGAAGCTGCTGGGTTGATGCTTGCTACCAGGTTGTGTGCCACACCAGTAACGAGGTTGTTCGAGCTGTCACGCAGGGCTAGCACTGGCTGAGTGGTCAAGGCATAACCGCTAGCAGCACCAGCACCTGAGGTCTCGAGCGTTAGCTTGGTTGCCACACCCACGCCAAGCTCAACCACCTGGTTGGCAGCCAAGGTCACCGGTGAGTAGATGCGACCGGTAATAGTCTTGCTGCCGGTTGAGCCTTCGATAGCAACACCAGAGAAGGTTGCGATACCGCCGGAGGCAGAAATTGCAGTTACACCGGTCAGCGTGCCAGGGCTCACCACCAGCTCAACCGTCTGAGTTGACTGGCCGCCGGTGTTCACCAGGTTGCCATCAGCGTCATAGATCTTCACCACTGGCTGCGAAGCAAGGGCCTGGGCATTCTTTGCGGTAGCCGAGGAAGTGATGGTCACGTAGCTAGCCTCACCGTGAGCAAGAGTGACCGAGACAGTTGCAGCCGCCAAGCCGGTTGAGCTAAAGCCAAGGTCATAGGTTCCAGCGGCACCGGAGAGCACAAGACCCGAGTAAGTAGCAACACCATCGGTTGCGAAGCGCACTGCAGTGCCACTCAGAGTCACGCCAGATACTGAGCCGTTAATTTGTGCGGTCGAGTCTGGGATCACGTTGCCGGCAGCATCGACCACTCGAATCACAAGGTCACTGATTGTGGCACGGTTCGCGACAGAAACAGCGGTAGCACTCACACTCAATGCGTGCGCAGTTCCATTTGCCAATGCGAACTGAGCGGTGTTTACAAAGGTGGCATTAATAGGTGTGCCAGTGTTGGTGGCGGTCAACCTCAATTGCTTGGTGCCGGTCGCACCAGACAGACTCAGGTCAGTAAAGTCGATGTAAGAGCTGCCCAACGTGTTGGAAGCAGTCGCCCCAGAGATACTCTGCATGGTCCCCGAGGCCAGGGTCGCAGAAACTGTGGTCACCGAGTCAAGTACTGGGTTATCAAAGACGTCCCTCACCTGAACGCGCAGCACAGGACTGAAGGTCAAACCGCTAGAGATAGTTGCTGGCATGTTCTGCGTAATTACAAGCTTCGCGGCAGCAGCATTTCTGATGCTGAAGTCACGCGTGAAAATTGTTGGCAGAGTGCTAGGTACGATGCGGAACTTGTAGTCGCCAGCCAGGGTCAATGTGAATAAATCACGGCTTAGAGACAGGGACGTGACCAGCGGCGAAATCGTGAAGTTACCGATGGTCTTTTTGACAACAGTTTCGTTTAGCGACTCAACCGCTGCAATGGCAACTGAGACTGTATCGCTCTGAGACGCTAGGTTGTTCCATGCGTCCTTCACTTGAAGGCTAAGGTTTGAACTTTGGGTAACGCCTGCTGAAACTGAGGCGGGTTGCCCTGAGCTAATCACTAGCTGACTTGGCACACCAGCGGTCAGGGAGAACAGACTCGTGCTCGGGAAGTGGTTGATATATTCAATTGAATCCACCCTGATTCTCACATTGACGGTAGCCGTTCCAATCACAGAGACGTTACTGAAAGTGGCCACACCTTCCGAGAAAGAAGCGGTAACCGTGCCGGAGAGCGATAAGCCCGCGCCTAGCCCGATTGACAATCTGGCCGAGCCGGAGGAGTAACTACCAGTAGTGATTCGGTTCCCATCGGCGTCAGTTCTGATTACCACCACTGGTTCAGAGAGCGTGACTCCTGCCCTTGCAGCGGTCGGCTGGGAAATAAATGCCATGCTTGTGACGTTGCCATGGCTCAGAACCAAGGTCTGACTCACGGTAGCAATACTCGATGCGCTTGCCCCCGCGACGCTGTAGCTCAGGGTGTAGTTGCCAACCGTTCCACTGAGGTAAGTGCTAGCAAAGGTCGCGATACCCGACGCGGTGTTCACCGAGGCAGTACCAGAGGTCACCGTGATGTTTGGTGAAACGGTAAATCCAATTGCTGCGGTCACACCGGTAACAATGTTTCCAGCCGAGTCACGAAGTGCGATCTGAGGCTGGGTGGTAAAGGCAATGCGGTTGGCAGCGCCGGCTGCTGCTCGCTCAAGGGTTAGCTGCGAGGCATTTCCGAAGGTCAGCGCAACTGTGTTGGAAACGCTAAAGGTTGCTGGACTGGAAACCTCTGCCGTCAGAGTTTTACTGCCAGCTAGGCCCTCAAGTGCGATGCCGCTGAATGCTGCGATACCGCCCGATGCGGAGATGGCTACGGTTCCAGAAAGCGTTGCCCCGCTTGCCGCAAGACGAACTGTTTGGGTGGACTGGCTACCTGTGGTTACCAAGTTTCCATACGCGTCATTAATCCTGACAATCGGCTGGCTTCCGAAGGCGATGCCGCTTCGAGCAGTTGCCGAGGTTGTCATCTCGATGTCGGCAGCCGCGCCGTGGGTCAAGGTGATCGCCGAGACCGAAGAAGAGACTGTGGTGACCTGGTTGTCAGAAAGGCGAGTGTAGGTGACGGTGAATGAGACCGAGATAGTGTCGCTCACCGAACCAGTGATCACAAGGTCGCTGAAGGTTGCCAGGCCACTATCGTCAGCTCGAACTTGGCGTCCAGCAGTAATAGCTGCGGTGGTGCCGGAGACGGTGGCGGAAACGGTGATGTTTTTGTTGTCACCGATGGTGATGCGGTTACCGAAGGTGTCTTCAACGGCAACAGTGAAGGAGAAGCCGGCTTGACCAACAACCGATGTGGTGTCGGTGGCGGTAACGAATAGGCGACCTGGTTCACCAGCCATGACGTTGTAGTCGGCTGACGAGACAGTAAGAGTTGTGTTGGCATCAACTTGAACGTTGAGCGCAAAACCGTAGGTGCCAGTGCCAGCTAGCACCTTGATGGCGTTGTAAGTGATGTTTCCACCAACACGCGACGAGGAGGTTAGACCCGTAACGGTTCCCGACCCCGTGGTCACGGTAGCAGATGCGGTGTATTGGTATGCCAAACGGTTATTACCGTCGAGCACAAGGTTATAAGCATCTTTCACTAGCACCTGAGGTGGCGGGTTGAAGGTAACCGCCAAGAACTCATTGGCTTGCTCAACGGAAGGACTGTTGGTTAGCGAGATTGCTCGACCGACACCAAAGACTGCGTTCACCCCATCTACCACCGCGGGCGAGTAAGAGACAGCAGATGAATAGGTCACAGAAGCAGAAGCCGAGATTGCGATGTTTCCGGCGACCGAGTTAGAGCCAGGTAGGTTCACGTTTCCACCTGCGTCGATAGCCAAGTTCGGAGCGGTAATCACAAAGTTACCTGTCACATTGCCCGGTGTTGTGAGACGAATGTTCGTGAACTTATTGCTTGCGAAAGTTAGCGCTGCCGACACCGAGATTCCTCCGGAGCTTGACGCACCGATGCGAACCGTTTGAGCAGTCAGCAAATTGATCTCGGTCTGGGTCAGCGACATTCTTCCGCTGGTTTCTGTACCCAGATCAATGGCAACGCCAGCGGTCTGTGGTCGCATGGTGAGCACACCTTGAGCTGTGTTGGTTGTGGCGGAGATAGTAATTGCGTCAGCCACCACGGTGACTGCGGAACTTGCGGTGATTGGTTGGTTGACCGTTACGTTGCCACCGAAGATAGTTACTTGGCCGGATACTGACAGGCCCTCGCTGGTCTGAAGAACTGAAGTATTTCCTGATTTACCTAAGACCACGTTGGTCGCATTGACGACCCAGCCATCGAACGACTCAGGCTCCGCGAAGGAAGCAGACGTAGGCTCAAAAGTGAAAGTTCCAGAAGTGTTAACCACCGCTCTGTTGTCCAGTGTCGCATCTCTGAACATGGCGCTATCGCCACGGAGTGTCACTGTGCTGGAACTTGTGGTTACCAAGGAGCCGGCTTCTGGCGATGAACCGAAGTAGGTCTTGGCATTTGCCTCGTTGCGTCCCTCGGCGATAGAGATGGCCTCGTGGGCTGGGTTAGCAGCAGTCGTCCTGCCTTCGACCAGGATTGGCCCGCTGACGGCAATAAATTCTGCAAGCTGAAGGTGGACGGGTGCCCCCATGCCGTCATCGGTCCTGTTGAGAGAGCTGTTTGGTCCCTTGGCGATCAGCGTGATGCCACCACCGGCACCGGTAGCTGCGACTCGGAAGCCAGGGATCGTTCCGCCGCTAGTGCTGGCTGGGAACTCGGCGTTTATGCCAGAGCTATAAGCACCCGAACCAGCACTGGTATCAACGTTGAAGTAAATGGCGTCAGAGGTAGTTGCGGCCGAGCGCCAAGTATCGGCACCGCCACGAACATGGGTCCAGCCGTTGGTACTGTCCTTAGCCGCGAACCAACCGAAGTTGTACTCACCACTGGTGCCAGACTTTAGACGAGCCCAAACCGAAATCTTTCCAGTTCCAGCGTCGGTGGTGCCAAACATTGTGGCAATACCGTACCGATCCCCAGCAGTTCCGCCGCCCTGACCAGCCAAGAATATGTCGCCACCAGAAGACTGGATGTTTCTGCCATCTTGAAACTCCAAACCTGCACGGTAAACGGTATTTGTTCCGTCGGAAACAAATCCATCTGGCAGACCGTCACCGGCAACGCGACCACTAATGGAGGAACTTGCCCCGCCATCATCCAGACCGCCAGCAACAGTGATGTCACCACCACTAGATAGCAGCGAATTGCTTGTATTGAATCTCGCGTGACCAACTCCATTGGCGTCAGAGTCTGCCCAGAAGATTTGATCCCCGCCATTGGTCCTAAATGAAAGGTTTGTGGCGGTTTCGATGAATCCAAGTGCAGTCACCGTAATTGCGCCGTCGACACCTGTGGAGTTGAGGTTTCGGTTCAATGCAATTTGTCCAGCATTGAGTGAAATGACGCCGCTAACCGTGTGAGTTCCATTAATGGTCAAGGTTCGCGAGGTATCCGCGCTCAATGGCTTTTTACCGATCGTGAGGTTGCGAATACCATCGGTGCTGAATGCGGGCGTGAAGTCAGCGGCGAAGAAGTTTCCAACACTAGGAAGAATCGCGACATCACCCGAAGTCTTGAAATAGTGCGAGGAGTCGTCAAAGTCGTGTTCATTCATCAAGATGGTGACGTTGGCGCTTGAAGTGGAAACATACGGACTGCCAGCAAGGCTTCCGTAGTAGCTGTCTGCGGCTTTCGCAGCATCCATCTGGACAGCATTGACGTTACCCGAGATGGTGATTGCACCGGTGCGGGAGAGAAGTCGAACTCGGAGCACTGTCACGTCATTGCTGCTGGCGGAAGGAGCCTCTCCGTAAATGTTGATTCCACCGCCGCTAGCCGCAGTCGATGCAATAGTTATGACGTTTGCAGTGTCGGAGCCGTACAGCCTGGTTCCCTGACCAGTTCCAGCAGTAACGCCATTGAAATTGATCGCCGGAGATGCCGTTGAGTGCGAGACGATTGTTAGCGGACCATTCCAGCCAGCAGCGCTTCCGAAGTCGACATCGATAAAGGCGAATCCATAGGTGCCACCGGTTCCAGTTGAAACAGCATCGATGTTAACTTTTCCAGTGCCAGTGAAGATTTCAGCATCTCTATAAAGGGCAATTCCAAATGTGGTTCCGCGACCCTTCCAGAGCAAATCGCCACCACCGGTATAGAAACCAAGGTACAACTGCAGCTGCAAGCCTCGATCGCCGTTGTTGTTCACACCGTTTTGGGCGTAACCTGCTGGGAAACCATTTGTATCGGCAGTTGCACCACCACCAAAAACAATGTCGCCGCCACCCGAGACAGCAAGTTTGCTCTTTGCGCCGTTATCCGTCGTGAATTGGTTGTAATTTCCAATTGTCACTCCGCCGGCACCTGAGCCATCGGCGTCAGACCAAAAGACTAGATCGCCTTGGTTGGTCTGGAAAATGGTGTGAGAAGCGTCCGTTGTTCCACTGCCATCCGGAACGAAGATGTCATCCTTGGCCTTCAGAAGCATGCGACTGCCGAGACCGCTGGTCTTGTGATCTTTATCGGCCGTCCAATAAATGTTTTTGCCGTATATCTCTACGGGGCCCGAGGCGGTCACCTTTCCATATGGTCGAACATCATATGTGGCGGTATTGATAAGAGAGTTGGATCCAACTAGGTAGCTGGATGCGCCGGTTAGGTTGTGCCAAAGCTCGACGTCCCAACCAAAGGTTGATGCAAATGGCTGAATCGAAACAGCACCTGAAGTGCTGATGTTTACGGTGTTGTTAGCACCATCCAATCCGTTGACCAGGAAGCTGACATCGGCTGCGGTATTTGAAACCGATGTACCAGACCTCGCGCCCCAGTGCTGGGTATAGCCCTGGTAGGTGTAGTTCAGAACCGCATTTGAACTGAATGTGATTGCACCGTTCGCGGAGAGCAAGTTGGTGGCAGCCAAGTAAGTACCAGTCACGGTTGTCACCGACCCAAGGTTGGATGTAATCGCCACTCCACCACCAGAATTAGCCAACGACTGGATTGTGGTTGGGTTTGCCGAGTTTTGGGTGTAGAGGCGCATCGCCTGAGCTGATGTTCCTGAGATTGAAGCTGAGATTGAAATTGCAGGAACTGCAGTTGCGTGCGAGGAGAAAAGCGCTCCAGCTTCGGATTCGGCCTCAGCGAAATATTCGAATGCCTCAACCCCGCCAATCGATCGGGCATCAATCAGAATCCGACCATTGCCGGTAACTACCTCATCCAGAGACTGGAAACTGAAAGCGGATAGACCCGCGTTCTTACCGAAGGCCCTAATAATCAAGTCACCACCACCGGTGAACACATCGACGAACTTTCCGAAGCCGACCGCAATTTGATTGTTAGCAGACTCGTTTCGAGCGCCGCTGTCATAGGCGAAGCCTGCTGGGCGGTCATTTGAATCAGCGGCGCCACCCGCCATGTAGATGTTGCCGCCACCGGAAACTGGACCATAGGAATAGACACCGTTTGCCGAGTTGATTCTGGTGTTGTGCGAGACCCAAATCAAACCTTCTTGGTTAGCATCGGCATCAGACCAAAGCACAATGTCAGAGTTGTTTGACTGAATTATGGAGAAATCCGCATCATTGGTTTGAGTAAGCGATGTAGTGCCATTGTCAATGTCGATCCACTGCTTCGCCTTGAGCATCACAGTGCTACCGGCCCGTGTGCTGATTAGGTCATAACCCTTGTCCAATGTAATTGCGTTACCAGCCACGGTAATGGTGCCGTCGGCGGTCACATCTCCGGAAATTTTTATGGTCGTGCTTGCGGAATTAATGGTTGCTAGGTTTCCAAACACAAAGTCGCCGGAGGCCACGTTGAACTGTGTCTGCACATCACCGGTGAAGTTATCTCCCGCTGGCAAAATCGAAACAGTTCCCGAGGTAGACATCGTGGAAGACGAGTTGGCGGTGGTGTCCTGGATCTGAGGACTGCGAAGTGTGATGTTGGCAGAAGATGAGACCACGTCGGTGCTGGACTTGGCTCCAAGCGCTCGGGCCTCCGAAGAAATCCAATTGACTACACCGCTAGTTGAAATGTGAATCGCACCGGCACGAGAAAGTATGTTCCAACCCCAAATGTAGATAGTGGTATTGGTCGCGGTTGGAGTGACTGCTGAGATGCTGATTCCACCACCAGTTGTGGCGATCGATGCCAAGGTGAATGGGTTATTCGCATCGTTATAGATGTGGTAGTAGTTGCCCGAGATCCTGGTGTTGATCGAAATTGCCGGAGAGGCTGTCGCAGCCGAAATCCAGCTGTTGCCATTCATTCTCAAACCATTGGACGCTGCACCCTGATTTACCGTGACATCGATTCGTCCGGTTCCCGACCAGATCAACGAGCTAGGTTCAGCCAGCGCTGCGGCCACGGCCTGACTTTGAGAGATATTGATGTCAACCAAACCACCACCCGAGTAGATCTTCGAGTTGTCCTCGAGCCAGAGGGCGAATTGGCGCCCAGCAACGTTTGCACCCGGAATCGGACCGGTTGGGTGGCCATCAGCATCGACAGCCGAACCACCACCGATGGTTACTCGACCACCACCGGATCGGGTCTTGCTAGCGTCTCCATTTGCAGTGTTGAGCTCTCCGTAAATGCCGAGCAGGAAGTAGCCAGCCCCGCCGTCGAAGGCGTTTGTCCAAATCACGATGTCGCCGTCGTTAGTTTGAATGTCGGTGAAGCTTGTGCTGGTGCCGTCGTTGATGTCGATCCAGCGCTTCGACTTCAGGACTATGTCGGCACCGCTGGCGGTGTTAGTTAACTTCACACCAGCGTCAATGTCGATTTCATTGCCGATAAATTCAACCGGGTAGTTGAAAGTTGAGTTCCCTTGGAAAACAATCTGATTGCTGTTGGAGACCGAGCCGACTCGTAGCAATGTTGGCGGTACGGTGAACTTCACATCTCCCGCGCCACCGAACTTCGGGATGAAGTTTGTACCCGTGCTTGTGTTTCTGAAGTTGGTTCCATAGGGCTCAATAGCCACCGTGCCGCTGACGCTCAGGTCAAGGTCTAGACCCTCATTAATCTGGTCTGCTCGCAAGATAAAGCCGCCAGGGGTGCTGATGGTGGTTCCAGCATTGCCACCCCACACTCCATCGCCTGGTGCTGAGCCCGACTGACGGCCTTCAACCAGAATTGCATCTGATGCAGTAGAAAGTGATCGAATGCTCGTAGTACCCGGGCCCCAGGCATTGAATTCCATTGGACCGTCAGAGAAAGATCCCCCGGCACCGGTGGTCTCACCCACAAGTTCAATTTTTCCGTTGCCGGAGAAGATTTCGGTACCACTGAGAAACGCAATACCTGCACCCCAGGCTGTTCCAAGGCTTGAGAACATGCGACCGCGGATGGTTACGTTTCCACCCGCCGAGTAGATCTTGGCTCCGGAGTTGACCACCTGCAAAGTTCCAAGTTGAACACCGGTGGTGTTTGAAGTTCCAATTGCGTTGTAGCCAGTTCCAGCTCCTGCAGCAAAGCCGGCTGGTCTAGTTGAGTCAGTCGTGCTGGCAAGGCCACCACCGATAACGATGTCGCCACCGCCGGTGGTCGAAGTGCCACATGTTGATGCGGTTGAACACAGAGTTGCGTTGCCAAGAAGCCTTACGAAACCAGCGGAGTTATTGTCACTGTCCGACCACAGCACGATGTGGCCACCGTTGGTGCGCACTTGCCTTGAGCCGGTGACGTGGATTTCATCGACGGAGCGCAGCAGAATCTGCGATCCGGCTCTGGTGCTTTGAATACTCTCGTTCAGAGTCAAGATAGTTCCGTAGACACTAATAGGTCCGCTGATGCTAATTGGAGCGCTCACTCGAACCGAACCGGTGCTCTGGTTCACCACCGCACTACCGGATAGGTGTCCAGGTTTTCCGATGCGCAAACTGCTTACTCCGGCGGATGGCTTGAAGCCAGTTCCAAGATCCAAGGCGGCTTCAAAACCACCTGTGTATGGCTCGAAGACAACCTCACCGGATGTGCTGTAGCCAGCATTGGTTTGGTTGGAGAAGGCATCGCCACGCAGGATTAGGTTCGCCGATGAAGTCAGGGTCGAGGTAGCACCGAAGAGGCTGGGCTCACTTAGGAAGTCGATTACGGCAATGTCATTACCGTTGCCTGAACCACGCGCCTCGATGACAACAGAGGAGGTAACCGCGTGGAATGTAATGCCGCGGAATCGCAATGATGGTGCGTTGGTTTGTTGGTTTCGGCCGGAGATGTAAACGCCACCTTGACCCTTGCTTGAGACCACAGTGTCGCCCGCAGAGGTGCCTCGCAAGAATGAAACTCCCGCCGAATCATCGTTTGTTCCGGTTGATAAACCAACTATCGAAATAGCCTGACTGTGCGAACTAAAGCTCTCAAACAAACTTGGTGAACCCGGAACGGCGAGGTGCTCAAATGCGTGAGTATTTCCGCCATCTAAGTTTGTAGTCGATGTGGACAGAGCCTCAAAAATCAGCCTTCCATTGCCAGATTCGAAAATCATTTGACCCAGCAAGTTAATGGCCATGCGTCTGGAAGACTGCCCCTTAACCACAAGGTCTCCGCCGCCCGAATAGGCGGCAAACGCGCTGGTTGAGTTGTCGCGACCGAGTTGAATCGCGTCACCATTATTGAGTCCTGCCACACTTCGGGCATAACCGTCAGGTAATCCGTCGGCATTGGTATCTAGACCTCCCGCGAGATATAGATCTCCACCGCCAGTTATTGCGGTCGTGCTACCTGCGACGGTGTTGAGAACCACCCTCTCCTCAGAGCGAATGTAGCCCGCACCGTTATTGTCTGAGTCTGACCAAAGGATGAGGTCGCCACCATTGAGCTGCATATCGACGTTGGCGGACAGAGAAATACTGCCGTTCGCTCGAAGTGTCAAACTGGCCGTCGCGCTGGTTGTGACATCGGCTGCAACATTGATGTTCCCCGAGGCTGAGATCACCGTTGAGAAACTGGCCATGTGACGCATTAGGTCGGAAGCTCGAATGTTCGTAGTGCCGGTGCCAGAATTGGCATAGAACTCGCCACCTAGGAAGGTTCCCTGGGTTGTGACCCCGTCAGCGATGTTCACATTTGCCGGGTATGAATTCGGGGAAACAACCAGTGAGGTGGCAATAAAAGCGTCTGATGTAAATACCAGGGTCTGCGCTGAGCTTACGCTGCTCGTGAAACCAAGTCCGGTAAAGGTCGCAATTCCATTCACAGCATTCACGGTGAAGGACTGAGTAAGGGCTGTGCCATTGAATTGCAGCACTCCTGCCGAAGCGGTTACAGAAACCAGCCCCGAGGTTTGCACGAGATTCCCAGAAAGGTCGGTGAACTGAACTCTGATTGGGTTGGCAAAGGCTTGACCTGGGCGGGAGCCAACTGGCGATTCTGTTACCTCCAGTAGGGATCCCCAAGACAATAGGACAACACCAGATCCACCGTTTCCACCGTAAGAATCGCTAGCCCAGTCACCACCAGCACCCCCACCACCGCCACCGGTGTTGGGGGAAGCATTGGTTGCCAAGATGTTGGCTCCGGCACCGCCACCGCCAACACCACCTGTGCCATGGCCGGTACCAGTGTTGTGGCGTGAACCACCACCACCACCTGCATAGGCGGTTGCGGTTCCACTTATGGATGAGATGCGTCCTGCACCACCATTACCCGCTTGTGCGGCTGTACCAGCCGCACCAGGTGCGGAGGCACCACCACCACCTGAAGTTTGCCAGTCTCCACCGGCGGTGGTTCCACCGGCATTACCTTGACCAGCGGTCCCTGCTCCACCAATGTGGGCGTTGTTACCATCGTTGATTCCACCACCACCACCACCAGAGCCTCCTGCTCCAGCAAGACCTTGAGCTACGGTGATGCCCTTATTGGGTTCTTCCAGGGTGGCACCGCGTCCACCTCCGGCAACTGTGATGGATCCGACAATCGAAGCCTGACCATTATTGGCGAGCCGCGAAGCCCCATAGCTGCGGCCGGGGTTGTCAGTGCTAGTGCCGACATAGGTGTCAGTAGAAGAGCCGAACAAAACAGCTCCTGGGCCACCTTGGCCCACGACAACTCGAATGGTTTGCTGACCAAAGGTGAGCTTTTGTGACTCAGTGAATCCTCCGGCACCACCACCGCCACCAACCATCGATCCGCCGCCACCACCACCGGCTACGGCAGCAACCTTGAAATTAGTGATGCCAGATGGAAGAGTGTAACCACCGGTTGCGGTCAAATAACTGCGCTTGAATCTCAGGAATGACTGCTGAGTGAATGCTGTACCGCGATCAAGAATGAAGCCGTCCGAGAAGTTGGCGGCTAGGTAACCACCAACAACATCCGAATTGAAAACGAGATGGTTGTTGTTTCCAGAGCGATCCCTCACGACGCCAGGTTCATACTCATTAAAGTCGTAGTGAGCTCTCAGAGTGCCCGTCACACCTGAGGTCGAGTAGGTGTGCATCGAGGCCTGCAGGTTGGCTTCGTCGAGAGCAGTACCCCAAACTTTTACCTGGTCAATGGCCCCGGAGAGCTCTGCGTAGGCTAGGTCCCACTGACGAGCACCGCCGATCGCAAATTCTGACCCGATAGCTCCCCAAGTAACTGGTTGGTCCACCATCTTCACACCGTCGATGTAGATTTCGACGTCATTTGAATTTCGAGACATGGCGATGTGGTACCAGCGGTCTTGCAGAAATTGGAAATTTCGGAGAGTGTCAAAAACATTTCCGCCAAAGGTGTAGTGGAGATATCCACCAGTGAGCCAAAGCGATGCTCGCTGCGAATACGCGCTACCGGTATCCATTTGGGAGAAGATTCCTTTAAAGCCAGAGGTGACATCGTTCGCATCGAGGTAATACCAGGCTTCGTAAGTCCAGTTGCCAGTGGCTGGGATTACATTGGAATTTGTATAGGCAAAGCTCTGAGGGGTGTTGTTTTTGTCCCAAGCCAAGTCTTGCTCAGCCGAGTACCTGATAACCACGACTCCTGCCGCGCCGCTCTTACCGGAATATGCGACATTCCATGAACCCTGCGCGAAATTACCACCACCACCGCCTCCGCCACCGCCGGAGTTGGGCAGCACCTCGCCGGTCGCCGATCCGCTGCCGTTTCCACCGGAACCACCGCCTGTACCTCCAGTACCAGGTGATCCGTCAACGGAGTTTCCCTTTCCACCGCCACCACCGCCGGCAAAGAAAACAGCGTTGCCGCTGACGTGTCCAATTGAAAAGGCTTGCGCGCTGACTGTTGGCACAAAGTCAATTGCGAGACCAGCGCCACCGTTTAAGCCGCTCGCCGAAGCACCTGCTCCACCACCACCGTTACCAAGGGTGTTAGAGGAAGCAGCACCGTTATTTCCTTGACCCGGCGTTCCAAGACCTGCAGTGCCGGTGGAGTACTCACCCGCCTTACCACCACCGGATCCACCATTGCCACCGCTGCGAAGGGAGGTGTCGGTATTGACCGAATCACCACCAGAACCTCCACCGAGAACAGCTATGGAGCCCATTTTGCTGTCTTGGCCATTTCGGGCAGCTGTAATGCCATTGTCAGCGCCGAAGCCGCCTTGACCCACAACGATCGAGTAGGTGACCGCAGGATCAAGACTCACGGTGTAGGAGGTAGTGAGACCTCCGGCACCACCACCACCACCTTCATCGCCACCGCCGCCACCGCCGCCAGCGACTACGAGTGTCCTCGCATTTTTAGCTCTGGTTGGCGGCTTCCAGCCACCAAGGCCTGGTAGATACGTTCTGGGAAATGCGACAAACGTGTCTCCACCAGCCAAGTAGCTGACTTGCTTTACATCTTTGAAAATTACTGATGACTTTCCGGAGAGATTTGCGCTGCCGTATCGGTCATGAACGGTAAGCCCTGATCCCTGATTGAAATCCCAGTAACTCGCTGGGGTGTTCGGTGCTGTTGGTCGGGTGTGCATGTCGGTGGCCATGGCAGACGCGCGATCAGACTGCCAAAGTCGAACTTCGTCAACCTGGCCATCAAAAAAAGATGCGGCTGACGAATCGGCCATGTCGCCAGCCCAGGCTCCGATTCCAAAATATTTATTATTTACAACACCGGAATCTTGACGACTACCTCGAGAATGGACCAACTGCCCATCGATGTAGAAAAGTGCATTGTTCGAGGTCAGCACCAAACCAACATGCACCCATTGACCCTGTCGAACGGGGATGTTGGTATTTGTGAGCCCCCCAGCCCAAGAGCTGCCATTACCGGTGTAATACTTCCAAACACCGTTTTGGGCGACAATTGCAAATTTATGCTCCATATTCATGAGCACTCGATCGTTGGCCTGGTTGCTAGAAACTACGGGGCCAGGGTTCACCCACAATTGCACGGAGTATGGGTTAGTTCCCGTTGGCTGGGGTAAAGAAGAGTATGTAGCGCCCAAAAGCGTTGTGCTTGAAGTGGCGGACAGCGACACCGCATAGTCAATTTCAGAGTCAGACCCATCGGCAGCCGACTGCGCACTGAGGAAGCTGGTGATGGCCATCACACCGGCCAGCAGCAGACCGACAACGGCAAACCCAAAGGAGCGCAACCACTTGGTCGCTCCTCTGGCTAACTGCAGCTCGGTCATAGTCTCTCTCGTTTTCAGGCATGGCAAAGCACACCCTTTAGGCCCTTCAATTT
The DNA here is from genome assembly GCA_002479805.1 of Micrococcales bacterium UBA7469. Lineage (GTDB taxonomy): Bacteria > Actinomycetota > Actinomycetes > Actinomycetales > Microbacteriaceae > Aquiluna. The sequence continues at coordinate 104,434 of DLPB01000020.1, forward strand.
TATTTGGAGAGAAAAAACTGTCCCCCAAGATGTGGGGGTAGCCGTATCCAGGCTGGGATTGGAATTGGTGTCACTGCCCATCGGCAGTTATTTGACTCGAACTTGCGAGACCAGCACCAAGACTCTGTCGATATAAACCTGCACGGTTGCGACTTTGTTCCTGGTGAGCTTCTTGAGGTTGTAGGTGTAACCACTTGCCAATTGATCAACCACCTTCCAGGTGTTACCAATCTTGAAAGACAGTCGTTTGCCGGCGTGGGCCTTGGTGTAGACCGCAACATAGCCGTTGAAAGTGCCGACAGTAACTTTGGATTTGGAAGGCAAATCAGTTGAGACAACTTCAAAGAGACTGTTGATGCTGATGTTTCCAAAGTCACCGATCAATGTGATGGTTGGATCGCCAGGTTTTACCCCTACTGGGATTCGAAGCGTTATCAGCCCAGCGTTATTGACAAAGAAGCTGGCGGCAATGCCATCGACCTTGATTTCCTTGATTTGATCAAGCGCAGCGCCATAGAGCCGAACCGAGCTGTTGACCTTGACCTGGCTTGAACCTGTCACGCCAATAATGTTTGGCTTGATATTTCCAGGGGCAGTGATGACACCGCCGGTTGAACCGGATACCGGAGTGACTGTCGAAAGGTAGCTCACGATTGTGATGCTGGTGGATGCGGCACTGCTTGCACCGGCATCGTTCTCCGCCACCACTCCCAGGTTGACAGTTCCGTTGCTTGGGCGAAGTAGCTCGCATGAGGTTGAACTGGCTGAGGTCAAAATGCAAACTGTGCTGCCGTCTTTGGTTACGACATAGCGATCGATTGGATTGCCGCCATCGAAAGTGGGTGGCTGCCAGGCCACGACAATCCGGGTCCCGGAATCAAATGCGACAACCGATGCTGGAGCATCTGGAACGGTGAATGGCACCTGTCTGACCTCCGCAGTATTGGATTGCAGCTCAAGTGTATTGATGCTCGTTACGGTGGTTACCTTGACGTCATAGGCGACACCATTTTGAAGACCCGTGATCAAGTATGAATTTGATGCCTGGCTACCGATGGTGGCACCCGGTGAACCATTGGCTTGGTATTGCTGACCCGGTGCTCGCCAGAAGATTCGATACTGGTCAAAGTTACCTCCACCCAAACTGGTGGCCGGGTTCCAATGCAGTCGAAGTGAACCGTTCCCCTCAATCGCAATCAGGTTTGAAACTGCCTCCGGGTTGGCGGCCGGAATGATCTGCGATGAGCTTGCAGAAAGTGCGCCTAGGCCTGCCTGGGTGATTGCGGCAACACGAAGTACATAGGTCTGGCCGTTGGTTAGGCCAATTACCGAGCAGGATTGCGTGCTGCCAGATCTGGCCACGCAGCCGGTATTGGTGGAGGCCAACGTGCCATCAAGCTGATAGGCCCTGAGTTCGTAGGCGCTAACCGTGCCGCCGCCCAGGTAGCTAGGGGTAAAGAATGATGCATTTAGCTGGCGATCACCAAAGGACACCGAACCAATAAATGGAGCTCCCGCTGGATTGGCTGTGACCTCAAAGTGTCGAGTAATTGAAACTGGGGCATAAACACTATTTCCACCCTGGGTTGCAACTACCGCACAATCGCCAACGTTCTTGATGGTCACAATGCCATTGCTCGAAACATCACAAGCGTCGTTGGTCGTTTGAGCGGACTCTGAATAGCTAATGGCTAGCTGCGATGACACCGTTGCAGAGAGGCTGAAGGCCAGCGATCCCCAACTGCGATTGGAAAGCGGCGAGAAGGTCATGGTCTGGTTGATCTTGCCTACCGACACCGTTTGACTGATTGTTGCGGCGGCAAGGTAAGAACCATTGCCTGACTGTGAGGCTTGAATTACACAGTCACCGGATCCGCTGAAGGTAACGATGCTGCTGCTCAACGAACACAGCCCCGAGGCGATCGAGTAAGTGATACTCAACTGGCTGGATGCGGTGGCCTCGAGTGAGTAAGTCGAGCCAGCCAGATACTGGGCTTGAGGCTGCGATACCCAGTTCAAAATTTGGCCAATTTTGCTAACTGTTATGACCTGATGCGATGAGGTTGCCGCGTCATAGTTTGTTGAAGCTGCTCGAGTGGCATAGATCTGGCAGGTTCCCGAGCTAGAAGCCGTCAGAGCACCGGTTGCCGAGTCGATGGCACAACCGGTCGTGCCCTGCGATTGCACGTGATAACTCAACGAACCTGTGCCAGAACCACCGGCGGCAGACACCGTGAAACTTTGGTTGACATCCATGGTGTTGCCAGAGGTAATCACGATGGCCGACTGCGAGATCTTGCTCACCGCGATGCTGAGCGCAGTTGCTCCCGGCATATCTAGATAGACCGAATCTCCCAGCAGGGTGATGGCAACACTGCAGCTATCGCCAACGCTACCTACGGTCAGGGTGTAGCCGGTCACCGCACAAGAGTTAGCGGTGCCTGATGTCGAGAATACGTAGGAGTTACTTCCCGGCGCAGTGATGTTGGTGCGCAAATCGAATGTGCTGCCAAATGGCACCGTGAGGCTGCCGTTTACCCAACTGGGAGCGGTGCGAGAAATCTTGTCAATTTGGAAACTGGTGTTGGCCGTGCCGCGAGCAAAAGAGCCGCTGGAGGCCAAGGTTACCGAGATCTCACACAGCCCACCGCCTACCGGAGTTACGGTGCCGGAAGAGGCATTTCCCGTGACCGTGCAAATTGCCGGGTTTGAACTGGTCCAGGTAACGTCAGTGGTCGGGTTGTCCTTGGTCAGGTTGATGGTCTTAGTGGTGGCACTAAAGCTAAAGGCTGCAACTGAAGACAGTGAGATGTTTCCTGCACTCGGCATGAAGTAAAACGCAACCAGGCCATCGGCACCTGCGGCACCGGCTCTCGAAATCAACGCCTCGGAGTCATACGATCCACCGCCACCGCCGCCACCGAGGTTGGCTAGCCCTGCCGATGCAGGCACTGCAGTGCTGCCATTGTGCCAGCCACCTGAACCACCGGTTGCTGTCGTGGATCCAGTGCAGTACTGCGAACGCGGCTCCCATTGGAAGTAAACGTCGTTGGCCACCTCTCGGTTTCCACCGCCACCACCAGCGCCAACGCACCAGGTCTGACCTGCGAAGCTGTGCTTGGCACCGCTGCCACCAAACTTAGGCTGATAGTAGCTGCGGTCTCCCGGGTGGGTAGCGCCATTACCGCCGGAATAACCGGAGGAGAAATAAATGCCGGCACTTGCCCCACTGCCACCGATACCGCCGCCACCTGGCCAGTTGTTTGGAGCCTTACCAGCTTTACCGCCGGTTGCTACAAAGCTTGAGCTGTAGGCAGCTGTGCCATAGGTCACTTGCGAATCGCCACCGTCTTGCCCAGAGATGGAATTAACCGCTCCCCCAGCGCCACCGGAACCAACTGAGATTGGGATGGTTTGACTGCTGGTGACTGGGATGGTCGCTTTTCGGCTACTTCCGCCGCCACCACCACCGCCACCGCCGCCGCTGGAACCATACTTACCGGCACCACCACCGCCGCCGGCTCCGACGATTAGGGTCTCCATCGTCGAAAGATTGTTCGGGATCTTCAGGGTATTACTGCCGGCTGCGGTGAACTGCAACAGGCAAGCCCCATTCACGGTTTCGCTGACTGTCACGCCCGCTGTGCTGTTCACCAAAACTGCGCAAGCACCAGAGCCAACCTGCTGAAATGCCATTACCCACTGAGCATTTAGCTCGATGTCGCCACTTGGTGAATAGCTTGCTCCAGACTGCCCAACCAGAGAACCGCCACCGGATAGCGTGTACCAACCTAAGACGTCATAGCCGGCCCTGGTGCCCATGTTTGGTAAGCGAATAGCGCCTGAGGTTGAGAGCGCGGTTGGGGTTAGCGAACCACCCTGCGAGTTGAAGCTGACTGTGCGGTAGCTGACCGCACCGGTCTGGGTGGCAGTCAGCCCACCTTCAAAAACCCGCAGCGAGCGAAGCTTGCCCTCAAAAGTGGAATTCCAGTTACTGGAACCGATGAAGTTCGAATTCCAAGTTGTGATGACCGGTAGTGCGGTGAAGCTGTTGTCGGTGTGGGTTAAAGTGCCGTTGACGTAAATCTTGCAACTGGCACCATCAATGGCAATGGTGTAGCGATTCAACCCAGCTTGAATTGTGTTTTGCCCAACACCACAATCGTCAACAAAAGTTGCTCCGTTATAGATATGAAGCTGAAGCTCTGACGTTATGCCTGCGCGCAAGATCAGAACGTTAGAACTGCTTTGACCACGTCCAAAATCTAAAACAGTCTCTTGGGAGTTAGTTGCTCCGAAATCTGCCTCGAAATCGACTGTCATTCCCTTGCGTGAAAATACTGTGCTGTCGATATCAGCAACATCTAAATAGTTGTTACCAGCCCCCGATGAGAAGAGCCAAGATCGGTTCGTGGCATCCAGGCTGAAGGTGCCCGAACGGGTGATGCCGTAGGAATTAGAAGACAGGTCTCGAATAACCCCGGTTTGCGGGTCGAACGAGTTCAGGTCAGTGGAATTTAGGTTCAGCTGCGGACTCAGCGAAGCCCAAAGCGCATAGAGGCTGGTGCTGGAGGCAAATGTCACCGACTGCTGATTTCGGTATTTAGATCCCGAACCATCGGCCTGAGTGGTCCAGCCCATAAAGGCATGCCCTGACCGCACGAATGAGTTTGCCGTTAAGGTTGCCGCTTGATTAGGGATGATGGTTTGGGAGGTGGTAACGGAAGTGCCGTTGTTGGCAAAGAAAGTTATCTTGGTTGACGATTGCGGCGTGGTTGCCACATTGGCAAACGACTCCCACTTGAAATCGGTTCTTGCCGACCATGGGGAATCATTGGCGGCAAAAGTCCAGTCTGAGTGCACGCCCGAGTAATTTCCAAAACCAATTTCTGGAGCAATTTCACTCTGCCGGTTCCAGGCAACGATTGTGGCCGGTTGGTCCAGGTTATGAATCTGGAACGATGCATAGACTCCATCACCGGAAGTGTAGGAGTCGGCATCGTCATACTGCGTTGACGGGCCACGAGCGGTCAGCGAAGGATCAGGTGCGGTGGCGTAGTTCCAAGGCCAAATCTCTAATCTAGCTGCAGAGATGTAGCGCAAATTTTGGGCGGCAATATTGCTCGTCACGTTCACGTCCTGCACGTTGCCCTGAATCTCAAACTGAGATCCGGCCCCGGCGGTGGTTGGCATCTGGAGCTTTGCGATGTCGGAATAGGTTTCAGATTGAGAACCTAATTGACCCATGTTTCTACTGAAGTTGACATCGACATACGAGGTTTGATTATCGGTGGTGGAAAGTCCGTAAGCAGCCTGCACCCGATATCGAATTCGAGTGAAATTCGAAGCGGCATGCTGTTCAGCTGCACCACCGGCTAGACCAAAACCCGAGTCGTAATTGATTAGACCACTGGTTCGACGAGGGTTTGTGGTGGCGAAGATCTTGGTCCAGGGATAGCCATAGAAACCATAAGAGGTGTTGTTGTTTTGGGCTGCCACTCGCACAAAATAGCTTTGGGCCGAACTTAGCCCAGTGATGGTTACACCTCTTTGAGTACCACCATAAACCTGCTGGTTAGTCCAGTTGGCTCCATCGGTTGAATACTCCACTCGATAGCTGTGAATGTTTCGGCCATAAGTTTCCAAGGTGTCACCCCAGGTCACCGATAGTGATTCAACACCTGGAGAAACCGAGACGTTCAATGGCGCAGACATTTGAAGTGAGGTTCTCGAGTAAACGCCACGACTCGTTAGGTTGATGCTCCCGACTCGGTCATAGACGGTTCCGCCGTTGCCCTCGTTGAAGTCGTAGTGGTGGATCAGCCCGGCAACACCTGCAGATCCCCACCAACGCATGTAGGTCTGAATTTGGTTTTGAGTATTTGCGCCTGACCAAACCCGAATTTCATCCACCATGCCCGGGAAATCATGGAAGACGTTTACACCATCCCAGGAGCCACCCACCGCAAAACCAGCTCGGTCCGAGGTCACACTCGCCATCGACTGATTTGAGCTATGAATCAAGTCGCCGTTGAGATAAACCCGGTATTGGCTGCTGTCTGATACATAGGCCAAGTGAAACCAGGTGTTGGTTGGAATAACACCCAGGGAAAAGAAATCGCCGCAGGTGTTTTGAGCCGCGTGCAGGTCATATTGCGACCCAGTCCAGTGCGCTGAAACAAACAGGCGACCTGCTCGGCAACCGCCGGTGTCCTGGTTCTGGGCGAACAGTGTCTGATAGTCGTCACCATCACTGGTTCCGGGGCGCAGATAGAACCAACCATCGACCGTGAAGGTGTTGTCGCTTGCTGGGATTACCGCTTCGTTTGCACCAGAAACGAAAGCGCCGTCACTTACGGTTGCGGCATAGTCGACGGTTGAGTTATAGCCGTATGAGGTGTTCGCCTGGGCTTGTTCTGACTCAGCGGGGATTAGCACCATTGAAGTTGTCAAGAGCGCAAAAATCAGCACCTGAGCAAGCTTGTTCAGAGTGCCACTTGAGCGCAGAAGATGCAGCATGACCTTCCCAGAATACCGCCAGCAGGCTGTGCGGAAGCTGACTAGATTCGGTTAACCGAAGCGACCGGAAAAAGAAAATCCCCCAGGTAAGCCTGGGGGATCAATCTTTGCTTTGGGGGGATTACTTTAGGGTAACCTTGCCGCCGGCAGCCTCTAGCTTTGCCTTAGCGTCCTCAGCGGTCTCCTTCTTGGCACCCTCAAGGATGGTTGCAGGTGCACCATCAACCAGAGCCTTTGCCTCGCCTAGACCTAGGTTGGTGATTGCACGAACCTCCTTGATGACCTGGATCTTCTGGTCACCAGCGGACTCTAGTACAACGTCGAACTCGGTCTTCTCTTCTGCAGCCTCAGCAGGTGCAGCAGCGCCTGCAGCAGCAACTGCAACTGGTGCAGCAGCAGAAACTTCGAATACCTCTTCGAACTTCTTTACGAACTCAGAAAGCTCGATCAGGGTTAGCTCCTTGAAAGCCTCAATGAGCTGGTCGGCAGATAGCTTTGCCATTTGTGTCTCCTATTGGTTTGTTGACGATTGTTAGTTGGACTCTTGCTTTTGACGCAACGCGTCGACAACGCGAACGGTTCCCGAAGGAAGTGCGTTGAAGGTGTAGGCAGCCTTGAACAGCGAGGCCTTTAGAGCACCAGCGGCCTTGGCCAGTAGCACTTCGCGAGTCTCGAGGTCCGCAAGCTTCTTAACATCTGCCTCGGAAAGAGCAATGCCATCCATGACACCGGTCTTAACCACTAGCAGCGGGTTAGCCTTTGCGAAGTCCTTCAGTGCCTTTGCCGCGGAAACTGCGTCTCCGTGAACAAATGCCAATGCAGATGGACCAAATAGCTGGCCCTCAAAAGCAGAAACTCCTGCTTCCTTTGCTGCAATTGTTAGAAGGGTGTTCTTAGCAACTACGTAGGTTGCGTCATTAGCCAATGCGCGACGCAGCTCCTTGAGCTGAGTCACAGTGAGTCCGCGGTATTCAGTAAGGATTACTGCACTCGAGCTGGAGAACTTGTCCTTTAGCTCGGCGACCGTAGCCTTCTTGTCTGCCATGGCACTCCTTGTTTGTGTTGGTGCCGGTCAGTTCTTAAAAGAAAAAGCTCCGAACGCAGAGTAAACGTTCAGAGCAAAAAGCTTCTTACATTCACCTGCGCTGGCCTTCACTTTCGTGAACCTTAATCAACGCAGGTGAATCTAGAAACTAATTTCTTTGATTACCTTTGACGAAACCGGCGGTCTTTGGCTGCGTATAGCTTATTTCCACCGTGACGCTCGCGCAAGTCTTTCTTTACCTTGGACTTGTTTGCGGTCTCAAATCTTGAGTCGCCAAAGTCCAGGGAGTCAACCACCGGTGGTGGTGCAATTGGACCGGCAAGATCGGCAACAAACTTGTCACCGGCTACCACGTGAACGTACTTGGCCTCACGATCGGCACGCTCCAGTAGGCCCTCGATCTTGCGAGTGCGGCCAAGTGGCACTAGCGAAACCACGGTTCCGGAACGACCGGCACGACCGGTGCGACCGGCGCGGTGAAGATAGGTCTTGTATTCCTCTGGAAGGTCAAGCTGAATAACCAACTTCACATCGTCAACGTGAATACCGCGAGCGGCAACGTCGGTTGCGATCATGACGCGAGCTGCTCCGTGAGTAAAGCGCTCTAGGTTCCTGGTGCGCTGAGCCTGGTTTAGGTCACCGTGCAGACGAGCGGTTGAAACACCGGCATCGTTTAGCGACTGGGATAGTGCCTCGGCAGTTGCCTTGGTGCGAACGAACACGATCGACTTACCCTCACCCTGAACTAGGCGGTGGAAGACCTGCGAGCGGTCCTTTGGCTCCATGGTCAATACGATGTGTTGAATGTCCGAAGTCTCGTTTACTTCACCAGGCACCTCATAGACATAAGGGCTTGGCATAAAGCGCTTTACCAGGCTGGCAACCTGCTTGTCCAAGGTGGCAGAGAACAGTAGCTTCTGCGAATCTCCAGTTGCCTCCAGAATGCGGGTAACCGGCTCGACAAAGCCCAGTTCACACATGTGATCGGCTTCGTCCAAAACAATGCGCTCACACTCAGAGAGGTCAACTAGACCTTGGGCCATTAGATCCTCAAGGCGACCAGGGGTAGCAATTGCAATGTCTACGCCACGCTTTAGTGCCTGCTCCTGACGGAACTGTGGCACCCCACCGTAGATGGTGGTGGTGAAAAAGCCCACGCTCTTAGCAAGCTGCGACAGCGTGCGATCAATCTGATCTGCTAGCTCACGAGTCGGAGCCAATACCAAAGCCTTTGGCTTACCTGGCTTACGAGGCTGGTTGCCCTGAGCAGAAAGCATTGCCACCAATGGGACGCCGAAAGCAATGGTCTTACCACTACCGGTCTTACCGCGACCTAGAACGTCGCGACCCGACATGGCAACCGGGATGGTTGCTGCCTGGATTGGGAATGGTGCAGCAGCACCCATCTTGGCAAGTTCTTGGGTTAGACGCTCAGGTAGGTCCATCTCCTGGAAGGTGGCAAAGCTAGCTGCATCGGTTGCACTCTCAAGCTTCTCGAGCTTGACGTCCTGTGAGAAGGTCTTGCCGGTCGAGCTCTTCGAGCGAGCATTTTCAAAGGTCTTGTTGCGGTCGTTGTCGCGAGCTACCCGATCTGGACGCTCAGAGAAAGACTTACGGGCTGGGTCAAAGTCACGGCCACCGGTGCGTGGTTTGCGGTCACCATCGAAGTCACGAGCTGCGCGTGGTTTACGGTCGCCGTCAAATTCGCGAGTCGCTCTTGGCTTGCGATCAGACTCAAAATCTGGACGAGCGGCGCGAGGCTTGCGGTCGCCCTCTGCAGAGCGCTCAGACCTTGGAACGTAATCGCCCTTTTTGGAGGCGTAGCCTTTGCGGCCATCGCGCTTGGTTGGAGCATCAGTGCGAGATGATTCCCACTTTGGGGCAACGGCACGTTTATTGCCTGCTGCTTTTGGTCTGGACGCGCGCGAAGGCGCGGAAAAATCTTTAGCCATTTTTGAGGATTTCCTTAGGGGCGTGCCTAAGGACGGTTTCCTCTAGCACTACGAGATTTCTAAGCCTAGAGGCTGGGGGTCAAAAAAGATAGGACCAAATTAGCTTACAAGCCCGCGGAGCTTTAGCTCAGCGTGCAAAACCGCGTCCGATGGCTCAACCAAGTGGCTGCCGTCCGCAAAGCGAATCACTGGAATGTTGGTGCGGCCAGAGATCTCCTTGGATCGATCAGCGGCTGCAGGATCGGCCTCAACATCGTGCATCTCATACTCCACACCCAGGGTGTTTAGAAGTGATTTTGACCTTCTGCAGTCGCTGCACCAGTCTGCTCCGTAGAACTCAATCTCTGCCATTTTTTACCTCAACCTAATCGACTCTGGAATGACTAACTCGCCATCCTCAAAGGTAATTCCCTTTAGTGAGCGAACCACAATGTCCGCCTGAGTGTCAAGCGCGTGTTCGGTTACTCCAACTAGTAATCCGGCGCCGGCTTCTAAGCCAGCAAGAATGCCAGATGCGGCATCTTCAAACACCACACACTCGGAGATGTCGAAACCAAGGTTGGCAGCGCCCTTGAGATATGGCTCGGGGTGTGGCTTGCCATTTTCGACATCCCAGGCGGTAACGATTTCTTTGGGGATTGGGATTCCGGCGGCGCTGAGCCTTGCTCTAGCGAGGTTTGGGTTTGCGCTGGTCACCACAGTCCAAACGCCGGGCTTCATTGAGGTGAGGAATTCCACCGAGCCTTCAAGTGGCACCGTTAGGTGCGCTAGGTCTTGCTCGAGGTTGTTGATGTAATCGTCGGCCTCTTTGAATAGCTGCTCCCCAACCATTTGCAAAACCAAGTCTTGCGCTCGCTTGCCATGGTGTTCGGCGGTTAATTCAAACCCCGGGTGATACTTCTCGCCCCACTGTCGCCAAGCGCTGATTGCACCGGGCATGGAATCAACCAGGACTCCGTCGTTGTCGAACAAAAGTCCCTTGAAATAACTACGCATGGTTTTCTTTGTGCCTCGAAATCATGGTGCGGTAAATGCCAAAGATAGCCAGCGCAAGAAGTACCAGCGCCGGGAGCAGTGACTCGAGGAACCAGCTCAGCGAAGGTGCATTGATGATTGGCCGTTGGGAATCGGGATCGCCTTCCACCCACTGTGGCCATTCGCGAAGATTCTCGATTGCCGAGAAGCCAAAACTAAACGCCATGATCGTCACCACCGCACCGAACACGATGGAGAGCACCAGGTTTAGGTTGACGGCTGCGGTGCCGGCTCTTCTTGGCTTTGGCTGTAGTGGCTTAGCCGAACGAGCCTGCGCGGCAAAGCGGGTGCCGACAATGATCGAGGTTGCGATGATGGCCTGAATGATTACCCAGATCCAAACATCCAAATTGGTGCGGGTGGTGTCATAAACCACCAAGCCAAAGATGATTGCAATTGCTGTGCCGATGATTGGGGAGGCGTAAGCCAGCCCGACTGCTCGCTGCAATCTGGCTCGCTCCTCGTCCTTCTCTTCGTGAGAGATGTCTGGTGCATCCTTGCGGAACACAAACGCAAACAAAATGACTATTACCACCAAGGCGGTGGCCAAGACGATCGGCACATAAACGCCGAAGATTCGAATCAATGGGGATGCGTCTCGAGAGTCGTAGTTGTTGAAGGCACCGAGGAAGTTACCTATGGCAAATACCGCTCCACCGACCAGTGAAAGGATCACAAACAGATTGTTGAATCGATGTGCGCTTTGAGCCAGCGGTGAATCGACTTCACTTCTAAGCGCCAGTGCGATGCGCTGCCCAAGTAGCGATGCGATCGCCACCCCGGTGATGCCAATCAGAATTAGGTAGACACTCCACTGCAGCGTCACTTCGTAAGGAAGCTGTTCACCCTTGTTGTCATACATCGGCATCTCGCGATAAAGGTCGACGAACTGCGCGAGCATCATCATGGCCCAGAGGAACGCTAGGCCGATCAGCGGTAGCTGGATGGCGCGATTTGCATTTCTAGATTCACTCATAGCTACAGCCTAGACTTGCCCCATGATTTTGGTGATTGGTGAGGCGCTGATAGACCTAATTGGCACCGCAGATGGCGGTGGCAATTACCAGGCAGTGGTAGGCGGTGCGAACGCAAATGTTGCACTCGCCCTGGCTCGCCGCGGTGTTGAGCAAAGATTTTTGGGACGCATTTCCTCAGATGGCTTTGGTCAGCAGATTCGTGAGCGCCTGGCTTCAAACGGCGTGAACCTGGACTACAGCATCAATGCCAAGGAGCAGACCTCACTTGCGGTGGCGACCATCGGCAGTGATGGTTCGGCGAGCTACAGCTTTTACGTTGATGGCACCGCTGACTGGGGCTGGACCGAAGCTGAGCTACCGAGTGCAATCGAACTGGCTTCGCTTAACACTCACGCAATTCAGTTTGGCTGCCTTGCCATGGCGATTGCTCCGGGCGGTCTGGTGTTGGAGCAATGGCTAAAGGGTCTCTATGAAGTTGGAGACTCCACTCTGAGCCATGACCTAAACATCCGCTCCGCACTCGGTTTTGAGCGTCAGAGTGAGCTGGAGCGAGTGCTGAGAATTAATTCTCACAGCCACATCATCAAGGCCTCCGATGCCGACATCGAGTGGCTCTACAACTTGGATGCGGGTAGCGACTTAGATTCGATTGCCAGCGACTGGAGCGAGGGTGGCAAGTTGGGAGTGATTACCCGAGGTGGCGATGGTGCAACGCTGTATCTGAATGGTGCAAAGCTTCATGCCCTAGCTCCAAAGATCAATTTGGTTGACACAGTTGGAGCAGGCGATACCTTCATGGCAAACCTGCTCGCTGAGCTTGATTTGCTTGGTGCATTAGGTTCTGATCCGATTGCTCGTTTGGCTAACTTAGATCCAACTGAGCTACAGCGTGCTGCCGAAATTGCCGCGGTGGCAGCGGGCATAGTTTGTGAGCGAAAAGGCTGCGAGCCTCCAACTTTGGCAGAGACTACTGCTCGAGTTGCAAGCCAAGCGCAATAGCTGCTGTGAAGCGAACGCCATCCCTGGTTTTGTAAAGCTTGTGGCTGTGGGTTAGTTCCGCAATCACGCTGGTGCCGAGTCCTTGGGTGCCAGAAACCACTTCTTCGCCATCGTTATCGACCACCAAATCCAACAGCTGGCCACTGAGGGTGATTGCCACCTTGATGTTCTTTGCCTTGCCGTGCTTGATGGCATTGGTGGTAGCTTCGCGCAATACCTCAATCGTGCTGCGTGCCAGACTTTGCCGTGCATCCAAAGCAGCCTGCGCCTGTGGCTGGATGTGATATTCGATTCGACAGGTATCAGACCAAACTTCTGCGATATCGGTCAATACCTGACTGAAACTCTCGCCCTCGAGATAGGCGGTTTGACCCAGTCGGGACAGTGCCTTATTGACCGAGTCGCGAACCTTCTCAAGGTCTGAAATCGTTGGCCTGTCGATTTTAGAGAGCTGCAGCGCGGTGGCATGCAAGGTTGCCTGAACGCTGCCATGCAGTTCAGTTGCCAGCATCTTTTGATCGAGCCAAACCTGCTGGCGCAATTGCGAGTTGAGTAGCCTGAGCTCCTCAACGATGCCTCTTAGTTGCGCCTGAGAGATGTCCGCCTGATTTTGGGCAATCGCCATCAAATAGATGCTTGGAAATGCAATCGAAAAGAACAAAGTGGACTGCACTAAAAATATGCTTGGGAGTGTCAAGGTCTCCCAAAATGTGAATGGCCAAGCCGTAAGACCCACCACGGCACCGGAGGGAATTGACAGCAGGAACCCGACCCAGGTTGGGTGTTCGAGATTCGCGGTCAGCGATTTCACGCCGTAAGTAATGAGCCCAAACCAGCTGGTTAGCACCAGAGCGGTTACCAGTCCCTGCAGAGGGTTGCTCGACGCCGAGAGCATCGAGAATCCCAAGACAAAGGCGGTAAGTGCAGTCCACCCAACCGGCAGTGATTGCCCCAGAATGCTGCGCTTGGGGAGGGTGAGGCGACCGAGTTTGGTTAGAAACGGCGCTGCTGCGGTCAAAGTTGGCGGATCAAAACGCTTCGCTAGTTCGTGGCTCAGTGGCCGCACCACATCTTCGTTCAAACCCCTGAGAGCCCGAACGATGGCCGATGCATCGTTAGATAACTTGGCATCGTTTAGGTGCTTGGAAATCTCCCAGAGCGATGGGGTTACCAGTTCGCTGATTCGAGCTCGCTGCGCAAGCCGGAGCCGATCAATCTCTTGGGCAAATTCGAGTCTGGATTGATTTAGCGAATACTGCTCGCGCCTGAGCTCCTGGTCAATCTCTTTTTGGGTTAGGTATGCCACCACCAGCGTGTTGAAGACCATGTATATCGCCGCAACATAAATTGGTGCCGCTGAAAGCCGGAACCAGATATCGCTTGCAGGCACAACCCCCAGCAGTAATCCGATGTTGAAGACTGTGATTCCTCGAATTAGGCCGGAGATAAGCAGAATTGTCAGGTTTGCGACTGGCCCAGGTTTTCCAAAGAGCCTAAAGTGTGCCTGTTGCAGAACTTCGATGGCCGCGACCGTGATGGCAAATCCGGCGATAAGGACCAGGAGCCAGCTGATCGGGTCGCCGCCCAGGCGCCCGTAGTCGTTGATTAGCCCAGTGATAATCGCGGGTAGGGCAAACAGCACGTGGGTTCGCCAATTCAAGGCATGTTTTCCCCCGAGAGCACTCCATGGGGAAACGGTGTACTGGGCCAAGAACTAAACCTGTTCTTTTAACTGGTGGTACTTGCTGGCGGCCTCAACTCTGGGATTGCCGTCTTTAGGGTCGATGTTCATAAGCTCAAAAATGCGAGTCAACATGCCCTCAACCGCTCTGACGGTAGTGCCACGAAGTTCAGCAATCTGGGCATTGGTCTTACCCTCGCTAAGTAGCTGCAGGGTCTCAACCTGACGGCGTGATAGCGCTGAGAATGGTCGGTTGCTGGCGAGGTCGTGACGGTACTCCTTGGTGATGGCATCCTTGAGGACCGCCTCAATGGCATCTACCAGTTCTTGACCGTTTTGGATCGCGCCCTTGCGTAAGTACGCCTGGTTAGATTTCACAACCGAGGCATCTTTGCTGCCAAAGCGTGGGTCGGGAAGATTGGTTAGGTAAACGATTCCAACCGCCGGAGTAGTGGGGTTCATGGACTCCACCAGTTCAAAACCATTCGGACCAGGACCCAATTCGATATCAACCACAATGCAGTCTGGGTCGATTGACTTCATGGCCCGCTTAGCATCCGCCGCATTGGCGGCGGTGGTTACGACGAATCCCGCAGACTCAACCGCACGAGCCAAAAGGTCACGCATCAGCGGTTCATTCTCAACCACAAGAACGTGGCGGAAGGCTTTTGGGTCTGGCTTTGGCATTGGGCTCCAATTTTGAATCTAATAAAGCATAATCTGCGTCGGGTAACCGCACATATCAGGCCCTAATTGTCAGACCCCTAGGGCAAACTTTAGCCATGCGAAAAACCACCACCGGCCTCAGTTTCGACTCTCGCGATCTCATGCGTGCGCAGTGCTCCCACTGCACACGTGTTTCGGTAGCAAGAGAGTTGAAAGTGGCGGGTTTGCAAGAACTCATCGATGAGTTCTACATCAAACCAGATAGTTTGGCGATTCGCTACGGCATGAAGTACGAGGCTGCGCTGGAAAACGAGCTAGTACAAAATCTCGGTGACCTGGTCCAGGCCCCGCAGTCACAAACCCTGGAGGCGACGTATGAGCTCATGCGGCAAGGCATTCCGGTGATCTACCAAGGCGTTCTCAAGGGCGGCTCAGGTCAGCTCGAGTTTTCTGGAAGACCTGACTTTCTGCTGCGCGGTGACTATCGATTCGAGATGAACGAGCAGGGCCTAACCGCCATCCAGGTCGGTGCCTGGCAGGGCGGCTATACCGCCTGGGATGCCAAGCTATCTGCATCACCAAAACCTGACTACCAAATTCAGGTTGGACTCTACGCCGACGTCCTAAGAACGCTCAATCTTGAAGCCCCATGCGAGCACGGCCTGATTCTTGGCAATCGAGAGATCGCAGCCTTTTCGGCAGATGCGCTAATTGCCCAAATGCTCGTCAAGCGGTCAGCTTACGAATTAAGCGTTGCCGCGATTGTTGCGCAAGACCCAAAGACCCTGTCGGATTTGGGAGAGCTGGTTTGCGAAGCATCCACCTACTGCGAGATGTGCGAATATCCAGCGCTATGCCGGCACATGCGACTTCAGACAAATCACCTGCAGTTGGTCGCGGGCATCACCAAGGCGCAAATCGATGCATTGCGTCACCTCGGAATCACCACGGTTCGTCAGCTTGCGGAATTGGATGAACCAACCGAAAAGCACTCGGTTGAAGTCATTCGCAAGCTTGCGCTGCAAGCTAGATTGCAGCAGATCTTTTTCGATACCGGAGTCAGAAGCCAGGTGGTTGCAGATCCAGAGTTGCTTTCAGGATTACCAGAGGCTAATCCGGGAGATCTGTTTTTCGACTTGGAAGGATTCACTTTCTTCGGTGAACCGGGCGGTCTGGAGTATCTCTGGGGCTGGGTGGATGCCAAAGGTGAGTATTCCCACCACTGGGCTGATGACAGAGCCGGGGAAGAGCGGGCTTTCGAGAACTTTATGGAGGCGGTCCTTGTAAACCGCAAGCGCTATCCGCAAAGTCGCATCTACCACTACGCGCACTACGAGAAGACAGCGCTGAAAAAGCTGGCTGCCAGAACCGGCAAGTACGAATACGAGCTGATGCAGCTGATTGAGAATGGGGTCTTTGTAGATCTCTACAAGCTGGTGGACAAGGCGCTTGTGATTTCGGAAGAGCGCTACAGCATCAAGAACCTAGAGAACTTCTATGAGTTTGATCGCTCCTCCGACGTTAAAGAGGCGATGGGCTCAATGGAGTTCTACGACCAGTACCTAACCACCTTGGCCGAAGATGCCGATGCCGCGGAAAAGCTAAAGCGCCAGGTGATTGCGTACAACCGAGACGATTGCGCAAGCACACTGGCGCTTTATAAGTGGCTTTTGGACCTTACATAAAGGTTGCAACATCCAAAGGAATGCCAGGACCGAAGGTGGTCGCAACGGCACCCTTTAGCAGGTACTTACCCTTAGAGGTCGAAGGCTTAAGTCGAACAACCTCATCCATGGCGGCGTTTAGGTTCTCAGCTAGCTGAGCCTGGGTGAAGCTTGCCTTACCAATGATGAAGTGCAGGTTGGACTGCTTGTCAATGCGGAAGTCGATCTTTCCACCCTTGATGTCAGTAACAGCCTTTGCGGTGTCCATGGTTACGGTTCCGGTCTTTGGGTTTGGCATTAGGTTACGAGGACCTAGCACCTTACCTAGACGACCAACCTTGCCCATTAGGTCAGGGGTTGCAACCGCAGAGTCGAAGTCGACCCAACCAGCCTCAACCTTGGCGATTAGCTCATCGCCACCGACCTCGTCGGCTCCAGCCTCACGAGCTGCGTCTGCTGCGGCACCATTTGCAAACACGATTACTCGGGCTACTTTTCCAGTTCCGTGAGGGAGAGATACCGTGCCACGGATCATCTGGTCAGCCTTGCGAGGGTCCACTCCAAGCTTGAGTGCAACCTCGATGGTTGAGTTGGTCTTCTTACCTGCGGTGTCGATCGCAAGTGCGGCAGCCTCTGCTGCGTTGTAGAGCTTGCCTTCTTGGATCTTTGCTGCGGCCTCGTTATAGGCCTTTGAGCGCTTTGGCATTCTGCTTTTCCTTTCGGTCACAGTCCGTGGTTCTAAGGGGCGCTAACCCCTCCCACGACTATTTGTGGTTGGTTTGTTTAGTTTTATAGCTCGGTCGTGATACCCATGGAGCGGGCGGTACCAGCGATGATCTTTGCTGCTGCTTCGACGTCGTTAGCGTTTAGGTCGCTCATCTTGGTCTCAGCAATCTTCAACACCTGTTCGCGGGATAGCTTTGCAACCTTCACGGTGTGAGGAGTTGAGCTTCCCTTCTGAACTCCGGCTGCCTTCTTGATTAGCTCAGCGGCAGGAGGGGTCTTCAGAACGAAGGTGAATGAACGGTCTTCGTAAACGGTGATCTCAACCGGTACGACGTTGCCACGCTGGTCAGCGGTAGCTGCGTTGTACTGGGTGCAGAACTCCATGATGTTTACACCGTGCTGACCTAGAGCAGGTCCGATAGGTGGAGCTGGGTTAGCAGCGCCAGCCTGGATCTGAAGCTTGATCAGACCGGTGACTTTCTTCTTGGGTGCCATGTTGTTTTCTTTTCTCTCTTATTAGTTCAGTGCGCCGACTTGGTCAAAAGACAGCTCCACTGGAGTCTCACGCTCGAATAGCGAAACTAGAACGGTGACCTTGCCAGACTCTGGCTTGATCTCCGAAATTGTGCCTGGAAGGCCGGCGAATGAGCCGTCCTTGATCATGATTGACTCGCCCACGGTGAAGTCGATCTTGACTGGGATTGACTTGCCCTTGGCCTTGCCGCTGGAAGAAATTGCAGCCTTTGCGCTCTTTACCTCTTCGGTTTCCTCAGGGGTGAATAGCGGCTTCAGCATTTCGAATGCCTCGTTTGGGCGAAGCGGAGTTGGGTGCTGGCTGTTACCAACGAATCCGGTGACCGCTGGGGTGTGGCGAACTAGGGACCAGCTGTCTTCGGTCATCTCCATGCGAACTAGCACGTAACCAGGGATGCGGACCTTGGAAACCAGCTTGCGCTGACCGTTCTTGATCTCAATGGTCTCTTCCATTGGGACCTCAATCTGGAAAATCTGGTCTCCACCGGCAAGTGCTGCGCGACGGACCTCAATGTTCTGCTTTACGCGACGCTCGTAACCGGCGTAGGAGTGGATTACGTACCACTTACCTCGCTGCTCACGCAGCTCCTGGCGGAACTTGCGGTAAGGGTCGTCCTCGGTTGCTGCCTCAGCAACCGGTGCTGGGGCCTCGCTAGGAGCTTCCTCAACCTGGAAACCATCGAGCTCGTGCTCTGCCTCAACCTCTGCTAGGTCTAGGTCAGTCTCGTCTAGGTCGATGTTCTCGTTAACTGCGTCCTCGGACTGAGCCATTGGCTCAGTTTCCTGGGTGTCGCTGAAGTTTAGGTCTGACACGAATTCCTCTTTATCCTGCAAATACGAAGGTGACGACGTTGTAGAAGATCCAGTCCAAAGCGCTGATGACTGCCATCACCACTGCTACGAAACCGAGCACCACACCGGTGTAGTTGATTAGCTCTTTGCGGGTTGGCCTGGTGACCTTGCCGAGCTCCGCAACTACCTGACGGAAAAACAGCGTGCCGCGCTGAAGCGGGTTCTTGGTCTTAGCCTTTTCCGCTTTTGCGGCTTCGACTAAGTCTTCAGAGGCGTTCTGTGTCTCTTCTGACATTTGTCTTCCTTCTTGTTAGCGCAGGGCGGACAGGACTCGAACCTGCAACTTGCGGTTTTGGAGACCGCTGCTCTACCAATTGAACTACCGCCCTATCGTTGCCATCGCCATCAACCTTTACTGGGCACAAGGCTTGGTTTCAAGTGCCACCTGAGAAAGACAGACTTCTAGATTGAATCTATTAGTTTGAATTTTCGCCAGATTAGTTTTGGGCAGATGTCAACTTGAAAGAGTTTAGGGGTTAAACCGCCGATATGCAAAGGAATTTCTAGCCCGAATGCCTAGGAAGCGAAGTATCCTGTTAGGCATGTCTGCTAACCGAATTTCCCAAAGAATCGCCGCTATCGCCGAGAGTGCAACTCTGAAGGTGGATGCCAAGGCAAAGGCCCTCAAGGCCGAGGGTAAAAATGTCATCTCCTATGCTGCCGGTGAGCCAGACTTTGCCACCCCGCAGCACATCGTTGAGGCTGCCGTTCTAGCGGTTCGGGACCCAAAGAACCACCGCTACACCCCAGCTGCTGGTCTACCTGAACTTCGCGAAGCGATTGTTGAGAAGACCAAGCGTGACTCTGGCACCGATGTCACCGCTAACCAGGTGATTGTCACCAACGGTGGTAAGCAGGCGGTTTACCAAGCTTTTGCCGTGATTTTGGACCCACAGGATGAGGTTTTGGTTCCGGCTCCCTACTGGACCACCTACCCGGAGGCGATCAAGCTCGCCGGCGGCAAGCAGGTCGATGTGTTTGCCGGTAGTGACCAGGACTACAAGGTCACCGTGGCCCAGTTGGAAGCGGCCTACACCCCGAAGACCAAAGCGCTTTTGATGTGCTCACCATCGAACCCAACCGGTGCGGTTTACACCAAAGAGGAGATTCTGGCAATTGGCCAGTGGGTGGCATCGAAGCCAAATCTCTGGGTGGTATCCGACGAGATTTACCAGAACCTCACCTACGACGGCCTTTACGCCCACTCGATTACAGAGTTGGTTCCGGAGCTTGCCGACCGCACCATCATGGTTAACGGTGTTGCCAAGACCTATGCCATGACCGGTTGGCGCTTGGGTTGGATGGTTGCTCCGCTGGATGCTGCCAAGGCAGCTGCAAACCTGCAGTCTCACCTTTCTTCCAACGTCTCAAACATTTCACAGCGCGCTGCCCTGACGGCCCTAACCGGTGACCAGCAGCCTGTGAAGGACATGTTGGCTGCCTTTGACCGCCGCAGACAAATTGCGGTTGCCGAGATGAACAAGGTTCCAGGCGTTGTTACCCCAACCCCAAAGGGAGCCTTCTACATCTACAGCGATGTCTCTGGCCTGCTGGGTAAAACCTGGGGCGGCAAGCAGATCAACAGCTCGCTAGAACTGTGCGACTATGCGCTCGATGCAGCCGAGGTTGCCATGGTTCCAGGTGAGGCCTTTGGCCCATCTGGCTACGTGCGTCTGAGCTATGCACTGGGCGATGACCAGCTGGTAGAGGGTATTCAGCGCTTGCAGCGCTTGTTTAGCTAAAACCCGATCAGATTTGGTTCTGGGATTAGGTTTATGCCCCAGGTCGCGGCGACCCGCTCCTGAATAAACCTGGCAAGTTCAATGATTTCCTCGGCCTTTGCTCCACCGGCATTGGTAATTGCGAGCGCATGCTTATCGCTGACTTTTGCCTTGGAACCTGGAAGTGCATAGCCCTTTGGGATGCCGGAATTCTCAATCAGCCACCCGGCAGAAAGCTTGAACTTCTCGCCATCCTCCATCGACCACTTCTGCATATCCTGCGGGAAGTCCAAAGCCTTGACTTTGGAAACCACAGGGTTTGTGAAGAAGCTGCCACAGCTCACACTGGCTGGATCCGAAGCTCGAACCACCATCCCTTTCGAGGAGCGCAGTTCAATCACGGTGTCACGCACCACCTGAAGTGGTAGCTGGGATCCATAAGGTTCACCGAGGTGGTTGGTAATCTGGCCCGATGCCATCGGGACGCTCAAACCCCCAAGCTTCTTAAGCTCAAATTCCACCCAGCCGATCACGCCTTTTAGGCCGCGCTTCAAAGCGCTATCGCGATAGGAGAACTCAAAGAATTCGGCTGGCTTGATCTCAACCTCAAAGGTCTCAAAATCTAAGAATTCGATTTGAGTGATGGTTTCCGAGACCTCTTGGCCGTAGCCGCCAACGTTCTGAACCGGGGTTGCGCCAACACTTCCTGGGATGCCGCTCATCGCTTCGATTCCGGCATAGCCGCGCTCTACCGCCCAGGCCACAAACTCATCCCAGCTCTCGCCAGCTTGCACCCGAATAGTGACCGAGCTATCGGTTTCCTGCACGATTTCTTTGCCGAGGTTAGCCACCAAAATTACATCGAGATCGGAGATGTAATCAGCAAAAACTGTGTTTGATCCGCCGGCCAAGATTTGATAGTTCGACTCTTCCCGCCAGGCCTCAAGGACGGTTTCGTAGAGCTCTTTTGTGCTCTCGCACTTGGTTAGCGACTTAGGCGTTCCACCAACCTGGATGGTGGTGAATTTGGACATTGCCTGGGCAGGAATTTGACTCAAAACTGCACCCAAGCCTGGGCTTTGCCCAACACGGTGTTCTCTTCAAATGTCGTGGTTAGGTCAACCCGGACTCGCTTGGCTTCCTCATCTAAAGCGCCGATGGTTGCCTTCACACTGAGGGCTGCGTGACCGTGTGGTGGCACGACTACCGGCTTGGTGAAGCGAACGCCGTAGTCGACGACCTTGCCAGCATCTCCAATCCAAGAGACCACCGGTTGAATTGATATTCCCATGGTCAACATGCCGTGCGCCAGGACACCTGGCAGACCAACTGCCTGCGCAATGTCATCACGGTAGTGGATGGTATTGAAATCTCCGGAGGCCCCGGCATAACGAACCAGTGAGTCTCGGGTGATCTTGAAATCTTGCTCAGCGACTACATCGCCAATCGTCAACTCTTCAAACTTTGGCATTACTCTCCCCTCACAACCAGGGTTGAAATTGCGGTGCAGACCAACTGGTCAGCGGCATCAAAAATTTCGGTCTCAAAGGTCACCATGTGGTTGCCACCTAGGCTCTTTACGCTTGCCACCGTCAGCTCTGAAGTGAGCTCATCACCTGCCACGATTGGACGCTGGTAGATAAATCTTTGGTCACCGTGAACCACACGTGAAAAGTCGATCTTGGCCTGAGGATCCGAGAGCACTAGAGCCAAACTCTGCTCCTGAATGACCACGGGAAATGTTGGTGGCACAACCAGATCGGCATGGCCTGTAGCCTGAGCGAAACTTAGGTCTTGTGATTCCTTGGCAGCCATCACTGCCTTTGCAAATTCACGCACCTTTTCACGGCCAACTAGGTAGCTCGGAGTTCTGGGGTAACGCTTGCCTTGAATGTCTGGATTCACCATGGGATAAGGGTAGCTCAGATGCTAAAAATCGTTATCTAAACCTTGGGATAAAAACTTTCAAAATGTCAGTCGTTGGTTGTAAATTTGTAGTTATCAAAGGCAATAGCCTGCGGTAGTGAACCCAGAGGGCCGTCCGGACGGACGGCGTTCTGGGTTTCGCGTTTAACTGACGTGAATGACCTCATGTTGCAATTCACTCAAAACATTGCTCCAATCGCCACCGCGGTTCATGATCCACCCCAATGCGTCTGGAATCCATAGCATCGCTTGCTGCCTAGCGGATGCGTGAGTGAATTGAATGGATTGGCTAATTCCGAGCGATGCTGCCGCTGCAGAAATTGCAGTTTTGTCCAGGGCAATATGGTTCTCATCAAACTCCAGCCAAATTTGATACCCGATATTGGGTTGCAAACTTGCGATCATCGCCTGTAAACACTTTCTCCTTGCCTCGGCTTCTCCGGCTGCTCCAGAGACGAAGAATTTTGTCTCAAAGCTGTGCTGCGTGAGTGAGCTGACAATGCTCTTGCGTCGAGGATTGGACTCGTCTACGAAGTGGATCCGACTTTGCCCCTTGAGCCGAAGGCACATAAGTGATTTTCGAATTTCAGGGATTCTCGGCAAGTCAACAAACACTGCCACAAGAATGAATTTTTTGGACTTGCACTCATCGATAAAAACAGCCTTCATTTGAGAATTATGAAGGGGGAGAGTGACATCTATTGCTGTGGTAGCTGAGGCGGGGCACGATCCCGCGACCTCACGATTATGAGTCGTGCGCTCTAACCAACTGAGCTACTCAGCCTCGAACTGCAGCGAGGTAACCCACTGTCGATCGAGCCCCGAGACAGGATTGAACTGTCGACCCCTTCCTTACCATGGAAGTGCTCTACCACTGAGCTATCGGGGCGTTAGCCTAAAAGGCAACCGCAAAAGATTAGCACTAGCGATGGGCGCTAGGCAAACGCCAAATTTGAAAATCTAATTTTCCGGCTTCAAAGCGTATCTTCGACCCTGCAATTCGCAGTGCGCCGCCGCCATAAACATTCTTGGCCTGCTCAGGTTGCGAGAGCGCATCCTTGGGGAATTCGATGTGGCGATCCTTGCCACGAGAGGCGACCACCAAGATTGACTCGGTCTGGTTTTCGCGGACAAACACCAGCGCCTCATCTGAGGTATATAGGAAACGCAACGAGCCATCAACTAAAGCCTTGTGGGACTTTCTCAGCTTGGCCAACCTGGCATAAACCTCGATCATGCTGGTGTCACTTGGTCGCTCGCCATCCCATGGAATTGGGGTTCTGGAGTTTTCGCCGTTATAGCCATCGAGGCCAAACTCATCGCCGGCGAAGATCATCGGGATGCCCGGGAAGGTGAACTGCAGGCCAGCGGCAACGTGCTGTGCTCCATCAAGAGCGAAGGTCTTGAACCGACCGGTGTCGTGGGTATCCAGGGCATTGAGGTTATGCATTCTCAGCTGCCATGGGAAGGTGCCGGCAAATCTTTGGTGTAGCTCTGCGAACTGCTTCGCCGAGATACCCATTCGACCAGGGCCAAGTTGATTCTCTTCTCTGGTCTGCTTGGTATCAGCAAGCCAGCGCCAGACAGGACGGGTGAAGTTGGCATAGGTCATGGTGGACTGGTAGCTATCACCCTCGACAAACTCTGCGGCATCGGAGGTGAACTCACCGATCAGGAAGGTATCTTCACTGACCTCATCCATGGTGTTGCGGATGGTCTGAGCCACCTCACGGTTATAGAAGTCCTCGCGAATCCAACCGGTCATGTTGGCAACATCAATACGCCAGCCATCAAGTTTGAATGGTGCCTTGAGCCACTTGGCAACCACCGAATCTTTACCCTCGATAAATCTGCGACGAAGCTCTTTACTGGCCCAGTTGAACTTTGGCAGCGACGGCACTCCCCACCAGGAGTCATACTTCGTGTTGCCATCTTGGAAGTAGTAGAACTCACTCTCTGGCGCCTTTGGTTTTCCATAGGCGGCCAAGAACCACTCGTGCTTATCTCCGGAGTGATTGGCGGTTAGATCTCCCATGACCTTTAGGCCCAGCGAGTGGGCCTTGGTAACTAGCGATTTCAAAGCGGCATCGCCGCCCAGCAGTGGGTCAACGGTGTCGAAGTTTGCCGAGTCGTAGCGGTGGTTTGAACCAGCTGGAAAGAACGGGGTCAAATACAAAATTGTTGCGCCAAGTTTTTTCAAGTGATCGAGGTGTTCTTCGATGCCCTTGAGGTCTCCCCCAAAAAACTGCTCCGAGACTCCCTTCCCCTGACCGATAACTTCATCCTCCCAGTTCTGCGGGATAGCCCATTCGGGTAGAGCGCGTTTTGCAGCCTGCGCGCTCTTCGCAAAGCGATCTGGGAACACTTGGTAGAGCACGCTGCCAGTGGCCCAGCTGGGAGGGCGTCGATAGCTGTTGACCTTAAAGTCATCACGATCTGGCTGATCAAGCTCACTCAGACCGACACCGTTTAGCCAGTAACTCTCTCCCGATTCAAATTCAATAAAGAACCGATAGTGAACCTCTGGGTTATACATCGTGATCGAACCCTCAAACCAGTCCCAGCCCCTGCGGGAATAGAGCTTTTTGAGTGGCGGCGTGAAGAAACCCTCGCCGGAATCGCTCTGGCGAATCAGGATTCGCTTCAGCGCACCAGCTGATTGGTGCACTCTGATCTTGAGTTTGACCTTGCCCTCAAGCTCTGGACGAGCCGGTGACACATAAAGCGCTGAGCCATCGTGGTGGGGCTGGAGCGCGAGGTGAAGGTTCTTGATGGTCATCAGTTGCCCAACTTGCCGGAAACTTCGCTCACCAGCTGGCTCCAGATTTCCTTAGGTTCACCGTCACTACCCAACAGTCGAACCTGCGCAATGCCCAACGGACCCCAAACGTGCTGCATCACTGCGGCATCGGGAATCCCGACACTCACCTTGGATGCTTCCATGAAACCGCGCATCACCCGATCTTCAACCTTGGATGCAAAAGCATCGGTTACCGGCTGTCGCCCGGTGGTCTCATAAATCAAGTGTTGGGCAGCATCGGAAGCTAAGAGCTCCAACAACTCGCTTGCCTGATCCGGGTGCTGCGCCTTGCTGTTTAGGAAGAACGCCCTGGATGCACCAAACGGGGCGGCGGTTTCGCCCCCGGCGCTCGGCAGCGGGTAGGCAACCAGTTCAAAATTCACGCGCTCCTTGATGGCCGGCACCGACCACATGCCGGTATACCAACATGGGGTCTGCTCGGTGGCAAAGAATTCGGTGGCCGCGGTGTAATCAAGCTGTGGGAAATCAACCGCATTGCCGCGCAGCCAAGTGGCAAATCTTTCACCCTGTTCACCCGCTAGCGTCAGCTGCTGGGTGTAGTCGCCAGCTTCGGATTTTGCATAAAGTTCGACTCCGAATGATGACTGCACTGCCTGCATCAGATAAGGATCGCCACCCGGGTTGATGGCTAGCTTGACCTTTTTGGAAATCAGATCTTCCCAATTTTTTGGTGCGCTTCCAACTCGATCGGCATTGCAAATCAATGCGGCATTCTCGGTGGCATAAGGCAAGCCGTAACCGACCGCTTCGCGACTGAAAACCTGGGACACCGATCCGTATGGCTCCAGACTGTATAGCGGAACCGGCGCAATTGAACCACTGGCAATCCAGTTGGATACCCACTCGTTAGAACCGATTACCAAATCCGGACCCGCGGCCGCTTGTGCCGGGAACTCGGTCTCTAGGCCATAGAAGTCCTTTACTGAAACCTCAAGGTTGTTGCCGGTGTCCTTTTTGAACTGTTCGGCAAAGACCGCGAAACTTTCACTTAGTTCCTCATCGATCCAGACCTTGACTGTGATGCCGGTGCTGGGAGCTCCCTCGGTTGGCGAAGGCTGCGCTGCCTGAGGTGCTGAGGTGCAGCCCGCCAGTGCGAGCACTGCCGCTAAACCTGCCAGGATGCGCAATTGAGACCTCTGTTTCTTTGGTGTCAATAATCGCAGGTATTGCGGCAACTGGCCCGTTAGCCCTTCACGGAACCAGAAACTAGACCGCCGACGATGTAGCGCTGAGCGAAGAGGAACAGTGCAACCAGCGGCACCGAAGCCAGAATCGAACCGGCTGCGAATGGACCCCAGTTGGCACCGAATTGTGCACCCACGAAGGATTGCAGACCGACCGCAACGGTTCTTAGGTTTACGTCCTGCAGGAACAGGCTGGCAAGCACAAACTCGTTGAAAGTTCCAATGAAGGACAGCAGCGCAGTAACCGCCAGCACCGGTGCCGACAGTGGCACGAAAATTTGCCAGAAGATCTGGAATGGAGAAGCACCATCGATCTTGGCTGCCTCATCCAGCTCCATCGGAATCGAGTCGATAAAGCCTTTGAGCAACCAAGCGTTTACACCCATCGATCCACCTAGGTAGATCAGCAGCAAGCCACCATGGCTGCCAAGACCAATGCCCGGGAAGATGGTGTAGATGCGCTCCATCATGACGTAGATGGCAGCAAGAGCCAAGAACGCCGGAAACACTTGAATCAAAAGCAGGGTCTGCAAACCGGCCTTGCGACCCTTGAAGCGAAGTCTCGAGAAGGCAAATGCCGAGAAGGCTCCAACCACAATCGACAACACCGCATTCAGCGCTGCCAGGTAAGACGAGTTCCAAATCCAAGTCATAAATGGAATGGTTGGCGAATTGAAAAGAGTCTCGTAGTTCACCCAGCTGAAGCGCTGCGGGATCAGACTTGAGGATGCGAGTCCTCCGGTTGGGTCGAAGGAGCTCACGATCACAACGTAAATCGGGAAGATTGAGAACAGGATCAGAATCCAGGCGTAGGTGTGACGCCAGGCGGCGGCTCTAAAGTTTGTGCGCTTCATTTACATCACCGATTCCAATACCTTGGAGCGTCTTAGGCTCCAAAGCGATAGTCCACCAACGATAAAGAACATGATCACGCTGATCGCCGAGGCTAGACCGAGGTTTTGCTCAGCAGAACCGAAAGCGGTCTTATAGGCATAGGTGATCAAGATGTCGGTCGCACCCGCTGTCTCACCAGCCAACACATTTGTTGGGCCACCATTGGTGAGCAGGTAGACGATGTTGAAGTTGTTGAAGTTGAAGGCGAATGATGCGATCAGTAGCGGGGAAAGAATCTGTAGCAATAGTGGCAACTTGATGCGGGCCATGATTTGAGCTGGGCTTGCGCCATCAATTGCAGCTGCTTCTTCCAGCTCGCCCGGAAGAGCTTGCAGCGCACCTGATGAGATCAGGTAGAAGTATGGGAAACCAAGCCATAGGTTCACAATCAAGATCACCAACTTGGCCAGGTTCGGATCGTTATACCAGTCGATCGGAGCTCCCAAGAGCTGGTTCACCGCTCCGAAGTCTCGATTGAACATACCGTTCCAGATCAGAATCGACATGAAGCTTGGGATTGCGTAAGGCAAGATCAAAATCGACTTGTAGAAACGCTTGAAGCGCAGTTGCTTGTCTAGGGCAATCGCAAGTGCCAGACCCGCGGCAAACATGGTTGCAACGGTAATTAGGGCAAATGAGAAGGTCCAGATAAAGACATTGATGAATGGGCCGCGAATTACCGGGTCGGTAAGCAATCCAACGTAATTCTGCAGCGGGCTAAAGGCTCTCCAGCCTGGGAACAGTTTGTCCTCAGGGTTGACCTTATTCACGAAGTTTCCCTCACCGTTGTCGATGTAGGTGATGTCGTTTACCGAATCATAAAGTTCACCGGTGGCAGGGTCTAGTTGATAGGCCTGAATCATCAGGCTGGCAGCATCGAGTGATTCGGGGCGAATGAATTTGCCATCACCCATATCGAAGCGAAGGTTGACGATCTCGGCCTCGAGCGTGGCAGCCTCTTCGAAGCTGATTG
>DLPB01000005.1:0-2868 GCA_002479805.1 Micrococcales bacterium UBA7469
CCGCAGGGCAATGCCTCCACGGCGCTTGGTGTTGAGCATCACAATGGCGTGGTTGGTAGCTTCGAGGTTTTAGTCGACGGTATTCCAA
This sequence comes from Micrococcales bacterium UBA7469, assembly GCA_002479805.1. Lineage (GTDB taxonomy): Bacteria > Actinomycetota > Actinomycetes > Actinomycetales > Microbacteriaceae > Aquiluna. Next base: position 89 of record DLPB01000005.1, read on the forward strand.
TGGCAGATGCGGTTAAGCAGAGCCCGGAACATCAAAACCTTCTGTGCTTGCCAGCAACAATCGATCTAGCCGGTGCTGAGATCGAAATGGTGGGTTACGAAAATCGTGAGTATGTCCTTGCAAAGTCACTTCAGGAATTCTTGACCTCTCAGGAACACCCTATCCACTTTGTATTTATCGACTCCCCACCTTCATTCGGGCTGTTGACCGTGAATGCACTGGTTGCTGCCACCGAAGTCCTAGTTCCAATCCAGTGCGAGTACTACGCACTAGAGGGAGTCACTCAGCTGATGAACAACATCGACAGAGTCCGAAGGGGCCTGAACCCAAACTTGATTATCGGTGGGATTTTGCTCACCATGTTCGATAACCGAACCAATCTAAGCAGCGACGTTGCAGATGACGTTCGCAAGTACTTCCCCAAAGAGACCCTGAATGCGACGATTCCGCGCTCTGTAAGGCTCTCTGAGGCGCCCAGCTACCAGCAAACGGCAATCAGCTACGACCCAAAGAATTCGGGCTCCCTGGCCTATCAGGAGGCCGCAATCGAATTGGCTCAAAGAGGAGTAATTAAATGAGTGACGAGAAAAAGCGCGGCGGTCTAGGTCGCGGTATTGGGTCCCTAATTCCAGGTGGGGATAGGGATGCAGTAGACGTCTTCTTTAGCTCAACAGCTCCAAATCCACTTTCTCCGGTGCCAGGTGCGAGGTTCAGCGATCTCGCAATCGACAGCATCGTTCCAAACCCACAGCAGCCAAGAAGTGTCTTTGAACCTGAGCAGTTTGCCGAATTGGTCCATTCCATCCGTGAGTTTGGTGTGCTCCAGCCGATTGTGGTTCGTCCTAAGGGCGCGGGATACGAGCTGATTATGGGTGAGCGACGCCTGAGGGCTTCAAAGGAGGCCGGTCTAACCACCATTCCAGCGGTAGTTCGCGAAACTGCCGACGAAAACATGCTGCGAGACGCACTTTTGGAGAACCTACACCGTGCAAACCTGAACCCCCTCGAAGAAGCATCCGCCTACAAGCAACTATTAGAAGACTTCGGCACCACTCAGGAGCAGTTGGCAGATCGCCTGGGGCGCTCCAGACCTCAAATCACCAACACCCTTCGGCTTTTGCGACTGCCATTGACTGTTCAAACCAAAGTTGCCTCTGGAGTCTTATCTGCCGGCCACGCCAGGGCCCTGCTTGGTGCTCCGAACGAAGAAGTCATGGCAACCCTTGCAGAGCGCGCTATCAAAGAGGGGCTATCCGTACGTGGTCTCGAAGAGTTGGTGGGCGGTATCAAGGTCAAGCCCAAAAAGGCAAAGATTGTGCCTGGCGGCAAGCAGGACATGCTCAAAGAGATGTCGGATTCCCTTGGGGAAAAGCTAAACACCGTCGTAAAGATTCAGCTGGGCCGCAAGAAAGGTCAGCTAGTCATCGAATTTGGCAACATTGCCGACCTGCGACGCATAGTTGAGCAGATTCAAAAGGATTAGTTTCTAGCTGCCGCCTGGGCGATTGATAGATAGGACTCAGCTAACTCTGAGCCGTCAGCAACTATTGCCTGTGGGAAAAGCGAAGTTTCCGTCATCCCAGGAGTGACATTGGCCTCCAAGAACCAAGGCGTGCCCTCATGATCCACAATCAGGTCAATTCGCGACAGATGGCGCAATCTCAGGGCATTGTGAGCCGTTAGGGCTACTTCCGCAGCTCGTTCTACCACCGTAGGACTCAGCCGAGCCGGAACGTAATAGTTGGTCTCACCAGGGTTGTAGCGCTCGTTGTAGCCGAAGCTACCGCCCTCTACCTCAACCTCGATTGCCGGGAGCGCCCTGGGGCCAAACCCTAGATCCACCACTGAAACCGCTAGTTCCGTGCCGCTCACGAATTTCTCGATCATCACGGTGTCGCAGTACACGAAAGCATCAACCATGGCCTTTGCAAATGCCGCCGCGGACTCGACCTTGGTAACACCCTGTGCGGAACCGCTTTCAGCCGGCTTAACAATCAACGGGAATCCAAGCTGAGTGCCAACCATTGCAAGAACGGATTCAGCATTTAGCTCGCGGAAGGTGGCTCGAGGCAGCGAAATGGAGTCTGGGGTTTGCACGCCGTGACGTCTCAAAATTGTTTTTGCGGTCGGTTTGTGCCAAGCAAGTTCAGCCGCCGCCCCATCTGAACCAACGAAGGGGATTCCAGCGAGTTCCAGTAGGGATTGAATGGTGCCGTCCTCGCCAACGGAGCCGTGCAGGGTGGACCAAACCACGTCTGGACGAGAGGCGATCAGGTGCCCGATCAAATCGGCGTCCGGCTCTCGAATCTCTACATCTGCCCCCGCTTCAAGCAGCGCATCGGCCACTCTTCGACCCGATTTCAGCGACACATCGCGCTCGTGCGAGATTCCGCCGGCAAGAACCAAGACCCGCAGTGCCACGATTACTCGGCTCGGAAGGTGTCTAGGAGGTCGAGCTGCAGGTTGACGACGTTAGAAAGTCGCTTGATTCCAACCTTTACGTTCTCAGCAGTTGGGTGTGAGTAGCAAACTCGAATGTTGTTAGCTCCTCGACCATCACCGTAGAAGGCAGTTCCCGGCGTGTAGGCAACCAACTCGGTTACCGCAAGTGGCAGCATTTCCTTGCTGTTCAGGCCCTCAGGGAGAGTTAGCCATAAGAAGAAGCCGCCGTTAGGTCTGGTGGTCTGAACCCTGGGCAAATACTGCTCCAGCGCCTCGAGGGCTGCGTCACGCTTTTCACGGTAAAGGCTGCGATAGCGGTCGATCTGTCCTTGCCAGTC
>DLPB01000005.1:2981-10378 GCA_002479805.1 Micrococcales bacterium UBA7469
GCAAGGATCAGTTTGTCCCGGATGGCTGGTGGGGCAAGTACGTAGCCCACCCTCAGGCCAGGAGAAAGAATCTTGGAGAATGAGCCCAAGTAAACCACGCCCTCTGAATCAAAGGCTCTTAGGGCCTTCGGAGGCTGGTTTTCAAAGTACAGAAGACCGTAGGGGTTGTCTTCGATAATCAGGATCCCGCGCTCTTTGCAGACCTGCAAAACCTGCTGACGGCGTTCAGCTGAAAGGGTCACACCGCTCGGGTTTGCAAAGTTCGGCACCAGGTAGAGAAGTTTGACCTTTTTGCCAGCCTCAGCCATACGATCCGCGGCTTCGGCCAATGCCTCTGGTGAGATGCCGTCATTGTCAGTGAAAACGTGCTCAATGTGAGCTTCTTTGTGTCGGAAGATACCGACCGCACCGACGTAGCTAGGTGCTTCAACCAGCACAACGTCACCGGCATCTAGGAACAAGTCTGCGAGTAGCTCGAGAGCATGCTGGGAGCCAGTTGTGATCATGATGTCGTCAACTGAGCCTTGAACACCATCAAGCAGCATGATCTCTTGGATTTGCTCGCGAAGCTTCAGAACACCCTGGCCACCGCCGTACTGCAGGGCGTAGTTGCCTTTGGTGGCCATCATCGAGTTGAAGGCTTCTTCGATGAGAGCACCGTCGAGCGCTGATACATCGGGCATGCCACCCGCCAGGGAGACCACCTCGGGTCTTGAGACCACCGCGAATAGAGCTCGGACCTCAGAAACTGAGAGGTTTGCTGCGCGCGCCGCGTACGCGTGCTTCCAACTGTCAAAGTTGGTAACACTGCTTGCGCGCGTCTGAGTCATATCAGCTCCCCGGTTTTAGGGGTTAGCTTAGCCCGAAGTGGGGGTTTTGCCCAATAAATTCGCGGAACTAGGAGATGTACTCGGAGATCTCCGAGAGAATTGCAGCCTTCGGACGAGCGCCAACTAGGTGCTTGACGATCTTGCCGTCTTTGAACACTCCAAGTAGCGGGATACCGGTCACCTGGTAGTCCATGGCCAGCTGAGGGTGCTCATCAACATTTACTTTGACGATTTTGAGCTTGCCGTCGTATTCAGCCGAGATCTCATCAAGAACTGGTGCAACCATGCGGCAGGGACCGCACCACTCTGCCCAAAAATCAACGATCACGGGAATGTTGGAGTCCAAGACATCAGCCTTGAAACTATCGGTGGTGGCGTTAACCGGTTTCACGTAAAACCTCCTAGTGAGAAGACAGGTAGTGTTCGGCATCCAGCGCCGCTACACAGCCAGAGCCAGCCGCAGTGATTGCCTGGCGGTAAGTCGGATCGATCACATCGCCAGCGGCGAAGACGCCAGGAAGCGAGGTTCTCGATGAGCGACCCTCAACCTTGATAAAGCGCTCCTCGGTTAGCTCTACCTGGTTCTCAACCAACCAAACCCTCGGGTCATTTCCAATTGCGATGAATAGACCATCCAGAGCCAGGTCGGACTTGGCACCTGTAACCGTGTCCTCGAGCACAACACCCTCGAGCTTTGAATCACCCTTGAGCTCGGCCACTGCCGAGTTCCAGATGAATTCGATCTTCGGGTTGTCAAAAGCACGCTGCTGCATGATCTTGGAGGCCTTGAGGCTGTCGCGACGGTGGATTATGTAAACCTTGGATGCGAATTTGGTCAAGAAGTTTGCCTCCTCCATGGCCGAGTCACCGCCACCCACCACGGCAATGGTCCTCTCGCGGAAGAAGAACCCATCGCAAGTTGCACACCAGGAGACACCGTGACCGGAGAGTTCTTTCTCCTTTGGGAGCCCGAGCTCGCGGTATGCGGCACCGGTAGAAATGATCACAGCCTTGGCTTCAAAGGTCTCGCCGCCGCCAGTTTTGACGATCTTGACATCGCCTTTCAGGTCAACCTCAACGACATCATCAAACAAAATTTCGGTACCAAAACGCTCGGCCTGAGCCTGAAAGTTTGCCATTAGGTCAGGACCCATCAGGCCCTCTGGAAAACCAGGGAAGTTCTCGACCTCGGTGGTCTTCATCAGTTCTCCGCCTGGCTCAACGCTGGATGCGATTAGCAGTGGGTTGAGCTGGGCTCTAGCCGCATAGATTGCTGCGGTGTAGCCCGCAGGGCCAGATCCGATGATTATTACTTCGCGCATTGCACTTCCTTACCTACAAAACTAAACATAGATGGTTATCTATGTATTCCGCTCTTTGGCGGCAAAAACTTTGCCGAAAATTCAGCTTCTAGCCTCGCTTTAACCTAGCGCTTAGCGCAGCGCTCACCTCTCGAAGCTGTGGAACTCTCATTACCCACAGGATCCCCAGGTAACTCAATAGTCCGACCCCACCCACAACGGAGCTGGTCAGGAGCGAAGTCAGCACCTTGTCTAGGACGAAAGACCCCGGTCCAACCCAGCCAAATAGCCACAGGGTGCCTAGCGCAAGGGCGGTGGCCGGGACGGCGGCGATCACAAATTTCAAAATAGCTCCACCGACCCCAAAACCTGCAAAGCCACCAATCTTTTTGCGAAGCAGGTAATAGCCCAAAATCCCCTGAACCATGATGGTGGTGGCAGTCAAGAGCGAAAGCGAGACCACAAGCCACTGCTTAGGCATAACTGCACCGAGCGTCAGCGAACCAATTATGTGCAGAGCTATCTGAACGGTGGTGAAAAAGAACGGGGTCTTGGTGTCCTCGAGTGCGAAGAACGCCCTTTGAATCATGTAAACAAAGCTGAATGGCACTAGGCCGACCATCAACGCGATGATCACGTTGCCCAGCGCCGCAGTTGCTGGGTATTCCCCTGCAAAAACCCTGGCAACCGGGTAGGCCAAGACCATCAAGAGGGCAGAAGAAATCACGCTGACCAGAGCGATTACCTTGAGTCCGGATGCCAGATCGGCCTTGAACTTGTCTGTTTGTCCGGTGCTTGCATGCTTGGCCATGCGAGTGAAGTAGGCGGTTGCAACCGAAACAGTAACCACCGAGTGCGGCAGCATGAAGATCAACCAAGCAATCGCTGCTGCTGCAACCGATGCAACGCCGATCCCCGAGCTTTCTCGGGCCGAGGCCGCCGTGGAGGCAACTGCGGTTTGAACCAAACCACCAACCTGTGTCACCAGGACCATTGCCAGTGACCAGCTGGCCGCCTTCAAAGCCGGACGAAGACCAAAGCCGCGCCATTTGAAGTTCAACGACAAACTGAGTCCGATTCTCCGCCAGCTCAAAAGCAAGATCAGGGCTTGGGCGGCAACTCCCAGGGTTGCGCTGCCGGCCAGAAGTGAGACCTTGTCCAGGCCCCAGCTCTCAACCGAACGTTCTCCAGTTGGATCAGCACCAAAAATCACCACAAAGCCGACTAGGCCGAGGATGGAAACCACGTTGTTGAGCACCGGAGCCCACATGAATGGCCCGAACGCACTTCTGGAGTTGAGTACCTCACCAAGAATCGAATACAAACCGTAGAAAAACAGCTGGGGTAGGCACCAGTAAGCGAAAGCAGTGGCCAGGGCTAGTTGATCCTGGCTCCAACCGGAGGTGTAGAGCTGAATCAAAAGCGGGGCAGCCAGGGTAAAGATCATGGTCAGAATGAAAAAGACTGTGATCGCCAGGGTGACAAAACGGTCGATGTAGCCCTTGCCGCCGTCAGTCAGCGCCCTAGCTCTGACAAGCTGTGGTACCAAAACCGCGTTTAGAACCCCACCCACGATGATTGCGTAGACGTTGTTTGGCAGCTGATTCGCAACCCCAAAGGCGTCTGCAGCGTCGGTGGTAACTCCGATGGCTGCCGCGAGTAATACCGCTCTGAGAAAACCCAAAATTCTGGAGACAATCGTCCCAGAGGCCATTAGTAGCGAGCTTCTAGTAACCGAGGGTTCTTGCTCACTCACCTCGGCTCCTAGCAAGTTTGACTACGGTCCTGACCACTCCCACCACAATCAGCGAGAACATTGCCACTGCAAGCGAAACCAGTAAAAACAGTTCAACGTCATAGTTCACAGAGACATCGATCAGCTGCTCCTCGCCAATCTGCTTGCCGTTTATTTCAAGCCAAACTCGGATCGAGACTGGCCCATTGGCGATAGCTCTTACAGGTAATTCGGCTACTGCCGAGGTGTTGCCTGGGATCGTGAGCTTTTGGCTCTCCAACACCTCTAGTCGGAAGCTTGTGGCAGCTCCGTAAACCGTGACCTCAAGGGGAGTAGAGCTTGGATTCATTACGGTCACCGGGATGCGGCCGTCGCGAGCAACCAGGTTGATGCTGCTCCCGGGCACGATGTGAACCGAATCTGATGCAAAAGCGGGAGCACTCATTCCAAGCAAAAGCAATAAAACAGCGACTACCCGCTTCAACTCAGCAACTCCAGGGCTCGAAGAGCGACCTTGCGCTCGTTTTCGTGGGCCAAAACACTCTCAAGCTCTGAGATTGGGAACCATTTGGCTTCAATGACCTCGCCGGCTGGGTCGTGGTCGCCCGAGAGCTCCCCGCCCGTTTGTCTGAGTAGGAAGTGGTGCACGGTCTTTCGAATGCGCTGTGAGCCGATCTTGAAGGTGTAGGTGATTTCACCCAGCTTGTCGATGATTTCAGCCTCCAGACCAGTCTCTTCATACACCTCGCGGATTGCTGTTACCGAAAGCTCCTCGCCGGATTCGATGTGTCCCTTTGGGATGCACCAATCGGCTTTACCACCTCGGTTTTTGTGACTGATAAGGGCCACCAGTTCCGCGTTTTCTCGGTGCAGAACCAAGCCGCCGGCAGAGACCTCGACTTGGGTCTGCGGGCGGATGATTTTCATGGTGCAACTCTACTTGCGGAAGAGCAAAAGCTCTGTGGCAAGCTAGTGCGGTGCAAGACGTAGCCAAAGCCCTGGAGAACTTGCAGCGGAATACCCAAAATCCCCTGCTGGATCGACTTGGCGCACTATTCGAATCCGCTGGATTTGAGCTTGCACTTGTTGGTGGACCGGTGCGCGATGCAATTTTGGGCCGCGTGGCACCCGATCTTGACTTCACCACCAACGCTGGCCCAGATGAGATTCTCAAGCTGCTAAAGCCAATCTCCTCGGCTACCTGGGACATCGGTAGAGCCTTTGGCACCATTGCCGCTCAAATTGGCGATGAGAAGGTTGAAATAACGACCTACCGAGCGGATTCATATGACTCCGAGACCAGAAAACCAACAGTTGAGTTCGGCACCAACCTTGAAGATGACCTCATTCGTCGCGACTTCACCGTTAATGCCATGGCCCTGCGCCTGCCATCTCGAACCTTTGTCGACCCGCACTCTGGTTTGCGTGATTTGCTTTTTACGACCCTCAAAACCCCTTCGAAACCGGAAGTCTCATTTTCTGATGATCCGCTGCGCATGATGCGAGCCGCGAGGTTTGCCTCGCAGTTGGGTTTTGTAATCGAGCCAGAAACCTTTGAGGCCATGGTTTCGATGCGGGAGCGAATCTCGATTATTTCGATGGAGCGAGTCAGGGACGAGCTCTCTAAGCTCTTGCTCTCCAGTAATCCTCGACCGGGCCTAGAGGCCCTGGTTGACTCGGGGATTGCAGCGATCGTGCTGCCTGAACTGCCTGCACTTCGCCTTGAACTCGATGAGCACCACCACCACAAGGACGTTTACCAGCACACCATCACGGTTGTTGAGCAGGCCATTGACTACGAGAAGGACTACGGTCTTGCAAATGACCTAGTGCTTCGCCTGGCAGCGCTGCTGCACGACATCGGCAAGCCGGCCACCAGAAGGCTCGAGCCAGGTGGGGCGGTTTCTTTCCACCACCACGATGTAGTTGGCGCAAAGCTGGCAAAAAAGCGACTTCAGGAGCTGCGCTTCGATAACGACACCATCAAGGCCGTCTCCAAACTCATCGAACTCCACCTCAGATTCTTTGGCTACAGCGACCAGCAGTGGAGTGACAGTGCGGTTAGGCGATATGTCCGGGATGCCGAGGATCAGCTGCTTCGGCTGCATGCCCTGACCCGCGCCGATGTCACCACTCGAAACCGTCGCAAGGCAGATCGATTGGCACACGCGTATGACGATTTAGAGCAGCGAATCAAGGTTTTGCAGGAGCAGGAGGAGCTTGATTCGCTCCGCCCAGAGCTAGACGGCGCAGCAATTATGGAGCTGTTGAACCTCAAGCCCGGACCTGAGGTGGGCAAGGCCTATAAGTATTTGATGGAGATTCGTCTGGACGAAGGCGAAATTGGCCGAGCAGAAGCGGAAAAACGCTTGCTTAGCTGGTGGCAGTCTCGTTAGACTTCCAAGGTTGCCCAAGGCAACACTATGCAAAATACCCTCCTGTCACGGAAGGACCGTGACCGTTTAGACCGAAGGAGGTGGGTTAGCTATGCATAACTACGAGCTAATGGTCATTCTTGACCCTGCTCTTGATGAGCGCACAGTTGCCCCGATGCTCGACAAGTTCCTAGCTGTTATCCCTGCACAGGGTGGCACCGTGGACAAGGTTGACATTTGGGGACGCCGTCGCATGACCTTCCCGATCAAGAAGAAGGCAGAAGGCGTTTACGCAGTGGTCAACATGACCTGCGAGCCAGCTGCAGTGATCGAGGTCGACCGTCAGCTGAAGCTGAACGAGAACGTGCTTCGCACCAAGGTGCTACGTCTCGAAGATGCTGTATTCAGCATCAACCCGATTGAGTTTGTGCCTGAGGAGAAGGCCCGTGCACCACGCGGTCCTCGCCCTGGAGGCAAGCGTCCAGCAGGCAACAGGTCCTAAATGGCTGGCGAGGTTAGCGTCACCATCGTCGGCAACCTAGCTGACGACCCGGAGCTTCGCTACACCCAGGGGGGTGTTGCCGTTGTGTCAGTTCGCGTCGGCTCAACCCCACGCACCCTAAACCGCTCAACCAACGAATGGGTAGACGGCGAAACCGTATGGGTTCGCTGCACCGCATGGCGTGAGGCGGCAGAAAACATTGCTCAGAGCTTGACCAAGGGAACCAGAGTTGTGGTTACCGGTCGCCTCAAGGCACCTTCTGCCTACCAGACCGCGCAGGGCGAGGCTCGCGCCTCCCTCGAACTCGAAATCGACGAGATCGGCCCTTCGCTGCGCTACGCGACCGCTTCGGTGACTCGTCGCTCACGCGAGGGTGGCCAGGTGGAGTCTCCATGGCAGGATGCCAAGCCTCAGGTTTCAGGCGCTAACGCCTGGGCAAACCCTGCGGTCGACCCAAGCGTTGACGAAGCACCTTTTTAGAAAGATTCAGGAGAAATAAATGGCTGGAAAGTCAGCACAGGCCCGCAAGCCTCGTTTGAACTCTAAGTTCGCGAAGCTTGCGCCGGTCAAGACCATCAAGATCGAGGTTATCGACTACAAGGACGTCGCTACCCTCCGCAAGTTCATCTCAGACCGCGGCAAGATCCGCGCTCG
>DLPB01000027.1 GCA_002479805.1 Micrococcales bacterium UBA7469
GTGGTCCTTAAAAACTTGAACGGCCACTAAGTATCCAAGGATGGAATCCCCGAGAAACTCGAGCCGTTCGTTGTTTTCTCCGCCTTTTTCGTAGGCGTAAGAAGAGTGAGTTAGGGCGAGTTGCAGAAGCTCGGGTGAAATCTCTACCCCGAGCCGCGACTGCAGCTCGCTAGCCGCCATTATTAGGCGTCTGCTACCTTGCGGCCCTTGTACTCCATGTAGAGCTCAGTGCCGACCGAGTCGGTTACGACCTTGGCGCGGTGAGGCAGGCTGTATACGGTCTTACCGTTCTCAACGGTCTTGACCAGGGTCACTGGCTCGGCCTTCCACATTGAACGACGTGCGTGGGTGTTAGCACGTGACTTGCGGCGCTTTGGTACTGGCATGGCTACTCTTCCTTGCTAAGTAAGTCTTTTAGGGCTTCGAATCTGGGATCAACCACATTCTCATGCTTGTGTTCAGGCTCTTCGCTCAACCTAAATCCACATTCCACACACAAACCAAGGCATTCTTGGTCGCATACGGGTTGGAAAGGAAGACTCAAAACTACTGAATCTATGACTACCTGCTCTAAATCAATGTGTTCATTGGTAACAAGCAGCTCGTCATCCGAGGAGTAAGAATAGGCGAAAAGCTCTTGAAAATCCACCTCAATCTTCAGATTCATGTCATCCAGACACCGAGAGCAGTTGGTTTTTGCCTCGGCAAAGATCTCACCGGTTGCCAAAATGCCTTCGTGAACCGACTCTAGACGCAAGTCAACCTCAACCGCCTCGCCTGCTGGGATGGCGACAACCTCGGTACCGATGGGGGCTGCAGGATCAATTTCTAACTCAAGCTCACGCATCAGTCCCGGCCGCTTCATCAGCTCGTGCACCGGCACTAAAAAACTCACTTCGACAACCTTTCAATCAAACGCTTGGCCACAGCTTCGCTGAGGTATCCGGAGACATCTCCCCCAAGCTTGGCAACTTCTTTCACCAGTGAAGACGAAACATAGCCGTGGCTTGGCTCGGCCGGCATGAACAAGGTCTCAAGCGTAGACAAATCTCTATTCACTTGAGCCATCGGTAGTTCGTATTCGATGTCTCCCGCAGTTCTAAAACCCTTGAGAATCACATGTGCACCCAGAGTTTTGGCGTAATCAACCAACAGGCCACTCTCTAGGGCAGAGACCTCAACATTCCCAATGTGTCGGGTTGTTTGCGTAAGCAATTCCACCCGTTCCGCAATCGAAAACAGCGCGGTTTTATTGGGGTTGTGAACTACCACCACATGCAGCTTCGAGAAGGCCTTAGCTCCTCTTTCGAGCACCGATTGGTGACCCAAGGTCACTGGATCAAAAGATCCAGGGTAGATAGCGACAGAATTCACAAGCTAAAGGTTAGCTGCGCTTGAGCGCTGCCGCATCTGCTAATTCCAATGCCTTCAGGGTTTCGCTTGGCAATCCCGAATCAATTAGCTCTTGAGCTAGACCCTTGCACTGTTGAATCAGCTCCGCATCTTTGATGACCCGCAACAGCTTTAGCTGCGACCTTCCACCGGACTGTAGGTTTCCAAGCACATCACCTTCGCCACGGATTTCAAGGTCTAGTTCACTGAGTTTGAAACCGTCCAACGTGGAGGCAACAGCCTCCAAGCGCTGCATCGTCAATGACCCCGGCTCGCTTGCCGAAACCATGAGACAAACTCCCGGGTGCGCACCACGGCCAACGCGACCGCGCAACTGGTGGAGTTGTGAAATACCAAACCGATCGGCATCCAAAATCACCATTGCTGTGGCATTTGGCACGTTCACGCCAACCTCAATCACGGTGGTGGAAACCAATACTTGCACTTCTCCGGCGGCAAAGGCCTGCATCACGGCAGCCTTCTCCTCAGCCGGTTGCCTACCGTGCATAAGACCAATATTGAGACCCACTAATGCAGGATTTAGGCGCAGCGCTTCAACAACCTCAACCGCCGCCGCTGGCGGTGGCCCTTGGTCAATCTCAAGGTTGGAATCGAAGACCTCGGTATCTTCTTCGACCAGTTCACCCTCGATTCGTGGGCAAACCACAAATGCCTGCCTGCCGGCTTTCACCTCTTCGGCAACTCTCTGCCATACCCTCGCCACCAAAGCCGGCTTAGCAAGCTCCACAACATGCGTAGCGATGGGCTGACGACCCTTTGGAAGTTCCGCAAGGGTGGAAATTTCCAGGTCTCCAAAAACTGTGATCGCCATGGTTCTTGGAATCGGGGTTGCGGTCATTGTCAAGACATGAGGTGCGGCCTTACCCTTCGCCCTTAGCGCTTCGCGCTGGCCAACACCGAAACGGTGCTGTTCATCGACAACCACGAACGAAAGATCGAAGAATTGAACCTTTTCGGAAATCAGGGCGTGAGTGCCGACAGCTAGCAAGCACTTACCGCTTGCGATATCCAACAGCGCAAGTTTCCGCTCGGCGGTTGACATTTGGCCGGTGAGCAACCGAACCCCGAGCTTTCTAGAAAGCTCGTCTCCCAGAGAAGCTTTAATCGATTCAAAGTGCTGAGAGGCCAGCACCTCGGTTGGCGCAAGCAGCGCGCTCTGGCCGCCAGACTGAGCAACCGTGAGGATTGCCCTGAGCGCCACAAGCGTCTTACCTGAACCAACCTCACCCTGGAGCAGACGGTGCATCGGGAGGCCTGATGCTAGATCTTGAGCTATTTCACCACCGACAGCCTGTTGACCTGCGGTCAGCTCGAATGGCAGTCGCTTGTCAAATAGCCCAAGCAATTCCCCAGGCACTCGAACTGACGCAGCGACCTGACTGCGCTGAGATCTTGATTGAGCCAATTGAATCTGCAGCAACATTGCCTCATGAAAACGAAGCGAGTCTCTGGCCTGTTGCCAATCAGAATCAGTTTTCGGGACGTGGATTTGCTGGATTGCCCTTGCCAAGGGCAAGACCTTTTGCTTCAAAAGAAATTTTTCAGGAAGCACCTCTTGGACATCCCCAACAGCTGAGAGCACCAGCTCGATGGACTTCTGAATTTTCCAAGTGCTGAGAGTTCCGGAGGCTGGATAGATGGGAATTGGCAGCTCGGCCCAAGCCTTGGCATCAGAGTCATCGATTTCTTGGCTAAAGAGCTCGTAATCGGGATGGGCTAGCTGGAGCTTGTTGGAAAAGACACCAATTCGACCGCTGAATAAACCGCGAACACCGGAGTGAAGCTCTTTCTCTCGCCAATGCTGGTTGAAAAACGCCAACGTAAGGGTCTTGGTGCCATCCGTAATCACAACCTCCAGTAGGTTGCCGCTTCTGCCCTTGAGCCGCCTGGACGAAGTCGATACCACCTCACCGACAACGGTCACCACCTCGCCAATTGGCAAAGATGAGATTGGGGTCAGCTCCCCGCGTTTGGAATAGCGCCTTGGATAGTGCTCCAAGAGTTCTGCGACCGTAGTGATGCCAAACTGTTTTTGAAACGCTTTCGCGGTTCGATCCCCAAGGATCGAATCAAGTTTCAGGGTTTCTGTCAGCACACAGACAAT
>DLPB01000001.1:0-1778 GCA_002479805.1 Micrococcales bacterium UBA7469
GTGCCGCCAACACCACCGACATCGATGGACTCGAGGTTGGTCGAACCGGCGATGCGCTTTGAGAGCTCATCGGTCAAGCCAAACGCACCGACTGGTACGCCACCGCCGATGGTCTTCCCTAGTACAACGGCATCTGGGTGAAGATTTTGAGCTCTGGTCATGCCACCGGTGCCGGCGGAGATAGTGTGAGTCTCATCCAAGATCCAAATCACGTCATACTTTTTGCACAGCGCCTGCATGCCCTCTAGGTAGCCAGGCTCTGGCAAAACGATGCCGATGTTGGTTAGCGCAGGCTCCATGAGCATTGCTGCAACCTCGCCGGTTGCAAAGGCGCGTTCAGCGGCCTCGAGGTCGTTGAATGGAATAACCACGGTGGTCTGGTTCGGGTGAACCGGCATGCCGATGTTGTCGCGACGCGGCACGGTTGCGCCATTGTCATCTATCACGGCGAAGGTCTCGTCCACGGTGCCGTGGTAGCAGTAATCGTGGACAGCAATCTTTGATCGTCCGGTCACGTGTCTCGCATATCGCAGAATGTGACGGTTTGCATCGGTGGCGGTTAGCGTGAACTGCCACTTCGGAAGACCGAAACGCTCCGCCAGCAGGCTCGCTGATGCGATGGCATCGGCAGTTGGCAGCATGTAGGTAGAGCCTTTGGCAATTTGTGACTGCACGGCCTTCACGGTTGCATCTGGAGCGTGGCCGCACATCGCGCCGGTGTCACCGAGGCAGAAGTCGGTGTATTCCAGCCCATCAACATCGGTGAAGTGCGAGCCCTGGGCGTGGTCTACATAGATTGGGAATGGGCCTGGCCACTTGGACATCCAGATCATTGGAACGCCAGCGACCATTGGGCCTAGCGCCGCTTGGTGGTTAGCGGCAGATTTTGGGTGGGTTTGAATGAAGCGGTTAATTTCTTCATTGAATAGGTTGTCTAGGCGCGCTCTGTCGCCGTAGGCATGCACGATGAATCACCTTCGATTCTTACTTTTACTTACGCATCGTTGAGCCCAAAGGGCTCTAAAGCCACCTTAGGGGGTGACTTACAACTTTGCCAAACCGGCAGCGAGCACGTCCATTGCGTCGTGCAGCAGCTCGTCGGTAATGGCAAGCGGTGGCAGGAAGCGAATCACGTTGTTGTAGGTTCCGGCATTGAGGATTAGGACACCATTGGCGTGACAGTGTTTTACCAAGGAGTCGACTGCAGCCGAGTTTGGAGTCTTGGTTCCTGGCTCGACCAGCTCAATGGCGATCATGGCACCCTTGCCGCGCAGGTCACCAATCACGGAGTACTGGCTCTTGAGGTCAGTTAGTCGACCAATTAGCAGCTGCTCAATTTCTAGTGCCCGCTCTAGCCAGCCACCCTCTTCGATCTGCTCAAGCACTGCGACACCGGCTGCGGTCGCGGTAGGGGAGCCACCGAAGGTGCCACCTAGGCCACCGGCGTGGGAGGCATCCATGATTTCGGCGCGACCAACCACACCTGAAAGTGGCATACCGCCGGCGATGCCCTTGGCCACGGTAATCAGGTCAGGCTCGAAGCCCTCTTCCCACTCCGAGGCAAACCACTTTCCGGTCCTTGCGATACCGGACTGCACCTCGTCGGCAACCATCACAATTCCGTTGGCGCGGCACCAGGCGGCCAAAGTTCTCAGGAATCCAGGTGCTGGAACGATGAAACCACCCTCGCCCTGGATTGGCTCAATGAATACCGCCGCGAGCTGAGCTGCGCCCACTCGCTTCTCGAGGTAGGTGATGGCACGGGTTGCGGCTTCCTC
>DLPB01000001.1:1876-2193 GCA_002479805.1 Micrococcales bacterium UBA7469
CCAGCCAGCGGGCCAAAGCCCGTGCCGTAAGGGTGCATCTTGAAGTTCATGCTCATGGTCAGATTGGTGCGACCGTGGTAGGCGTGGTCAAAAACCGCAATTTCGGTGCGACCGGTTGCCTTGCGGGCAATCTTTACGGCATTCTCAACGGCTTCAGCACCGGAGTTGAAAAAGGCTGCTTTCTTTGCAAAATTTCCAGGGGCGTGCTTGACCAGCAGCTCACCGACGCGAACGTAAGGCTCGTAAGGAGCAACGGTGAAAAGGGTGTGAGTGAGCTTGGCAACCTGGTTTTGAACCGCCTGCACGACGCGCTCATT
>DLPB01000001.1:2345-2721 GCA_002479805.1 Micrococcales bacterium UBA7469
ACACCGGCAGCAATTACCTGCTTGCGGCGCTCCTGCATCTGGGTGGAGATTGGACCTGGAATTGCGGTTGCGAGAATTCTCTTTTGCTCAAGGCTCATGCTCCTAGTCTAATTTCCGGCTGGGTTTATTGCCTGCCATTTCTTAGATTTGAAAGCGAGTTCTAAGCTTTTGACATGCGCAGAGTAATCGTCCTCGGTTCCACCGGGTCAATCGGCACCCAGGCCCTCGAGGTTATTGCAGCAAACCCAGATCAACTTAAGTTGGTTGGACTCTCGGCATTCTCGAATCGAGAACTGATAAGTCAACAGGCCAAGCAGTTTGGTCTGGGCGAGCACTGCGTTGCCATCGGCGCTCAAGAGGCCGCTGAGCTGGTCAA
>DLPB01000001.1:2809-14967 GCA_002479805.1 Micrococcales bacterium UBA7469
GCGGCAACTTTGGCCACCTTGCGATCGGGCAAGATTTTGGCATTGGCAAATAAGGAGTCCCTCATCGTGGGCGGGCCGCTGGTCAAGGAGCTGGCTGCCCCGGGTCAGATTGTTCCGGTTGACTCCGAGCACTCCGCAATCGCGCAGTGTCTGAGATCGGGAACCGAGTCCGAGGTTGCAAAACTTATTCTCACGGCATCGGGTGGACCTTTTAGGGGTTTCAGTAAGCAGCAACTCAGCGAGGTAACTCCGCAGCAGGCGCTCAAGCATCCAACCTGGAGCATGGGCAAGGTGGTCACCACGAATTCGGCCAGCCTGGTCAATAAAGGTCTTGAGCTGATTGAGGCTCACCTGTTGTTTGATATTCCTTTTGAACGAATCGAAGTCACTGTGCACCCGCAGTCGGTTGTGCACTCAATGGTCGAGTTCGTCGACGGGTCGGTAATCGCACAGTGCTCACCGCCCGATATGAAACTCCCAATTGCGCTTGGCATGGCATGGCCGGATCGACTTGGGAATGTTAGCCAGGCGGTTGACTGGAGCAAGGCTCACAGTTGGGTCTTTGAGCCTTTGGACGAAAGTGTCTTTGGCTCGGTTGCCCTTGCCCGCCAGGTTGGTATCGCAGGTCTCACATATCCTGCGGTTTACAACGCCGCCAATGAACAGGCGGTCGAGGCTTTCCACGACGGCAAGATCAAGTTCACCGGAATCTTTGATGTCATCCAAGAGGTTGTGCAGCAGCACAACGCGTCACACCCGCTGACGCTTGATTCGGTTTTAGATGCCGAGTTGTGGGCTCGCAAGACTGCGGATTTGCTGATAGCAAAACACTGAAGCCGGCAATAGCAGGTAGCGTTAGAGCCAAATGGACATCCTTCTATACATCCTGGGTATTTTTGCCGTCATTGTCGGAATAGCGCTGTCGATCGGCCTGCACGAGCTAGGTCACTACCTGCCAGCGAAAAAGTTTGGGGTGCGGGTCAAGCAGTTCATGGTTGGCTTTGGGCCAACCGTGAAGTCCTGGCGAAGCGGCGAGACGGAATTTGGATTCAAGGCCATTCCCCTCGGTGGCTACATCCTGATGACCGGAATGTATCCGCCGGAGAAAAAGCCCTATCGCGGGTTGTTTTCAAAGTGGATAAATGAGGCCAGGGCTGCAGAGCGCGAGGATGTTCAAGAATCTGATGCTGGCAGGCAGTTTCATCAACTGCCTCCCTATAAAAAACTGATCATCATGCTCGGTGGCCCGGTGATGAACTTCTTGCTGGGCATGCTGCTAATTGCGATTGCGCTTAGCGGAATTGGCACCATGCAGCAGGGGCTGACGATTCAAAAGGTTTATCAGTGCGTGCAGGTGGTCGATGATGGCAGCTGCGAGGCTGACGCACCAAAGTCACCTGCGGCGCTCGCCGGCCTTTTGCCTGGCGACACCGTCATTGAGGTAAATGGAAATCCGGTGACGAGCTGGAATGAGGTAATCGCCGGTTTCAATGAACAGCTCGGTAAGCCTTCTAACCTTGTAGTTTCCCGGTCGGGCGAGCGAACTGAGCTAAGCATCACCCCGGTTTTCATGGAGCGTCCGCTTTACGATGCCGAGGGCAAGGCGCTACTCAATGCTGAGGGAGTACCGCAGACCGAGTTCAAGCCGCTTCTGGGGGTTTTGCTAGAGCCTGAGAATGTGCCG
Source organism: Micrococcales bacterium UBA7469 (assembly GCA_002479805.1). Classification (GTDB taxonomy): domain Bacteria; phylum Actinomycetota; class Actinomycetes; order Actinomycetales; family Microbacteriaceae; genus Aquiluna. The sequence goes on from DLPB01000001.1 coordinate 4,494, forward strand.
CTTTCGCTGCAGGATTCTCTGGCCTACGGGCTGAATGCCACTGGGGCAACCTTCAGATTTATTCTGACTTTGCCGCAGCAGGTCTGGGCAGTCACCAGTTCAACCCTTGGTTTAGCCGAGCGCGATCCGAATGGTGCGGTGTCTATCGTGGGAGTCGGGCAACTGGCGGGGGAGCTTAGTCAGTCAGAGCTGCCACTTAGCGCCAAGATTGCATCGCTACTGATGCTGCTGGGGGCATTGAACCTAGCACTTTTTGCGTTCAACCTGATTCCGCTTTTGCCGCTGGACGGTGGGCACGCGATCGGCGCAGTTTACGAATCGCTAAAGCGCAGCTTTGGACGGATTTTCCTCAAACGGGACCCAGGCCCAATCGATACCGCCCGAACGCTTCCGCTGGCATACGGGGTGTGGTTGGTGCTAATCGCTGTCGGAGTGCTGCTGATTTTGGCCGACATAGTGAATCCAATCACGCTCGGCTAGGAACAAAGTAGCCAGCCAAATGTTTATGCTTTGTTGGGATAAGAAGGGATTCAATTGCCTGCTGTAAATCTAGGTCTGCCTAAGTCGCCACCTCCAACTCTTGCTCCTAGGAGAAAGACCCGTCAGATCATGGTGGGTAAGGTTCCAGTCGGTGGCGATGCCCCTATCTCAGTGCAGTCCATGTGCACCACCCCAACCACCGACATCAATGCCACGTTGCAGCAGATTGCTGAGCTCACCGCATCCGGTTGCGATATCGTTCGCGTTGCCGTGCCAAGCCAGGACGATGCTGATGTCTTGCGTATCATCGCCAAGCGCAGTCAGATTCCGGTGATTGCCGATATCCACTTCCAGCCCAAGTATGTTTTCCAGGCGATTGACGCCGGTTGCGGTGCTGTTCGCGTGAACCCGGGCAACATTCGTAAGTTTGACGACCAGGTCGGTGCCATCGCTAAGGCCGCAAAAGACGCTGGCATTTCGATTCGCATCGGTGTGAACGCCGGCTCCTTGGATCCTCGCCTGTTGGAAAAGTACGGCAAGGCAACCCCGGAGGCTTTGGTTGAGTCCGCAGTTTGGGAGGCGAGCCTTTTCGAAGAGCACGATTTCCACGACTTCAAAATTTCCGTCAAGCACAACGACCCGGTGGTTATGGTCAAGGCCTACGAGATGCTCGCAGAGCGCGGGGATTGGCCGCTGCACCTCGGTGTCACCGAGGCTGGACCTGCGTTCCAGGGAACCATTAAGTCATCCGTTGCCTTTGGTGCGCTGCTGTCGAAAGGGATCGGCGACACCATTCGAGTTTCACTTTCTGCCCCACCGGTTGAGGAAATCAAGGTTGGCTCACAGATTCTGGAGTCGCTGAACCTTCGTCCGCGCAAGCTTGAGATTGTCTCTTGCCCATCCTGTGGTCGTGCTCAGGTAGATGTTTACACCCTCGCCAACGATGTCACCGCCGGCTTGCAGCACCTCACTGTGCCAATTCGCGTTGCGGTAATGGGTTGCGTGGTCAATGGTCCGGGTGAAGCTCGTGAGGCAGATCTCGGTGTCGCATCCGGTAACGGCAAGGGTCAGATTTTCGTAAAGGGCGAGGTCGTAAAGACCGTGCCGGAATCTGAGATTGTGGCTACCTTGATTGAAGAAGCAAACCGCATCGCAGCCGAAATGGACCCAGCACTTGTTGGCACGGCTCAGGTTATGGTGGCCGACAAGTAGCTAACATTGAGCCCATGCCTATTCGCTTGAGCTCACTTTTTCTGCGCACTTTGCGCGAAGACCCTTCCGACGCGGAAGTAGATAGCCACCGCCTGTTGGTTCGTGCTGGCTACATTCGACGCAATGCTCCGGGAGTTTTCACCTGGCTACCGCTTGGTCTTCGGGTCAAGGCTCGTATCGAACAGATCATTCGAGAAGAGATGGCAAACGCCGGTGCTCAAGAAGTATTTTTCCCAGCACTTTTGCCAAAGGAGCCGTTTGAGGCAACTGGTCGCTGGGAGGAATACGGCGACAACCTCTTTAGGCTGCAGGATCGCAAGAAGGCGGACTACCTGCTTGCCCCAACCCATGAAGAGGTGTTCACCCTGCTGGTGAAGGACCTTTACTCCTCATACAAAGACCTGCCACTTTCGATTTACCAGATCCAGAACAAGTACCGCGATGAAGCTAGGCCTCGAGCCGGGCTATTGCGCGGACGCGAGTTTGTGATGAAGGATGCCTATTCCTTCGATGTCACTGATGAGGGGCTGGCGGCAAGTTACCAGGCACAGCGCGATGCCTATGAGCGCATCTTCAAGCGTCTTGGTGTGGAGTATGCGGTCGTGAAGGCCGATGCCGGTGCCATGGGTGGCTCTAAGTCTGAAGAATTCTTGAACCCTTCTCCAATAGGTGAAGATACTTTTGTTCGCTCGGCTGGTGGTTTTGCCGCCAATGTCGAGGCGGTGAAGTTTGCGGTGGCCGCGGATGTCGATGGCTCTAACAACCCAGCCGCCGTGGTGCACGATTCTCCGAACACCCCAACCATTGCAACCTTGGTGGACTACTCAAACTCCAGCTTCCCCAAGGGCGATGGTGCTTGGAGCGCGGCCGACACTCTCAAAAATGTTGTGTTAGCGCTGATCTCCCCAGAGGGTAAGCGTGAGCTGGTTGTGGTTGGCGTACCCGGTGATCGTGAAGTGGACCAAAAACGCGCCGAGGCTTTCTTCGGACCAAACGAAGTTGAAGCTGCAAACGAAGAGGACTTTGCCAAGCACCCGAGCCTGGTCAAGGGCTACATCGGTCCGGTGAAGGATGGAGTTCAGCTTTTGGGCAAGGATGCCACAAGCGGCATCAGGTATCTGCTAGACCCACGCGTTGCCAAGGGCAGTCAGTGGATTACCGGTGCCAACATCGACCAGAAGCACGTCTATCACCTCACCTACGGCCGCGACTTTACTGCCGATGGTGTTGCTGACATCGCAGAGATTCGCCAGGGCGACCCGGCTCCGGATGGTTCTGGACTGTTGGAATTGGCTCGCGGTATCGAAATCGGTCACGTCTTCCAGCTCGGTCGCAAGTATGCCGAAGCACTTGGTCTTCAGGTCTTGGATGAGAACGGCAAGTTGGTCACGGTAACCATGGGCTCCTATGGCATCGGTGTGACTCGCTTGGTAGCGGTGATCGCCGAAGCATCACACGATGAAAACGGATTGATCTGGCCAGAGAGCGTAGCTCCTGCCGATCTGCACATCATCGCCGCCGGCAAGGATGAACTGCCATTTGAGGCCGCCGAGAAGCTTGCCTTAGAGGCCGAGAAGTTCAATCTTTCGGTGATTTTGGATGACCGCGCCAAGGTCAGCCCGGGTGTGAAATTTGCTGATGCCGAGCTGATTGGTGTGCCTTGGATCATCATCTGCGGCCGCGGTGTAGCAGAGGGTGAAGTTGAGTTGTGGAACCGCCGAAGCGGCGAGCGGGTTCAGGTCAAGCTAGAATCAGCTGTAGCTGAGCTTTTGGCTAAGCGCGCATAAGAAAATAAAAGGAGCGGCCTTATGGATATCGACATTTCGGTGCTTCGACTGCTGGAGCGCGAAAAAGAGATTCCTTTTGACGATCTCGTCAACATCATCGAGTCCGCAATTCTGGCTGCCTACTACAAGCACATTCAGGACCACGCTAAGGGTCCACGCGCAGAACTAGATCGCAAGACCGGTCACGTCACCATTTACACTCCCGAGCTAAACGAAGCCGGCGAGCAGGTAGGGGAGAAGGACGTTACTCCAGACGGCTTTGGTCGTGTTGCCGCATACGCAGCAAAGCAGGTAATTGCCCAGCGCATGCGTGAAATTTCCGACGAGGGTTTGCTCGGGGAGTTCAAGGGTAAAGAGGGCGACATTGTTGCGGGAGTCATTCAGCAGGGTTCTCGTTCCAACATGGTTTATGTGAACCTAGGCTCTATTGAAGCACTGATGCCGCCGGAGGAGCAGGTGCCTGGCGAGGACTACGCTCACGGCAGCCGTATTCGCGTCTACGTGACCAGCGTCCAGCGCGGCCCACGAGGACCACAGATCACCGTTTCACGCACTCACCCAAACCTGGTTCGCAAGCTTTTCGCCTTGGAAGTTCCAGAGGTTGCATCCGGGCAGGTGGAAATCGCATCGGTAGCTCGCGAAGCCGGTCACCGCACCAAGATCGCTGTGATTGCAAAGGAGCCGGGCATTAACGCCAAGGGTGCTTGCATTGGAGAACTAGGCCAGCGCGTGCGCGCGGTCTCGGCAGAGCTGAATGAGGAAAAGATTGACGTTGTTGATTACAACGAGGACCTTTCCAAGTTTGTTGCGCAGGCACTCTCGCCAGCTCGAGTATCGGATGCCTTCGTTATTGATGCCGCCACCAAGGCGGTGAGGGTATTGGTGCCTGATTTCCAACTGTCTTTGGCAATAGGCAAAGAGGGGCAGAATGCACGTCTGGCTGCCAAGCTAACCGGTGCCAAGATCGACATTCAGCCCGACAGCATTCTCGAAGGCTAGCCCAATCGGGGCTGAGGGCCTAGAATGAACCCCGTAAGAACCTGCGTTGGCTGTCGTCAGCGCGATTTGAAAAAGAATTTGGTTCGAGCGATTGCAGAAAACGGTGTTGTGAGAGTTGATCTTGCGGCCCGGCTTCCAGGCCGCGGGGTTTGGTTTCATCAAGATTGTTCGCAATTAGTTTTGGATCGAAATGGGTTCAGAAAAGCCTTGGGCGAAGCAAGTACCGCTGAGTTTGAGGCCTGGCATAGACAGGCAAGAGAAGATGCTGGAAACAAGATGAGTTCCTCGAAATGAGATCCGCTCACAACTAAAGCCTGCCCTGTTCGGGTAGGCCCGAACAGGAGAAACTAAGTGGCGCTTCCACGCGTATATGACCTAGCCAAGGAACTTGGCATTGACACCAAGGTCGCACTATCCAAGCTTGAAGAGCTTGGCGAGTATGTCAAAGGTGGCTCATCCACCATTACCCCACCGGTAGCTGCAAAGCTTCGTGCCGCATTCCCGAACGCCGGTAAGGCTGCACCTCAGAAGGCAGAGCCGAAGGCAGCACCAGCCGCTGAAACTTCCGCGCCTGCTCCAGCCGCAAAGCCTGCTCCACAGGCTGAGGCTGCGACCCCTGCGCCTACAGCTCCAGCTCCGGTTGCACCAGAGGCTGCAACTCCGCCGGCACCCAGCTCGATCATCGGTATTCCACGTCCAGGTAACAACCCATTCAGTTCTAACCAGGGCATGGGCATTCCTCGCCCAATGGCTCGCCCGGGCAACAACCCATTCAGTTCTAACCAGGGCATGGGTCGCGGTCCTCGTCCAGGTGGCGCTCCACGTCCAGGCGGCGCTGGCGCTCGTCCAGGTCAGGGCGGTGCTCCGCGTCCGGGTGCACCTCGTCCAGGTGGCGCGCCACGTCCGGCTGGTGCTGGTTTCGGTAGCCCACGTCCCGGCGGTGCTCCAGGTTTTGGTGCTCCAGGAGCCGGTGCTCCGGGAGGTCGCCCAGGACCTGGTGGTCGTGGTGGTCGCGGTGCTGGCACCGCGGGTGCGTTCGGAAAGGGTGGCTCTAAGAACAAGGGCCGCAAGTCCAAGCGCACCAAGAGAGAAGAATTTGAGCAGAGAGAGGCTCCGAGCCTTGGCGGTGCAATGGTGCCACGCGGCGACGGCAACACCGTTGTTCGCATCCGCCGCGGATCCTCGATTCAGGACTTCGCAGACAAGATTGGCGCTAACGCTGGCCAGCTGATTACCGTGCTGTTCCACCTGGGCCAGATGGCAACCGCAACCGCATCTTTGGATGAGGACACCTTCCAAATTCTCGGTGTAGAGCTGGGTTACAAGGTTGAGGTGGTTTCTCCAGAGGACGAAGAGCGCGAGCTATTCGAAGGCTTTGGCTTGGACATCTCAACCGGTATCGAGGATGAGGATGACGAAGACCTACAGCCTCGACCTCCGGTGGTAACCGTTATGGGTCACGTTGACCACGGTAAGACCAAGCTTTTGGACTCGATCCGCAGTGCAAACGTGGTGGCCGGCGAGGCCGGTGGCATCACCCAGCACATTGGTGCTTACCAGGTGCACACCATGCACGAGGGCATCGAGCGCGCGATTACCTTTATCGACACCCCGGGTCACGAGGCCTTCACCGCCATGCGTGCTCGCGGTACTCAGGTAACCGACATCGCCATCTTGGTGGTGGCAGCCGATGACGGCGTGATGCCGCAGACCATCGAGGCGCTAAACCATGCTCAGGCTGCCCAGGTGCCAATCGTGGTCGCCGTGAACAAGGTCGACAAGGAGGGTGCAAACCCTGCCAAGATTCGTCAGCAGCTAACCGAGTTCGGCTTGGTTGCCGAAGAATACGGTGGCGACGTAATGTTCGTTGACGTGTCTGCCTTGAAGAACCAGGGTATTGACCGACTACTGGATGCAGTGCTACTGACCGCAGACGCTGCGCTGGATCTGCGTGCTAACCCAGACCGCGATGCTCGCGGTGTGGCGATTGAAGCCAACCTAGACCGCGGTCGTGGTTCGGTGGCAACCGTTCTGATTCAGTCCGGAACCCTAGAGGTTGGTGACGCAATCGTTGCCGGTAGCTCACACGGTCGAGTTCGTGCGATGTTCGATGAGAACGGTGAACCGGTTGAAAAGGCATTGCCTTCTCGTCCGGTTCAGGTGCTAGGTCTGCAGTCGGTGCCACGCGCCGGTGACACCTTCGTGGTGGCTGAGGACGAGCGTCAGGCGCGCCAGATCGCCGAAAAGCGTGAGGCAGCCGATCGCAATGCACTTTTGGCCAAGACCCGCAAGAAGCTATCGCTTGAAGACTTCACCAAGGCACTCGAAGAGGGCAAGGTTGAATCGCTCAACCTCATCATCAAGGGTGACGTCTCCGGTGCTGTTGAGGCTTTGGAAGACAGCTTGCTCAAGATTGTGGTCGACGACTCAGTTCAGCTTCGAATCATCCACCGCGGAGTTGGTGCGATTACCGAGTCTGACGTCAACCTCGCAACCGTTGACTCCGCAGTCATCATCGGATTCAACGTCCGCCCAGACAACAAGGCCAGAGAGCGTGCCGACCGCGAAGGCGTCGACGTGCGTTTCTACTCCGTTATCTACAACGCGCTGGACGACATCGAGAGCTCGCTCAAGGGCATGCTCAAGCCAGAGTACGAAGAGAAGCAGATGGGTACCGCAGAGGTCCGCGAGATCTTCCGCTCCTCCAAGTTCGGCACCATCGCAGGTTCCTACGTTCGCTCCGGTCTGATCCGACGCAACGCGATGGCACGTGTGCTGCGTGATGGCGTAATGATCAAGGAAGGCCTAAAGGTTGACTCCCTGAAGCGATTCAAGGACGATGCCACCGAGGTAAAGGCTGACTACGAGTGTGGTATCGGTCTGGGTGACTTCAACGACATCTTGGTCGATGACGTCATCGAGACCTACGAGATGGTCGAGAAGCCGAGGGTCTAGTGGTTGATCACGCACGTGCTCGCAGGCTAGGGGAGCGAATCAAGGTACTGGCCGCAGAGGCGCTGGAAAAGGTTGTCAAAGACCCGGACCTCGGCTTTGTGACCATTACCGACGTTCGCGTCAGCCCTGATTTGTCGCAGGCCAAGCTCTACTTCACGGTGTTTGGTAGCGCTGAAGAACTCGAGATCACCAAAGAGATTCTCGAGAGCTACAAGGGTCGCGTGCGCAGTGAAATTGGTCGCCACCTCGGGATTCGCATCACTCCCGCCATCGAATTCATCAACGATGAGGTGCCGGTGGCAGCTGGGGCATTGACTGACCTATTGGCGGAGGCAAAGCGTCGTGACGCCGAGCTCGAGAAAATTGCCAAGGAGGCCAAGCCTGCCGGTGATGCAGATCCTTACGTCAAGCCCAAGACTCAGGACGAGTAGTGCCCGCCGCACTGGTGCTGATAGATAAGCAGCCGGGGTGGACTAGCCACGACGTGGTAGCAAAACTGCGAGGAATACTCGGCACCAGAAAAATAGGTCACGCTGGCACCTTGGATCCGATGGCTACTGGGCTGCTGGTCCTAGGCGTTGATGGCGGAACCAAGCTGCTGCAGTTCATTTCAGGAAGCGATAAGCAATACCTAGCAACCATCCGGTTAGGCGCTGCCACTCACACCGATGACGCCGAGGGTGAAGTGATCTTTTCGGCGGCGGCAAACCAGTTATCTGCCGCACAGATCGATGCTGAAATCCAAAGACTTTCCGGCAACATTACTCAAGTGCCATCATCGGTCAGCGCTATAAAGGTAGACGGCAAGCGAGCTTACGATTTGGTGCGTGACGGCAAAGAGGTTGAGCTCAAAGCTCGAGCTGTCACCGTAGCTCGGTTTGAGCGCACCTCTGAGCTGCGCCCGGTAGATAATTTTGTAGATTTTGACGTTGTGGTCGACTGTTCGTCGGGTACCTACATCCGCGCTCTGGCTCGAGATATTGGTTCAGCACTTGGGGTGGGTGGGCACCTGACCATGCTGCGCCGAACCAAAATCGCAAATTTTGATGTTGTCGACGCCACCGAAATCGGTAAAGCCCCGAAGCTTGTGCCGCTGGTTGATGCGGCGCGGGAAATGTTCGGCGCTATCGAGCTTGGCCATGAGCAGGCGCGCGATATCGTGCATGGCAAGCGCCTGGATCTAAGTGCTAGTGGCTTGATTGCCGCGACCTGGAATTCAGATCTGCTTGCGGTGTTAGAACCAATTGGCAACCAAGTGAAATCGGTCGTGGTTTTCCCGGAGGTGTTCAATGCTTGATTGGTGGTACCAAGCTCAGCTGTGGTTTGGCGTGCTGGCTGGATTGTTACTGGTGCTGATGGGGCTGGTTGGACGCAAGCCATCTGGCTTCTCATTGGCTCTGGTTGCCGGCAGTGAATTTGGATTATTGATGCAACTGATTGCATCTCTAACGCTCGTGGCGCTTGGTCAGCGAGCGGCGATTGACACCTGGGAGTTTTTCGGTTATCTGATAGTTGCGATCATGGTTCCAGTAGGGGCTGCGATCTGGGCTTTGGTTGAACGTAATCGTTGGTCCACGGTGGTGATGGGAGCCGGTGTTCTGACTGTCGCGGTCATGCTGGTTCGAATGCATCAAATCTGGACCGGAGATATAGTTTCATTCTCGTAGTTCTCGCCCTCAGTTAACCTTCCGTTCACTTTCCGTTAGTGGCAATTCAACCCTCAGACTCCACGCTAGAGGGCATGTCGAACGAAGTAGCGCCCCAGCGTCTCAAGCTGCGCAGTAAGCCCTCTCGTACCGCTGACAAAGTCTTCTTTGCAGTAGCTAAGGCTGCCGGCTACTCGTCCTTCGTGTTGGTGGCCGCAATCTTGTTCTTCCTGATGCTCCGCGCCTGGCCGGCGTTCGAGTCTCAGGGTGTCGTCAACTTCATCTTTGGAGCCGGCTGGAATTCCACCAGTGATCCTCAAATCTTCCACATGGGCCCAATGCTTTACGGCTCACTCTTGATTGCCGCAATCGGTGTCGCGCTCGCGGTTCCGATGGCCATCTCGATTTCCTACTTCATTGCCTTTATGGCTCCGACGCGAGTGGCAAAGATTGCAACCGTAATCGTGGACCTGCTAGCAGCAATTCCTTCGGTGGTAATTGGTCTGTGGGGTCTCGGCGTCTTCTCGCCAGTTGCAGCTGAGTGGGGTCGGATGCTCAGCGAGTCACTGGGTTTCATTCCGGTGTTCAGTAACGCGGTGGATATCTTCTTGCGCTCACCGTTTATCGCATCATTGGTGATTGCAGTAATGATCGTGCCGATTATCTCTTCGATCACTCGCGAAATCTTCTCGCAGATGGATCAGGAAATCATCAAGGGTGCGATGGCGCTGGGTGGCACCCGTGAGTCAATCTTCCGCAAGGTGATTCTGCCAACCGCCTCCGGTGGAATCGTCGGTGGCGTCCTTTTGGCGCTTGGTCGAGCCATGGGTGAAACCGTTGCGATTTTCTTCGTTTTGAACCTTACCTTTGACGATTACAACTGGTTCAAGATTCTCGAACCATCCGGTGGTGCGGTGGCTTCGCTGGTGCTTGCAAGATTCAACGAAGCGCTTGACACCGAGCTCTCGGCCTTGCTTGCCGCCGGTGTGGTGCTTTTCGTGGTAACCCTGATCGTAAACACCATCGCCTCTTACATCGTGGCAAAGGCCCAGCCTTGGAGGAAGCTATGACCGACACCCTCTCAAGACCAAGACCTAAGAATGCTGCTCCCTGGGTGAAGCTTGGCAGCCGGGTTCGCTTCGCCTCCTGGACAGCATCGGTGGTGCCAGCAGCCATTTTTGTCGCGGCCTGGCTCGGGTTGCAGCTTGATTTCATGGCTGCGCTATTGACCATTTTCTTGCCAATCCAGTTGATCTTCGGTGCTTGGGCTGGTTTTTACTCCTACGGTCGCAAGGGTGTCAACGACGGCCTTTTGGTGGTCGTGACCTTCTTCTTCTCAACCTTTGTTCTGGTGCTTCTGGCATCTGTGCTGTGGAGCGTTATCTCCGAGGGTGC
>DLPB01000001.1:15112-61358 GCA_002479805.1 Micrococcales bacterium UBA7469
ATTACGGTGCCACTGGGTGTGGCGACCGCCGTCTACTTGACGGAGACCAGGGATGGCGCAAGGGGAGTAGTTAGGACCCTGCTTCAAGCCCTGGCTGGTTTGCCATCGGTGGTTGCCGGTTTGTTTATCTACTCAATGTTGATTGTGAGCGGTTGGTCTAGCCAGGTCGGCCTAATGGCATCCCTCGCCCTGATCCCGCTGATGCTTCCAACCATCGCCCGTGTCGCTGAGGAGGCGCTGCGCCTAGTTCCTGCGGAGCTACGCAACGGTGCACTGGCCCTTGGCGCTCCAAGCTATAAAGCGTTCTTTATGGTTACGCTGCCGGCCGCTAAATCAGGCATTGTGACTGCAGTGCTTTTGGGGGTCGCTCGAATCATCGGTGAGACTGCGCCATTGATTCTTACCGCCGTTATTGCGAATGAGACCAACCTCAACCCAACCGCTGGCGGTATGGCGACTTTGCCTACTTACATTTACAACTTCCTCTACCTGGGAGATGCCACCAGCTTGCAGCGCGCCTGGGGTGCGGCACTGGTGCTACTGATTTTCGTCGGAATTTTGTTCGTGGGAGCACGTTTGGCTTCCGCCACTCGCGTCGGCACCAAGCCAAAGAGGAGAAAGAAATAATGAGCAACCTCAATCACCTTGAAACCAAGGACATCAACGTCTGGTTTGGTGAGCGCCACGTATTGCGTGATGTCTCTTTGCAGTTTCAGAACAACCACGTCACCGCGCTAATCGGCCCTTCCGGTTGCGGAAAGTCGACCTTCATTCGCACCCTGAACCGCATGCACGAGCTAATTCCGGGTGCCGGCCTCAGCGGTCAGGTGCTGCTAAATGGCCAGGACATTTATGCCGAGGCAGTTGACCCCGTGAATGTCCGCATTGAAATCGGCATGGTCTTTCAGAAGCCAAACCCATTTCCAACCATGACCATCAAGGAGAACATCCTGTCCGGCCTAAAGCTCTCCGGTCGCAAGATTGAGGATGCCGATGGCCTGGTTGAAACTTCGCTCACTCGCGCATCGATGTGGAACGAGGTTAAGGACCGACTTTCCGAGCCAGCGCTTTCGCTATCCGGTGGTCAGCAGCAGCGTCTGTGCATCGCAAGATCGCTTGCGATGAACCCAAACGTGCTCTTGATGGATGAGCCATGCTCGGCCCTGGATCCGGGCTCAACCCGACGCATCGAGGAGACCATCCTGGAGCTGAAGGAGAACATGACGATTGTCATCGTTACCCACAACATGCAGCAGGCGCAGCGTGTTGCCGACTCCACCGCTTTCTTCCTATCGGAGAACGGAAACCCCGGCGAGGTTGTCGAATTCGACACCACCGAGAACGTCTTTATTCGCCCGAAGGACGAGCGCACCAACGAGTACGTGAATGGACGATTTGGTTGATGTTCACCATCGGTTTACCTTCTGAACAGAGTGGGTTAATCCGGTAACCAAAGAATCTATTCGTCATCAAGACTTTCTATAAAGGAGAACCAATGCGTTTGAAGAAGTTTGCCAGCATCTCTGCTGGTGCGGCGCTTGTCGCAGCTTCCGTGTTCAGCGGATCTGCAGCAATGGCTGGCGAAACCATCACCGGCACCGGTGCTAGCTACACCCTGTCGCTACAGACTGAGTGTGCAGCTGGATACACCGCTCACAAGGTGACCTATGTTTCCAAGGGCTCGACCACCGGTCGCTCTGACTTCACCAAGGGCGTCAGCGACTTCGGTGGATCTGACATCGTGTACAAGTCGACTGAGACCAAGCCAAAGGACTTCACCTACGTACCGCTACTGGGTGGCCCAATCGCTATCTCCTACAACATCGCAGGTGTTAGCCGCCTAAACCTGACTGCAGCTGTCATCAGCGACATCTACCTCGGCAAGATCACCAAGTGGAACGACAAGAAGATTGTTGCTCTGAACAAGACCACAAAGCTTCCAGACGCCACCATCACTCCGGTTTACCGTTCGGACGGCTCTGGCACCTCTGCTAACTTCACCAACTACCTGAAGCAGGTTGCAGGCAGCGCCTGGACCATGGCTGACTCATTCAAGTCAGCAGCCACCGGTGTTGTCGGAGTTGGCGCAAGTGGTAACTCCGCAGTGGCAACCACCATCAAGTCGACCGCTAACTCCTTCGGTTACATCGACCTAGCTGACGCCAACAAGAACGCGCTGGCAATCGCTCACCTTCAGAACGGCTCTGGCCAGTTCCTAAAGCCAAGCATTGCAAACTCCAAGAAGTTCATCGAGGCAACCTCGATGAAGGCAACTGGAGAGGTTGTGTTCGACTACAACAAGAAGCTAGCTGGTGCTTACAACCTCTCGCTAGTTTCCTACGGCATCGCTCCTACCAAGGCAGGTACCGCAAAGGCTGATGCAGTGCGCGAGTACTTGACCTACTTCATCAAGGACTGCTCCCCAGCTAAGGCTGCGGCTGTTGGATACGTTGCACTATCTGGCAACTTCCAGAAGACCGCACTGAAGCTAGTTGCAAAGATCAACTAATTACAAATTGAATAAAGACATCTGGGGCACGGATTCCGTGCCCCAGATGTCCCATTTGGAGGGAAAGTAAATGCGCAAGTTAGTTTCGGCTATCGCTCTATCGGGAGCCATCCTGGCCACCTTGACGGCATGTGACCCTCCAATGCCAGACTCTTTGATTGTTGAGCTCGCCGAGCGCACCGTAGTTTGCCCGGAGAGCTCAGTAGACCTAGTCGCTACCGAGTCGGTGCTGGATGTTTCAAGCTTCTGGAGCGACAGCATGACCAACGCTTGCGGGCTGAGCTTCAACATTGTTGAGGAAGCGGCAAGCGGCATCGAAATCACCGATCACCAGGGTTTCAAGTGTGAGCCATTCCTTACTGTTCCGGTGGCAATTGATGCAGCTGTCATCACCTTTATGGTTGGTGAAAACTACGAGTTGACCCTCGATGCCCCGACTCTGGCGGGCATTTTCTCCGGCAAGATCACCAATTGGTCCGACCCTGCAATTGCGGCGCTAAATGAATTTGGTGTTTTTGAAGATCAAGAGATCATCATTTCCCCAACTGCGCTTGGCCCGGCACGCGATGCCATGGAATTCTGGTTGGAGACCGAAACCGGTGAGGATCTGGACCTGAGCTTCATCGCAGACTCCAACGAATTGGAGTCGGATGCCATCTATGCGCTGAGCGATGGCGAACTGCGCATCACCGGTTTCTCGAGCACTTTGACCACCGGTTACCCGCTGGCCAACATCGCAACCATCCCCGGTGACTTAGCAAGCGTTGTGGTGCCAGATGCCCGATTGATTCAGACCGCTGGTACCCAGGTAGACCTTGTCAAGGACGTTGACGCCCAGACTGTTGATTTCGTTTACAACCGAGACAACGAGGTCAAGCCGCTTTTGGGTGCGGTCGATGCACTAGCGCCATATGCGCCGATTTATGGAATCAAGATGGGGCTTTGCGGTGAGGACACCGTCGATTTGCGCAACACCGCTCGTTACCTGCTCCGCCTCGATGCCCAGGGCGTGATCGCAACCGGTGTGTCTTCACCTCTGCCTGAGCACATTCGAATTGCATCCGCAGCGCTGATCGACTCGGGAAACCCGAGCCTAAAGCTCGAAACTGAAGTAACGCAGTAGACCTCAATTACACTTATCCGGTGCCAACTCAATCCCTCGGTATCGGAAGACTGCTGATTGCCGTCTATGCCATTTTTGCCCTTTCGGCCACCGCGAGGGCCAGCTACCAGCTAATTAGAGAGTTTGAACAAGCTCCACTGGCATACTCGCTATCGGCGATTTCCGCGGCTGTCTATGTGCTTGCCACCATCTCACTCACCAAGCAGCAACCCAAGTGGCAGCGAATTGCACGCTTCACAATCTGGTTTGAGCTGGTTGGCGTGCTACTGGTGGGGGCTCTGAGCCTTATGCTGCCTGATCTCTTTGCCCACCCGTCGGTCTGGTCCGGCTTTGGTGCAGGTTACGCGTTCATTCCACTGCTACTTCCAATCTTGGGCTTGCTTTGGCTGAGGAAGCACAATGCTCCAAATTTCTAATTCCACAGAATTGCCAGCCGAGTTGGGAGCCACCGCTGTAGCGATTGGTAAGTTCGACGGCCTTCACCTCGGTCACCAGCAATTGCTGCATGAACTGGTCGAGTACTGCCAGGATGCTGGTTTAGTTCCAGCCGCAATCACATTCGATCGGCACCCAAAAGCCCTGCTGGATCCCGATAATTGCCCCCGGCCGCTTATCGGCCCTATGCAAAAATCCAACCTGGTAGAGGCGACCGGCGTTGAGGTTTTACTCACCCTGCCCTTTACTCAAGAGTTAGCAAACCTCAGCCCCAGGGCATTTATCGAGCAGGTAATTGCACCGCTATCGGCTCAGATGATATTTGTCGGACAGGGTTTTCGATTTGGCAGCCACGGCTCCGGGGGCATTGACGATCTCAGAGCGCTTGGGCCGGAGTTTGGTTTTCGGGTTCGCGAGGTTGCCAACGTTGAGGTGGCTGGGCGGAAGATTTCTTCCACCGATCTGCGCGAGATTTTGGATGCTGGGAAGGTGGAGGTTGCAAACCTGCTGCTTGGTCGCAACCACCAGGTCACAGGTTTAGTTGAGCACGGTCGGAAATTGGGTCGGACCCTAGGTTTTCCAACCGCAAACATCTCCCGCAGCGCCGAGGGCTACCTTCCTGGCGATGGGGTCTACGCGGGTTATCTATACGCCGAAGGTATTCGCTACCCGGCGGCACACTCAGTTGGCACTAACGACACCGTTGGAGAGGTGCCAAGGGTTTTGGAGTCTCACGTTATCGGCCGCACCGATCTTGATCTGTATGACCAAGAAGTAACCTGCGAATTTGTTGCACAGGTTAGAGGGTGGACTAAGTTCGCATCGCTCGAGGAGCTAATCGCCCAGATCGCTGTGGATGTCGAAAAATCCAAAGAAATCCTCGGAGAGTAGTGTTCTTGTTATGAGCTTTGTAGACGCAATTGCAGCCGGATTCAAAAACTATTTCAATTTCAAAGGTCGGGCTTCGCGCTCCGAGTTTTGGTACTGGGTGCTATTTACGATTTTGCTGAGCCTGGTGCTTGGAACCATTGAGACAGTGATTTGGCCTGCCGCACCGCTTGACAGCGAAAATCTTGAAGAGGTGCTGGCTTCGACACTCAGTGCACCGACACCGCTGACCTCGCTGGCCAACCTGGTGTTGTTTATACCGGGGCTCTCAATAACGGCGAGGCGCTTTCATGATGCCGGTTTCAGCGGCAAATGGCTGCTGTTGCTGCTAGTGCCGGTGGCGTACTCAATATTTGCCATTGTCGGTTTGGTCGCGGTCGCAAGCAGCTATGTCGGGAATGACCTAACAGGCCTTGAGGACCTGCCGGTAGAAGCCTTGATGTCAATCATCTTCTTGATAGCACCTATCTTTGCGCTGGGGTTCGCGGTCTTTGTGATCCACATGGTTTTCGCCCTCAAGCCGACTCGATCTTTCTATGACGGCAACAAATATGTTGAGCCAACACCGCTGAGTTCCACCGATGAGGGAACCACCGCCTAGACGAAATCGCTTTTTATCCCTAGACTTCTCAGGTTGCCGTGTAACGGCCGCGGATAAAGAGAGCTTGAAACATCCTGTTTCAGGCACCGCGCAGCGAGGGAAAGGAAACGCAATGGCATTAGATCCAGCCGTAAAGACCCAAATCATCGAGGAATACGCCACTAAGCCAGGCGACACCGGTTCTCCTGAGGTGCAGATTGCTGTGCTGAGCCGCCGCATTGCTGACCTCACCGAGCACCTGAAGGACCACAAGCACGATCACCACTCCCGTCGCGGACTGTTGCTACTTGTCGGTCAGCGTCGCCGTCTACTCGGTTACCTGCAGAACGTTGACATCGCACGTTACCGTTCGCTAATCGAGCGCCTAGGCCTTCGTCGATAGTTTCGATCTTTACGCCAAAACCCCCGGACACATGTGTCCGGGGGTTTTGCATTTCCTAGGCAATTTGCGCATTCGTTGTTAGGCTTTTCTTAGGAGTTCGCGAAGGCGGGTCCTCGGTGGAAATTTTTGGGTCGATTGCCCCAGATGTTTTTACTGACGACCAGCACTTCATAAGGCCAATCGGCCTTCTCCAGCACGCAGCAAAACTTGCACTTGCAGGTTGGGTTTTCGCGTGCGCTGAGGAAATAGGAGGAGCCATGGAAGGCTCAGAAATCAAAGCAACAGAAGCAATCATTGATAACGGCAAGCACGGCAAGCGCGTAGTTCGCTTCGAGACCGGACGCCTTGCGCAGCAGGCAGCCGGTAGCGCAGCGGTATACATCGACGAAGAGACCATGCTCTTTTCGGCGACCACCGCCTCCAAGCAGCCAAAGGACCAGTTCGACTTCTTCCCGCTAACCATCGACGTTGAAGAGCGTATGTATGCGGCAGGAAAGATCCCGGGCTCATTCTTCCGTCGCGAGGGACGTCCATCGACCGCCGCTATCTTGGCTGCACGTCTAATCGACCGCCCACTTCGCCCATCGTTCGTAGACGGACTTCGTAACGAGATCCAGGTCGTCGTGACCGTTATGTCAATCGAGCCAGACGAGCTCTACGACGTCGTTGCAATCAACGCCGCGTCGATGTCCACTCAGTTGGCAGGATTGCCATTCTCCGGCCCAGTTGCCGGTGTTCGTGTGGCACTGATCGATGGCCAGTGGGTGGCATTCCCTAAGCACTCCCAGCTAGCTAACGCGGTATTCGACATGGTGGTTGCCGGTCGCGTTGTCATCGAAGATGGCAAGGAAGACGTCGCAATCATGATGGTTGAGGCTGAGGCTACCGAGGTCTCGATGGACCTAATCGCTGCCGGTGCAATCGCACCTACCGAGGAGATCGTTGCTCAGGGTCTAGAGGCTGCCAAGCCATTCATCAAGGAATTGGTTCGCGCTCAGGTTGAGCTTGCAAAATTGGCCGCTAAGCCAACCGCGGAGTTCCCAGTGTTCTTGCCTTACACCGATGAGGTTTACGCAGCCGTTTCGAAGGCCGCCGAGGCCGAGCTTGCCCGCATCTACCAGATTGCCGACAAACAGACCCGCCAGGATGCCGATGATGAGCTAAAGGCCAAGGTCAAGGAGGAGCTAGCCGCAGTGCTATCCGAGACCGAGATGGCACAGTTCTCTGCCGCTTACAAGTCGGTGACCAAGAAGGTTATGCGCACCCGTGTGCTAAAGGAAGGCATCCGTATCGACGGTCGCGGACTTCGCGACATTCGTGCCCTGGATGCCGAGGTTGCAGTTATTCCTCGCACCCACGGTTCGGCGATCTTCCAGCGCGGTGAGACCCAGATTCTTGGTGTCACCACCTTGAACATGCTCAAGATGGAGCAGCAGCTTGATGCTTTGACCCCAGAGACCTCAAAGCACTACATGCACCACTACAACTTCCCGCCTTACTCCACCGGTGAGACCGGTCGCGTTGGTTCGCCAAAGCGTC
This sequence comes from Micrococcales bacterium UBA7469, assembly GCA_002479805.1. Taxonomy (GTDB): domain Bacteria; phylum Actinomycetota; class Actinomycetes; order Actinomycetales; family Microbacteriaceae; genus Aquiluna. The sequence continues at coordinate 22,590 of DLPB01000001.1, forward strand.
GTGAGATTGGTCACGGAGCATTGGCAGAGCGTGCACTTGTGCCGGTACTGCCAAAGCGCGAGGATTTCCCTTACGCAATCCGTCAGGTGTCCGAGGCGCTTGGTTCAAACGGTTCCACCTCAATGGGTTCGGTTTGTGCATCAACCTTGTCGCTACTTAACGCCGGTGTGCCACTGCGCGCACCTGTTGCCGGTATCGCAATGGGTCTGATCTCTGACACCGTTGACGGCAAGGTGCAGTACGCGGCTTTGACCGACATCCTCGGTGCAGAAGACGCCCTGGGAGACATGGACTTCAAGGTTGCCGGTACTCGTGAGTTCGTTACCGCAATTCAGCTAGACACCAAGTTGGACGGTATTCCAGCCTCGGTATTGGCTGGGGCTCTAACTCAGGCCAAGGAAGCTAGAAACTACATCCTTGACGTGATGCTAGAGGCAATTGACGAGCCAGACGAGCTATCGCCATACGCACCTCGCGTTATCGCGGTGAAGATTCCTGTCGACAAGATCGGTGAGGTCATTGGTCCAAAGGGCAAGATGATCAACCAGATCCAGGAGGACACCGGCGCCGAGATCTCGATCGAGGACGACGGAACTGTCTACATTGGTGCGACCAACGGTCAGAGTGCGGATGCTGCCAAGGCTGCGATCAACGCGATTGCAAACCCACACGTTCCTGAGATTGGCGAGCGCTTCCTAGGAACCGTTGTGAAGCTAGCCACCTTCGGCGCCTTCATCTCGCTAATGCCTGGTAAGGACGGCCTGCTGCATGTCTCCGAGCTAAAGAAGATCTCTGGCGGCAAGCGCGTTGAGAACGTCGAAGACGTGCTCGAGGTTGGCCAGAAGCTTCAGGTTGAAATCACCAAGATTGATGACCGCGGCAAGCTATCGCTTTCCCCAGTTGTCGAGGATGAAGGAAGCGCTGCGGAAGCAGAGTAAGCATTGCTCTTCGAACTAAATAAGTCACAGTCGTTCACCGCTGAGGCAGCCCGAGTTTCTCGCTCGGTGCTGCCCAGCGGTGTTCGCGTTCTCACCGAAGAGGTTCCGGGAGCACCTTCGGTGGCCATCTCGGCTTCGGTCGCGGTTGGTTCGAGGGACGAAACCGGTGGGCACTATGGTTCAACTCACTTCCTAGAGCATTTGCTCTTCAAGGGCACCGCACGTCGCGGCCAAAAGGACATCTCGGTGGCGTTTGACTCGGTTGGTGGGTCATCAAATGCTGCCACTGCGAAGGAATACACCAGCTACTACGCACGGGTCCAAAACTCCGCATTGCCGTTGGCGATGGATCTGCTGTTGGATATGTTTACTTCGGCGAGAATCGACGAGGCTGATTTCAAGGTGGAGCGCACCGTGATTCTCGAAGAACTCGCCATGAATGACGATGATCCTGAGGATGTCGCTCACGAGGCCTTGGCTGAGGCGCTACTGCCAAATCATGAACTTGGTCGCCCAATTGGCGGCACTGCGCAGACCATCAATGCGGTAGATCGCGACTCGGTATTTGAGCACTACCTCAAGCACTATCGCCCAGAAAACTTGGTAATTACGGTTGCCGGCGGTGCTATGCACGAGCAGGTGTTGGAGCTTGCCGAGAAAGAACTGTCGCGAGTTAACTGGCTGGGCGCTTCAACGCCAAACCCGCGTCGCGCCCAATTCGATGCCGAGCTTGGTCAGGCCGAGAAATTTAGATTTGTCGAAAAGGATGTTGCCCAGGCAAACGTGCTGCTTGGCTTTCAAAGCATTCGCGGCAACGATGACGCCAGATACGCACTAGGCATCATGAACACCATCCTCGGTGGTGGAATGTCTTCGAGGTTGTATCAGGCGATTCGCGAAGAGCGCGGCCTGGCCTATTCGACCTATTCCTATCAGCAGGGCTATGCCGATGCCGGCTACTTCGGCATCTATGCCGGCACTAATCCGGAGAACGCGAGTGTTGTCACCAAGCTGATTTGGGATATTTTCCGAGAGCTGGCCGATGGTGGGGTTACTCAGGCTGAGTATGACCTAGCGCTGGGTAACATCACCGGTGGTTTGGCGCTTCGTTACGAGAGCTCAATCGCCCGGATGAACCGACTGCTCTCGGCCGAGATTGGGACAGGTGAATATCTGTCCGTCTCTGAGGTCATGGAGCGCTTCCGTGCGGTTTCGCTATCCGATGTTCAGCAGATTGCACAGAGAATCATTACCTCGCCATCGTCGCTGATCGCGGTTGGCGAAGGTTTAGAGCAGCTTCAAGAGTTGGCTTGATAGGTTTATCAACATGATCTCTGTAACAGTAGTGGGTGCAAGTGGCCGTATGGGCTCATTGGCCATCGACCTAATCGATGCCGATGCCAACCTAAAACTCCATGCCGCGCTGAACTCAAAGTCGGACCTCTCCCAAATGCTGGGTGCCGACGTGGTGGTTGATTTCACACTTCCCGATGTCAGCCCAAAGGTAGTCGAGTTCGCCGTAAGCCACGGCCTAAAGATCGTGATTGGCACATCAGGCTGGAGTGAGATTCATCTTCAGGAGCTCAGGAAGCTACTCTCTCAGCACCCAACAGCTGCTGCAGTTGTAATTCCTAACTTCTCGATTGGTTCGATGTTGGCTCAGCAATTTGCAGTTCAAGCAGCCAAGTACTTTGACTCAATCGAAATCGTGGAAGCTCACCATGCCGGCAAGGTTGATTCACCCTCTGGCACCGCGGTCAGGACCGCGGAACAGATCGCTGCCGCTCGCAGCGGCATGGTCCAACCCCTAATTCCAGGCGTAGATCAACCGGCTCGCGGACAGGTGGTTGGGTCAGTGCCGATCCATTCGCTTCGACTCAAAGGTGTTTCAGCGAAACAAGATGTGATTTTCGGGGCCTCAAACGAACTACTAACCATCTCGCATGAGGTTGCTTCGCATCACGCATATTCCGAGGGCATTCGCCGAAGCATTTTGTTCGCCAAGGACGCCAGCGGCCTCACCGTGGGTCTTGATCGGGTGGTAGCAGGCTAGTGTCTGCCAAAATCTGGGCGCTGGTCATGACCGCCTTGGCAGTTGTCTATGTTTTACTGCTGGGCCAAAAGGCAATCCTGCTCATGCTCGATGAGGACATTGTGGCAAAGGCCATGGGGTTTGCTCTGCTTGTACTGCCACTGGTTGCCGCTTGGGCGATCCTCATCGAGGTCAAGTTTGGCATTGAAGCCGAAAAGCTTGCCAAAGCCAATTCGCTACCGCAGTTGCAGTTCGAACTTCGCCCCAGTGGCCGCGCCACCAAAGCCAGTGCTGGACGCGAATTCGAGCGCATCAAGAGCCTGGTCTCCGAAGATCCGGAGAACTGGGAGCTTTGGTTTCGGCTGGGGGAGTGCTATGACGCCTCGGGTGATCGCAAACTGGCCCGCAAGTCGATTCGCAAGGCCATCAAGTTAGCGAATAATTCCAAAGCGCTTTAGGCCTAAATACATCTGGCAGCCGAGGCAGAAGTTGAAGAATGCGTTTAGGAAAGCTGCGAAGAATATAAACCCAGCACTCACCGCCACCAGCACCGGAGCAATCCAGTAACCAATTAGTCCAAGCAGAGCGAATCCCAGACCAACCTTTTGCGCAAACTGTGGTGGACGTGAATCCTCCAACTCGCTAGGCGCAGCCAGACGAGGGCGCACCAGCTTTTTGAAAATCAGTCCGTATGGGTGGGTTTTTGGGCTAAAGACGCTCCAGCTGAACAGCACTGCTAGTAGCACAATAAACGGGTAGGCGGCTGAGAAGCCATTCTCCAGTGATACCGCAATGCCAAAAGCACTTAGCGAAAGCGCGCTTGTGATGGCGGCTCCAAATCTTGGTCCGCGTGGGTCGATTAGTTCTGCACTCATTTGATTCCTAACTTGGCTAGTTCCTGCTGAATAACTCCGGGCTTTGGGACTCCGCTGACGCGGAAGGTTACCTCACCACGGCTATTGAGAATAAAAACGGTAGGGGTTTGGGAAATGTTGAATTTGGCTGCCAAATCTAGTCGGTCGGTTAGATCAACCTCGGCGTGCAGCACGCCGCCGGAACGATACTCAATTTGCGCTAGCGCTCTTCTGACGCCTGGGCACTGCCCGCAGTATTCGGTAGAGAACTGCAACAGAGTCGCGTGCTTGCCGAGCTGCTTGACCAAAAAGCCGTTTTTGTGAGCCGCAAGCTCGGCGAGGTCAATCGGCTGACTGCGCTGTACGGCTCTGCCGCTGCCGGAGGACACCTTGTAATAGATGCCCGCAATTAGCGTCAGTCCAAAAAGACCTAGCGCTAAGTAGATGCCGGAGATTTCCACCTAGCAAGGGTAAGTGATAGCGCCTCGCTGTTGCCCAGTGTTGCGTTTTTTTACTTTGCCTCGTCTAGGCTTGTGGCTTGTGAGTGAAATTCAATTTAGATCTGACGTAACCGTCGAATTGGTGCGGGCTTCCGCAAACGATGCAGATGTCCTGTTCGCGGCCCGAGTCTCAACTCAGGGCGAGCAGACGCTGGAGAGTGCAAAGAGCACCGATGCCGATACCGCAAAGCGCGATAAGGGACTAATCAACTACCTGATGCGTGATCGTCACGGCTCCCCATTTGAGCACAACTCGCTAACTTTCTACGTGCAAGCGCCAATCTTTGTATTTCGCGAGTTCATGCGTCACCGCATCGCAAGCTACAACGAAGAGTCGGGTCGCTACCGCGAGCTTCGCCCAGTTTTCTACGTGCCAGGTCCAGAGCGTAAGTTGATTCAGGTTGGAAAGCCTGGGCACTACGAATTCCAAGATGGCACCGCCGAGCAAACCGCTCTGGTTGAGCAGGAGACCATGGCGGTTACCCGCGCGGCCTATGAGGCATACCAGCGCATGCTGGAGGCTGGTGTGGCTCGCGAGGTGGCTCGCATCGTGCTGCCATTGAACATCTACTCGAGCATGTATGTCACCATGAATTCACGCTCACTTATGAACTTCCTCTCACTTCGCACTCAGCGCGAAGGCACGCATTTCCCATCTTTCCCACAGCGTGAGATCGAGATGGTTGCGGAGAAGATGGAGGAGTTCTGGGCCGAGTTGATGCCTCTGACTTACGAATCCTTCAACGCTAACGGTCGAGTCGCTCCTTAGTCTCCCAAGGTCTCCTCAGCGTCAATCGGAATCAAGCGCTTCGAGAGCTTGGTTTTTCTGAGCGCAAGGTAGAGCAGTAGGCCTATCGCCAAAGCGCTGATGAGATCCAAAACCACAGTCGCCACAAGTGTCACGATAAGCACCAATCCATCGAGTTTGGATTGGCGGGCGGTTGCCCTCAGCTCCTCAATTCGAATCATGTGGTAGGCGGTAGCAATTAGTACGCCACCGAGGGCAGCTAACGGGATCTGGGAGATTTGGCTGGAAAGCAAGAGTACGAAAATGGCAAGGAATAAGGCGTGACTGATTGCGGCGATTCTCGAGTTTGCCCCCGCTCTTACATTTACCGCGGTCCTTGCCAGAGCCGCCGTGGCTGGCACACCGCCGAAAAACGGCACAACCAGATTCGCAATTCCCTGACCTAAAAGCTCTCGATTCGGCTGATGCTGCTCGAAACCGGAAACCCGATCGGCAATCTTGGCTGACAGCAATGACTCCAATCCAGCCAAAAAGGCCACTGCCAGAGCTGATGGCAAAAGCGCAAGCCAGTTGCCAGCGTCGAAAAATTCAAAACTAACTTCCCCAATGCCGCCGGGTAATGTGCCAATTCGATCTAGGTCTAGGTTCAGCAGGTTTGCTACCACAGTGGCTAGCACCACGCTGATCAGCGCGAGTGGCAATCTCGGCCAGCGGCCTGCTCCAAAAACGTTGATGAGGATTACAAAAAAACCAATCAACACCGGGGTCAGCTGCGGGTTCGCGCTCCAGGTCTGAATCTCCTCAAATACCGACTCCCAAATGTGGTCGTGGGCTCTGAGTTCGACCCCGAGCACAAAACTCACCTGTTGCATCGCAATTACCAGGGCGATCCCGGCCGTAAAGCCCTCTATCAGTGAGGTCGGGAGCCTGTGAATGTGCTTACCAAGTCTCATCCCCGCGGCCAGCAGTAAAAACCCACTGGCCATCAGTCCAACCTGCAGGATTGCGGCAGCGCCAAAGGTTGAGACGATGGGGATCAGGATGACCGTCATAGCTCCAGTTGGCCCCGAAACTTGGAGCTTGCTGCCACCAAACACGGCGGCTAGGACGCCGGCGATGATTGCGGTGGTGAGTCCGGCTTGAGCACCCAGGCCCGATCCAATGCCAAAGGCCAGTGCAAGGGGGAGTGCAACGATTGCTACCGTCAGCCCAGCGAGCAGGTTTTTCACCAGATTCGCGGGTTCTAAACCCCAGTTTTCAAGCCTTCGTTGGCGCACAAATACCAACGTTATCGCTTGGATGGGGCTTTGCCTTGCAGGTAGGCTAGGCAAATGGTTCAAAAACAGCGAGATCTATTCGGTCAGGTACTTGTGGCGCTTGTCACCCCGATGACGGCCGAAGGTGAGGTCGACTGGGACGCCACCGAGCGTCACATTGACTATGTGATTTCAAACGGTGCCGACGGCGTTGTCGTGACTGGCACCACCGGCGAGACCTCGACGCTCACCGATGCCGAGAAGATCAAGCTGGTTGAGGTGGGTAAGTCGGTATCCTCAGGTCGCGCCAAGATTATCACCGGCGGTGGATCTAATGAGACCGCTCACGCCATGCAGCTTTATAAGGCCAGCGAAAAGGCGGGCGCTGACGGTGTAATGATTGTCACTCCCTACTACAACAAGCCAACCCAGGCCGGAATCCTCACTCACTTCAGGTTGATTGCCGACGCTACTGATTTGCCAGTGATTTTGTATGACATTCCGGGTCGCACCGGAGTCGCCATCTCCTACGACACCTTCCACCGCGCTGCAAAGCACCCCAACATTGTTGCCATCAAGGATGCCAAGGGTGATTTGGCACAGGCTTCAAGATTGATGCTTGAGACTGGTCTGATGTACTTCTCGGGCGATGATTCAAACGTCTTGCCACACCTTTCAATTGGTGCCACCGGTCTGATCGGAGTTACCGCCAACATCGCCCCGCATGCCTATCGCGAGCTGGTCGATGCCACCAACAAGAACGACTTCCACGCTGCCTTGAAGGTTCACAATGCTCTTGAGCCGCTTCAGCGCGCCATCATGACGCATGTCCCAGGAACCGTTGCCGCCAAGTATGTGCTCCACGGCCTAGGTCAGATCAACTCGCCGAGGGTTCGACTTCCGCTGGTTGGTCCAGAGGACCACGAGGCAGCAGCAATTGAAACCGGTATCGACCAGGTGGTAGCAGTGCCGGGCCTTAGCTTCGATAACTTCAGACCAGATCGTAACGCAGCCGCAGGTGGCGCATTGCCTAAGGTCGCAGGAACCACTCGCTAGTGGAGTATTTGGCACCGGCAGCCCTAAAGCCAGGCGTGCTTCGCATTATTCCGCTGGGCGGAATCGGCGAAATTGGCCGGAACATGACCGTGTTTGAACTCGATGGTCAAATCATGATTTTGGACTGTGGAGTTTTGTTTCCAGAGGAGACCCAGCCTGGCGTTGACTTGATCCTCCCGGACTTTGGCTATCTGGAAGACAAGCTGGATCGTGTGGTTGGGGCGGTTTTGACGCACGGCCACGAGGATCACATCGGTGGCGTGCCTTACCTACTTGCCATGCGAAAAGACATTCCGCTGATTGGCTCTAAGCTCACCCTTGCTTTGGTTGAGGCCAAGCTAAAGGAACACCGGATTACGCCCTTTTCGCACACGGTGAAAGAGGGGCAAGTTGAGCAGCTTGGGCCATTTAACCTTGAGTTCGTAGCGGTCAATCACTCGATTCCAGATTCGCTTGCGGTAATCATCCGAAGCAGTGCGGGAACCGTTTTGGCCACCGGGGATTTCAAAATGGACCAGTTGCCGCTGGATGGTCGACTGACCGATTTGCGCACCTTCGCTCGCATTGGTGAAGAGGGCTTGGATCTGTTTATGGTGGATAGCACCAACGCCGACGTGCCGGGGTTCACTCCGTTGGAGCGCGAAATTGGTCCGGTAATCGAGAACGTGATTAGCAAAACACCTGGCAAGGTCGTGGTCGCATCATTCTCGTCTCATGTCCACCGCGTGCAGCAGGTGCTGGATGCGGCGCTCGCAAATAACCGCAAGGTAGCCTTTGTTGGCCGCAGCATGGTTCGCAATATGGCTATTGCAGCGGACCTGGGTTACCTAAGAGTCCCTGAGGGTTTGATTGTCGACCTAAACGACATTGATGAGATTCCCGACAACCAAATCGTTTTGATGTCCACCGGAAGTCAAGGCGAGCCGATGGCTGTGCTGTCTCGGATTGCAAATCGTGATCACCGAATCATCATCGGTGATGGCGACACCGTGCTCATGGCGTCATCGCTGATTCCCGGCAATGAGAATGCGGTCTATCGGGTCATCGATGGACTGATTCGCCTCGGGGCTAACGTGGTTCACAAGGGCAATGCCAAGGTGCACGTTTCAGGACATTCTGCCGCCGGAGAGCTGCTCTACTGCTACAACATCCTCAAGCCAAAAAATGTCTTGCCAATCCACGGTGAGGCCAGGCATCTGCACGCCAATGCCAAATTGGCAATCCAAACCGGTGTTCCAGCTGAGCAGACCCTCATCGTCCAAGATGGCGCGGTTATTGATTTGTCTGAGGGAGTTGCCAAAGTGGTGGGCCAGGTGTCTTGCGACATGCTCTACGTAGACGGCAAGACGGTCGGAAAGATCACCGATGAGGACCTCAAGGACCGCAGAATTTTGGCTGCCGAGGGCTTTATATCGATCTTCGCCGTGATTGATCCAACAACTGGAAAGGTCGTTGAGGGGCCGGAGATTCGCGCCAGGGCTTACGCCGAAGATGATCACGTCTTCGATGACATCCTGCCCGAAATTGAGCGGGCCTTGGAGCGAGCTGCGGTGGAGGGTGTGCGAGATACCTACACAATGCAGCAGGTAATTCGCAGAACCATTGGTGGCTGGGTGGCAAAAGCCCACCGCCGAAAGCCAATGATTATCCCAATCGTTGTTCATTCCTCCCGCCCTGCCTAGGGCTAATTGTCCGCAAGCCTTGCTAACTTGTCTGCATGGCTTCAAAGACCCCTCCGCCAAGAAAACCAAGCGCTCGCAAACCGGCGCGTCCTGCCACCCCACGCGCAACCGCCGCTAAGCCACGTGCGGCGAAGGTTCATGGGCAGGGCTTTTTAGTCGCTTCGTCAAAGATTTACCTTGGTGCTGCTCACCTTATGGGCAAGGTCGTAAGGGCATTTAGCACTGAGAAATTGGCAGATGAAGATCGCCGCGATGGTGCTCCGTTTTTTGTCTTTTTACTCTCGGTTTTTGGCGCAGCGTTTGCCTGGTTCCTAATCAATGAACCTTGGGCCAAGCTGCTGCACTTTTACACCTTTGGAATGCTGTTCGGACTAGTGTCCTACGCGCTGCCAGCCATTTTCCTTTTCTATTCGCTGTACTTGTTTAGGCATCCGGCCTCGGTGCGCGACAGCTCAAGATTTGCAGTTGGATTTTGGTTATTCCTATCCGTAATTTCGGGCTTTTTCCACATTTTCTCAGGCGCTCCCTCGCCTAACGTCGATGGGCCCGAAGGCCTGTCCGCCGCCGGTGGCCTCTTTGGGTGGCTCGTGGGCGGACCGCTGTTGAGTTTGCTTACCATCTGGGGCGCTACCCCAGTGCTTGTGGCTCTGGTGGCAGTCTCGGTTCTGATCATGACCGGCACCGCACCGAACCAAATTAGGCCGCGACTAGGGGAGTTTTACAACTTCTTATTCGGCATCAAACCAAAGGCGGAGCTACCAGATGCCTTTGATGGCAAAAAGTCGAACTGGTGGAATAAGGAAAAGGACTCCAAACCTGCCTTTGACACCGCGGTGGTTGAGGCTATCGATGACTTTGTCGATGAACATTTAGCGGACACCTACCCGGTGGTTGAAGTCGATGACCCAGTCGAAGACCTGAGCTTTCTCAAGCAAGAGGAGGGCGCTACCGAGCCAATTGATGTGCTGAGCGAAGAGGCTGCCCAAGCCGCTCCCGTCAAGCGCAGCAATAAGCCATACGTGCTTCCGGGCCTGGGGTTATTGGCTGCCGGTACGCCGCCAAAGGCAAAGAGTGCTGTCAATGATCAAATCGTGGCTGCTATCAATGACGTCTTTAAAGAGTTTGATGTTGAAGCCAGGGTCTCCGGGTTCCAGCGCGGACCGACAGTGACAAGATATGAGGTTGAGCTTGCTCCGGGCGTGAAGGTGGAGGCAGTCACCAGGCTCTCGAACAACATTTCCTATGCAGTTGCATCCAACGAGGTGCGCATTTTGGCTCCAATCCCGGGCAAGAGTGCAATTGGAATCGAGATCCCCAATACCGATCGAGAGACGGTTTCGCTCGGTGATGTGCTGCGCAGTAAGAATGCCGCTAATTCAACCCACCCATTGACCATTGGTGTCGGCAAGGATGTCGAGGGAGGCTACTTAGTTGCAAACCTCGCGAAGATGCCTCACCTTTTGGTTGCAGGAGCCACCGGAGCTGGTAAGTCGTCCTTCGTGAATTCGATGATCACATCGATTTTGATGCGATCTAAACCCTCCGAGGTTCGCATGGTTCTAATCGACCCAAAGCGAGTCGAGCTATCGGCCTATCAGGGAGTTCCTCACCTAGTAACTCCAATCATCACAAATCCGAAAAAGGCAGCCGAAGCACTTCAGTGGGTCGTCAAGGAGATGGACTCCAGGTACGACGATTTGGCAAGTTTTGGGTTCAAGCACATCGACGATTTCAACCGGGCAATTGTGGCCGGTGAAGTCAAGCTGCCGGAAAACTCTCGTCGCGAATTGCAGCCGTACCCCTATTTGTTGGTCGTGGTGGACGAGTTGGCGGATCTGATGATTGTCGCGCCGCGCGATGTCGAAGACTCCATTGTGCGAATCACGCAGTTGGCTCGAGCTTCCGGTATTCACCTTGTGCTCGCCACTCAGCGCCCTTCGGTGGATGTGGTTACCGGATTGATCAAGGCGAATGTTCCATCTCGCCTGGCATTCTCCGTATCGTCGGTCACAGATTCCAGAGTTATTTTGGATCAGCCGGGTGCTGAGAAGTTGGTAGGTCAGGGAGATGCCCTGTTTGCTCCGATGGGTTCCAATAAGCCGGTTCGCGTTCAAGGCGCATGGATTGCTGAAGATGAGCTGCACCGAGTCGTGGCACACGTTAAGGCCCAGATGGAGCCGGAATATCGTAACGACGTGACTGCGGTTGCGGCTACCAAGGTGGTAGACAGTGACATCGGTGATGATTTAGAACTTCTGCTGCAGGCTGCCAGCCTGGTCGTGAATTCTCAATTTGGGTCCACCTCGATGCTGCAGCGCAAGCTCAGGGTTGGTTTTGCTAAGGCCGGAAGGCTAATGGACCTAATGGAGTCCCGCGGCATCGTTGGGCCCTCCGAAGGTTCGAAGGCTAGGGATGTGCTGGTAAAGCCAGATCAATTGCCTGAGCTTCTGGCCAAACTTTCCGGCGCTACCAGTGCCGTCTTTGAGGGCGATATCGGGGGAGACGACGAAGATGGCGATGAAGATGCCTGGCAGCTAACCGGCAGGCGTGATGACTTCTAGATCTTTTCTTTACCGCCAAACTCCCAACCTGATCACATCACTGCGGATCTTGATGGTTCCGATCGTGCTTTGGCTGATCATGGTGGGCTGGGACTCTTTCGCAGATCGAATGATCGCGCTGATTTTGCTGGTTTTGGCGGCATCTACCGATGGCATTGACGGGGCAATAGCACGTCGACGAAACCTGGTTACCAACCTGGGAAAGATTCTCGATCCGATTGCGGACAAGGCACTGCTGTCGGGCGCATTGATCGTGCTTTCAATTCAGGGTGCAGTCCCGTGGTGGGCCACAATCTTGATTCTGGTTCGTGAATTCGGCATCACGGTCTATCGGCTAGTGGTAGCCAAGCGCAGAGTGATTCCGGCATCCTCCGGTGGAAAGCTAAAGACTGTCATCCAGATCATCGGAGTTTCTATGGCGGTTGCGCCATTTGAGTTCCTCGGTGCCTGGTGGGATTGGCTAACTCAAGCTGTGATTTTGTTTGCGGTTGTAATTACTTGGTACACCGGATTGCAATACCTCAGGCCGCAGAAGTGAATCTCGGTAAAGTTTTTGCCGAGAACAATCTGTATTTGGCAGTTGCAGAGTCGCTAACCGCCGGACTGGTCACGGCCGACTTCGCGAGCACACCCGGAGCATCAAATTATTTACTCGGTGGCATTGTCTGCTATCAAAATTCGATCAAGATTCACCAACTGGGGGTCGACGCCGAGCTGATAGCCGGCCACGGCCCTGTTGATCCAGTTGTGGCTGTGCAATTGGCTCAGGGGGTACGGAGCAGATTTGCTCGCGATTGCGCGATACCTGCTGAGCAAGTAGTCGGACTTTCCACCACCGGGGTTGCCGGTCCTGAAGCGGTTGGTGATAAGCCAGTCGGCCTGGTCTATCTCGGGATAAGTTCGGTGCGGGGTGATCGCACAATCGAGCTAAAGCTAGCGGGAAGTAGATCAGAAATCCACCTCGCTACAGTCGCAAGCGCAAAAGCGGCAATTGCGGATGAAATTCACCTGCTGCTTGGTTGAGAATCAGGAAACATTCAGCAAGCAAATGTAAATTTGTCGCTACCAACCGCTAGGTTATTTTCCAGGAGGAAAACCTTTGGTACTTCTAAGGCAAGAGATCGGTGACGTTTTGCGTTCCCACCGACTTCGTCGTGGCCAGACGCTTCGTCAGGTGGCAGCGAAGGCATCGGTTGCATTGGGTTACCTGTCTGAGGTTGAGCGCGGTCAGAAGGAAGTGTCCTCTGAGATCTTGGCATCGGTAGCTGAGGCCCTTGAGGTGCCGCTGTCGGTTGTTATGCGTGAGGTCTCAGACCGTGTCGCATCGGTCGAGGGTATCTACCTAGATGACACCTACATCCCTGACACTGTTCCAGATGCCTTCATGACCGAGGCAGAGCTGTTTTCTCAGACTAAGTTTTGAAACTAAGTCATTTCCACCAACTGCTTCTGGATGAATTTGGCGCGCCGTTTGCGCAAGTTTTGCTAAAGGATTTCCGGCTTCAGCAGTTCCAGGATCAAACCGCGGAGGAGCTCATTCTGGCCGGGGTTGATCCCAAGCTGATTTGGCTCGAGTTATGTAAGCAGCAATCCGTCCCCAAGGACCGCTGGACCGGGATTCCGGTAAAGAAAAGACACGCCGAATAAATCATTCGAAATTTTGTTCGAACATCTAGTGTTCTATCTAGATAGGGCTAAACCGCTTAGTTTTCAACAGTTTTGTGGAAAGAAACTAAAAGGTCAGACCTACGAATTAGCTTCTAGGGAGCTAAAGAAAGAGGTAAAAATGCCAAGTGCATCCGACAGAGAGAAAGCACTAGAAACCGCGCTAGCCCAGATTGATCGCCAGTTTGGCAAGGGCTCAGTAATGAGATTGGGCACTGAAGAGCGCGCTCCAATTGAAGCAATCTCAACCAGCTCGATTGCACTTGATGTTGCCCTGGGTATCGGCGGCCTCCCGAAGGGTCGCATCGTCGAGGTCTACGGTCCGGAATCATCCGGTAAGACCACCGTTGCACTACACGCCATTGCTAACGCACAGCGAAATGGTGGTATTGCGGCCTTCATCGACGCCGAACACGCACTTGACCCGGAATACGCAAAGGCGCTGGGAGTCGATATCGACGCGCTGCTGGTCAGCCAGCCGGACACCGGTGAGCAGGCCCTGGAAATCACCGACATGCTTATTCGCTCCGGCTCCATTGACATCATCGTCATCGACTCGGTGGCTGCTTTGGTTCCGAGAGCTGAAATCGAAGGCGAAATGGGTGATTCGCACGTGGGCCTTCAGGCCAGACTTATGTCCCAAGCGTTGCGCAAGCTAACCGGCGCCCTCAGCAGCACCAACACCACCGCGATTTTCATCAACCAGTTGCGCGAGAAGATCGGCGTGTTCTTCGGATCACCAGAAACCACCGCCGGTGGAAAAGCGCTGAAGTTCTATGCCTCTGTCCGTTTGGACATCCGTCGCATTGAAACCTTGAAAGAAGGCACTGACTCGGTGGGGAACCGCACTCGCGTGAAGGTCGTGAAGAACAAGCTAGCTGCTCCATTCAAGCAAGCCGAATTCGACATCATGTTTGGTGAGGGAATCTCGCGTGAAGGTGGACTGATTGACTTCGGTGTTGAGCAAGACATCGTCAAGAAGTCAGGAGCTTGGTACACCTTCGACGGTGAACAGCTTGGCCAGGGTAAAGAAAACTCTCGTCGTTATCTTAAGGAAAACCCTGCGGTGGCCGACACAATCGAGAAGAAGATCAGGCACAAGCTCGGAATCGGCGTGCCACGCGCGGTAGCGGACTTGCCAGCCGAGGCGGCCACACCGGTTGCCAAGGCCGCAAACGATGCCTAACGAGCCAACCGACGAGAAGCTGGAGCAGCGGGCTAAAAATGTCCTGTTGTTCCAGCTTTCCCGTTCCATGAAGACCAGGCACCAGCTGGCTACCATTCTCAAAAAACGTGAAATACCCGAGGACATCGCCAATTCTGTTTTGGATCGTTTCACCGAGGCTCAGCTGATTGATGACGCCGCCTTTGCCAGGGCGTTTGTTAATTCCAGAATCGCGGTGTCGGGTAAATCCAAGTCTGTAATCGCCCGGGAGCTCAAGCAAAAAGGCGTTAGTGCTCAAGATGCTGAGCAGGCACTAAGTTCAATTGATGCGGAGCTAGAGGACCAAACCGCATACAGCGTTGCCAAAAAGCGCTATCAACAACTTTCGACTCTGGAGCCAGAGGTTCGCCGCCGCCGACTCATGGGTTTCTTGATGCGCCGAGGATTCTCGTCGCAGCTGACGGCAAGAATTCTGCGGGACCTAGAGCACTCAGAGTAAAATCCTCTGGCTATGTCACTAACTTACGAAGTCCGCACCTACGGCTGCCAGATGAACGTTCACGACTCCGAACGTATCTCGGGGCTGCTTGAGTCTGCCGGCTATACCAAAGCCGAAGGCACCGAGGCTGATCTCGTGGTCTTCAACACCTGCGCGGTTCGTGAAAATGCTGACAACAAGCTTTACGGCAATCTTGGAACCATGCTGCCGAAGAAGGAAGCTAATCCAAATCTTCAAATTGCCGTCGGTGGCTGTCTTGCCCAAAAAGACCAGGACGTCATCATCAAAAAAGCCCCCTGGGTTGATGTGGTGTTTGGGACCCACAATATGGGCTCTTTGCCAACTCTGCTCGAGCGGGCGAGGCACAACAATGAGGCCCAGGTAGAGCTGTTGGAGTCCTTGGAGGTTTTTCCTTCGACGTTGCCAACCAAGCGTGATTCGGCCTATTCAGGCTGGGTATCGATTTCAGTGGGCTGCAATAACACCTGCACCTTCTGCATCGTTCCTTCACTTCGCGGCAAGGAAAAGGATCGCCGACCAGGTGACGTGTTAGCAGAGGTAAGTGCCCTGGTTCTAGATGGTGCCATTGAAGTAAACCTGCTGGGCCAAAACGTAAACACCTACGGTGTGGAGTTTGGTGACAAGGGCGCGTTTGCAAAATTGCTTCGCGCCTGTGGCCAAATTGAAGGTCTTGAGAGGGTGAGATTTACCTCTCCACATCCAGCTGCATTCACTGAAGATGTAATTGAGGCCATGGCCGAAACTCATAATGTGATGCCCCAGTTACACATGCCGCTACAGTCGGGCTCCGACCGAATCCTCAAAGAAATGCGTCGCAGCTATCGCAGCGAAAAATACCTCGGAATTTTAGATCGAGTCCGAGAGCTGATCCCAGATGCGGCTATCACGACCGACATAATCGTTGGATTCCCGGGGGAGACCGAGGCAGACTTTCTGGAAACCATGCGGGTTGTCGAAGCCGCCAGATTTGCAACCGCCTACACCTTCCAGTATTCAAAGCGCCCGGGGACACCAGCGGCTGAGCTCGCAGACCAGCTTCCTAAGGAAGTGGTCCAAGAGCGTTACGAGCGCCTCTTGGCACTGGTGAACGATATTGCCTGGCAGGAGAACAAGAAGCAGATCGGTAAGACCGTAGAGGTGTTGGTTGCCACCGGGGAAGGTCGCAAGGACTCACAGACGCAGCGACAGACCGGTCGAACCCAGGACAATCGCCTTGTGCACTTTGAGGTGCCACAGGGCGGAGAGATTGCTCGCCCCGGTGACGTCGTTACCGTCTCGGTGACCCAAGCCGCTCCTTATCACTTACTGGCGGAGGTTTCCGAGGGTTCGGTATACCAGGTTCGCCGCACGCGCGGTGGCGATGCTTATGACCGCCGTCAGCAAGAGAGCTGTGGCGCTCCTGTCCCAGGAAGCGGCAAGGTATCACTGGGCATTCCAATCAGGTCGAAGAGTGTCCTTTAGCCTGCTTGCGGTAGTCGGCCCGACAGCATCTGGGAAGACTGCCCTTGCCTTGGAATTGGCGGCTGCTTTAGAACATTCAGGACAGCCAGTTGAGATAATCAACGCCGACGCCATGCAGCTCTATGCCGGCATGGACATCGGAACCGCAAAACTCTCGATAGCAGAACGCAGCAACCCACCTCATCACCTCTTCGACATTCTGACTCCCGCGCAGGAGATGACGGCGGTTGAGTATCAACGAGTAGCTCGTGAGACCTGCCTAGGGATTGTCGCTAGAGGCAAGCTTCCAATCTTTGTCGGCGGAAGCATGTTTTACCTCGCTGCCGCCTTGGATCAGTTGGATTTTGCACCCACAGATGTCCAGGTTCGGCTTCGTCTCGAGCAAGAATCCGCTAGCGCCGGTGCATTGGCGATGCACGAGCGACTGAGAAAGCTGGATCCGGTGACCGCCGATAAAATTCCGGCCCAGAATGTCAGAAGGGTAATTCGGGCACTTGAGGTCATTGAAATTACCGGCGAGAGCTACGCCTCGACACTCCCAGAACCCAGGTATTGGAAACCAGCTTTGCAGATTGGCCTGGCTGTAGATCGGGAAGAGCTTAAACGTAGAATTTTGCTGCGCGTAGAGGCCATGTGGCAGCAGGGCATCACCCGCGAGGTCGAGCAGTTACTTGCTCAAGGCGAACTGGGCAAAACCGCCAGGATGGCAATTGGCTATAAGCAGGCGATAGCGCAGCTGAATGGCGAGTTGTCGCAAGCTGAAGCGATGGCTGAGACAGTTGCTCTGACCAATCGTTATGCCAGAAGGCAAATGTCGTGGTTTCGCCGCGATAAGCGAATTGGCTGGATTTCGGCTAATGAACCGCTGATTCCTCAAGCCCTGAACTTGATTAGGCTTGGGGCATGAACATCGAATTCACCAAAGGTCACGGCACCGGCAACGACTTTGTTTTGATTGCCGACTTCGATGGGGTGCTGGATCTCACCGAAGAGCAAATTCAGTTGATCTGCGACAGACACTTTGGAATCGGGGCTGACGGTCTTATCTTGGTGACCAAGACCGAGAACAGTGAAGTGGCTCACCTGCTGCACGATGAGCCAAATGCCGAATGGTTTATGGATTATCGAAACGCCGATGGCTCCAAGGCTGAAATGTGCGGAAACGGAATTCGAGTGTTTGCCCGCTACCTTACTTCCCGCGGCCTAGCCAGCATTATTGACGGCTCTACTCTTCCCGTGGCGACACGTGCCGGAGTCAAAGATCTGACCAGCACCTCAACGGGTTTTGCCGTTGATCTCGGGCGCTGGGGGGTGGATTCGGAAGACTTCCTTGTGAAGGCGGATGGCATTTCCGTTGCTCGTCCGGGGCTTGGACTCAACCTAGGAAACCCGCACGTCGTGGTGGCTCTTGCAGATCAGGATGAACTCGCTGCCCTCGAGCTGCATCGGGCTCCAAAGCTTGAACCAAGCCCGCGAAAAGGGGCGAATGTCGAATTTGTAGTGCTGGACGACCCGCTAATCAAGGAGGGGGTCGCCAGCATTTCCATGCGAGTCCACGAGCGCGGTGTTGGAGAAACATTGAGCTGCGGCACTGGTATTGCGGCCGCCGCCCTAGCAATTAGGCACTGGGCAGATAATGGTCAGAATTTCTGGCGAGTTAGGGTGCCGGGTGGGGAAGTTGGTGTCCGCATGTTCCCGACCGAAGACGGAGAGCATGTGGCGATTTCAGGACCGGCGGAACTGGTCTTCAGCGGAACCTTCAGTCTCTAGTTACCTCGAGGATTCGGAACCCCTTATCGGTTGAAAAGCGACTGGCGGTTAGCTCCGGGAATTCGTTTTGAATCCAGGTCAGCAGCGAATCGGCACCAAGCTGCTTTTGCACGACGAGCATCGCTCTACCGCCACTTTCCAGCCTGGGTAGCCAGGTGGACAGCAACTTATGCAGTGCGGCCTTTCCGATCCGAATTGGAGGATTAGACCAGATCGCGTCAAAACGCATATCCGGCGGAATCTGGTCGGCCGTGACGGCTTTGACATTAGTTAGTCCCAGTCGGCCAGCATTTACCCGGGTAAGCCCCAGGCTTCGTTCGTTCACGTCCAGTGCCCAGAGAGTTGCCTGGGGCTGCAAACTTGCAATTGCAAGTGAAATTGGCCCCCAGCCACAGCCAAGATCCAAAACATTTCCTGAATCGGGAAACTGATCGTGCTTGCTCAGCAGGATGCTGGTTCCGGGATCTAGTTTGCTTGCACTGAAGGTGCCGCTGGCGGCTTGAACCAAAAATTCACGGTCGGCCACTTTGTATGAAATCTCGCGAACGGTGGCGGGAGAATCTGGGTTCGCGCTGAAATAGTGGTCCTGAGGCATGTTGCAAACCTAATACAGCCCTAGGGTTAAAGTGCGATGGAAAACGAATCCTCAATTGACCGCATCCTGCGAAGGGGTGCCGCTGCGCCGCGCAACGAGTTTGACGGCGATCAGCTAGATCTCGAGGCCAGAGACTCACTTCGACGTGTTGCCGGTCTCTCAACCGAGTTGCAGGACATCACCGATGTCGAATACCGAAAGTTGCGACTCGAGAAAGTTGTGCTTATCGGCGTCTGGGGCTCCGGGACTTTGACCGATGCGGAAAATGGTCTGCGCGAGCTTGCAGCGCTTGCTGAGACAGCAGGTGCAGAGGTGCTGGATGGACTGCTGCAGCGCAGAGCCTATCCAGATCCAGCCACCTTCTTCGGCAAGGGCAAGGCCCAGGAGCTGAAGGAACTGGTTGCGCAGCTAGGTGCCGACACTGTAATCGCAAACGCCGAGCTAGCACCTTCCCAGCGCCGTGCGCTAGAGGATGCCGTCAAGGTAAAGGTGGTCGATCGCACCGCGATTATCTTGGACATCTTCGCCCAGCACGCCAAGAGTCGCGAGGGTAAGGCGCAGGTTGAGCTAGCTCAACTCGAATACCTCTTGCCTCGCCTTCGCGGTTGGGGCGAGTCGATGTCCCGACAGGCCGGAGGTCAGGCCGCCGGCGGTGTCGGAATTGGATCGCGTGGTCCGGGTGAAACCAAGATTGAGTTGGACCGCAGGCGCATTAACACCAAGATGGCCAAGCTAAAGCGCGAGATTGTCGACATGAAGCAGGCGCGTGATATCAAACGTTCCAAGCGCGAGAAAAACAACGAGCCGCAGGTCGCGATTGCTGGCTACACCAATGCTGGAAAGTCTTCGGTACTCAATCGCATGACCAAGGCCGGAGTTCTAGTGGAGAATGCCCTCTTTGCTACCCTGGACCCAACTGTTAGGCAGCACGACACTCCAGATGGCAGAAGTTACACAATCGCCGACACTGTTGGCTTTGTTCGTCAGCTGCCGCACCAGTTGGTGGAGGCATTTCGCTCTACCCTCGAGGAGATCTCTCACGCTGACCTGATCGTTCATGTTGTCGATGGCACTGACCCTGATCCGATGGGTCAAATAAGAACCGTCCACGAGGTTATCGCCGAGGTTGAGGCGTCGAGCATCCCCGAGCTGATCGTTTTCAATAAGGCTGACCTGCTCTCTGATGAAGATCAGGTCCGGCTACGTGGCCTGGTGTCGGGCTCACTTTTGATTTCGGCCCGAACCGGCGAAGGTTTCGAACAGCTCGAGTCAAAGATCGCCGAGCTGCTGCCAAAGCCCGATGTTGAGTTTGAAGGAGTTGTTCCCTACAGCCGTGGAGATCTTGTTTCCAGAGTGCACCTTTCGGGAAAGGTGCTGGAGATCGAATACGTAGAGGCCGGGACTCGGCTCAAAGCTCTAGTCAAACCAGACCTTGCGTCTGAATTGAAGGAATTTGCTACACGGCCCTAAGTACGGCTACAACCTTGCCCAGGATTACCGCGTGGTCACCGAGGATAGGCTCAAAGGCTGAGTTTCTTGGCAAAAGCCAGGTGTGCCCATCGCGCTGCTTGAAAGTCTTTACCGTGGCCTCATCTTCTAGCAGTGCGGCAACGATGTCGCCGTTCTCAGCGGTCTGCTGCTGCCTCACAACCACCCAGTCGCCATCGCAGATGGCAGCATCTATCATCGATTCGCCAACGACCTTGAGCAGGAATAGGTCGCCCTGGCCAACCAGCTGACGTGGCAGAGCAAAGACGTCTTCGACATTTTGCTCAGCGGTAATTGGCCCTCCCGCAGCAATTCGACCCACGAGCGGGACCATGGCGGCGTCTGCCTTGATGATCTCGCCGGCGAAGTCGTCAAAGCCGAGCAAATCGATGGTTCGAGGCCTGCGCTGGTCTCGGCTGATAAAGCCCAACAGTTCAAGCTTGTTCAGCTGATGAGACACGCTTGCGGTTGAGCTGAGCCCGACGGCCTCGCCGATCTCTCGCATTGAGGGGGCGTAGTTTCTAGCCTGCATTGATTCGCGGATCACAGCGAGAATTCGCTGCTGCACATCCGTTAGCTCAGAGCTGTCCATCTCGGCTCCTCTCAAAATGTCAGTGGGGGAAGTTTTACTTCTTGTATCGAAACTGTATTCGCTACCTAGGCGTTTGCCAAACACATTTTCGAGTTATTTGTAAATAAAGAGACAAAAAACTTGTAAATGTCGGAAAAGTTTCTATACTTAGAACAAATGTTCGAAACAAAGAATCGAACAGAAGGGTGATAATCACAATGAGTGCTGTTACTTCATACCGACTAACCAACCCAAGGCGTCTATTCCGCGGTATCGCAATCTTGGCTTTGGCCGCATCCTTCACCATGGCCTCAATCTCTGGCTCCTTTGCTGGAAGCCAGGAAGCGGGCGAACTTGAGTATGTAACCGTGCAGTATGGCGACTCGCTCTGGTCACTCGCGAACGTTTACGCACCGAACTCGGATCCTCGCGACTGGATCGCCGAGGTAGTGCTTCTAAACGCCTTGAGCTCGGTTGACCTCACCCCTGGCCAGCAGATCGCTCTGCCATAGCGCTATCGGGTAATCTTCAAGGGTGACCAACCTCGAAGATCTGCCACTCAGAGACGACCTCAAAGGCCTAAAGCCATATGGTGCGCCTCAGCTGGATGTTCCAATTCAGCTGAATGTCAATGAAAACACTTTCGGCATTCCAGAGGCTGTTGCGCTCGACATCATTCAGGAGCTTGCAGCCGAGGTTATAAAACTGAACCGGTATCCCGACCGCGAGTTCCTCGAGTTGCGCGCAGAGTTTGCGACCTATCTCGGGCACAACCTAACTTCAGATCAGATTTGGGCCGCTAATGGCTCTAACGAGATAATCACCCAAATTTTCCAAGCCTTCGGCGGCCCAGGGAAGTCTGCCCTCAGCTTTGGCCCCACCTACTCGATGTATCCGAACATCGCGCGGATTACTCTCACAAGTTACCAAGAGCTAGGGCGACTAGCGCAATTCGAGGTGACTGCCGACTATGTGGCTCAGCAGCTCTCCGAGCATCAGCCTTCGATTGCGATCCTTTGCAATCCAAATAATCCAACCGGGACGCCAATTGATAACACGGTTATTGAAGCCGCTTACAACGCCTTCAACGGAATTTTGGTTGTCGACGAGGCTTATGCCGAGTTTTCCTCGAACGATTCAGCGCTATCGCTATTACAAGGAAGGCCTCGGTTGATCGTGAGCCGAACCATGAGCAAGGCCTTTGCTTTTGCCGGCGCTCGAGTCGGTTACCTCGCGGCGGATGCTGCGATTGTCGACGCTATGCGGATCGTTCGATTGCCTTATCACCTTTCGGCTTTGACGCAGGCGGCTGCGCGTGCCGCACTTCGGCACTCGAGAGAAATGCTCGCCAATGTCGAGCAGATCAAGGTTCAGAGAGACCGAATGATTACCCAGCTCTCGGCACTGGGTCTTAGGATTTACGCCTCCGAGGCAAACTTCATTCTGGCTGAGGGTTTTGAGAATCCGAATCAGGTTTTCGAGCAGCTTTTGGCGAAGGGAGTGATTGTTCGGAATGTTGGCATTCCAAATACTCTGCGCATAACCGCCGGAACTGAGGCGGAGACTACCAAGTTGCTGGGTGAGCTGGCCTTGATTCTTGACTAAACTTGGGTCATCTTCCCAAGCGAGGTCAAATCATGAGCCGTATTGCCAAAATCTCTCGCGAGACTAGCGAGTCCAAGATTGAGCTCGAGTTGAATCTTGATGGCTCAGGTCACTCGCAAATCGAAACCGGCGTGCCATTTTTCGACCACATGCTCACCGCTTTTTCAAAGCACTCACTAATTGACTTGAAGATTCGATCGGTTGGCGACATCGAGATCGATGTTCACCACACCGTTGAAGATACCGCTATCGTCCTAGGTCAGGCCATCAAGCAGGCGCTTGGCGAAAAGGCCGGCATTGGTAGATACGGCGATGCAACCGTCCCGCTGGATGAAGCTCTTGCTAGAGCGGTTGTTGATATTTCCGGCCGACCTTTTTTGGTTCACAGCGGAGAACCTCAGGGCTTTGAGTATCACCTAATCGGTGGTCACTTCACCGGCTCGATGGTTCGGCACGTTTTTGAAGCAATCGCATACAACGCTGGTCTAACTCTGCATGTAACAGTGCTAGCCGGTAGGGATGCTCACCACATTGCGGAGGCTCAGTTCAAGGCTTTGGCCCGTGCCATGCGCAAAGCGGTTGAGCACGATGCCCGAGTCGCAGGTGTCCCTTCCACCAAGGGCAGCCTTTGACTAAGACCGTTGCGGTCTTTGACTACGGCAACGGCAACATTCACTCGGCCTGCCGAGCGCTAGAGCATGCCGGTGCCGAAGTGGTGCTCACCGCTGATCGCAAAACACTGCTGGAGGCCGATGGCATGCTGCTGCCCGGGGTTGGTGCATTCGCATCTGTAATGCGAAACCTAACGGCTCACAATGCTGCGAGCCTGGTCGACCAGAGGCTAACCGCCGGGAGGGCGGTGTTGGGTATCTGTGTTGGCATGCAGGTCATGTTTGAGCACGGAGTTGAGCATGGAATTGACTCCGAGGGTTTGGGGCAGTGGCCCGGCAGCGTCACAATGCTAAATGCCCCTACCTTGCCGCACATCGGCTGGACTCAGGTGGAGCCGGATTCTAAGAGTGTGTTGTTTTCTGGAGTGGCAGACGAGCGTTTCTACTTCGTTCACTCCTATGCCGCTAAGACTTGGGAGTTGAATATTCAACCCCCTTTTGTGAAGGCGGCCCTCACTTGGTCTGAGCACGGCGAGCGATTCCTGGCGGCGGTCGAAAACGGTCCGCTCAGCGCAACTCAATTCCACCCCGAGAAATCGGGCGAGGCAGGTTTGCAGCTGCTTCGTAACTGGATTCGTTCAATTTAGGAGAAATATGAAGCTAGAACTACTGCCAGCCGTTGATGTTGCAAACGGCAAAGCCGTCCGGCTCACCCAGGGCGAAGCAGGCAGCGAAGAGGACTTCGGTCACCCGCTTGCTGCCGCCCAAGACTGGATTGCTGCCGGCGCGGAGTGGATTCACCTGGTTGACCTCGATGCCGCGTTTGGCCGAGGCGAGAACCGTGCGGTGATTGCCGAGGTTGTGAAACAGGCTGGTGACACCAAGATCGAGCTCTCCGGTGGTATTCGAGACGATGCCTCACTGGAGGCCGCGTTGGAGCTAGGTGCAACCCGAGTCAATCTGGGCACCGCTGCGCTGGAAAATCCGGACTGGACCGCAGATGTGATTGCCAAATACGGTGATCAAATCGCAGTCGGACTGGACGTGCGCGGCACGGTGCTTGCTGCCCGCGGTTGGACTCAAGAAGGTGGCGACCTATTCGAAGTTTTGGCGCGCCTGGAGCAGGCAAACTGCCCGCGCTATGTGGTTACTGACGTGACCAAGGACGGCACCTTGAAGGGGCCAAACCTTGAGCTTTTGAAGCAGGTTATGCAGTTTACGAACAAGCCGGTGGTGGCATCGGGTGGCATTTCATCACTTCAGGACATCACCGACCTACACGCTCTAGTTGAGCTTGGTCTCGAGGGAGCAATCCTTGGCAAGTCGCTTTACGCCGGCCGGTTCACTCTCGAGCAAGCGCTGGCAATCGCAGGCGGCTAATGCACGATAAGTTTCACGATTCCGCCGGCGTCCCATGGGAGGGGCGGGAATTCTCGCAGAACAGCTGGTCTGGAGATGACGGTTCAACTCCCGAAGTTCTTAGGTCCGCGCTTGCGGGTGACCTGAACAAACAGGAGCTCTTCGCCGCTCTAGCGCAGTGTCGACTTCTGATTCCTCTGCTCGCCGAGTTAGGGGAGAGCGGAGTCGGCCCGCATGGCCAACCGGTGGATAAGAGCGCTGATTTGGCCATCGTGGCGGTAAGCACCCCGGATGGCAAAACGGCTATCCCCGCTTTTAGCTCGGTGGCAGAGATGGCCGCCTGGAATGCGACCGCCAGACCAGTGCCCGTTGAGGTTGCAAAGCTAGCGGTCGCGGCGGTTAGCGAAGGTCATGATCGAGTAATACTCAATCCAGCGGGCAGGGCAGTGGGCATTAGGAGGCCAGCCTTGGCCGCGTTAGCACAGGGGTTTTCCTGGACGCCGCCGCATCTCGATGCCAGGGTTTTAGAGCTGGTTTCAGCTGCGGTTGCATCGCACCCGGAGATTAAATCGGTCAGGGTTTTCGATGCCGATCCTGACGCTCAGCTTGTAAAGCCTGAGCTCGGAATAGAAATTGGGCTGGTTGCGGGATTGAGTCAGTCTCAACTGCAAGATCTGCTAGCCCATTTTGGAGTTGGCTTGCAGTCTCAGGAGTTCTTACAGGCGGTGGATTCCTTCACCATCAAGCTAGTGCAGGGCTAGTTCACCGGACCGGTGTATTTTTCACCGGGGCCTTTGCCTGGTTCATCTGGAATTACCGAGGCTTCACGGAAGGCCAGCTGGAGCGAACGAAGTCCGTCTCTCAATGGTCTAGCGTGGTGATCGCCAATCTCGGGTGCAGCCGCCGTGATTAGGCCGGCGAGTGCGGTAATCAGCTTTCGAGCTTCGTCCAAATCCGCTGGGGCATCCTCGGCAAGTCCACACTGCACCGCCGCGGCACTCATCAAGTGGACGGCTGCGGTGTTGATGATTTCAACCGCAGGTACTTCGGCAATGTCTCTGGTGAGCTCTTCAGACAAAATTCCTCTTTCGAATTTCTGTTTAGTTCTGCTAGGCTACCTGAGGCTCTGGGCGCTTAGCTCAGTGAAAGTGGATTACATTCCCACCTGTCTACCGCCTCTAAAGGTATCCGGGTTTGAGCGTTTGATACTTTTGCGCGCACTTCGCGCGAGTCAAAACGGTACCTAAGGAGCTAGTTATCAGCGATCCGCGCATCAACGAGCGTATTCGTGTCGCCGAAGTCCGACTAATCGGACCTGCCGGTGAACAGATTGGCGTTGTCCCAATCGAGCAAGCATTGAGATTGGCCCGTGAGGCAGACCTCGACCTAGTCGAGGTAGCGCCGGGTTCAAACCCTCCAGTTTGCAAGGTTATGGATTACGGCAAGTTCAAGTACGAAGCCGCTCAAAAGGTTCGTGAAGCTAGAAAGAACCAGGTCAACACCGTGTTGAAGACGGTTCGTTTCGGTCTAAAGATCGACGACCACGACTACAACACCAAGGTTTCCCAGGTTCGCAAATTCCTAAAGGCCGGCGACAAGGTGAAGGTGATGGTTGTCTTCCGTGGCCGCGAGCAGTCCCGCCCAGAGATGGGCGTGAACTTGCTTCGCAAGCTAGCGGATGAAGTAACCGAATTCGGATCCGTGGAGTCGAACCCATCGATCGATGGCCGCAACATGGTCATGGTCATTGGGCCGTTGAAGAACAAGGCAGAGGCAAGGGCCGAAGCTAAAAAGGCCCAAGCAAAGCCTGCACAGGCTGAAGCGACAGAAGAGAACTAAGGAGAGATCATGCCGAAAATGAAGACCCACTCGGGCGCCAAGAAGCGTTTCCGCTTTACCGGCAGCGGCAAGCTGATGAAGCAGCAGATCAACATGCGCCACAACCTGGAGCACAAGTCATCCAGACGCACCCGTCGTCTGAACCAGGACCAGGTCGTGTCCCCAGCAGATTTCAAGAAGCTAAAGAGACAGCTCGGCCGCTAGCCGACGCTTAGGAATAAGGAGTAGAAAATGGCAAGAGTAAAAAACGCCGTCAACTCGCTGAAGAAGCGTCGTGTTGCGCTTGAGCGCGCTCACGGATACCGCGGCCAGCGTTCACGTTTGTACCGCATGGCAAAGCAGCAGCTACTGCACTCGTTGGTTTACGCATACAACGACCGCAGAAAGAACAAGGGTAACTTCCGTCGCCTTTGGATCCAGCGCATCAACGCAGCTGCCCGCCTAAACGGCATGACTTACAACCGCTTCATCCAGGGCCTAGCGCTTGCTGGCATCGAGGTTGACCGTCGCATCATGGCAGACCTAGCCATCCACGACCCAAAGGCATTTGCATCTTTGGTGGCATCTGCCAAGGCAGCACTGCCTAAGGATGTAAACGCGGCCAAGGTTAGCTAATGCTTGACGCCCCTAAGTCCGAGAGGGTGAAGGGGGTCGCAAGACTTCAACAAAAAGACGCCCGGTTAGAAACCGGGCTCTTTTTGCTTGAGGGACCTCAGGGGCTCAAAGAGCTCTGCAAGCAACCCCAGCTGGCACACGAGGTGTTTGCGACCGCAGCCGCCCTGGACCGCTACGAAGACCTTTTCGACCAGCTTTACGATGCTTCGGTTCCGATTATCGAGGTCTCGGATTTGGTGATGGCTAGGCTCTCTGACACCAAAACCCCGCAGGGCGTAGTCGCGGTGGTGTCGCAATTTGATGTTTCACTAGATGAACTTTTGGCCTCGGGTCCGCAGCTTATTGCGATTTTGGACCAGGCGCGTGATCCCGGCAATGGCGGCACAGTTCTTCGCGCAGCAGATGCCGCTGGTGCCGACGCGGTTATTTTCACAACCGATTCCGTTGATCTGTACAACCCCAAGCTGGTGCGCTCTACCGCGGGAAGCATTTTGCACGTTCCGGCCGTGATTGAGCAGGACCCAAAGGCCCTGGTGGCGGCGCTCAAAGCCGCCGGAATTCAAGTATTCGCCGCCAGTGCTGGCGGAAAACTGATTACAGAAATGGCGGGACAGTTAGCTAAGCCAACCGCTTGGATCTTTGGCAACGAAGCTCACGGGGTATCGCCCGAGATGCTTGAGCTAGCCGATGAGGTTGTTGCGCTACCAATTTACGGTGAGGCTGAATCGCTGAATTTGGCAACGGCAGCTTCAGTTTGTCTGTATGCCTCAGCGTTTGAAATGCAAGCCAATCGCTAAACTTTACGAGTGTCTGAACAACTAACTGCCGAATCCGTGAGTCAAGCGCTTACCGCTTCGCTTGCGCTTGTGAATCAAGCTGCCAGCTTTCAAGAGCTCAAGGCGGTAAAGGCTGGCGCAGTTGGTGAAGATTCTCCGCTATCCAAACTCAACGCCCTGATCAAGTCTTTGCCAAACGAGCAAAAGGCTGAGGCTGGTCGCTTGGTGGGCGCTGCCCGAGCCCAGCTCAACACTGCGTTTGCGCAGAAGGAAGCCGAGCTGCAGGCGATAGCCGACCAACTGGCGCTTGAGCAGGAGCGTGTCGATATCACCGCATATCCGAGAGTCGCCCCCAAGGGAGCGAGACACCCGCTTTCACTCTTGATGGACTCGATCAGCGATGTCTTTATTGGCATGGGTTGGGAGATTGCGGACGGCCCAGAGCTTGAAAACGAGTGGTTCAACTTCGATGCGTTAAATTTCCACCCTGATCACCCAGCCAGGGCAATGCAGGACACTTTCTTTGTCGCTCCGGTTGAAAATCACCTCCTGCTACGCACTCACACTTCGCCGGTTCAGGTTCGTTCGCTTCTTGAACGCGATCTCCCGGTCTATGTGCTGTGTCCGGGTCGAGTGTTCCGTACCGATGAGCTCGATGCCACCCACACCCCGGTTTTCCACCAGGTCGAGGGCTTGGCGGTTGACAAGGGTCTAACCATGGCTGATCTCAAGGGCACCTTGGAGCACTTTGCTCGAGTGATGTTTGGCCCTGAGGCAAAGATCAGACTTCGCCCATCATTTTTCCCTTTCACTGAGCCATCTGCCGAGTTGGACGTTTGGCACCCCGGTGCCAAGGGCGGTGCGCGCTGGGTTGAGTGGGGTGGTTGCGGCATGGTGAATCCGAATGTGCTGAAGGCTGCCGGTATCGACCCTGAGGTTTACTCGGGTTTCGCTTTCGGAATGGGTATTGAGCGCACTTTGATGTTTAGGAATGGCGTTCGCGATATGCACGACATGGTTGAGGCAGATGCCAGATTCTCCCAGCAGTTTGGATCGGTGATCTGATGAGGGTTCCACTTAGTTGGTTGGCAGAGTATGTAGAGCTGCCTCAGGGTTCTACTCCGGACGATGTGATGGCCCAGCTAGTGAAGGTTGGTCTAGAAGAAGAGGGATCTCACGGAGGCGACATTCGGGGTCCGATTGTGGTCGGCAAGGTGTTGGAGTTTGTCGAGGAGCTGCAGTCGAATGGCAAGACCATTCGCTGGTGTCAGGTTGAGGTTGCGCCGGATGTTGTGAACGGTGTGGTGTGCGGCGCTAGAAACTTCTTTGTCGATGACAAGGTCGTCGTCACTCTTCCAGGAGCTGCACTGCCAGGGGGCTTTGAAATTGCCGCTCGCAAGACCTATGGCCATGTTTCAGACGGCATGATTGCTTCCGCGCGCGAGCTGGGGCTGAGTGATGAGCATGAGGGCATTCTCAGGCTAGCGACCCTGGGTCTGGACCCAGAAGTCGGTACCGATGCGCTTGAACTTTTGGGACTGAACGAGTCGGCTGCTGAGGTAAATGTCACTCCGGACCGCGGCTACTGCCTATCGATTCGAGGTATTGCTCGCGAGTATTCGCACGCATCCGGCGCAAAGTTCACAGATCCGGCTACCAAGGTTTTGGCGAAGCAGGGTTCGGGTTTCCAAGTTGTGATTGACGACAACGCGCCAATTCACGGGGTTGTTGGCTGTAGTCGCTTCACTACCCTCGGTGTCTCTGGTGTCGATGCCACCGCAACTGTCCCCAGCTGGATGGCCAATCGCCTGAAGCTTGCTGGCATGCGTTCGATTTCGATTGTGGTGGATATCACCAACTACGTCATGCTCGAACTTGGCCAGCCAATCCATGCCTACGATGCTGACAAATTATTGGGCGGTATCACTGTCCGACGTGCTCATTCCGGCGAGCGTCTCACCACGCTGGACGAGAAGGTGCGCGAGTTGAGCGTTGAGGATTTGCTGATCTGCGACGAGTCTGGACCGATTGGTCTGGCTGGCGTTATGGGCGGACTCTCGACTGAGGTTTCTGCCAGCACCAAGAATGTCTTGATTGAAGCTGCACTGTTTGACCCCATCTCCATCGCTCGTTCTGCTCGTCGGCACAAGCTGCCATCCGAGGCTTCCAAGCGCTTTGAGCGCGGAGTTGACCCAGAGGTTGGACCGGTTGCTGCAGCGCGGGTAGCGCAGCTGCTGGTGGAGTTGGCAGGTGGTGAACTGAACGGAGTTGGTTCGGCTTATCAGATTGATGCCCCACGGGTTGAGATTGAGCTTCCGTTTGCATTTGCTTCTGAATTGGTAGGAGTGGAGTACTCCAATCAGCAGGTTCTTGACTTACTGCACCAGATCGGCTGTGAGCTGAAGGTGCACGACGATGCCGTGACCGTGACCCCTCCAAGCTGGCGACCTGATCTTCGGCACAAGACTGATTTGGTTGAGGAAGTAGCCAGGCTTGCCGGTTATCACCTGATCCCATCCAGAATCCCGGTTGCCCCGCCGGGAAGAGGGCTAACCCCACGTCAGCAGTTCCGCCGTCGTGCGCTTGCGGCGCTCGCAGGAGCCGGTTTCACCGAGGTGCTGAACTATCCGTTTTATTCGGAAAAGCAAAATCGCGAGTTTTCTGCCTCAACCGCTCTGCGCCTAGAGAACCCGATGCAGGGGGACAGTCCAGAGCTTCGCAACAGCATGCTGCCCGGGCTTTTGCAGGCAGCCGCTCGCAATCTTTCTCGCGGCACCAAGGACCTTGCCCTGGTTGAAGAGGGTTCGGTGTTCTTGCCGGCCCAGGGAGCCGCAACCACAGCGTTGCCTGTAGGCAACATTCGGCCGAGCCAACAGCAGCTTGATGAGCTGAACGCATCGATTCCATTGCAGCCGAGACACCTGGCTGGATTGGCATTGGGCGATTGGTTACCGCAGGCACCGGGTCAGTCGGCGGTCGAGGCCGGTTACCCTCAGGCAATTTTGGCGGTTGAGCAAATCACCAGAGCAGCCGGAGTCGGATTCGAACTTCGACAGGCAACCCCAATCGGGTATCACAGCGGCAGGGCCGCTGAGTTGCTAGTTGGTGGTGAGGTGGTTGGTTTTGTGGGCGAGATTGATCCTGCCATTGCCAGCGACTATCACCTACCGAGAAGAGTTGCCGCCTTCGAGGTCAATCTAGATGCGCTTTTTGCTCACGCTCCTGAGGTTTTGCAGGCGGCCGAGCTTCGCGTCATGCCGGCTGCCACCCAAGACCTATCGCTATTGGTTGACGCCGCAGTTCCTGCAGCCCAGTTGGCTGCTGTGATTCGCGAGGGTGCAGGGGAGCTATTGGAGGAGGTTGTCTTGGTTGATGACTATCGCGGGGAAAATGTTCCGCAGGGTCAAAAGTCGGTAACTTTCAGCTTGCGCTTTAGGGCCGCTGATCGCACCCTGACTCAAGCCGAGGCTTCTCAGTCCAAAGAGGCAGCGGTAGCTTTGGCAAATCAAAAATTCGGCGCAACTCTGAGGGCGTAGATGGTGTTTAAGGTCGCAGTAGCTGGAGCCAGTGGTTATGTCGGCGGGGAGTTGCTGCGCCTGATCGCTATGCATCCGGACTTGGAGCTCGGCGCTGTCACCGCGAACAGCAATGCCGGTCAATTGGTCTCAGCCCTGCATCCGCACTTGCAGTCCTATGCCGATCGAGTGTTAGTTGCTACCACCGAGGAAAATTTAGCCGGGCATGATGTGGTCTTCTTGGCTCTGCCTCATGCCACCAGCGCAGAGGTTGCGCAATACCTAACTGAGGACACTCTGGTTTTGGATTGCGGAGCGGATTTCCGTTTGGAAGATTCTGCAGCTTGGGAGAAGTTTTACGGCACCAAGCATGCCGGCACCTGGAGCTATGGACTGCCAGAGTTGACTTTGGCGAAAGGTGGCAAGCAGCGTGATGTGCTTGCTGACGTGAAGCGGGTAGCGGTGCCGGGTTGCAACGTGACAGCCGTCAGCTTGGCGCTAGCACCTGGGCTAACCGCCGGTCTTCTTGACCCAAGCGACATTGTTTCCATCCTGTCGGTAGGGACCTCGGGGGCTGGCAGGAGCCTAAAGGCAGACTTGCTTGCCAGCGAGGTGCACGGCTCAGCCCGCGCCTACGGAGTTGGCGGCGTGCATCGTCACACCCCTGAGATCGAGCAGAACCTCTCCAAGGCCTGCGGCCAAAAGGTGCAGGTGTCATTTACTCCGGTGCTGGTTCCTATGTCTCGCGGAATTCTTGCGGTAAATACCGCAAAAGTGAGCCCTGACTTCAGTCTTGAAAGACTCGAAGCCGCCTATCAAAAGGCCTATGGTGAGGAAGTGTTTATTCGGGTTTTGCCGACCGGACAACTGCCGCAGACCGCTGCGGTGCTGGGGGTGAACACCGCGCAAATCTCACTGAGCTTTGATCAGGCGGCACAGCGCGTCGTTATCGTTTCGGCGATCGATAATCTGGTCAAGGGCACAGCCGGCGCAGCGATCCAAAGCATGAATCTGGCCTTGGGTTTGGTTGAAACCACCGGCCTTCCAATCGATGGAGTTGCCCCGTGAGCGTGACATTTGCCCAAGGCTTCGAGGCCAGTGGTGTGGCATGTGGCCTGAAGTCTTCGGGCAATAAGGACCTGGCCGTGGTGGTCAACCGCGGGCCTTTGAAATTGGCGGCCGCGGTATTTACTACCAATCGCTGCCAGGCGAATCCAATCCTTTGGTCAAAGGAAGTCATCAAGGATCAGATCGTAGAGGCGATCGTTCTCAACTCTGGTGGCGCAAACTGCTACACCGGTCCCGAGGGGTTTCAGAACACCCACGCCACTGCAGAAGAGCTGGCGAAACAGCTCGGTATTGCTGCCGGTGACGTGCTCGTGTGCTCCACTGGATTGATTGGCGAGCAGCTTGATCGCAACAAATTGATTCAGGGGGTGAGCTCTGCGGTGGCGACTCTCGCAGTGAGCGGGGGAGTTGCTGCCAGCGAAGCCATCATGACCACCGACTCTGTCGCCAAGCGAGCAGAGGCTGAATCTGGCTCGGGTTGGAGAATCGGCGGTATGGCAAAGGGCGCTGGCATGTTGGCGCCGGGGCTGGCGACCATGTTGGTGGTAATCACCACCGATGCCATTGTCGACAAGCAGTTTTTAGATTCTGCGCTGCGATCGGCAACCAGGGTTTCTTTTGATCGTTTAGATTCCGACGGCTGCATGTCCACTAACGATCAGGTCACCCTTATGGCATCCGGGGCATCGGGTGTTAGGGCTGATGAGGGTGAGTTTGTCGCGCTGTTGACTCAGGTTTGCAAAGAGCTGGCGCTGAAGCTGCTGGATGATGCCGAAGGTGCCTCGCACAACATCCACATCACTGTTTCAGGCGCAGCATCAGAGGACGACGCTGTTGAAGTTGCTAGATCGGTCGCCCGCAATAATCTGTTCAAGGCTGCCATTTATGGCAATGACCCCAACTGGGGTCGCATCTTGGCTGCGGTCGGCACCACGAAAGCGGTCTTCGACCCATACAACATCGATGTCGCCATTAATGGCGTCCTAATCTCCAGCCAGGGTCAGCCAGCGGGGGATCGGTCGCAAATCGACCTGACGCCAAGAAAGGTTGAGATCGGCATCAACCTAAACTCCGGTGGTCACCAGGCCACCGTGGTAACCAACGACCTTACCCACGCCTACGTCGAAGAGAACAGCGCCTACTCCAGCTAATGATTCCTGCCAACCCAGACCAAGCGCTCGCTCGCATCAAGGCGGAGACTTTGATTGAGTCTTTGGATTGGTTGCGGGAATTTCACGGTCGAATCGTGGTGGTTAAATTCGGTGGCAATGCCATGGTTGACGAAGCATTGCAGACCGCATTTGCGCAGGACATGGCGTATTTGAGATTTGTCGGAATCAAACCGGTTGTGGTTCATGGCGGCGGACCTCAGATCACCGCGAGGCTTTCAGAACTTGGCATCACCAGCGAGTTCCGCCATGGCTTCCGCTACACCGATGAGCAGACCATCGGAGTGGTAAGAGATGTTCTTCGCAATCAAGTAAGCAAGCACCTTGCTGAACTCATTGAAGCGTCGGGGGCATCGACGGTTGTGCTCTCCGGCGAGGATGACAATTTGTTTCGGGCTGAAAAGGTAACCGCCTCAACACCCGATGGTGAGGTCGACCTTGGCTTAGTTGGCGAGGTTCGCACGGTAAATCCCCGAAGCGTGCTGCAGGCGATCGAAGCCGGCAAGATCCCGGTAATCTCCACCGTTGCCCCCACCGTATTCGGTGAGCTACTGAACGTGAACGCAGACCTAGCGGCCTCCTCCTTGGCGGTAGCACTGGGTGCCGAAAAACTAATGGTGCTGACAGATGTACCGGGGCTTTACGCTAACTGGCCAAATTTGGACTCACTTGTTTCTGAAATCACCGTTTCAGAGCTGCGGCTTTTGATTCCATCATTGGAATCCGGAATGATTCCAAAAATGCAGGCCTGCCTGGAGGCGGTCGAGGGCGGAGTGCCAAAGGCCCACATTATTGATGGGCGTCAGCCGCACAGCATTCTGTTGGAAATCTTTACCGAGTCGGGCGTTGGCACGCAGGTAACAAACTAAGGAGCTATGGTGACCAGACACTTTCTAAAAGACGATGACCTAAGCCCTAAAGAGCAAGCCGAAGTTCTCGAGTTGGCTCTGGAACTCAAGGCAAATCGCTTTGCTCACAAACCATTTGCCGGCCCGCAAACCGTGGCTGTCATTTTTGACAAAACCTCCACCAGAACTCGCGTTTCGTTTGCAGTCGGAATCAGCGATCTCGGGGGAGTGCCACTAATTATCGACAGCGGTTCATCGCAGCTTGGTAAAAAGGAATCGGTCGCCGATACTGCTCGGGTTTTAGAGCGGCAAGTTGCCCAGATCGTTTGGCGCACCTACGCCCAGTCTGGTCTTGAGGAGATGGCTGCCAATTCCAAGGTTCCGGTGATCAACTCCCTCAGTGATGATTGGCACCCATGTCAGCTTCTGGCAGATCTGCTCACCATCAGGGAAGAGTTTGGCAAGACCGAAGGTCTAAAGCTTGCCTACATCGGGGACGCCGCCAACAACATGGGCAATAGCTATTTGGTGGCATGTGCGCTCGCGGGGATGAGCGTGTCGGTGGGAGCGCCGGTTGGCTTCCAGCCGCAAGCCGAGGTGGTCGCAAGGGCGCAGGCTATCGCCGATCAATTTGGGCAACGCATCGAAGTGTTCCAAGATCCAGCCTTGGCGGTGTCGGATGCCGATGTGATTGCGACCGACACCTGGGTTTCGATGGGCATGGAGGACGAGAAGGAGCTGCGCGTCAAAACCTTTAACGGATACACGGTGGACCAGTCCCTCATGGCCAAGGCAAAAGAGTCCGCCATCTTTCTGCACTGCCTGCCGGCTTACCGCGGATACGAGGTGGCGGCTGAGGTCATCGACGGCTCGCAGTCCAGAATCTGGGATGAAGCAGAGAATCGCCTTCACGCTCAAAAGGCGCTGATGCTATGGCTCGCGAGGCAAAACTAGACTTATCTGATACGACGTAAGAGGACTAATGGCACAGAGCAACGATTCCCTTTGGGGTGGCAGATTCGCATCCGGCCCCAATGATGCCTTGGCAGCCTTGTCTCGCTCTACGCACTTTGATTTTCGACTTGCTCCATATGACCTAAAGGGCACCAGCGCCCACATCAAAGCGCTGCACCACGCTGGCTTTCTAACTCAATCCGAACTTGATGTGCTGGAGGGTGCAATCCAGACTCTGATGGCCAAGGTGCTCAATGGCAGCTTTGGCCCTAAGCCAGACGAAGAGGATGTCCACGCAGCCCTGGAGCGCGGATTGATTGAGATTGCCGGCGGTGAGATTGCCGGCAAGATTCGCGCCGGTCGTTCCCGTAATGATCAGATTGCGACTTTGATTCGCTCATTCTTGCTTGATGCAGCTAGCGAAATTGAAAAGCAGTTGCTTAGCTACATAGCTGCCTTGGTTGAGCAGGCCACCAAACACCGCGGCGCTGTGATGCCGGGCCGCACCCACTTTCAGCACGCCCAGCCCGTTCTTCTCTCGCACCATTTGCTCGCCCATGCCTGGCCAATGCTTAGAAATCTGCAGCGACTGGCTGATTGGCGGGAGCGGGCGAACCTCTCGCCATACGGATCTGGCGCTTTGGCTGGCAATACCCTGGGGCTGGATCCAAACCTCGTTGCTCGCGAACTCGGTTTCGCCGGGGTAACCCAGAACAGCATGGATGCCACTGCCTCTAGGGATGTGGTAGCCGAGTTCAGCTTCATCACCGCCATGATCGGCGTCGACCTCTCCAGGTTTGCCGAAGAAATCATCGCATGGTCAACCTTCGAATTTGGTTATGTGAAGTTAGACGATGCCTTCTCTACGGGCTCATCGATCATGCCCCAGAAGAAGAACCCAGACATCGCAGAACTGGCGCGCGGAAAAGCGGGGCGCCTGATCGGTAACCACAGTGGCCTATTGGCAACGCTGAAGGGCTTGCCACTGAGTTACAACCGCGACCTGCAGGAAGACAAAGAGCCAGTCTTTGATTCGGTCGACAATCTGCTTTTGGTTCTTCCGGCTTTTACCGGCATGGTTGCGACGCTGGTATTCAATACCGAACGTCTCGAGCAGTTGGCTCCCGAGGGCTACTCGCTGGCGACTGACGTTGCCGAGTGGCTAGTAAAGCAAGGAGTTCCGTTCCGAGATGCGCATGAGATAACCGGCGAGCTGGTGAAATTCTGCGAGCAGAATGATCTGCAACTGGATCAACCGACCGACGCTCAATTCGCGGCAATTTCGAAGCACCTAACCCCAGATGTTCGCGAGGTAATTGATATTCAGAAGGCGATTTCTTCCAGAAACGGCACCGGTGGAACATCAC
The DNA here is from genome assembly GCA_002479805.1 of Micrococcales bacterium UBA7469. Classification (GTDB taxonomy): domain Bacteria; phylum Actinomycetota; class Actinomycetes; order Actinomycetales; family Microbacteriaceae; genus Aquiluna. The sequence continues at coordinate 59,178 of DLPB01000001.1, forward strand.
TGATTCAGGTTGATGTGCAACTGAAGGCACTGAGCGAAGTATTGGCAGGGGAGTTTTAAATGGCGAGCGCGGATACTCTGTCGAAGCAGCGCAATGATGCTTCGTTTCCTCACATCCTCGATGAACTTCAGTGGCGTGGACTGGTCGCACTTTCTACCGATGAAGCAGCGCTTCGCAAAGAACTAACGGAAAACTCAATCACCTACTACTGCGGTTTTGATCCAACTGCTCCAAGTTTGCACCTGGGCAACTTGGTTCAACTACTAACCATGCGCAGGCTGCAGCTTGCCGGTCACAATCCGCTGGCATTGGTTGGTGGGGCAACTGGACTGATCGGTGATCCAAAGCCGAATGCCGAGCGAACTTTGAACGACAAGTCCACGGTTGCGAACTGGGTAAGTCGATTGGCGGCGCAGACCGAGCGCTTTTTGGATTATCAGGGCCCACATGCTGCCCGCCTGGTGAACAATCTGGATTGGACTCAGAATTACAGTGCACTGGACTTCTTGCGCGATGTTGGTAAGCACTACCGGGTCGGAAAGATGCTTTCCAAGGATGCGGTCTCGGCAAGACTAAATTCCGACAGCGGCATCAGCTACACCGAGTTCAGCTATCAGATTTTGCAGGGCCTAGATTTTCTCGAGCTCTACAGACGCTACAACTGCGTACTCCAGACCGGCGGCAGTGATCAGTGGGGCAACCTAACCTCCGGCACCGATTTGATTCACCGAGTCGAGGGGTCTTCGGTCCACCTAATTGCCACCCCTTTGATCACTAACTCCGATGGCAAGAAATTCGGCAAGAGTGAGGGCAACGCCATTTGGCTGGATGTCGAACTCACCAGCCCATATGCCATGTATCAGTTCTGGCTTAATACCGATGATGCCGATGTGGTTGATCGACTCAAGGTGTTCACATTCCTTACCAGGGAAGAGATCGATGGCTACCAGCAGAAGGTAGCCGAAGAGCCATTCAAGCGAGAGGCTCAGCGCAGACTGGCCCTGGAGGTGACCGAGCTGGTTCACTCACCCGCGGAGGCGCTCGCTGCCCAGGATGCATCCTTAGCGCTTTTTGGCTCCGGCGATATTCGCTTGCTGGATGGCGATACCTTGCGTTCGGCACTCAATGAGCTGCCAAACGCTCAGGTGGCAAAGGGTTCGCCCGTTGTCGACGCGCTAGTGGCAACCGGGCTGTGTGAATCAAAGTCCGAGGCCAGACGCGCCATTGAGCAGGGCGGGGTGTCGGTCAACAAGGTCAAGGTCTTGTCAGACGATGCAATTTTGGAAGATGTTTTGGCAGGAAACCAGGCGGTATTGGCCCGCGGCAAGAAGTCGCTGGCCGGTCTTTTCTTTTGATTTCAAGCCTCAACACGCCAATTTCACGTTCGATTTGACAGCTTTATAAAAACGTGACTAAGCTCTACCGAGTTGTCCAAAGTTTGGCAAGATCCGATTGAGATCGCCGGCTCAAGTTACAACAGTCCTCTACTGGAAATTAGCCCTTGTGGGTTCTAGTTTTTGTGTCTAGGATTTAGGTCTCCCGATGAGAACCCTGGTGGAAACTGCTCGGAAACGAGAGGTTGACAAAAGAAGTCAAATCGGTAGACTTGAGAAGTTGCTCTGGAGATGATCCGCGAGGAAAAGCCAGAAGCATCCGATCTTTGAGAACTCAACAGCGTGCACAATGTCGATGCCAAAAACCTCGGCTGGAACTTATGTTCTGGCAGAGATTCCTTTTGGATAAAGATACAAACATGAATTGTCAGTAGACAGTTCGAAAGCCAAATCAAATTGATCACCCCATTTTCCGGGGTGTTCGTAAAAGATTGCCTACTAGCTAGGCAAATTGATTTTTACGGAGAGTTTGATCCTGGCTCAGGACGAACGCTGGCGGCGTGCTTAACACATGCAAGTCGAACGATGAAGCTGGAGCTTGCTCCGGTGGATTAGTGGCGAACGGGTGAGTAACACGTGAGCAATCTGCCCTTGACTCTGGGATAACTGCGGGAAACTGTAGCTAATACCGGATACTTTCCCTGGTGGGCATCCACTGGGGAAGAAAGAATTTCGGTCAAGGATGAGCTCGCGGCCTATCAGCTAGTTGGTGAGGTAATGGCTCACCAAGGCGACGACGGGTAGCCGGCCTGAGAGGGTGACCGGCCACACTGGGACTGAGACACGG
>DLPB01000011.1:0-72519 GCA_002479805.1 Micrococcales bacterium UBA7469
CGCCACCCTAGCTCAGTCGGTAGAGCAGCTCCCTCGTAAAGAGCAGGTCAGGAGTTCGATTCTCCTGGGTGGCTCTCGAAAAAGCACAAATGCCCCTCCAAGCTGGAGGGGCATTTGTCTTGCTGCTTAGTTATAGATTGCACTCCAGTCGGAAACCTCTAGTAGGTAGAGCTGACCACCCTCGATCATGCTCGCCAACTTGGTTGCTGCATCTGCTACATCTGGACGAGCCAGAGCAGGAGTCGCGTGAATCTGTGCGTTCAGAATGTAGTAGCGGCTGGTGTCAGACGCACTCTTCTTGAAGTACTTGGTCACGTCGGTAACACCGCTGGACTCCTCGTCCTCGGTGATGAATGTGGCCTGACCCTTCTCGAAGTACTGCTTCTTGAACTGCAACACCTCAGCCACCTGAGCGGTCTTGGTGTTGTATGCCACTAGGCGGGCACGGTGAGCGTTGTTGCCTGGATCCTCCTGGATCAGTACGTTGCCAGCTGCATCGACCTCGATATTGTCTGGCTTAGACAGGTAAGGAGCTTCGGAGCCATCTAGCAGCATGGTGAGCGATGCACCTGCCAATGGGTTCTTCACGTCCTTGAAGGTCAACTTCCAAAGTGCACCACCGTCGCGTGAAACGGTTGGAGTGGCAGGGTTAGGCGTGGTGGCCTTAGGGTCCTTGTTGGACTGGGTGGTTACGAAGTAGTACACGTTTGGGTTCTTAGGGTCAAACGCGCCGTCTTCCACGCGAGAGAATCCAAGGCCCCAGGTCTGAGCAAATTCGTTTTGGTTGGTGCCGCTGTTACGCCAGTCAACCTCGTTGAAGGTAACCGGTGCACTGGTGCCCTTCGGGTAGCTCGCACGGTAAGCAGTGTCGTTCGCGATTCCTGCAACCGATAGCACGTAGTTCTTGCCGTTATTTAGACCAGCCTTCTCGAACCAAAGTCCCTTGGTGGTCTTGGTTCCGACATACATCCAAAGCTGAGACTTGACATCACTGCCATCTTCTCCACCAAGCACCACGGTGGTCTTTGCCTTGGTATCGGCAACCTGGAAAGACTCCCAAGAAGCTAGGCCCAGACGAGGCAACTGCACCAGCTGACCAGCGGTGTTGGTTGCGAAGGCGCGAGACTCGTCGCCAGCCTCTTCTCCGGTAATAAATACGTTGCCGGTGTAGCCGTAAGTGGTTTTACCAGACTTGTATGCGAGTACACCTGCAGCAGCGAAACCTGCGGAGCAGAAGCGGTTTAGTTCACGACCGTGCCAATTAGTTTTGTAAACCGGATCAACCAGTGGAGCGAAGGCCGGAGCGCTTGGAGCTGCGGCGTGCAGGCCAGCTGCATAGTCATACCAGACCACATCGTTGATGTGTTCCTGTGCAGTTACCACAAGTCCAGTCTTTGGATCAACGGTCAGTCGGGTGATGGTAGAGCCTCCAGTCACGTCACCAGCAGCACGAGAAATGCTTGCTGCAACGCCAGTGGCGGAGAGTTCGTGATTCATCAGGATCTGGACTTTTCCACCCTGAGAGTAGGCGCCCATGCCGTCCGGGGTGCCCGGCAACATCCAGTTGCCGTAGGTGTTACCTGCGGTTGCCAAAACGGAAAGCTTCGCGGTGGATTTCAATGACTCGAGATAAACCGGTTCAGTTGAATTTGCCGCGGCTGGGATGCTCATCCCCAGAAGCGCCGCTGGGATTAGCGACAGAGCAATGTATTTGCGCAATTGTTCTCCTTGTTTGATGTTCTCGGGCAGAACTATCGGGCAGGAAGATGAACTTCACAGGGCGCTTTTGTGAACGATTGTGGCAGTTCAGATTTATGAAAAGTGAAATCCAGCTGATCTTGGTGCGAGAAGTCGGGCAAGATTGAGACCGTGTTAGCCATCCCCGCCATCGCACCCAATCTGCAGTCTGAAGCCGCGCTTTTGGTGCAACTGGATCATTCGGTCCACCAGCGGTACTGCGAACTTATGGCAGATCCAATCTCTCGCCACTTCACCGGCACCATCGAAACCTTCTCGGATCAAAAGCTGTTGGAGTGGTTGAGTTCGCGACCGGGTCAAATGGATCGACTGGACTGGGCAATCCTGAATCCGCAAACGAGAGAGCTACTCGGGGAAGTGGTGCTCAACGAGCTCGATGCCGAGACCGAAAGCATGAATTTTCGCATCGCAATGTTTGAATGCACACTGGGGCAAGGCATCGGCTCGCAGGTCACCAAGTTGGTAGTGGATTACGGCTTGAATGAGCTTCAGCTCAGGCAAATCACCCTAGATGTCTGGGTGGAGAATCCGAGAGCCATCAGGGTTTACGAAAAGTCTGGTTTTGTGGCCTCGTCAAGGTTCGTAGAGGATGGTCGAGAGTTTCTCCTGATGGCCATCCAAAATTCAGCCAGCTAGTTGCGAGCTAAACTCATACCCGCACCTAGACCTTGGAGAAAATTGCCTACCTTCAGTGATGCCGAAAAGAAAGCCATGCAGGAGCGAGCTCGCGAACAGCGCGAGTTCAAGAAGCTCTCCGGTGAAGAGCAAGTCAGCCGCAAGATTGCGGAGATGAATCCGCACGATAAGAAGATCGCGCAAGGCATCCACGACCTGGTAACCGCTATCGATGAGAGGCTCAAGCCGCAAACCTGGTATGGCATGCCTGCCTACTACCTAGATGGCAAGGTAATTTGCTTCTTCCAGGCGGGATCGAAATTTGACTCTAGGTATTCAACCTTTGGTTTTCAGCACGCCGCTCAGTTAGATGACGGCGACCTATTCGCCACCAGCTTTGCGGTAATTGACTTCACTCCAAAGGTGGCTGAGCAAATTGCCGCCCTGGTTCTAAAAGCTGTCGGTAAGTAACTAGAAGCTTGCTAGTTCAGCGGCGGAGCTGAATACTCGCTCACCAGCTTGGGATTTGTGAACCAACCTGAAGCTCGGTGCACCCAACGTAGTGGCAAATTCAAAGTGCAGTTCTTCGCTTGCGCCAGTCCAGCTCATCGAGAGCTTGTCCGATGCCAATACCTGCCAAGAGAAACTGCCCTCGAAAGCGCTTGACCGGCGGATTCTCGCCATCGCAATAATCGCCTGGGTGACCTCGCTCTTTAGTGCCGCATCGATCTCGGCCGGGGTGTAGTGGTGACGGTTTACGTCTCGGCCCTGACCGGATTTAGCAAATAGTTCCTGGTCGTCCATGCCATTGAATAGACCGACGTAGTAGACCTGTGGCTCGCCTGGCAGCAAGAACTGAACCATACGTGAGATCACGTATGCGGTGTCATTGGCCAAGATGTTTGGCAAGGTGGCATTGATCTGGTGCGGCAGCTCAAACCACTGTGGAATCACGCTGGCAATAGCCGAGTGGCCTCCGGTGTTCTCCTCCGCCTTTTTGAAGATGAAGGCCATCTCGTCCTGGGTGATAAGACCTGGTCGACCGCCGATTGGACCACCATCGATAACTCCGTAGCCATCGTGAGTGTCGAGAACATTTAGGCAGTTATTTGGTCTGATCTTGAACCAGTTGTCCAAACGGTCAACGGTTCCGTTGAAGAATGAGTGCAGAAGTAGTGGTGCGGTCTGGAAGTCATAGATCAAATCCACCAGCGGAGCGATGTCTAACTGCTGGGTGTAGTGGGCGTGCACCTCAACTAGCACTCGCATGCCGTAGCCGTGAATCTTCTCGGTCAGTTCTTTCACAAACTCCAGGGTCTCTGGGGTCATGAAGGAGTCGGTGCCCGGGGTCTTCACTGCGTAGCCAATGGCGTCTAGGCGAACCACCTTTACCCCACCGGATTTGAGTGCCTGCAGGATGCGGTCAAGGTAGTCCTGGCCGGCCGGGTGATTGATGTCGATGTCAACCTGAGATGGCATGAAGGTGGTCCAGACCAAGCGACGCTTACCGGCAACGTTGTATGCGGTGAATGGGAAGCCTGGGCGAGGGCGGTAGAAGGAGGTGATGCCCTCCTCGGTGCCGCCGTTGGGGAACACCACATCGTAGGTGAGGAACATCCCCGCATACTTAGAGGCATCGCCCTTCTCCTGCCAGTCCAAGAACTCCGGGGAGAGGTGAGAAGCGTGATTCACGATCAGGTCAGCGGTGAGCTCGTGCGTTTCGGAGATACGCTTGAAATCGCTCCAGTCGCCAAGCCTTGGATCAACAATGGTGTGGTCAATTGGGTCAAACCCGGCGTCATCGCCATCGTAAGGGTGGAAAAACGGAAGTACGTGAATGCCGTTGAAGTCCTTTAGGGGACCCTTCAGTAGTTTCTCGATCTCAGCGAGATTTCCCCCAACGCGCTCGGCGTAAACGAGAATGCTGGCACCCGACATGGGTTCCTCCTGTAAGCGATTGCGGTACTTATTGACACCAATAGTAGTAAGCAAATCCGGGCTAAAAGCAAGCGTTTACAAAACCGATTTATCTGCCATCCAGCGAGCAGGCAGGTGTGCCACCTGGGAGCCGGTGACGATTTGCCGAGACCCACTGGTAAACCACGTAGGCGATGCTGGTAACCACCGGCCAGCGCAGGAAATACCCAGCCAGTGACCATGGGGATTTTGAATCAATTAGGCCCTGCGCAATTGCCAGGTGCCCCGCGTAAATTTCACCGTTTGAGACGTATTGAACAGCTTGCTCACACTGCTCAGGGGATAGGCCAAATAAAGTCAAATCGGTTCGCTGATATGGCACGGTCGAGATGCGACCCTTGGTCATTTTGCTGAAGATTCTGGCGCTCGACGAGCAAAATCGGCAGTCGCCATCGAAGATCAAAGTCATACCTAATTGAACCAAATTCCGAAGCAAATCGTTCCAGCCGGAAGTTGTTGCGTGCCGGGTGTAGGCCTTTGGGCTAGAGTTTCATCAGGCAGCAAGCCTTAGCTGCGCTGAGCCTTTCACCTGATCATCACAGAAACGTGAAATTGGAAATTTGAAACGCAAAATACACCCATCGAGACTGATTGTTATTGCGTTTACCGCCGTGATTGTTTTTGGTGCTGCCTTGCTGAGCACTCCTTGGGTTAACACCACTGGAAAGCCAACCAATTTTGTCGATGCGCTCTTTACTGCCACGAGCGCCGTGACGGTTACTGGACTGGGCACCTTAGACACCCAGAACTACTGGAACATGTATGGCCACTGGATTATTGCGATTCTGATTCAGATTGGCGGTTTCGGGATCGTAGGTTTTGCTACTCTCCTGGGTTATTTGGTGGAAGGTCGAGTATCTCTTTCGGCAAGGCTGTCCGCTAAGGCAGAGACCGGTGCTTCGTCATCGCCGGAGATCAAGAAGGTGATCTTCGGGATTTTGAAGATGATGGCGCTATTCGAATTCATGGTCTTTGCGTTGCTGTTTTGGCGGCTGTCGACTCACTATGGTTACAACTTCATCGATGCCATCGGTCACGGCGCATTTCACGCTGTTTCGTCCTTCAACAATGCTGGTTTCGCTCTGTATTCCGATAGCCTGATGCGGTTTGTGACCGACGGTTGGATTTTGCTTCCCATTGCACTCAGTGTGATTTTTGGCGCACTGGGATTTCCAGTCCTAAATGAGATTTGGGACCGAGCCAAAGCAAAAATAGGCCAGCAACAAGGGCGGCAAATGCCATCGCAGTGGAGTCTAAATTCCAGAATCGTGCTTTGGGCAACATTGATTTTGCTTGCCACCGGAACAGTGTTTCTCGCCCTTGCCGAGTGGAACAATAACGCCACCATCGGGACCCTTGACCCCGTGGCAAAGCTGTTGAACAGCTTCTTTGCTGCGGTCATGCCAAGAACTGCTGGTTTTAACTCTGTCGATACCACGGCCATGACTGATGCCAGCCTTCTCGGCACAAACATCTTGATGTTCATTGGCGGTGGCAGTGCGTCAACGGCTGGCGGTATCAAGATTGGCACTGCAGTAATTTTGCTTTACATCGTTTACACCGAGATTCGCGGAGAGACTGCAGTCAACATCGGAAATCGTCGTTTGCCCCGCTCGATTCAACGCCAAGCGCTTACTATCATCACGCTCACCTCTTTGTTCGTCCTTTCCGCCACGATGTATTTCAGGTTGACTACCGATTTTTCCCTTGATCGAATTTTGTTTGAAGTGCTATCGGCCATCTCCACGGTTGGACTCTCCGCCGGTTTGACGGCGAGCTGTGACGATGCTGGCAAGCTTGTGTTAACCGCACTGATGTTCATCGGCCGTGTCGGCACCGTAGCGGTAGCGACTTCGCTGGCATTGAGGCAATCGAAGCGGCACTTCGAATACCCAAGGGAAAAACCACTAATTGGCTAGTGCCAAGATAGGAATATGATGGCTCAGGAAATCAAAAAGAAGCGTAGATTCCACTCCGCGAATGTTGCGGTGATTGGTCTCGGTCGTTTTGGTTCGGCCCTAGCGACGGAGTTGGTCAAGTCGGGTCACCAGGTGCTGGGCATTGATAGTGATGACCGGATCGTGCAGAATCTTTCGACGGTCTTGACTCACGTCGTCGCTGCGGACACAACGGATGAAGAAACCCTTCGCGAGCTAGGTATTGCAGACCTGGATAGTGCGGTAGTGGCCATCGGTGCCGACCTCGAGGCATCCATCCTTACCGCATCCCTCTTGCTTCAGCTTGGCGTCAAGCAAGTTTGGGCGAAGGCAAACTCGGAGTCCCACGGGCGAATCCTTAGGCAGATTGGTGTTCACCAGGTCATCTTCCCGGAGTATGAGATGGGTCGACGCGTCGCTCATCAGGTTTCTGGCGAGTCACTGGATTACGTTCACATCGACGAGGACTTTGTAATGGTGAAGACTTATGTGCCAGAGGTTTTTGAAGACAAGGTGTTGGCCGAGGCCAAGATTCGCGCCACCTTTGGTGTAACAGTGGTTGCAATCAACGACGGCAACGGTTACAAGCCGGCCTTCCCAGAGAGCGTTTTGCGCAAGGGCAACACAATTGTGATCGCAGGACCAAAGGGACCACTCGATCAGTTCTGCCAGTTGGACTAGAGATCTTGAAAACGCTGATTTTTTGGTTGGTGCAGACTGCGGTCTTGGCGACTCTGCAATACCTCTATCACCCAAGCATCTTGCTTGCAGCCATCGGGCTGATCCTACTTTTGGGTCTGACTGTGCTCGGCACCTGGAGCGCTCGAAAGAGCGCTAGGGGCGCTCGGGGTTTGGTGCTTGGCCTGGTGGTGGCAGGGGTGTCTGGCTTTATGTTTTCGCAGGCCATGGATGTTGCCTATGCGCTGCTCTCTGCTCCCGAGGGTCTGCGCTTCACAGTGGTCTTCGAGTCCTTGTTTGCCGGACTGTGGATTTTGATCTCTTCGCTAATTGCCAGAACGTGGCTTTCGCGGCCTGAGGTAGAAAAACAAGCCGACGGCAGCCAGGCCTAAAGACCCAAACAAGAGCCAGTAGTTTCCGGAGTCTTGCTCGGCTTCAGAGCTGGTTGCAATGAGGCATGGCTCAATGCTGCCGCTGTTCACGTAGCCAGACTCATTCACCAAATCAAAGCTGTAGCTGCCTTCGATTGGGTGCCCATCGGAAGACACCACGCGCCATGCCACGCTGTAGCTTCCCGGCTGGTCTAGTTCAGTATTTGAAGTAGCGAAGGTGCCCTCGAGCCGGGCGCAGCTAGCTGGAACAATGCTGCCATCAGGAGCCGTGACGATTATCTCCGCACCGGATCCGATTTCGAGTAGATCGTTGGAAAACTCAAGTTTGATTTCGATAGGTCCGGCTTCACTCGTGGAATCCGGAGCCGGTGACTGGCTGATTACTTGATCGTGAGCCCAGGCAGTCGGGGCTAGCGCCATCGAGGCAAGCAAAGTAAGGCTAATCAAGTTAAGCTTCATGGGTAAAAGCGTAAGGCAGGTTAGATGAAGCAGGCCCTAATTGGGATCTCGAGCGGTTTGGTAGCCGGGCTACTCTTTCTTTCAATTTTGTTTCTAGGCCCACTTTCCAACCGTCAGGATTCAACCCCGGTGGCATCGGAAGCCGTAACTGTTTCGGCTGTGGTTAGCTCCTCTGCTCAAGTCACCGAGAGCGCCTCTGTGAGCGCCGTCGCAACTCAATCTTGCAGCGTGAAGGAGTACCTAGAGGCCGAGGGCATTTTGGATCTGCAGGCACAGGTCGTTGATGTTTCGACTTCGGCCGTACTGCTGGATCGAAACGCCAAGGTTGGGGCCAGGACCGCATCGGTGTTGAAGCTCGTCACGGCTGCAGCAGCGCTAGAGACCCTCGGGCCAAACTACGTCGTTACCACCAGGGTCTATGTTGATGCCGCTGACCCAAGCATTCTTTACTTGGTTGGCGCGGGAGATGTGACGCTTTCTCGCACCGATGTCAATAGCCAAAGCGTTTATAAGAACGCACCAAAACTATCTACTTTGGTTCGCCAAATCAGCAAGGCACTTCCCAGCCAAACCTTCAGTCAGATTGTGCTCGACAGCACCTTGTTTGGTGCCAAGAACGGTGACTGGAAAGCCGACTGGGACAAAAAGGGCATCGCCGAGGGTTACATGTCTCGCGTATCCGCCTTGCAGGTTGATGGCGATCGCAACAACCCCGCCGGCAAGGACTCTGCTCGCGGCAGCGACCCGGTTGCCAGAGCCGGCAAATGGTTTAAGGAAGCCCTTGGTGCTGCCGGCAGCAAAGCCGCTGTGACCAACGGAGTTGCACCAACCTCGGCAAAGGAGGTTGCCAAGGTTACCTCCAGGCCGATCAAGGAGTGGATCGACTACATGCTGGTGGTATCCGACAACACCCTGGCCGAGGCCCTGGCCCGACTAGTTGCAGTTGACACCGGTTTTGGTTCTAGCTTTGCCTCCCTTGACGGCGCATACAAGCTGGCTCTGAAGAACACTGGCTTGGACCTGAGCTCACTGCGCATCGAGGATGGCTCAGGCCTCTCCGATTACAACGCGGCATCACCAGCCCTAATCAACTCTTTGCTTGGCCTGGTGCAAGCCGGCTATGGTGACTTCGAAGTCATAAAAGATGGCATGCCGGTGGCCGGAACCCCTGGGTCCCTTTCTTATCGCCTAGAGGATGCGGCGGGCCGCATCACCGCAAAGACCGGGTGGATTCAGTCCGGCTACACACTTGCCGGATTCATGCAGACACCAGACGGTGGCAATTTGATTTTCACGCTGCTCAACCTCGGAAAAGTCTCCGAAGCTAATCGCGAGGCGATGGATGATTTGGCGATGGCGATTTACAACTGCGGCACCAAGCTCGGGAACGAGTAGCGATGGCTCGGGCGCTGTTTGTCATAGATGTTCAAAACGACTTCTGTGAGGGCGGGGCCTTGGCTTGCCAGGGCGGTGCTCAGGTTGCCAGCAGCATCACAAATTACCTTGTGGCCAATAGGCCCGGCTATGACTATGTAATCGCCTCCCGCGATTGGCACACGCCGCAAAGTGACAACGGCGGTCACTTCCCATCACCTGGTGCCGAGCCGGATTTTGTGAACACCTGGCCGCTGCACTGCATCGCGGGGGAGCCGGGTGCGGAATATCATCCGAATCTAGATACCTCGCTAATCGATATCCATATCAAAAAGGGCCAGGGTCAACACGGATACTCAATTTTTGAAGGCGTTACCGATGGTGGCGAGAAGATTCAGCAGCTGCTTGGGCGTCTTGAGATTGTAGAGGTAGACGTGGTCGGGATCGCGACCGACTACTGTGTTAGAGCTTCGGCGCTAGACGCCAAGCAATTTGGTCTCGAGGTCCGGGTAATTACATCACTGACCGCTGGAGTGTCCGCAGCCTCAACCGAAGCTGCAATTGACGAGCTGGTTGATGCCGGCGTCAGAGTCGCGGCAACCGCCTAAAACTCGCGCTTTGCGCCTTCTGATGGGGTAACCGAGAAAACTCTCGGTGCTTTGAACCCAGCCTTGGCAAACGCTGCCAGGCAGTTGGTCTCCAGTTCGGAAAGTTTGTCCTTGTGAATGATTGCAATCGCAGCTCCGCCAAAACCACCACCGGTCATGCGCGCGCCAATGGCTCCGGTTGCCATCGCGGTCTCTACCGCTAGGTCAAGCTCGGCCACTGAGATTTCAAAGTCATCGCGCATCGAGGCGTGGGATTCCAAAAGCAATCTGCCAAGAGCTGCAAGGTTTCCTTCGCGAAGTGCGAAGAGCGTGTCCAGCACTCGCTGGTTTTCGGTAATGACGTGACGAACTCTTCTAAAAGTTTCGTCATCAAGTTGCGATTGAGCCCTGGGCAGGTCCGAGAGCGATAGCTCGCGAAGCGATGCCACACCAAGCTGTTTTGCCCCAACTTCACAGGAGGTTCTTCTCGAGCCGTAACCGCCGTGAGCGTGAGAGTGAGAAACCTGAGTGTCGATCACCGCAACCACTAAATCGTGCTGGCTGAGGCCAAGGTCAACAACTGTGATCTCTAGATCTTGGCAGTCAATCAAAACCGCAGAATCGTCCTGCGCCATCATCGATGCGGTCTGGTCCATGATTCCGGTTGGTGCTCCAACCACCTGATTCTCGGCCTGCTGGCCAATCAGCGCGAGCTGTTTGCGCTCCAGATTTGCACCCCAGAGCTGATTCAGCGCAATTGCCATCGCGCTCTCGATAGCGGCAGACGATGAAAGTCCAGCACCGATTGGGACATCCGAGGTGATGTAGCAATCAAATCCCGCGGTGGCGTACTGGCGCATGACCCATGCGACACCCAGTGGATAGAGGGCCCAATCCAGATCGGTTGGCTTGTCATCATCGAGCGAAATCTCATAGACCTTGCTGTCGATTTCGCTCACCACGCGGCAGCTGCGATCGCTGCGCAGCGAGACGGCGGCATAGGTTCGGTAGTTGATGCCAAAGGGCAGAACAAAGCCGTTGTTGTAGTCGGTGTGCTCGCCGATTAGATTTGCGCGACCTGGTGCGGACCATACTCCGGTTGGTGCGTATCCAAAACTTGCGTGAAAGCCGGCTTGTGCCTTGGCGGTCAAATTCACTGCATGACCTCTCTGAGTCTTTGCGCTGCTGCTTCCGGAGTTATGTCTCCCACCCAGGCACCCATGGCGGCCTCTGAGCCGGCCAGGTATTTGAGCTTGTCGGCTGCACGTCTTGGAGAGGTGATCTGCAGCATCAATCGGAACTGGTTTCGCTTTTCAACCTTTGGCGCTTGGTGCCAAGCTGCAATGTATGGGGTTGGGCTGTCGTAAAGCTTGTCGACTCCTTGAAGCAGGGTCTTGTAAAAGGCAGCCAGGTCTGCAGCTTCAAATTCGTTGAGCTGCGAGAGGTCTTGAATTGCTCGCTTTGGCAGCGCGTGAATTTCGATTGGCCACCTAGCAGCAAATGGCACGTAGGCGATGAAGTGCTCGCTCTCTAAAATCACTCGGTCGCTAGCGGCCTCAAAGTCGTAAAGCTCCTGGAAGAAATTAGGACCAAATTTTTCAATCGACGCTAAAAGCTGCTTGGTCTTTGGAGTCACAAATGGGTAGGCGTAGATCTGACCGTGTGGGTGGTGCAGGGTGACGCCGATCTCCTGACCGCGGTTTTCAAATGGGAAAACTTGAACCACGCCAGGTTGGTTGTAGAGGTCGCGGGTGCGATCGCTCCAGGCCCTGATAACCGTTTCGATTCTGCTGATCGGCATCGAACCGAGGCTGCCCTCATGTTCTGGGCTAAAAACCACTACCTCGCAGCGACCAAATGCGGTCGTCGAAAAACCAAAGGGAGAACTGGAGACCTCTTCGATTTCACCAACCCCCGGCCCAAAAGCCGGACCCTTGTTCTCGAAAACCGCGACGTCAAAGTTGTCGGGTAGCTCCGAGAGGTTGGTTTCGGTGGTTGGGCAAAGCGGACAGGCATTTGCCGGTGGTAAAAAGGCTCGGGTTTGACGATGGCTTGCCACTGTTATGTAGTCGCCGGTCAGCGGATCAAAACGCAAATCAGCGGTCTGAGGCCGGAGGTCTGTTTCGCGCAAATCTGGCTTGCGAACCATGGGGTGCGTCGAGTTAACGTCGTCAAAATAGAAGAGGTCGCGACCATCAAACAGCTTGGCTGCGATTCGCTCTCTCTTGGACAATCTGACTCCTGCTCTAAGTTTCGGTTAAGAATACGCTCAAAAACGAACAAATTCGAAACCACTAATTATCAATTTAATAAGCACTCGCATTCGACTAACTGGTCGCTAGTGAAATAAAACCGTTATCCCCCCGGCCAATAAGACTCCTTGCGAAGCGCCATGTGAACGCTAACATTGCAGGCACAGGCAGCGTTGCAATTAGGGAGTGTCATGTCAGGCAAGAACTTCGAAATTTGGTTTGTTACCGGAAGTCAAAATCTCTACGGCGAGGAGACTCTTCGCCAAGTTGCCGAACAATCCCAACTCGTAGTCGATCAATTGGCCAAGGGCCTAAGTGCAGGCGTCAAGCTGGTCTGGCAGCCGGTTGTGAAGTCCAATGAAGAGATTCGCGCCACCTTGATGGCTGCTACCGCCAGCGAAACCTGCGTCGGTGTAATCACCTGGATGCACACCTTCTCCCCGGCAAAGATGTGGATCAACGGCCTAGAGCTATTGAAGAAGCCGCTACTTCACCTACACACCCAGGCTGGGCAGTCGCTACCTTGGTCCACCATCGACATGGACTTCATGAACCTAAACCAGGCTGCTCACGGTGACCGTGAATACGCCCACATCCTCAGCCGGATGGATGTTGCCCGCAAAGTAGTGGTCGGGCACCCCACCGATCAGCGAGTGCAGGGTGAGGTTGATGCTTGGGCCTATGCAACCTTGGGTTGGCAGAAGTCTCAGCATCTGAAGCTTGCTCGCTTTGGTGACAACATGAGGTATGTGGCAGTTACCGATGGAGACAAAGTTTCTGCTCAAATGACATTTGGTATGTCGATCGAGCAGCTAGGCGTGAACACGCTGGTTGATGCTGTCGCAAAGGTGACCGATGCCGAGGCCGAAAAGCTCTGCCAAGAGTACGAGGCGCTATACGACGTAGCAGCTGAACTGCGCGCAGGCGGTGCCCGTCACGACTCACTGGTTTATGGCGCAAAGATCGAGATCGCACTGCGCGGAATCTTGGAGGCCGGCGGTTACTCTGCCTTCACCTCGAACTTCGAAGACCTCGGCGAGCTAAAGCAGCTGCCTGGTCTTGCGGTACAGCGATTGATGGCGGATGGCTATGGCTTTGGTGGCGAGGGTGACTGGAAGACCTCTGCGCTTCTGGCAATCATGAAGGCTATGACTCCAGCTGATGGCGGCACCTCATTCATGGAGGACTACACCTATCACTTTGGTCCCGGCACCCCAAAGGTGCTGGGAGCTCACATGCTCGAGGTTTGCCCAACTATCTCTGGGCAGAAGCCGCGCATTGAGATTCACCCGCTCGGCATTGGCGGAAAGGAAGATCCGGTTCGCATGGTCTTCACCGCAAAGCCGGCTAGCGGCCGCGTGGTTTGCCTAACCGACCTAGGTGGCCGCTTCCGCATGATCTCTAACGAGATCAAGATTGTTGAGCCAACCGAAGATTTGCCTAACTTGCCGGTTGCTAGGGCGGTTTGGGAGCCGGCTCCAAGCCTTGCGGTATCGGCTGAGGCCTGGATGCTTGCAGGTGGCAGCCACCACACGGTCTTGACCAACTCGGTATCCGAGGCCACCATTCAGGACTTCGCACGCATCGCTGGAGTGGAACTTGTGAACATTGATTCCAGCACCACCTCAGTCTCGATTCGCAAGGAACTGCAGTGGTCTTCGGCCTACTACCGATTGGCTGCCAAGCTCTAACCATGACTTCGCAAACTTTGACCATTACCAATGGTGACGCTGCCGCTGTTGTCAACTTGGTGGGATTGGCTTTGGTGGGCTTGCGCTTTGGCGAACACGAGGTAATTCCAGAAACCGATCTTGGGCCCAAGGTGTTCGCCGGAACGCTGCTGACCCCTTGGCCAAACCGAGTCGAGGGCGGGTCATACGTTTTTCAGGGCCAGCGTTATCAGCTCGAGGTGCGTGACGGCAAAGGCAATGCGCTGCACGGCATGGTCGATGAGAATCTGGCCGAGGTGCTTGATGCGAAAACCGGCTATGCTAAGTTGCAAACTGAGGTATTGCCAACCGCGGGGTATCCCTGGCAGCTAAGAGTCGAGGCGGAGTTTGATCTCACGTCGAGTACTTTGACCATTAGTTATAAAATCACCAACCTCAGCGAGCTACCGGCCCCAGTTGGCATCGGAAGTCACCCTTACTTCCCATACACCGATGGCACAACTATCGAGATCAACGCAAAAACTGCTGCCATCCACGGTCAGAACATGATTCCGATTGGAAAGCAACCCGCTAGCGAACTTGGTCTTGGCCCAGGGCGCAAAGCTCTGGTTTCTGATTTGAAGTTAGACACTCAATTTTCCGAACTCGCGGATCCAGTGGTCAGCATCACCAATGAGCGTTTTGGCTATGAGGTTTGGCAGCAGGATGCCAACTGGCTGATGGTCTATAACACCCAGGTTTTCCCATGGGCAACGGGGACGGGAAATGCCATCGCAATTGAACCGCAAACTTGCCCGGCAGATGCCTTCAACACCGGTGAGGATCTGCGCGTAATTGCCAGCGGCGAGAGCACTTCGATGCGCTGGGGAGTAAGACTTCGAGGATAGGGTTTACGTCATGAAGTGGACTTTGTTTGGCAAGCGCCCAACCAACCCGGCTCCTAGTTGGACCGGTGCGGTTTTGGCATTTATCTTTGCCAGTCAGACCTTCATCGACTCTTCAGCTGGTTACCCGCAGTACATGAGTTTTTTGGCTTTTGGAACCGGGTTTTGGTTTTTGTATCAGGGCATTAGAGCTAAGGCGCTGTTTGCGTTTTTGTTTTTGCCGGTCGCTTCGCTCTGGCTACTGCCACTTTTGGCGATCGACCCTTTTTCCAAAATGAACGCGATTACCTTTACGGCACACTCACTATTGGCACTGCTGTTTGGCGTCGCGGCCTACACATACACGGCTCGGGAGAGAGTGCAGAAGTGAGCGACAATTTCGTAGGCTTTGCGCAATCTCCAAAAGCCGATCCAAATCGCAAATTGGAGACCCTGAGTTTTGAATTTCAATCTATGAGAGATATCAAGCAGGCCATTCAGCTGCTGTCAACCGAATCTGGGCTGAGCAGCTGGCTTGGGAAATTAGCCAAGTTTGATTTTCGTCAGGGTGCAAAGCTTCGATATGGCGATGAAGCTCATGGAGCCACCTTCGCACTAATTCAAATTCCAAAGCGTTTCGTGTTGATTGCAGAAACCCTAGGCGAGGTTGATCTTCGTTTTCGAGAGCAAAGGTCTGGATGTCAGCTATCCCTCAGCGTAAAAAGAGCCTTGCTTCCCCAGGAGTACGACGCCTGGGTGAATGAGGTATCGGCAATCGCAAAAGTCTTTGGAGAAGTAGCAAATGGCTAACCCAAAGCAGGCGAATATCTACGACGTGGCCCGGTTGGCCAAGGTCTCGCACCAGACCGTATCGAGAGTTCTGAACAACAATCCATCAATTCGCCCAGAGACCAAAACCCGAGTACTGAAGGCAATGGAGTCACTCGGCTATCGACCATCGCTTGCGGCAAGAGCGCTCGCTTCCTCACGCTCCAAGATGCTCGGAATTTTGTCCTCCGACACCGACTTCACCGGACCTGCCGCCATGGTGCATCACATGGAGGCGGCAGCCCGCGCTCAGGGCTACTTTGTGGTGACGGTTGGCATCGATGCCAACGACGAGGAGTCGGTGCAGTCCGGAATTGATCACCTGATGAAACTGGGTATTGAGGGTCTGGCACTGGTAACCCCGCAGTTGCGAGCGGTGGAGATTGTCAGGGCTGCAGTATCCGGAATTCCGGTGGTGACGCTCGACAGCATGTATCGCATGGATGAGTTGGCAGTTTCGGTAGATAACTTTGCCGGTGGCGCAGCTGCCACCCAGCATCTAATTGATCTTGGACACCGCAACATCGTTCACATTTCTGGCCCGCAAGGCTGGTTTGAGTCGACCACCAGGGCTGCCGGTTACACCGCCACCATGCTGAATGCGAATCTCACCCCGCAAGTGTTGGACGGCGATTGGCAAATCGATACCGGTTACCGCATCGGCAAGAAGTTGGACATCGAATCAAAGGGCGTCACCGCGCTGTTTGTCGCGAATGATCGGATGGCATTTGGTCTGCTGCACGCTATGCGCGAGCGCGGTATCGAGGTGCCGGAGCGACTTAGCATCGTTGGTTTTGATGACTTAGAGGAGTCAACCTATAGCTCGCCACCGCTAACCACCTTGCGTCAAGACTTCAAGGAATTGGGCAACCGAGCAATGAACCTGTTGCTCTCAGAGATTTCCGGAACCTCGACTAAAAAGCTTGATCGACTGATTCCCGAGCTGATTAAGCGTGGCTCTACCGCAGCGGTGCCAAAGTTATAAAAGCGTGATGGTTTTTGCCCTGATTTGGGGCGATGTTATCGCTAACATTTAGAGGTCGGACGGAGTTGTCATGCCTGGTAGCAAGTACACCATTGGTGTTGACTACGGCACACTTTCCGGCAGGGCTGTTGTGGTTGATATTTCCGACGGCACTGAACTTGCATCCGCAGTCTTCGAGTATCCCAACGCCGTTATGGACCAGGTGCTGAATAGCACCGGAGAAAAGCTTCCGCCGGAATGGGCACTTCAGGATCCAAATGACTACGTTGAAGTTCTAAAGCACGCCGTCCCCGAGGCGATTCGCAATGCCGGCATTGATCCAAGCGATGTCATCGGTATCGCAACCGATTTCACCGCCTGCACGATGGTGCCGGTCAAGATTGACGGCACGCCACTTTCTCAAATTGCCGGCTTTGAAACCAATAAGCACGCCTACGTGAAGCTCTGGAAGCACCACGCCGCTCAGCCCCACGCTGATCGCATCAACCAGGTGGCTCGTGAGCGTGGAGAGTCTTGGCTAAACCGCTACGGTGGTCAGATTTCTTCGGAGTGGGAGTTGGCTAAGGGTCTTCAGATCCTCGAAGAAGCTCCAGAGGTTTACGCTGCGATGGACAAGTTTGTCGAGGCGGCAGACTGGATCGTTTGGCAGCTCTGCGGTGTCTACTCCCGCAATGCCTGCACCGCTGGCTACAAGGGCAACCTGCAGGATGGCGGATACCCATCCAGAGAGTACTTCGCAGCGCTGAACCCAGGCTTTGCAGGTTTTGCCGAAGAGAAAATTCAGCACCCAATCGGTCAACTTGGCGAAGCTGCCGGCTACCTGACCGAGCAGGCCGCTGCCTGGACCGGTTTGCCTGCGGGCATTGCGGTTGCGGTTGGCAACGTTGACGCACACGTCACGGCACCTGCGGCCAAAGCCACCGAGCCTGGCCAAATGGTTGCAATTATGGGAACTTCAACCTGCCACGTGATGAACGGTGATGTTTTGGCAGAGGTGCCTGGCATGTGTGGCGTGGTGGATGGCGGCATTGTCTCCGGCTACTTTGGCTATGAAGCCGGTCAATCCGGTGTCGGCGACATCTTTGCCTGGTACGTCAAGAATCAAGTCCCGCAGCGCTATTTCGATGCGGCCGAAAAGGCTGGTAAATCAATACACCAGTACCTCACCGATCTGGCTGCAACCCAAGGAGTTGGTGAGCACGGTTTGGTGGCGCTGGACTGGCACAGCGGTAACCGCTCGGTTTTGGTAGACCACGAACTATCCGGCATCTTGATTGGCGCAACTTTGACCACCAAGGCCGAGGATGGCTACCGAGCACTTTTGGAGTCAACCGCATTCGGCACCCGCAAGATCGTTGAAACCTTTGCTGCCAGCGGTGTCCCGGTCAAGGAATTTATCGTTGCCGGTGGGCTGATCAAGAACCACTTCCTGATGCAGCTTTACTCGGATGTCACTCGCTTGCCACTGAGCGTGCTCGAATCCGAGCAGGGGCCTGCGCTGGGCTCTGCGATTCACGCGGCTGTTGCCGCCAAGGCCTATCCATCGGTTCGCGATGCGGCCGAGAAAATGGGTCGGGTCTCGAAGGCACTTTATGTGCCAAATGAAGAGCGCGCCAAGCAGTACGACCGACTCTACGCAGAGTACGAATTGCTACACGACTACTTTGGTCGCGGTACGAACGATGTCATGAAGCGCCTCAAGGCCATGCGTCGGGAGGTTTTGGGTGCTTAGCGAGAAAAAGGCAAGAGAGCAGCTGGCAAAGCTGCACACTCAGCTCTGGGGTGCAGGACTTGTGGTCTGGTCCGGCGGCAACATTTCACAGCGCATTGAGAATGGCTTTTTGATTAAGCCATCGGGTCTGAGTTACGACGAACTCACTCCGGAATCGATGGTGCTTTGCGATCTGGATGGCAATGCCAAGGACAAGACTCTCAAGCCATCTTCAGATACCGCCGCCCATGCTTACGTTTACCGAAACATGCCGCAGGTTGGGGGAGTGGTTCACACCCACTCGAACTACGCCTGCGGTTGGGCAGCGGCAGGGCGAGCAATTCCTTGTGTGCTAACCGCGATTGCCGACGAGTTCGGAGGCGAAATCCCACTGGGGCCATTTGCGATCATCGGAGATGATTCAATCGGCCGCGGAATTGTTGAGACTCTGGCTAATCACCGCTCAAAAGCGGTGTTGATGAAGCAGCACGGCGTCTTCACCATCGGTTCAGATGCCAAGGACGCGCTCAAGGCAGCGATCATGTGTGAAGACAATGCCAAGAGTGCCTTTATCGCGGAGCAGCTCGGTGGCGGCATCGCAATCCCGCAGCCCCAAGTAGATGCTTTATTCAGTCGTTATCAAAATGTATACGGACAGTTACCAAATGCGTGAGCTTGAGCTGCTTGGGAGTGACAGACTGTTCAATGTGGCAAATGTGAGCGGTAACAGTTTGATAACCGCCACCGCTATGAATCAAAAAGTTTCGCAGAACCGCTACTCATTCCGGGTGGTGGCTGCGGGAAGAAATCTGGGTGAGATGGACACGCTCAGATCAAAATCATTCGGGGGTCCGACCGAGAACGAAAGGAACAGAGTTGTTTAAGAAACTACTCGGATTCGCGGCTGTAGCTACTGCATCCGCAATGGTCCTAGCTGGTTGCGCAAGCACTGGTTCGACCGAAACCACCGAAGGCACTGAGGCCACTGGTGGCCTAATTGGTGTATCCATGCCAACCCAGTCCTCAACCCGTTGGATCTCTGACGGCGAGAGCATCAAGGCTGAGATGGAAGCACAGGGCTTCGAAGTTGACCTTCAGTACGCTGAGGACGACATCCCTACCCAGGTTGCACAGCTTGAGGGCATGCTAACCAAGGGCGCAAAGGCTCTGATCATTGCAGCTATCGACGGTACCCAGCTAACTGACGTACTACAGGCTGCAGCAGACGCTGGCGTTCCAGTTATCTCCTACGACCGCCTAATCCGTGACAGCGCAAACGTTGACTACTACGCAACCTTCGACAACTTCAAGGTTGGTGTACAGCAGGCAACCTCGATGCTAGTTGGCATGGGCGTTTACGCATCTGAGGACTCAACCTCAGCTGACGGCCCTAACGCTGCTGGTCCATGGAACGTAGAGCTATTTGCTGGTTCGCTAGACGACAACAACGCATTCTTCTTCTTCAACGGTGCGATGAGCGTTCTACAGCCACTAATCGACTCTGGCGTGCTAGTGGTCAAGTCTGGCCAGACCACCATTGAGCAGGTTGCAACCCTTCGTTGGGACGGCGCTGTAGCTCAGAAGCGTATGGAGGACATCTTGGTAGGTAACTACGCAGATGGTTCCATCGTTCACGGTGTTCTCTCCCCATACGACGGCCTAAGCCGCGGTATCATCGCCGCTCTAACTGACGCTGGTTACACCGATCTTCCTACCATCGTTGGTCAGGACGCTGAGGTTCTATCCGTCAAGGCAATGCTTGCTGGCGAGCAGTACTCAACCATCTTCAAGGACACTCGTGAACTTGCAAAGGTTGCAGCAGGTATGGCAGTTGCGATCCTCAACGGCGAAGAGCCAGAGGTTAACGACACCACCACTTACGACAACGGTGTAAAGGTAGTTCCTTCTTACCTACTAACCCCATACATCGTCACTGTAGACAACTACAAGGAATTGCTAATCGACTCCGGCTACATCGCCGAGGCCGACCTAGGCTAATCACCCTTGATCCGAAGATTGGCCCCCGGGGTAACTCGGGGGCCAATCCTCCAAGAAACCAACTAGCTAAATAGAAACAAAGGAGCGCACGTGTCCAACTCAATTCTTGAGATGCGCAGCATCACCAAAACCTTCCCAGGTGTAGTGGCATTGGACAAGGTCACCCTGACCGTAGAGCGCGGTGAGATTCACGCCATCTGTGGCGAGAACGGTGCTGGCAAATCAACCCTGATGAAGGTTCTCTCCGGGGTTTATCCATTCGGCAGCTACACCGGCGACATCGTTTTTGAAAACAACGTCAAGAAGTTCTCCAACATTCGTGATTCCGAGGCCGAGGGCATCGTAATCATCCACCAGGAACTAGCACTCAGCCCCTACCTTTCCATTGCCGAGAACATCTTCTTGGGCAATGAAATCAAGACTTTCGGTCTAATCGACTGGAACAAGACCAACCAAGAGGCCGCCAAGCTAATGGCGAGAGTCGGCCTGCAGGAAAACCCAGTAACCGCCATCAAGGACATTGGTGTTGGTAAGCAGCAGCTGGTCGAAATTGCTAAAGCACTATCCAAGAAGGTAAAGCTTCTGATCCTGGACGAGCCAACCGCTGCGCTAAACGACGAGGACTCCGCCCACCTGCTTGACCTTCTTCGTCACCTCAAGGGTCAGGGCATCACTTCGATCATCATCTCGCACAAGCTAAATGAGATCGAGGCCATCGCAGACACCACCACGATTATTCGCGACGGTCACGCCATCGAATCGCTTCGCATGAAGCAGGATGCGGTGAGCCAGGAGCGCATCATCAAGGGCATGGTTGGTCGCGAGATGGAAAACCGCTACCCGGCTCGTAATCCAGAGATTGGCGAGGAGATCCTGCGGGTTGAGAACTGGAACGCCTACCACCCAATCGATCGCAACCGTATTGTGGTTGACAACATCTCGATGAATGTTCGTCGCGGTGAGATTGTAGGACTTGCCGGCATCATGGGCGCCGGTAGAACCGAGTTCGCAAGAAGCCTTTTTGGTCACTCCTATGGAACCAACATCTCCGGCAAGGTTTATAAGTCCGGCAAGGAGATCAGGGTAAAGACCATCTCCGAAGCCATTGACAACGGCCTGGCATACGCCACCGAAGACCGCAAGAGATATGGCCTAAATCTGATTGAGGACATCAAGCGAAATATTTCGCTCGCCTCGTTGAAGTCTTTCGTATCGCTTGGGCTTGTGAACAATAACGAGGAGTTCAAAAAGGCTAGCGAGTATCGCGACTCGATGAACATCAAGGCTCCGAGCGTGCTTTCTATCACCGGTCAGCTTTCCGGTGGTAACCAGCAGAAGGTTGTGCTCTCTAAGTGGATCAACGTAAACCCAGATGTTTTGATTCTGGACGAACCAACCCGCGGTATCGACGTTGGTGCGAAGTACGAGATCTACCTCATCATTCAAAGACTTGCAGCAGAGGGTAAGGGCATCATCGTGATCTCCTCCGAGCTGCCAGAACTATTGGGCATCTGCGACCGCATTTATGCAATCGCAGAAGGTCGAATCACCGGGGAAGTTGAGCGCAAGGATGCGACCCCAGAACTACTTATGAAGTACATGACTATGGAGAAGGGTAGGAGCTGATGTCAGCTTTTATTGAGCGCAGTCGAGGATTCTTTGACTCGATCGGCAACAGACTGCAGGGTGTAAACCTCAGGCAGAACGGTATTTTTCTAGCGCTGATTGGTCTGGTGCTGTTCTTTGCAGCCACCACTCCAAACGCCGCTTCGATTACCCCAACCAACTTCTCCAACCTGGTGGTGCAGAACGGTTACATCCTGGTGCTTGCCATCGGTATGGTCATGGTCATCATCGCCGGCCACATCGACCTATCGGTTGGATCGGTGGCAGCGTTTATTGGAGCGGTCGCTGGTATTTTGACAGTTCGACCGCTTGAGCAGGACGGTTGGGAGTGGCTTCCTGCCTTGCCTTGGTGGGCAGGCATCATCGGTGCCATATTGGTCGGTGCAATAGTAGGTGTCTGGCAAGGTTTCTGGGTTGCCTACGTCGGTATTCCAGCCTTCATCGTGACCTTGGCAGGCATGTTGCTATTCCGCGGAATGGCGCTACTGACCCTGCAGAACTCCAACATCGGTCCATTCCCAGACGAATTCCGTGCCATCGGTAACGGCTTCTTGGACAAGGAAAAGACTCTCAACACTTTGGTTGGCTTCCCAATCGACTATAACCTCACCGCTTTGATTGTGACCGTGCTAAGTGTGGTCGCGCTCTGGGTTGCTGTGATTCGTCAGCGCACCGGCAAGATCAAGTACGGTCAGGTGGTTGAGCCTCGCACCTGGTTCTACATCAAGAACGTAATTCTGAGCGCAATGGTGCTCTACGTTGGATTCCAACTATCGCAGGCGAACGGTATTCCAATCACCTTGATTGTGTTGGCTGTCCTGATCTTGGCTTATACCGTCGTGATGAACCGCACCCCATTTGGTCGCTACATCTACGCCATCGGTGGAAACCTAAACGCAGCGGTACTCTCCGGTATCAACGTGCGTCGGGTTAACTTCTGGTTGTTCGTGAACATGGGTGCCCTGGCAGCACTCTCCGGCGTGCTGATCGCGGCTCGAATGAACTCGGCAGTGCCAAAGGCCGGTGACGGTTTCGAGCTCGATGCCATCTCATCGGTATTCATCGGTGGTGCCGCGGTTCAGGGTGGTGTCGGTACCGTAACCGGCTCCATGATCGGTGGTTTGATCCAGGGTGTCTTGGCAAACGGTATGAACCTAAACTCGGTCGGTATCGACGTCCAGATGACCATCAAGGGTCTGGTCTTGCTACTGGCAGTTGCGTTCGACGTTTGGTCAAAGCGCCGAAAGTAATCAAAGCTAAATAGAAAACCCGGGAGGCGATGACCTCCCGGGTTTTCCTTTTAAGTCTTATTAGCTTGCGCGACGAGCTCTCGCGTAACGACGCTTTAGGGAGCGACGCTCATCTTCTGATAGACCGCCCCAGACACCAGTGTCCTGGTTCTCTTTGATGGCGTACTCGAGGCAGTTGGCCGCTACGTTGCACTGACGGCAGATGGATTTGGCTTGCTCGATTTGCTCTAGCGCTGGTCCGGTGTTGCCCACTGGGAAGAAGAGTTCTGGGTCTTCATTGAGGCAACGGGCCTGGTTTAGCCAAGTCATATCCATAGTGTTCTGTTATTCCTAAGTTTTTGAACCGTAATCCCGCCAATCAAGCGGGTAAAGTCAATGTTGCAACCCCAAGATGGTTTCACAACTGGGAGAGGAAATCAAGACCCAAAATGTCTAACCTAGGTCCGAAGTTGGTTATTTCCGCGAGCGTAATTGCGCTGCAGTCTTTGGTTATCTGGGCCTTGAGTATCTGGTCGATTTTCTTACTTTTCAATGATTCAGCCAGGTTTTTAGTCTCCGCGCTGTTTCTGATTGGACTGCTATTGGCAGCTGGATTGTGGAGCAGCAACATCGCACTTGGACTGATTCGCAAAAAGCGCTGGTCTCACACCCCGGCACTGGTATTCGAGCTTTTAGTGGTCTCGATCGGAGTCGCTAGTTTCGCGGGAGAATTTGGCGATGCCGCAATCGGATTAGCACTTTTGGTGCCGGCAAGCCTGGCTTTTACCCTGCTTTTTAGTAAGTCGATTCGAGAGCAGTTTCAGCGCTAGCTGATTTTTTTGAGCAGCATGTCAACGTGACCGGTGGCCTTGACGTTGTAATAGGCCTCAACGACGTTGAAGCTCTCGTCCACAATCGCGGTTGAGCGCAGCACGCCCTTATAGGTCCTGCCGTAGAGGGTCTTGGTTCCAAAGGCACCGTAGGCCTTGTGAGCTGCAAATTCTGGGTCACTGAGCAGCGGGAAGGTGAGCTGCTGGGCATCTTCGAAGTCTTTGAGTTGCTCAGGGGAGTCAGGCGAGATACCGATTACCTGATATCCAGCCGCCTCAAACTCTGAGATGCGATCTTGGAAATCTGCGGCCTCTTTGGAACAGCCGGGTGAGCCGGCAGCGGGGTAGAAGTAGAGGATGGCCTTTTTGCCCACAAGTAGATCTGATGAGAATTCCTTGGCGTTTTGATCTAGCAAGCTAAATGCTGGTGCTCTATCGCCTGCTGCTAAGCGGAATTCTTGATCGCTCATTTAACCCTCACCTTCAAAGACAAGGCTAGGGCCGAAGCCTGAACAATTTCTGAAAGTTCGCCAATAGCGATGCCATCCCCAGCAAATTGTCGGTTTCGGAGCCTTAGATTTTATTTTGATGTCCTTGTCAGGCAGTAGGTTACAAGTGTTGGAGAAATTGAATTGGGGCCGATTATGTTCAAGCGCTGGCTAGCGGCTACCGCCGCCGCACTTTTGACGGTGGTCACCCTGGTGACTCCGGCCGCCGCAGCGATTCAGAACTATCAGGAATCTCCCGCCGATACCTTCACCAAGCCTGGTACGCCCGCCAATTTCAATGCACTAAATGTTTCTTACGCCGAATTCTCCGAAGCGCCGGAATTTCACTATTTTTACATCGACTTCGCAGGCGCCATTGTGGCAAACCAGTTTGACGATGGTCGTGGCTCCTGGGCGATGGTGATGCTTGATGTCAATAACGATGGCAGCGAGGATTACCGCATTGAAACCGGCATCGAGACCCTTGAGGGCAGCTACGGTTCACCCGCCTACATTCACGATGTGAATCGAGACAAAGAGGTCTCCGGTTGCTCTGCAGTGTTCTTTAGCAACCTGGTCGAAAAGGTCGAGTGGGTTGGTTTCAAGTTGCCATACAACTGCCTGAAGCTCCCCAAGACCTTTGGCATTCGGGGTTATGCCGACTACATCGAAGATGACAACCTGGCATTTGATTTTGTGCCAGAGGACGGCTTTTTCAAGGTCACCCACAAGCTGGCCGCAACCTCAACCATCACCGGGCTGGAACTGCCTTCAGTTGCCCCCGAAGCCCTCTACAGCGTCAATACCCCAGGCTCGGCACCAAATGACTTGGTGGCGCTCAGCCCGCAGGTGTTGAAGTCGGTGGTGACGGTGTTCTGTGATCAGGGTTTGGGCACCGGTTGGGCGGCAAAGGTCGCGATTCCAGCCTCGGTATCGAGTCATGGCATGAAGACTTTCCTAGTAACCAACCACCACGTCGTGGCTGACTGTTTGGCAGCCGGTGAAGTAACTCTCACCGACAATGCTGGCAATTCTGCGGTGGGCTACATCGCATCGGCCGATGAGGGCAATGACCTCGCCGGCATCTACACCAAGATGACTTTGCCGACCTTGAGTTTCCGAGGTGAAAGACCGGCCCAAGGTTGGTGGGTGGGTGTGCTGGGATCCCCCAGGGGGCTAGATGGCTACCTCACCACCGGTTTGGTTTCCAAGGTGGTATCAGATGGCAGTGAATTCGGGGTATCGGCATCACTAAACCCTGGTAACTCTGGTGGTCCGATCTTCGATCGCGATGGCAGAGTCCTTGGGGTTGCAACCTACAAGCTGCTCGAATCCGAGGGGCTCGGCTTTGCTAGAAGTGCGACCCTGCTCTGCACCATGATCGTGAAGTGTGACAACGCGAATCCAATTTGGTCAACCCAGCTCGCTGCCAAACCCGGTAGCCAGGTAGGCGGTGGCACCGCAGCCGGCCAGGTGAAATCCTCGACCTTGCCACCATTTGCGGCCAAGTCATCGAAGCTAAATGGCACCCAGCAGAACTCCATCAGCCGTCTTTTGATTCTCAACGGTTGGACCACCAAGTTCCTGTGCAGCGGAATCGTTTCCACAAAGGCAACCTCGAGCGAGAAGACGCTGGCAAGGGCTCGGGCCAAGGCCGCCTGTGACTTTGCAAAGAAGCAAAACCCGGGCCTTTCCACCTTCTACCAGGTGAAGTCTTCAACCGCTAAATCAACCATCGGCAAGGTGCTGGTGACCCTTACTAACTAGGTCAGCCGAAGTTAATTTCCAATCGGGGCTAGGAAGTTCTGTGGCACATGATTTTTGCGCCTTTACTTGATCATTGATAACGCAGCAAGCTGCGCATTACGCGAGCCAACTAACAAGCCCTGGCTTGCGCACCGCGGTTTCTATAGAGTAGGTGCAAACGCCTAAGGGGGGGGTATGTTTACGGTCGAAAAATTGATAATTGTGGCCGCTGAAATAGAGCGCGTGCATTACGGCCGGCTTCGAATGGTCAAAGAGGTGACAGTCTTTGATCATACGTTTTTGGGTGAAAGACTGTTCTCGCAGGCGGAAGGCTTGAGCGCTCCAAGCGACCAGAACGTCAAGGA
Source organism: Micrococcales bacterium UBA7469 (assembly GCA_002479805.1). GTDB lineage: Bacteria > Actinomycetota > Actinomycetes > Actinomycetales > Microbacteriaceae > Aquiluna. The sequence continues at coordinate 26,369 of DLPB01000011.1, forward strand.
GTTTTACTCGTTTGAGGATATTTCGCCTGACCTGGATTCGGCCGTCGAATATGAAGAGTTGACCGCGTTTCAGACTAGTTTGCGCCAAATATTCGAAGCCCAAGATAAAGAAGGAATTGGCTCTAACCCTGATCCAGAACCAGGTATTTCGCAGCAATTCATGACTTGGTTTTACCCCTCCACATCAAAAGGCTTGGAGGAATTCGGTCCTGAAGAGGCTGCGTACTTGCTTGAATCGCTCGAAACTTGCGCGATTGAAACAGAATTTCATGAACGTGCCAAGGCGGCCTGCATCGTGACATTCACTAAGCACATGTGTGATCACGAGTGGGACGGGGATTCTGATGATTTGGAGTGTCAGAATTGCGAGGAACATAAGTTCGTTTAGCGTCGCAAACCGATTTTGCTTCTTGTTCAAAGCTGGAGGTGGCAGAACCGGCCCCTTTACTGCTATTCTTGTCCGCGGCTCGCTGAAGAGCCAAAATGCACCTCTAGCTCAATCGGCAGAGCAACTGACTCTTAATCAGTGGGTTCTGGGTTCAAGTCCCAGGGGGTGCACGAATAAATCCAGCTCCTATTCGGGCTGGATTTACTACTTAACCGGCTTTTCGGTTTTTAGCGCTTCGAGCACTTTTTCGATGCGTCTCTGGCGAGTGTCTTCTGCCTTCGCCTCATTCACCTGCCGGGCCAACTCTTTTCGCTTTGAGTAACTGAGCTTTGAAAACACCTCAGCGAGATCACTCTTGCTCAATGCGGCATCAAGCTCCGGATGCATTTCCACCGTCCGATACCCAGAATCCAGCTCAAGTGTTACCTCAACGGAGTCTCCCGCCTTGGCGTTAGCAGCCAAGCGTTCGGCACTGGGAAAGACCACCCTGCACTCTCCGTCCACGCCAACGGCTGTGCTTTGGTAGGTGTGGCCATTGATCGTGACTTTGAGTGGAGCGCGTTTGTTGGTCTGCAACTTATCCAAAACCCACTGCGGTATCAGTAGCGATGCATGATTGCCTTCGCCCAGGACATCCGTTTCGTATGTAACGCTCACATGACCATGCTAACCAGCTGCTAATTTGTTGTCGTGCTGGAACTCAACGAATTCAAAACTTACAAAGATTCTGATGGTCGCATCACTCGATTACCAGCTAAGTGGAGCAAAAAAGTGAAGCTGTCCCTGGCACTTTTAGAGGCTTTTGAATTCGATGTTGAGTACTCGGAGCCAGAGCTGAACGAGATTCTGAAGGCCTATCTAGATGACTTCGCGCTGGTTCGCAGAACACTGGTGGACATGGGGTATCTAGAGCGTGACCGCTATGGCAAGAGCTATCGCAGGGTAGTTAAAGCTCAAGAATCAGCGTGATTTCGTCGCTTACGGCGATCTGATTTGGCTTCCTGACTGCGTCCTTGAGCGGAATGTAGAAGCTGCCAGTTCGAGGTATTAGCGATGTGGAAACTGTAGTTTGCCCGATGGTAACTTTTGCAGGGATCACACCCCAACCGTAGGTAAGTTCACGCTTATAAAGCTCAATCTCTTCGGTGACTTCAATGGGCGTTGGCAGAAAATAGAACGGGGCAGGTCCGCGCCATTCGATGACGGTTCCTGTTATCTCAAATTTCAGCATTAGATAAAGAGGGCCGGTACCATCGTGGCAACCAGCAGGATGCCTGCGGTCCAGTTGAACAATCTGAGTCTGGTTGGGTTGGTAAGCACCTTTGAGATTCCCTGGCCCATCACGGCCCAGGCAACCGCTCCCGGGTAGGTGGTGATTAGAAAAATTGCGATGCAAATAGCTACTGCTCCAACACCTAAGTCAACTGGCGCGTAGGTCGCCATAAACGAAGTGCAAACAATCCAAGCCTTAGGATTCACAAACTGCAGCAGGAAGGCATTGAAAAACCTTGGCACTTCAACCTCATCCGGTCCGGATTTGTAGCCGGATTTGATGACCTTGTATGCCAAATAGAGAATGTAGCCAAAACCGACATACTTCAAAATCTCATAGATCATTGGGACGGCGAGAAAGACCGCTCCAAGCCCAAGCCCAATCGCAGTCAACATGCTTCCAAGCCCGAGCATGATGCCGTTTACGAACACCAGCGACTTTCGAGCACCGTGGATAGCGCCAGAGGCAAGCAGGTAGGAGTTGTTGGGACCGGGGGTGATTGCGGTCACAAATCCAAAGGTTGCAACTGCAACTAGAAGCTCTATCGGCACCTCGTCATTCTCCCACCAATTCGCAATAGGCTGGTGGGGATTGAAAGGCAATAAATGTCAAAAGCTCTAGTCATTGTTGACGTGCAGGCAAGCATGTTCTTTGGCCCATGGCCGGTTCCAGGTGCTGCCGAGCTTTTGCAGCGCATCGGAGATCGCCTGCTGAAGGCTCGCCTTGAGGGCGAGCATGTTGTGCATGTGCAGAACGATGGCCCTGAAGACGAGATGGATGCTCCGGGTGAGCCCTGGTGGGAATTGGTGCTGGCACCAAAAGAAAACGAGTTGGTAATCCGCAAGACTCATCAAAACGTTTTCGAGTCCAATCCAGATTTGGCAGATGAGCTGCGCGCCAAGGGGATTGACGAGCTAGAACTGGTTGGTGTCCAGTCGGATATGTGTCTAGGGGCATCCGCCAAGGGTGCACATGCGCTTGGCTTCAAGATTTCGGTTGATCGCAACCTTCACGGCACCTATGACGGAGGATTCCCGGGTTCCGAAGACCCAACTCCAGCCAGTGAAATTTCAGACCGAATCCAGCGGGAGCTCGAAGCACTGGCATGAACAACCTAGTTTCCCTGGAGCCAAAGCAGTTCCCTGCATATCTTGAAGCAATCGAGAGTGTCGGAGCCAAGGTTGTGCCGATGGGAGCCGAGGTTAGAGCGTTGGTCTGGACCGACTATGCCAATCCACAGGGCTTAGCCAAGATGCTCGAAGCAAACCCGCAGCTTCAGTGGGTGCAGTTGCCTTTTGCTGGCGTAGATGCATTTAGTCAAATAATTCAGGGTAAGCCAACCTTTACCTCGGCCAAGCGCTCATATTCAGAGCCGGTGGCTGAACACGCTTTGATGCTCTGCATGGCCCTCGGGCGCATATTGCCAGAGCGCATCAGGGCCAAGAGTTGGGGCAAAAAGCATGCCGACTCACTGTTTGATGCCGAGGTTTTGATTATTGGCGGTGGCGGTATTGCCGAGCAGTTGGTTGAAATGCTGGTGCCATTTAGGTCGCAGGTTACTATCGTGCGCAAGCGACCCCAGAGTTCTTTCTCAACTGGCTTTACCGGCCGCATAGTTGGTTTTGAAGAGCTAGATGCTGAGCTTGCAAAGGCACAATTTGTAGTTCTAGCCTGCGCCCTCACCGACGAAACCAGGTTCCTTTTCAATGCGGATCGTTTTGCTCTAATGCGTGACGACTCCTACCTGGTGAACATCGCTCGAGGCGAGGTGGTTGACCAGGATGCCTTGCTGGCCGCATTGGCATCGGGTCAAATTGCCGGCGCAGCAACCGATGTCACCTATCCAGAACCACTGCCCGAAGATCACCCGATGTGGCAAGAGCCAAAACTCATCATTACCCCGCACACCGCTGACACCTTGCCTCAGGTGACTCGGCTGTTCTCAGAGCGCTTGAGAGTCAACGTCTGTGCATGGCTTGCGGGCCGTGAACTCACCGGAGTGGTCGATAAGGAACTTGGCTACTAGTGGAGTTTTCGACCTGGGTGCTCTACGCCGCAGCAGCGGTGGGATTGTCATTGACCCCTGGCCCCAATGGGCTTTTGGCTCTGACTCACGGAGCGCTCTACGGCACCAAGAAAACTCTCGCGACCATCTTTGGCGGACTGCTCGGATTTGCTGCCGTGATTGGCATGAGCATGTTCGGCATTGGAGCTCTGCTGCAGGCCTCATCCGACCTGCTCACGGTTTTGAAATGGGCGGGTGGTGCCTACCTAGTTTGGCTGGGAGTTCAGGTCTGGAGATCTGAACCTATCGGAGTCCAAAATCCAACAAGCAGCACATTCTCAAAACCTTCGAGATTGTTCAGCCAAGGCTTTTTGTCTGCTGTGACCAACCCCAAGGGAATCTTGTTTTTTGTGGCATTTTTGCCTCAGTTCATTGATCCAAACGCATCGCTTTTTCTGCAATTTGTGATCATGGCAGCAACTTTTGTGTTCGTGGAGTTTTGGTACGAACTAATGGTTGCGAGCCTGGCAGATCGAATTCAGCCTTGGCTTAGGCGAGTGGGTAAAAATTTCAACCGAGTCTTTGGATCGGTGTTTATGGCAATTGGAGTGCTTCTGCCGCTTCGTTAGAAAGCGATCTGCTTTCTCAGCATTTCGATGTGACCCTTGGCCTTCACGTTGTAGAAGACGTGTGTGAGCACACCCTTTTCGTCAACCACGAAGGTCGAGCGAATAGTGCCCATGTAAGTCTTTCCGTACATGCTCTTCTCGCCGTATGCACCATAGGCCAGCTGAACAGCATTGTCTGGGTCGCTTAGTAGTTCGAAGTTCAGGCTCTCTTTGTCTTTGAACTTCTTTAGTTTCCCTGGCTCATCAGGTGAGATGCCCAGCACTGTGTAGCCGGCAGACTTAAGCGAGTTGATGTTGTCTCTGAAATCACAGGCCTGGGTCGTGCAGCCCGGGGTGGAGGCTGCTGGGTAGAAATACACCACTACCTTGTGACCCAAGACCGATGCGAGCGATACCTCTTCGCCGTCTTGGTTCTTCAGTGTGAACTGCGGTGCCTGGTTGCCAATTTCCAAAGTAGTCATGGGTGAAATAACTTTTTCTCTGGCGATACAATTCCCAAGTGATCGCATCTGTAGCCGGCTTTTTCACCGGGCTTTCCTTGATTATCGCTATTGGGGCGCAAAACGCCTACGGCTTGCGATTGGGACTCATGCGACACCACGTCTTTGCCGCCGTGCTGTTTTGTGCAATTTCTGATGCGTTATTGATTATTGCCGGAGTCGCTGGCCTGGGTGCAGTGATCCAGCAGCTGCCGCTCTTGCTCGAGATTTTCCGCTACGCCGGCGCTGCCTATTTGATCTGGTTTGGTATTGCAGCCGTTAGGCGTGCCCTGAAGCCCTCATCGCTTGAGGCTCAGGGCGAGGCTCTGCCGCTCATCAAGACCTTGGCGACCATGGCGGGACTAACCTGGCTAAATCCACACGTCTATCTCGACACCGTGATTCTGCTTGGTTCAATCGGCAACCAATTTGTGCCAAATCAGTGGTGGTTTGCACTGGGGGCTGCCACCGCAAGTTTTGTCTGGTTTTTCTCCCTTGGCTACGGGGCGAAGCTGCTCTCCCGCTTTATGGCATCGGTCAGGTTCTGGCAGGTCCTCGATATCGTGATTGCACTGGTGATGTTTAGCATCGCGCTCACCCTGCTTTTCTCCGATATCTAAATTCTGTCTAGGGGCACTAGACTTATTGGCATGAATCATTTGCCAGCGAACCTAACTATGGGTGCGGTGACTCTAAAAGTTGCCGATGTTGAGAAGATGCTCAGGTTTTACACCCAGGGAGTGGGCCTCAAGGTGATCAGCAGTTCGCCAAACGGTTACGTGCTGGGGGAGAACGAACCGGTCTTGTTCTTGGAGCATGCGCCAGAACTTAGGCAGGCCGGCGAGCACGAAGCCGGGCTTTTTCACACCGCTTTCCTTTTCACCTCAGAGGCCTCACTGGCCTACGCTGTGGCGGCGGTGGCGAGCCAATATCCCGGCAGTTTCACTGGAAGTGCAGATCACTTGGTATCTAAAGCCTTCTACTTCGATGACCCAGAGGGCAATGGCGTTGAGCTTTACTTTGATCGCCCGCGGGATCAGTGGCAGTGGCAAAACGGCGAGGTCAAGATGGCAACTCTGGTACTAGATCCAAATCAGTTCCTCTCGACCCACCTAACAGAAGCCACACCTGAAGTTGCAAACATTGGCCACGTTCACCTGAGCGTTGGTTCTATCGAGCAGGCCAAAGATTTTTATGTAAATACCCTCGGTTTTGACATCACCACCAATTACGCCAACACCGCACTCTTTGTGGCTGCCGGTGGTTATCACCACCACATGGCCATGAATATCTGGCGCTCCCGTGGCGCCGGCAAAAGGCAGCCAACTCTCGGGCTTGGCGAGGTTCGCATCGAACTTGGTAGCGCTGATGAGCTTTCAAAACTAGAGGACTTCCTAAAGCACTCTGCCTCGCAATTTGCCAATGACGGGGAATCAATTCGAATTCTCGACCCATGGGGCAATCAGGTCGCAATTCGGGCATAATCAAAGCGTGAACTCAGACAGTTTTGGCAATTTCGCCAATCGCTCCAGCTCAAAGTGGCGTCGCTTTCCCGAAGATGTGCTACCCATGCACGTTGCAGAGATGGATTTCGAGGTGGCTCCTGCGATTCGAGATCGCATCAAAGATTTAGCCGATCGTTCTGACCTCGGCTACACCGGCCCGATTCCAGAGGTCGCCAAATCTTTTGAACACTTTGCACTGGACCGCTGGGGTTGGCAGATTGCTCCCGAGCAACTAAAGCTAGCCACCGATGTTGGGGTGGCGGCAGTAGAAATTTTGCGAGTGCTGACTTCACCTGGCGACAAAGTCTTGGTAAACAGCCCGGTCTACTCGAGCTTTTACCACTGGATCGAAGAGGTTCACGCCGAGGTAGTGGACGCTCCGCTGGTTCTAAAAGGTGATGACTGGGTTTTAGACCTGAGTGCCATTGAGGCAGCCTTCAAGTCAGGTGTCAAGGTTTACATGCTCTGTTCACCGCAGAACCCAGTGGGACGCGTTCACACCGCGAAAGAACTCACCGCGGTTGCTGAGCTGGCGGATAAGTATGGCGTTACGGTGATCAGCGATGAGATTCACGCTCCACTTAGCTGGGTGCCATTCACCCCATACCTGGCACTAGGTCCAGCCGCAGAGCGCACTGGTGTAACCATTACTTCAAGTTCTAAGGCTTGGAATGTTGCCGGGCTAAAGGCCGCTTTTCTATTGACGCAAGGTTCTGAGGTGCAGAACCGCCTGAAGGGCATCCCCGATGCCATGCACTGGCGCACATCGCTAGTTGGGGCATTTGCGATGGAGAGTGCATTTAGTGACTCGGTCAACTGGCTGGATGATGCAGTTGAACAGATTCAAGAGAATCTTGCCTTCTTCCAGGACGAAGTTGCCCAAAAGCTTCCAAAGGCCAAGCTATTCAACATGGAAAGCACCTATTTGGTGTGGGTAGATCTATCCGCCTATCGAGTTGATCGTCCACAGCAGGTGATTTTGCAACAGGCCAGGGTGGCGGTTGTGCCGGGTGAAGACCATGCGCCCGGTGATGAGTACTCGAATTACATTCGGTTCAACATCGCAACCTCAAAGGCCAGGATCAGCGAGGCAGTCTCGCGAATTTCAAAGGTGCTCGAGGGCTAGTTTTAGATCGGTGATCAAATCACCGGGGTGCTCAAGCCCCACCGAGAGCCGCAAGGTCGACTCGGTAATCCCCATCTTGAGCTGAGTCTCGGTGCCTAAGCGCCGGTGGGTTGATGATGCTGGGTGAGTAATCAAAGACCTGGAGTCACCAAGGTTGTTTGAGATGTCAATTACCTCAAGAGCATTCATAAAAGCGAAAGTCTTGGCCTTATCCGCATCAAGCTGAATCGCCAAGGTGGTGCCACCCTTGAGCATCTGTTTTTTAGCAAGTGCTGAATCCGAGTGGGAATCCAAAAATGGGTGCACAACTCGCGCCACACCTTTTGAGCCCTCAAGCGCGGCTGCCACCTCAAATGCCGTGTCGGCCATTTTGTTGACTCGCATCGACATGGTCTCAAGTGACTTGGTTAGCACCCAAGCGTTGAAGGGTGAAAGCGATGGCCCGGTGTGACGAGTGAAGGGCTTCAGCACCTCATTGATGTATTGCTTGGAGCCAACCACCGCACCGCCAAGCACTCGCCCCTGGCCATCCATGTGCTTGGTGGCGGAATACATCACGACATCGGCACCGAGTTCAAGAGGCTTCTGCAAAACCGGCGAGGCCATCACGTTATCGACGATCAATATGCCGCCGGCCTGGTGGGTGAGTTTGGCAACCAGCGCGATGTCAACAATTTCCATCAGCGGGTTGCTCGGTGTCTCAATGAAGACAGCCTTCACCGGTTTGGCGAGTGCATTGGTCCAGGCCTCTTCGGTGTTAGCCGAGACAATCTCAACCTGCACGCCCCACTTGGGCAAAATCTCGGTCAGCACCACATAGCAGGAGGAGAACATTGCAGGCGATGCCACCACGCGGTCTCCGGCTTCAACAAACGAAGCCAGCGAGGCAAACATTGCGGCCATGCCGGTGCCGGTTGCCAGCGCGGCCTCGGCTCCTTCGATTAGCGCTAGTCGCTCCTCGAACATCGCAACGGTCGGGTTGGAGAAGCGGGAGTATAGATAGTGCTCTTCGGTCTCCATGAATGCTTGCTCGGCCTGCTCGGCAGAGTCATAGCTGAATCCACTGGTTAGAAACAGCGCTTCTGAGGTCTCGGCAAAGCCTGAGCGAATTAATCCGCCACGAACACTCACGGTGTCGGGGTGTAATTCGCGCGTAGTTGGCTGGTTGATTGGATCATTGTGACCCCAGGGCCGAGAACGCTTTGTCATAAGGCAAAAACATACCGCTTTCGGGCTACTCTTGGCACGTGTTTGACCAAGTAAGTCAGTTGGCCCAGGAGCTATTTCAGCGTCACGGGCTGGTGAACTACTCCTTTGGGTTCGATCGAGCCATTCGCAGGGCTGGTCTTTGCAACTATTCGCAAAAGCGCATCACTATTTCCAGGCACCTAGTCGAAGCAGGCGATATCCACGTGATCGAGCAGGTGCTGCTGCACGAAATTGCCCATGCGCTCTGTGGCCAGGCGGCCGGTCACGGCAAAGTTTGGAAGGCCAAGGCAACCGAGCTGGGTTACCTGCACCAGAGAATCGATGGCACGCCGCTTGCCAAACAGGTTGCCAAGTATCGCGGTCAGTGCCCAGGCGGGCACGAGCACTTTAGATCTCGCAAGCCCACCAGAATGCTCAGCTGCAAACTTTGTGCCCCGAGTTTCTCTCGGCGTTACCTAATCAACTGGGTTGAGAACTAGGCGCTTGGTCCGATCAACAGTGAGCAGATCACCGCTCCAGCAAAAAAGTTGAGCCAAATAAACACTTTCCAGCCTCGATTTGCTCGCTCACAGTTCTCATCGGTGATGCCCAGTTCCCGTCCCACCACAACTAGGTAGGGGAGAGCGGCTAGGGCTGCAAAGGCAAAGCGATCTGGTAGCCCAAGTGCTAACAATCCTGCAATTAGGTAGAAGCCAAAAGCGATTCGGGTGGTGAGTCTGGCCCCTAATTGGGTTGCGATCGAAGCAATCCTGGCTTCGCGGTCTGCCCGCACATCCTGAACCGCACCAAAGGCATGGGATGCCATGCCCCAAAGCATGAAGGCGGCGATGCCGATCAGCTGGTGCGAACTTATTTCAGCATCAGCCATGGCTAGACCCACCAGCATCGGTCCAACAAAGTGCCAGGCGCTGGTCACCGAATCCAAAAACGGAATCTCTTTGAACCTAAGACCCTTCAGGCTGTATGCCACAACCGCAAACAAAGTCAGCCAGAGCCAGAGTGTGGCATTCAGGTTGATGGTTGAGAGCGAAATTGCAAAAGGAGCCGAAATACCAAACGCGAGAATCAGAGTCAGTTGGTGATATTTGGGGTCAAGTAGTGCTCCCTCGATGCCACCTTTACGCGGGTTACGCAGATCGCTCTCGTAATCAAAAACGTCGTTCACCCCGTACATCAAGAGGTTGTAGGGGATGAGAAAGAAGAAACTCCCCACCCAAAACACCCAGTCCATTTGCCCGCTGGTGAAGAAATAGGCAGCACCGAATGGGAAGGCGGTATTGATCCAGGAGATTGGGCGAGATGCCACAAAAAGCTTTGAAATTGCGCTCACTTTTTCCTCCCCAAAAGCTCCCAGGTCAGCGGAATCATAACCAGTCCAACCAGGGTGTAGGAGAAGTCTTCAATGGGCGCGACCCCCAGCTTGATTCCCGAGATTAGTTTCTCGTCGTAACCAACGATCCCGGCCAGGATGATCAGATTGTCAAAGACCAGGGTCATAAAAAGCGTAAGCACGGCGGCCAATCGCAGAGCGCCTGGGTTCAACTGCTTCCGAAACAAGATTGCAACTAGGCCCGCCAGCAATACCGGAGGCAGGGCAATGCTCAGATAGCTCAACTCTTGCGCCATTTAGCGAACCCCAGGTAGGCAATCAAAATCGTGTAGCTCAAAAGCGTAAGGAAGAACACTTCTTCGATGGGCAGTTCCGGTGCGATGGTGATTCCTGTGAGATAAGGCCCCGAGCCTCGAAAGAAAATGCCTTGAGCGATCCCCACCAAATCCCAAATCAAAAAGACCACCACGGCGATGGTGAGTGTTGCCAGGGTTCTGAGCGGCTGGGTAAAAAGCGCGAGCTTGTGCCTGAAATCAATTAGCCCCATACCCAAAAGGGATACGGCTAGGGCTAAGAGATAAAGGATCAAGCCAAGCCTTTCCAGGTCTTCACTGGCTTGAGTTCGCCCTTGATCGGTCCGGAGCTTCTGTCATCGGTGAGGTGCTTGTAAACCAGCTCCGCACCAATCAAACACATTGGTAAGCCAATACCTGGAATGGTGTTGTGGCCAACGTAGAACAGGTTCTTTAGTTTCTTGGAGTAGTTCTTTGGTCTGAAGAAGGCGCTTTGTCTCAGCGTGTGTGCCATGCCAAGCGCGGTGCCGCTCCAGGCATTGAGTTCGTTTTGGAAATCGCGCGGACCCATGGTTCTGCGAACCACAATTCGATCCTTCAGGTCTGGAATCTCACACCACTGAGCAATCTGATCGATCACCTTGTCAGCTGCTGCCTCGAAGCTGGCATCGCCAGCACCGCCAATGCCAACATCGGCAGCTGCTGGAACCAGCACAAAGATGTTTTCCATGCCCTCAGGAGCAACCGAAGGGTCAGTCTTGGAAGGGTTGCAGATGTAGAGGCTGGCCGGGTCTGGCACTTCAGACTTTCCATCCGCCTTGCGGAAGACTTTCGCGAAGTTCTTGCCCCAATCCTTGGTGTACAAAAGCGTGTGGTGATCGAGCTGATCGATCTTGCCCTTGACGCCCAGATACATAAGTAGGGCCGATGGCCCCGGCACTCGCTTGTCCCACCAAGACTGCGGGAAGGACTGATGCTTGCGCTCGAGCAACTTGGTCTCGACAAAGTGCAGGTCAGCGCTCGCAACCACTACTTCGGCTCGATACTCGGCGGCACCAACCTGAACACCAACCGCTTTGCCGCCCTCGGTCAAGATTTTGCTAACCGGCGACGAAGTGTGGATCTCGGCACCGTGCTCTTTGGCAAGGCGGGCCACCGATTCAATCAGGGTGTAAAAACCACCCTGCGGGTAAAAGACGCCCTGATTCATATCAACGTGGGTCATCAGGTGATACATGGCCGGAGTGTTGTATGGCGAAGCTCCCAAGAACACGGCCGGGAAGTTCAGCATTTTCTTGAGCCGCTCGTCTTTGACGAACTGCCCAGAGAAGTCATAGAGCGAGGTGGTGAGTAGCTTGAGGAACTTGCCCAGCTTGGCCAAGACTTCAGGGTGCAAAAAGCTTCTGACGTCTTTGAAGTTGGTGTACAAGAAGTGCTTTATTGATAGGTCATATGCTTCTTCGGCGCTATCTAGGTAGCGCTGCAGCTGCTCGCCACTGCCGGGTTCGATTGACTCAAACATGGCCTTGATCTCGGGGAGCTGCTCGCTCATCACCAAGCGGTCGCCTAGCCCCTCATTGCGGGTTTGGTATGCCGGGGTGAGTCGAACCAGGTCGAGCTCTTTTGCCGCGGTGGTTCCCATCAGGTTGTAAAACTGCTCGAAAGCATCCGGCATTAGATACCAGCTTGGGCCCATGTCGAAGCGAAAGCCATCTTTTTCCCACAGGTAGGCACGACCACCGAGGCCCTCTCGAGCCTCGAAAAGCTTTACCTTCATGCCAGCCTTTGAAAGCAGCGCGGCAGTTGAGAGACCAGCGATGCCACCGCCAATTACGATTGCGGTTTTTTGGCTCATGGTTTTGCTCCTAAGAAAGACTTGGCCAGCAGCCACAACTTCTTGAAGTTGCCAACGCTGATGCGAGTTTCAATCAATTTTTTGGCGTCGGTATTTCCGATTTTGTGGTTCAGCTCGGTAAACAACAGTTGTGCAGCGGTTACCGCAGGTCTTGCGGATCTTGGCAGCAGCGGCAGCGATTTGGCACTGATTTCAAGATCGGCATTGATGTCTGCAACAAGGCGAGCCTTGGTTGATTCATCAAAATTAGAGACCTTGACGTTTGGAAAGTAGCTGCGGCCCAGTCGCTTGAAGTCGGCGCTGAGGTCTCTGAGGAAATTCACCTTCTGAAATGCGCTGCCCAGGGCTCTGGCGCCTTTTACCAGGGCGACCTTTTGTTCTTTGGTGTAGCTCTCGCCGTTTACAAAAGCTGCTAGACACATCAGGCCAACCACTTCCGCAGAGCCATAAACGTAGGTGTCAAAGGAGGCCTGATCGTGCTCGGTCTCGGTGAGATCTTGCCGCATTGAGTAGAAAAATGGCTCCACGATGTCTTTGCTGATGCCCACCTCACGAGCGGTAATCGCAAACGCGTGAATGATCAAATTAGTGCTGAAGCCAAGCTGCATGGCCCGGTAGGTCTCCTGCTCAAATGCATTGAGCTCAGCTTCGGGATCCAGGTCGGCACCTTTAGCCTGCGCCTCTGCGGCCGAGCCATCCACAATCTCATCGGCCACCCTAACCAGGGCATAGATATTCTCGACGTGATGCCTAACGGTTTTGGAGAGCAACCGGGTTGCCATGCCGAAGGATGTGGAGTAGCTGTAGATCACTTCTTTGCTAGCTCGATGAGCTGCCAGCGAATAAAGGGTTAGCCCAGTAGGGACCTTGGTCGTATCTTGGCTTTCCACCCTTCTAGGCTACTAGCTCTTGCAGTTAGACTTGCACCATGCCTAACTCGATGAAACCTCGCTCCCACGTAGTTACTGATGGCCTAGAGAGAGCAGCCGCTCGCGGCATGCTGCGCGCGGTCGGAATGGGAGATGAGGACTGGGAGAAGCCACAGATTGGTGTCGCCTCCTCCTGGAACGAGGTCACCCCTTGCAATCTGTCGCTTGATCGACTCGCTGATGCTGCGAAGCAGGGCGTGCACGCAGCCAAGGGCTACCCACTTGAGTTTGGAACCATTTCCGTCTCCGATGGCATTTCTATGGGTCACGAGGGAATGCACTTCTCTTTGGTTTCTCGCGAGGTAATCGCCGACTCGGTTGAGACCGTGATGCAGGCTGAGCGCCTGGATGGCTCGGTGCTGCTGGCTGGTTGCGATAAGTCACTACCGGGCATGATGATGGCGGCAGCTCGTTTGGATTTGGCCTCGGTCTTCCTCTACGCCGGTTCGATTGCCCCGGGCTGGGTAAAGCTTTCCGATGGCACCGAGAAGCAGGTGACCATCATCGATGCCTTTGAGGCGGTTGGTGCCTGCAAGGCAGGCAAGATGAGCCAGGAGGATGTGGACCGCATTGAGCGCGCCATCTGTCCGGGTGAAGGTGCCTGCGGCGGAATGTACACCGCAAACACCATGGCTTCAATCGGTGAGGCGCTAGGTCTGAGCCTGCCGGGATCGGCTTCTCCACCTTCGGCAGACCGTCGCCGCGATGCCTGGGCACACCGCTCCGGTGAGGCAGTGGTGAATCTAATCTCCAAGGGCATCACCGCCAGAAAGATTTTGACCAAGAAGGCATTCGAGAACGCAATTGCGGTCCTGATGGCATTTGGTGGCTCCACCAATGCCGTGCTGCACCTGCTTGCCATTGCGCGTGAGGCTGAGGTTGACCTCAAGCTCTCGGACTTCAACCGCATCGCCGAGAAGGTGCCGCACCTTGGTGACCTAAAGCCATTCGGTCAGTACGTTATGAACGACGTTGACCGCGTCGGCGGTGTTCCAGTGGTCATGAAGGCACTTTTGGATGCAGGTTTGATTCACGGCGACTGCCTAACCGTTACCGGCAAGACTGTCGCCGAGAACCTGGCGGACATCAACCCACCAGACCCAGACGGCAAGATCATTCGCGCCATGGACAACCCAATTCACAAAGATGGCGGCATCGCCGTGCTGCACGGAACGATTGCTCCAGACGGTGCCGTTGTGAAGACCGCTGGCTTTGACCTTGCCTTCTTTGAAGGACCGGCTCGAGTTTTCGAGCGTGAGGCTGGTGCCATGGAGGCACTATCGCGCGGCGAGATTAAGGCCGGCGATGTGGTCGTTATTCGCTACGAGGGACCCAAGGGTGGCCCTGGAATGCGCGAGATGCTTGCCATCACCGGTGCAATTAAGGGTGCCGGTTTGGGCAAAGATGTCCTACTATTGACAGACGGACGATTCTCGGGCGGCACAACCGGCCTATGTATCGGACATATTGCTCCAGAGGCCACCGATGGTGGACCGATTTCCCTGGTGCGTGATGGAGACCTGATTCGGGTTGACATCAAAGCTCGTTCGCTTGACTTACTGGTCGACGATGAAGAGTTGGCTCGCCGAAAGACTGAATGGCAGCCGCTGCCACCGCGCTACACCCGCGGTGTTCTCGCAAAGTACTCCAAGCTTGTGCACTCCGCCGCAGAAGGTGCCTACTGCGGTTAGTTGCACATCACGAACGAAGAAGGACTTATGTCTAAGGAAATGCTCACCGGAGCACAGGCAATCATCCGCTCGCTAGAGATGCTCGGTGTTGACACTGTCTTCGGTTTGCCAGGCGGCGCAATTCTTCCAACCTATGACCCACTGATGGACAGCAAAAAGATCCGTCACATCTTGGTGCGCCACGAACAGGGTGCGGGTCACGCTGCCGAGGGCTATGCCGCTGCCAGCGGCAAGTTGGGTGTTTGCATCGCAACTAGCGGCCCGGGTGCCACCAACTTGGTAACCCCGATCATGGACGCGATGATGGACTCGGTTCCGATGCTTGCAATCACCGGCCAGGTGAACTCGCACGCAATTGGAACCGATGCTTTCCAAGAGGCTGACATCGTCGGTATCACAATGCCAATCACCAAGCACAGCTTCTTGGTTACCGATCCGGCGGATATTCCAGGCACCATGGCAGCAGCCTACGAGCTGGCAACCACCGGTCGTCCGGGTCCAGTTTTGGTTGACGTTGCCAAGGACGCCCAGAACAAGAAATTTGAATTCTCCTGGCCACCTAAGGTCGAACTGCCTGGCTACAAGCCGGTAACTGACCCGCACGGTAAGCAGGTGCAGGCAGCGGCCGAGATGATCTTGGCTTCTCACAAGCCGATCTTCTACGTCGGTGGCGGTGTGATTCGCGCTGGAGCGCATGCCGAACTTGCTCGTTTGGTTGAGCTGGTTGGCGCACCGGTTACCACCACATTGATGGCTCGCGGAGCGTTCCCAGACTCACACCCAAACCACCTAGGTATGCCGGGAATGCACGGCACCGTTCCTGCGGTGACCGGCTTGCAGAAGGCAGACCTGTTGATCACCCTCGGTGCTCGATTTGATGACCGAGTAACCGGAGATGTAAAGAGCTTTGCACCCAGCGCCAAGGTGATTCACGTTGATATCGACCCTGCGGAGATTGGCAAGATTCGTCACGCCGATGTGCCAATCGTGGGCGATGCCAAGGTGGTAATTGCGATGTTGACTGCCGAGTTGGAAAAGCAACTCGGTGGCAAAAAGCCTGACTTTGGTTCTTGGTGGCAGTTCCTAAACGGCCTCAAGGAGCGTTACCCACTGGGCTATGTCGACCTAGACGATGGCAAGCTGGCACCTCAAACCGTTATCAAGCGCATCGGTGAACTATCGGGCCCTGAGGCCATCTACTGCGCAGGCGTCGGTCAGCACCAGATGTGGTCGGCTCAGTTCATCAAGTATGAGCGGCCAAACTCCTGGGTAAACTCCGGTGGTGCCGGAACCATGGGTTATTCGGTTCCAGCTGCTATGGGTGCCAAGGTTGCTCAGCCGGAGCGTTTGGTTTGGTCGATTGATGGCGATGGTTGCTTCCAGATGACTAACCAGGAGCTCGCAACCTGCGCGATCAACAACATTCCAATCAAGGTTGCGATCATCAACAACTCCTCGTTGGGCATGGTTCGTCAGTGGCAGACGCTGTTCTACAACGAGCGCTACTCGAACACTGATTTGCACACCGGAACCGACACCGTGATGATTCCAGACTTCGTCAAACTCGCAGATGCCTACGGTTGCCTCGCGATTCGCGTCGAGAAGGAAGAAGAGATCGACGCCGCCATCAAGTTGGCGATTGAAACCAATGACCGCCCGGTGGTAATTGACTTCATCGTTGGTCGCGATGCCATGGTTTGGCCAATGGTTCCAGCCGGCGTCTCAAACGATGCGGTGCAGTATGCCCGTGACGCAGCTCCAATCTGGGATGGGGAGGAGTAAAGAATGTCTCAGCACGTACTCTCACTTTTGGTTGAAGACCGTCCCGGAATTCTGACCCGCGTGGCGGCGCTGTTTGCTCGTCGCGGCTTCAACATTGAATCGCTTGCGGTGGGCACCACCGAGGTGGAAGGGCTGTCTCGCATCACCGCGGTTGTGAACCTAGACGGTCAGCCGCTGGAGCAGGTCACCAAGCAGCTCAACAAGCTAATCAACGTCCTAAAGATCGTTGAACTGGAGCAGGACTCGTCAATTGCCCGCGATCACATGCTGATCAAGGTAAAAACCGATGCGTCAACTCGCTCACAGGTGCTAGAAGCCGTTACGCTATTTAGAGCCCGAGTTGTTGATGTTGTGAGTGACTCGGTTGTAATCGAAGTCACCGGCGACTCAGCAAAGTGCAAGGCGTTCATAAAGGTGCTCGAGCCATTCGGCATCAAAGAACTAGTTCAATCTGGAGCAATCGCGATTTCTCGCGGCTCTAAGTCAATGAGCGAAAAAGTACTTCGCTAAACCAATAGTTTTTCCTATCAACCATCAGAGAAAGAAATAAAGTGGCAGAAATCTTCTACGACAAGGATGCAGACCTAAGCATCATCCAGGGCCGCAAGGTCGCCGTGTTGGGCTTTGGCTCACAGGGTCACGCTCACGCACTGAACCTAAAGGACTCCGGCGTAGACGTCGTAGTTGGTCTTCCAGAGGGATCAAAGTCTCGCGCCAAGGCAAGCGAGCAGGGCCTAAAGGTTCTTACCCCCGGTGAGGCAGTGAAGTGGGCAAACGTTATCGTGGTGCTCGCTCCGGACCCAAAGCAGCGCGACCTTTACACCAATGACATCGCTCCAAACCTGGAAGCTGGTGACGCGCTGGTATTCGGTCACGGTTTCGCAATTCGTTTTGGCTACATCACCCCACCGAGCGATGTTGACGTATTCCTAGTGGCTCCAAAGGGCCCAGGTCACCTAGTTCGCCGCGAGTATGTCGCCGGCAAGGGTGTGCCAAACCTAATCGCAGTCGAGCAGGATGCAACCGGCAAGGCAATGGAGGTAGGTCTTTCCTACTCCAAGGCAATCGGTGGAACCCGCGCCGGCACCATCAAGACCACCTTCACCGAGGAGACCGAGACCGATCTATTCGGTGAGCAGGCAGTGCTCTGCGGTGGTGCTTCTCAGCTAGTGATGTACGGATTTGAGACCCTAACCGAGGCTGGTTACCAGCCAGAGATCGCCTACTTCGAGGTGCTCCACGAGCTAAAGCTCATCGTTGACCTGATGTACGAAGGTGGTATCGCGAAGCAGCGTTGGAGCGTTTCTGACACCGCTGAGTACGGTGACTACGTTTCCGGTCCGCGCGTTATTGGCCCAGAGGTCAAGGACCGCATGAAGGACGTGCTAACCGACATTCAGACCGGTGCATTCGCAAAGCGTTTCATCGACGACCAGGATGCCGGCGCTCCAGAGTTCAAAGCACTTCGCGCTAAGGGTGAGGCTCACCCAATCGAGGCCACCGGCCGCGAGCTGCGCAAGCTGTTCAGCTGGATCAAGCAGGACGACGACTACCAAGAAGGCAGCGCAGCCCGCTAAAGCTTCACCTAAAAGCCCCCGAGCAATCGGGGGCTTTTGGCTATTCTGGGGCAATGGCTAAAGCAATCTTCTACGGGGTCATATCACTCGACGGATACCTGGCAGCACCCGATGGGGATATGAGCTGGGCGGAGAAGTATCTTTCTCCCGATGAGGATTTTGGCTGGATGGAGTTGATTTCCAGCTCTGGTGCGATGCTGCAGGGTCGCAAGACCTTCGAGTTTGAACTCGATTCGGTTCCAGATATGGAACGCATTTTGCCGACCTATGTCTTGACCGAGCAGCCGCTGAAGTTTGATGGACTAACGATTCCTAACCTCTATTTCATCGGGGGAGATCTGCGCGAGGTGGTCAAAACCATCATGCAAAAGCACCCAGGGGATCTGTTTATCGGCGGTGGTGCGATGCTGGTGGACACGCTTTTGGTGATGGGCCTTATCGATGAGCTTCGATTGTTTATCGCCCCGGATATTCTCGGGGGAGGAACCAAGCTGTTCAAAGGCTCCAAGGTTTCTCAGCAATTCAAATTGCAATCCAGCAAGTCGTATGAATCTGGTCTGGTGGAGTTGCGACTGCGGAAAAGTGGCTATTAGGTAATACCCCTGGGGGTATTTTGTAGTAATGTGTTTTTGTTTCCAAAAACAAAGGAATTGATTATGTGCTCACAGGCAATGTGTTACGAATGCAACAAGATCACTTGGCAGGGTTGCGGCCAGCATGTCGAAGAAGCCCTGGCTGGCGTGCCAGAAGACCAAATCTGCAGCTGCCCACGCGACTAATAGCCGCCTTGCGGCACTAGACTTTAGCCATTCCCATCGCTGTCGATAACGACGTTAGGTTTGCCATTGTCTAAGCCAGTTGTTCTTATTGCTGAAGAGCTTTCGCCTGCCACGGTTGAGGCCCTCGGTCCAGATTTCGAAATCCGCAGTGTTGATGGGGCGGATCGCTCCCAACTACTGCCTGCCCTGGCAGACGCCAATGCCGTGCTGATTCGCTCGGCAACCAAGATGGACGAAGAAGCCATCGCAGCGGCTCCAAAGCTCAAGGTAATTGCCCGCGCCGGTGTTGGCTTGGACAACGTCGACATCAAGGCCGCAACTAACGCCGGTGTCATGGTGGTAAACGCACCAACTTCCAACGTGATCTCTGCTGCCGAGTTGGCCATTGGCCAACTGATGGCGCTCTCCCGCCACATCCCAGACGCCAATGCCTCGCTAAAGAACGGTGAGTGGAAGCGCGCTAAGTACACCGGTGTTGAGCTGTATGAAAAGACCATCGGAATCATCGGTCTTGGCCGCATTGGAACCCTGGTGGCCCAGCGACTTTCCGGCTTTGGGGTGACCCTGATCGGTTATGACCCATACGTTACCCAGGCACGCGCCGAACAAATCGGTGTTGAGCTGGTCGATATGGATCAGATGATGAAGCGTGCTGACTACATCACGATTCACATCCCAAAGACTCCGGAGACCACCGGCATGATCTCAACCGATCAGTTTGCGATTGCCAAGCCAAATCTTCGCATCGTGAACTGCTCCCGCGGTGGCATCATCGACGAGGCGGCGCTCTACGCGGCGCTTAAGTCTGGCCGCATCGCAGGCGCTGGTTTGGATGTGTTCGTAAATGAACCTCCAAAGGACTCACCACTTTTGACTTTGGAGAACATCCTGGTCACCCCACACCTTGGTGCATCAACCGATGAGGCTCAGGAGAAGGCTGGTATCTCGGTTGCTCGCTCAGTTCGTCTAGCGCTAGCCGGCGACCTAGTTCCAGATGCCGTAAACGTGGCCGGCGGTGTAATCGACGCTTCGGTGAAACCGGGAATCCCGCTGGCCGAGAAGCTTGGCCAGATTGTTGCCGGCCTTGCCCACACCTCAATCGTGTCGGTGGAGTTTGAGGCTCGTGGTGAGATTGCCGCCCACGATGTCACGGTGCTGAAGTTGGCCGCCCTCAAGGGCCTATTCCAGACCATGGTCACCGAGCAGGTCTCTTACGTCAATGCACCGCTCATGGCGGAGCAGCGCGGTGTTGAGGTTCGCCTGACTCAGGCAACCGAGAGCGATGAGTACCGCAACGTCACCACTTTAAAGGCTGTGCTTTCGGATGGTTCGGTAGTTTCTGCTGGCGGCACCGTGATTGGCCCGAAGCACCACCAGAAGGTAGTTTCCATCAATGGCTATGACGTCGAGCTTTCAATGGCCGACCACATGGTTGTCATGGTTTACCAGGATCGTCCAGGAATCGTTGCGGTTTACGGCAAGGCGTTCGCCGAGGCCAATGTAAACATCGCAGCGATGACCATTGCTCGTCAGCAGCGCGGTGGCAAGGCACTGAGTGTTATTACCGTGGACTCTCCGGTTGCACCGGAAATCCTGGAGCAGCTGCGGGCAGAGATTAAGGCCGACACCATGCAGGCGATTTCTATCTCAGAGGCTTACTAAGTCTTTACCAAAAAAACAGGGCCCAATCTGGGCCCTGTTTTAGTTTGAAGATTATTTAGTTGCTGCTCTTGCTCTGGCGTCCATGCCGCTGCGCCAGGTGGTGTATCCACCGTCTAGATTCCTAACGTCAATGCCTTGGCTGCGCAGGATCTGAGTCGCGGTGTGACCGCGTTGACCAACTGCACACGTCACAATGACCTGCTTACCGATTAGCTCGCTTATGTGATTGCGCAATTCATCTACGGGGATCAGGACCGAGTTTGGAATGCTGCCTAGTTGATTCTCCCCTTGAGTCCTGACGTCAATCACAACTGCGCCGGCTTGTTGAGCGGATTCAACTTCGTACCACTGGATGTTCGGAGTCTTGCCCTGAAGAACGTTGTTACCAACGTAACCAGCCTGATTTATCGCATCTTTGGCGCTACCAAAAGGCGGTGCGTATGCGAGCTCCAGGTCCATCAGATCATCAACGGTGAGCCCAGCAAAGATTGCGGTGGCAATGACATCGATTCGCTTGTCAACACCGTCAAAACCAACGCCCTGGGCACCCAGCAGCTTGCCACTCTCAGGGTCAAATAGCAGCTTGAGGGAAACTCGTTCCGCCCCCGGGTAATAGCCAGCATGGCTACCAGGGTGAAGGTGAATCACATTGTGCTTTATGCCATTTGCCTTTGCGGCGGTCTCGGTAAGTCCGGTAACCGCCACCGCCATCCCAAACGCACCGATGATGCCGGTGCCGATTGCCTTTTTGGCAGACACTTTCTCGCCAGCGATGACATCCGCAACCAGGCGGCCGTGGCGATTGGCAAGATTGGCCAGCCAGATCATCTGGTTTTGCCCGGTTAGCGAATTGGTCTTCTCGGCAGCGTCACCCACGGCATAGATGTCCGGATTGGAGGTGCGCATTTGGTCATCAACCCAGATGCCGCCAGCTTGACCTATTTTGAGTCCGGCAGCGACGGCGAGACTGTGATCGGCTTCAACCCCGACGGCCATGACAACCAGATCAGCGGCTATTTCCTTGCCACTTGAGAGCACAAGCGACCGCTCTTTGATCAAAGTGGTGTTGGCATTGAGTTCGAGGTTTATCCCGTTTTCCACCAGCAGAGCTTGCAGCGGTTCAATGATCTCCGGGTCATACTGCGGCAGGATCGTGTCCTTTGAGCTGATCAAGGTGGTGTCAATGCCGCGGTGTCTTAGGTTCTCGGCTAGCTCAACACCAATAAAGCCAGCTCCGATGATCGCGGCCGATGAAACCTCACCCTTGTCCACCAAGGCCTTAATCTTCACCGCATCGGGAACGTCGCGCAAAACATGAGCTCTCTCAGCCCCCTCTATTTGAGCGATTTTGGGCTTTGCCCCGGTGGAGAGGATCAGTGAGTCATAGCTCTCGATGTAGTTTTGCTGGGATTCAAGGTTTTTGACCTCGACAGTCTTTTCTGCGGCGTTGATCTTGACCACTCGCGTATTGACACGAACGTCGAGATTGAAGCGGTTTTTCAGAGACTGCGGGGTTTGCAGAAGCAAATCGCTCTCCTGCGGGATTACCTCACCAACGTGATAGGGCAGCCCGCAGTTGGCATAGGAGACGTGAGGACCCTGTTCGAAAACGATGATTTCAGCCTCTTCTTTTTGCCTGCGAAGCCGGGTTGCAGCCGACATGCCGCCGGCAACACCACCAACAATTACTACCTTCAATTACTTCACAATCTTCAGGCCGGCACGCTGCCAGCCAATCATTCCGCCGGATACGTTCAGCACCTGGAAACCGGCTCGGCTGAGGATCTCAGCTGCCCGCTGGCTGCGCATGCCAGATTGGCACACCACAATAATCTGTCGCTCTCTTGGGATTTCGCCCAAGCGTCGCTCAATTACCTGCACCGAGATGTGCTTGGCTCCGGGTGCGTGGCCGCTGCGATACTCGCCTGCCTCACGGACATCAATCAGCATCGCACCCTGCTGCTGTGCCTCGAAGGCTTTGGCAGGGGAGACGGTCTGGTACTTCTTTTTGAATAGGTCGAAAAATCCCACTACTTGCTCGCCTCGAAGGAAACATCCTTGCCTGCGGCGATCCAAGCACCGGTACCACCGGCAACGGACACCACGTCAAAGCCTTGAGCCAAAAGGTAATCGGCAGCCTTCATGGAGCGCACCCCACCCTGGCAAATTAGCCAAATCTGTTCGTCCTGTGGCAACTCGGCGGTGCGATCTGCAACAGTGCTCAGTGGAATGTGGTGGGCATTTGGAACGTGTCCAGCCTCAAACTCGTGATCTTCACGCACGTCGACAACGAACTTGCCTTCCGCAATCGCGTTTTCTAGGTCATTGATAGTTACTTCGGTAGCCATTTCTTATCCTTTCTAAATCCTCTAGCTCAGCGAGAGGAAAGCCTTTTCTAGTTTTGCCTTGTCGGCGATACCTGCCTCATCGCTTCCGCAGTGTGAGATGCCGGAGGCGATCAGGGTGAAAGCTGCGCGGCTAATCGCAGCCTGGGCAGCTGCTAGCTGGGTTAGCACATCGGTGCACTCGCGGCCTTCTTCAACCATTCGAATAATTCCACCGAGTTGGCCCTGCGCTCTTGCCAGACGCTTCTTTACGGCGTCCAGATCCTCTTCGGGAATCTGCATGAATACAGCCTTTCAACTTGACGTTCTAAACTATAGCACATACCCTAGGGGGTATCTTGAAAGGATCACCAGTGAAGATTTTGAAGTTTCTAGTCGCGGCCCTAATCGCGATGTTTGCCATCGGATCGCTAAGCGCTTGTGCTACTCAGACCGAAGACCCAGCCGCTTATGCAGCGATCATCGACGTTCGCACACCAGAAGAGTGGACCGCCGGTCACCTTGAGGGTGCGGTAAGAATTGGCATCGCTGACGCCGACTTTGCGCAGCAGCTTGAGACTTTGGACAAGAGCTCCGATTACTACATCTACTGTCGCAGCGGTAACCGTGCCGGCCAGGCCATCGACTACATGAAGTCTGCAGGCTTTACAGGCAAGTTGGTCAACGGTGGAGCGGTTGCTAATGCCGCAAGCCAAACCGGGCTTGCCATCATTACCGGAGAGTAGTTTCACGCCCCAAGTAGCTGGGCAAAAGCGTTATCGTTGTTCTAAACAATCTGTAAGGCTTAGCTGTGAAATCCATCAATCTTGCTGTTATTGCCGGAGACGGCATCGGACCTGAGGTCACCTCAGTCGGTATTGCCGCCCTGGAGAAGGCGCTTTCTGGCGTTGAGTTGGATATCACAAGTTACGACCTTGGCTCAGACCGCTACCTCACCACCGGTGAAGCACTTACCGAGAATGACCTCGAGCAGCTTAGAAAGCACGATGCGATTCTGCTTGGTGCGATTGGCGATCCTCGGGTGCCCTCCGGAGTCCTAGAGCGCGGGCTGCTACTGAAACTACGTTTTGCCTTTGACCACCACATCAACCTCAGGCCATCCAAGCTTTTTGAGGGCGTGGCTTCACCGCTCTCGAAGGCTAAGGGCGTTGACTTTGTAGTTGTCCGCGAGGGCACCGAAGGTCCATATGTCGGTAACGGCGGAGCGATTCGCCAGGGCACTGATCAGGAGGTTGCCAACGAGGTCTCGGTGAACACCGCATTTGGTGTCCGCAGAGCGGTTGAGTACGCGTTCAACCTGGCTGCAAACCGCGAACGCAAGCACGTCACACTGGTGCACAAAACCAACGTGCTGGTGCACGCCGGCAAGATTTGGCTTCGCATGGTCGAAGAGGTTTCCAAAAAGTACCCGAACGTCACCCACGACTACATGCACATCGATGCTGCCACGATTCACATGGTGAATGCCCCTGAGCGCTTCGACGTCATTGTCACCGACAACCTATTTGGTGACATCATCACCGATCTGGCAGCCGCGATTTGCGGTGGCATTGGCCTGGCCGCTTCGGCTAACCTAAATCCAACCGGAGCCTTCCCATCCATGTTCGAACCCGTTCATGGCTCAGCTCCGGACATCGCGGGCAAAAACCTCGCTGATCCAACTGCAGCAATCCTTTCTGCAGCACTTCTGGCTAGAACCCTCGGCTACACCGAGGCAGCGGCCAGAATCGAAAGTGCGGTGGCGCAAGATTTGGCCCACCGCGGGGACTCAAAGCGTTTGACCGATCAGGTTGCCCAAAGCATCCTGGCTCTGATTTAGGTAGCGACCATGGAATTCAAAGTAACTAAAAACCCCAACCCAACCCCAAAGGCTGAGCGAGATGCCATCTTGGCCAATCCAGTCTTCGGCGCCAAGCTCACCGATCACCAGGTGGTCGTGGTCTGGGAGAAGGACAAGGGCTGGCATTCCGCCGAGGTAATCCCGTATGGTCCGATCATGATGGACCCATCTGCTGCGGTTTTGCACTACGGGCAGGAAATCTTCGAGGGCATCAAGGCTTACCGTCACCAGGACGGCTCAATCTGGACCTTCAGGCCCGAGGCAAATGCCAAGCGCTTGCAGCGCTCGGCACACCGCATGGCGCTGCCAGAGTTGCCGGTAGACGTTTTTGTTGAGTCGCTGCGTCAGTTGATCGCCGTCGATGGTGATTGGGTGCCGGCACCCGAGGGTGAGAAGACTTTGTACTTCAGACCGTTTGAGATTGCAGCCGAGAATTTCCTCGGAGTTCGTGCTGCGCAGCGGGCTGAGTATCGCGTTATTGCATCACCGGTTGGCCCATATTTCACCGGCGGACTCAAGCCGGTGGCAATTTGGATTGCCCTAGATTCTGCTCGAGCCGGCAAGCACGGCACCGGTGAGGCCAAGACCGGCGGTAACTATGCGGCATCGCTATTAGCCCAGACCAAGGGTTATGAAAACGGCTGCAGCCAGGTGATGTTCTTAGATGCCGAGAGCGCCACCTACATCGAAGAACTCGGTGGCATGAACCTGTTCTTTGTTTACAAAGACGGTCACGTCGCCACTCCAGCACTCGATGGCACCATCCTGCACGGCATCACTCGCGACTCGGTAATCACCCTGCTGCGCGATCGTGGCATCGAGGTTCAAGAGCGCAAGGTGAGCTTGGCTGAGGTGCGCGAGGGCATCAAGTCAAATGACATTGTCGAAGTATTTGCCTGCGGCACCGCAGCGGTAATTACCCCAGTTGGCACCTTCAAATCCGAATCCGAAGAGATCGTGATTGGTGGAAATGAACCGGGTGAGCTAACCGTGTCGATGCGTCAGGAACTGACCGGCATTCAATACGGCACCGTTGCGGACCGCCACAACTGGATGCTAAAGCTGGCAGACTAACGAAATGAAAATCGCAAGATTCAATCTCAACGGTGAGATTAGATTCGGTTCCATAAACCAAGGTCAGGTCTCGCTGATTACTGGCAATCCCTTGGATTCGATGGAGCACTCTGGCGAGGTAGTAAATCTTGATCAGGTTCAGTTACTCGCTCCTGTTGCGCCAAGCAAGGTGATTTGCATCGGCATGAACTATGCCGCCCATGCCGCCGAAATCTCCCAAGATGTCCCTGACGAGCCGTTGATGTTCTTCAAACCGATCAGTTCGATCATCGGACCCGGAGAAAACATCGTGTTGCCGCATCAGTCCGATCAGGTGGAGCTCGAGGTTGAACTTGCAATTGTGATTGGCAAAGAGGCTAAGAACATCTCAAAGTCAGCCGTCAAGGAACACATCTTTGGCTACACCATCGGTAACGATGTGACCGCAAGAGATATTCAGTTCTCAGACCTGCAGTGGGCGAGGGCTAAGGGCTTTGACACCTTCTGCCCAATTGGTCCTTGGATCGAAACCGATTTTGATCCCGCCAATAAGCATCTTGAATCCCGTGTGCACGGCGAGCTGCGTCAGCACTCAATTACCAACGACATGATTTTCGATGTTGAGACCATCGTTTCGTTTGTTTCCGAAAACCTCACCCTTTTGCCGGGCGATGTGATTCTCACCGGGTCTCCAGCCGGCATATCTCGCATCTCACACGGTGATGAAGTTGAGTGCGAGATTGAGGGTATTGGCGTATTGCGCAACTTGGTTGCCTAAGCTTGTCTTTCGTTATGACGCTAATTACCGCACCCACCACGACCGCAACCGGTTCGGACATCAAGGTCCGCTTCTGCCCATCGCCTACTGGCACCCCACACGTTGGGTTGGTTAGAACCGCACTGTTCAACTGGGCATACGCCAGAAGAGTCGGCGGAACCTTTGTTTTCCGCATCGAGGACACCGATGCGGCACGAGACTCCGAAGAGAGCTACCACCAAATAATCGATGCGCTGCGCTGGTTGGGCATGGACTGGGATGAAGGTGTTGAGGTCGGTGGACCGCACGAGCCCTATCGTCAGTCCCAGCGCACCGAGATCTACATGGACGTCATCGACAAGCTCAAGGAGTCCGGTCACGTTTATGAGTCCTTCCTATCAGCAGAGGAAATCGAAGAGCGCAATAAGGCCAACGGTCGTGCCGTGCAGCTTGGTTATGACAACTCTGAGCGCGAACTATCGCAGGCAGATCGCGAGCGCTACCTGGCCGAGGGGCGTCAACCAGCGCTGCGCTTGAGAGTTCCAGACCAAGACATCACTTTTGATGACCTAGTGCGCGGTGAGATTACTTTCCCAGCCGGTTCGTTCCCTGATTTCGTGGTGGTTCGCCCCGGTGGCCAGCCGCTCTACACCTTGGTAAACCCAGTTGACGATGCTCTGATGGGCATCACACACGTGTTGCGTGGTGAAGACCTACTGTCTTCCACTCCGCGCCAAATCGCGCTCTACAACGCGATGTATGAGGCCGGCATCACCAAGTTCATCCCACGCTTTGGTCACCTGCCCTTTGTGATGGGGGAGGGCAATAAAAAGCTTTCCAAGCGAAACCCAGAGAGCAACCTGTTCCTACACCGCGATCGCGGCTTCATTCCAGAGGGTTTGTTGAACTATCTGGCACTGCTTGGATGGTCAATTGCAGCTGACCGCGACATCTTTACCCTAGAAGAGCTCTGCGCAAACTTTGACGTGGCAAACGTGAACCCAAACCCGGCTCGCTTTGACCAGAAGAAGGCAGATTCCATCAACGCCTCTCACATCCGACTGCTGGAGGCCGATGACTTCGAGGCTCGCATTCTGCCTTACCTGCAGTCAGCCGGAGTGCTGCCAGCCGCGCCAACTGCCGAGCAGTTAGCGCTGCTGCACAAACTTGCTCCGCTGGTTCAGGAGCGCATCACGGTGTTGTCTGAAGCCGCTGGAATGCTGGGCTTTATGTTCGTATCCGATGACCAGCTAACTTTTGAGGAAGATGCGCTTTCGCAGCTTCCTGAAAATGCCAAGCTGATCATTGAGACCGCGATCACAGCGCTTCGAAAGCTGGATGACTTCACAACCGATTCGATTCAGGCAACTCTGAATGAGGCGCTAGTTGAGGGCTTGGGAGAGAAGCCGAGAAATGCTTTTGGCCCAATCCGCACGGCATTCTCGGGAAGAAGAGTCACACCTCCGCTGTTTGAATGCATGGAATTCTTAGGCAAGGAAAGAAGCATTTCTCGACTAGAGGCTTTCGCTTCCGCCCGCTAAGATAGAGCGTCGGGTCTAAGGCCCAACCATTGGGATATGGTGTAATTGGCAACACGAAGGTTTCTGGTTCCTTTGTTCTTGGTTCGAGTCCAGGTATCCCAGCGATTGAGATCCGGAGGTAAAAATGCTTGATGCATTTGCCTCCGGTTTTCTTGTTTTTGCCTTTCTCGCAACCGCGCTTTTTCAGCTAGCACTGGTCTTTGGGGCTCCGCTTGGCGAGTATGCCTACGGTGGTCAAATGTCAGGTAAGTTACCCATCCCATATCGAATTGCCAGTGCTATTTCATTTGCTTTGACCCTCGCCATTTCTGGACACTACCTGGCGCAACTTGGGGTAGTGCCCAAGCTCTTGAGTGAAGATCTAAACCAGTGGGTGAACTGGGGGCTAATTGGGTTTGCCGCGGTGGCTGCCCTGATGAATAACATAACCAAGTCGGCCAAAGAAAAAAGGCTCTGGGGTTCAACCACCATCGCGATGTTGATCGCGGCGATTGTGGTGGCGCTCTAGAGCGTTATTGATTCACCTTCTTTGAGGAAGCTGAAATCTCCGCCGTGTTTGGTCACAAGTTCCCGAATCCGATTGTTTTGCAATGTGTGACCGTGCTCGCTCAGAATGGCATTGTGGGTGGCGAAGGTTCGTTTTGGTTTCACGGCCTCTAAGTAGTCGATCAAATCTGAGATTTTCATCCAGGGGGCTGCCGATGGGCAGGCCAGGATTTCAAATGGGTAATCGCACTGGGTGTAGCTATCGCCGGGGTAGTAGAGCTTGGAATTGACCAAGACCCCAACGTTCTGCACCAGCGGGATTGTGCGGTGAATCTCTTGGTGGAGATCACCAAAGAAGTCCAGTGAAAAGCCTTCCACTTCTATGTGCGAACCGTGACTTACCCGCTCGCAGTCCAGCTCACCGAGTTTTGCCACCACATCCAGCGGGCCGAAGAATCGCGCATCTGGAAACTGCTGCTTGATTGCTGCCAGGTGCGGGAGGTAACTGTGGTCATCATGCACATGCGTCAGCACCACACCAACCACATTCTCGAATGCAGGTAGGTTCGGTGAATACACGCCGGGATCAATTAGCAATTGCTTGGCTGAGAGCTCGATCTGCAAAAATGCGTGCTCAAATTTGGTGATTTTCATAGTTACCGCCTTGCAGAACAGTCTATGTTTGTGGCATCTGTGAAAGGTCGGCAATGAAGCCAATTGGAGTCTTAGTCAACCCAGCCGCAAATCGCGGTCGTGGCAATCTAGTGGGCGAACAGGTTTTTACCGCGCTTGCAAAAGCGGGCATCCCAGCTATCAATCTCTCAGACGAATCAGCGCTTGCAGCGTCGTCCAAGGCGCAACTTGCCATTAGCGATCAAGAAATTTCCGGGGTAATTGCGGTCGGTGGCGATGGCACCGCACAACTCGGGGTAAACATCTGCGTTCCAAACCAAATCCCACTGGGGCTGGTTCCGGCCGGCAGCGGGAATGATCAGGCTAGACAGCTCAAGATTGAGCTGGGCAATCCCCAGGCTGCCATCGACAACATTTTGCAGGCCCTTGATTCGCCAAAGCGGGTGGATGTCATGAGGGTTACTACCGAGCAACGTGAGTTTTGGTCTTTCGGTTCAATCTCCGCAGGCTTTGATGCGATTTGTGCGAAGCGTGCTAACGGTTTGAAGTGGCCCAAGGGCCCCAACTCCTATGTTGCGGCCATGCTCTTAGAGCTACCGCGCTTTCGCCCCATCGAATACCACCTCACCGTTGATGGCGAGCACCGCACCGTAAAAGCAATGCTGTGCGGGGTTGCGAATGTGCAGAACTTTGGCGGCGGCATGCGTATCTCGCCGGAATCTGATCACCTGGATGGGGAACTCGAGGTTTTTATCCTGCACGAGGTTTCCAGACCGCGACTACTGAAAATCTTCCCCACGGTTTATCAGGGGCAGCACGTGAAATTTCCAGAGGTGGAGATATTCAAGGCCAAGTCAATCCGCATCGAAAATGCTAACTACCCGCTGTCTTGCGATGGCGAGATTGTCGGCACCGCACCGTTTAGCGTTCAAATTCACCCTGGAGCACTTCAACTTTTCAGCCGTTAGATTGCCAACTTCAAGGTTTTATGGCAAACTTCTCAGGTTGCTTTCGGCTCCATCGTTTAGCGGCCTAGGACGCTGCCCTCTCACGGCAGTAGCGCGGGTTCAAATCCCGCTGGAGTC
Source organism: Micrococcales bacterium UBA7469 (assembly GCA_002479805.1). GTDB lineage: Bacteria > Actinomycetota > Actinomycetes > Actinomycetales > Microbacteriaceae > Aquiluna. The sequence goes on from DLPB01000011.1 coordinate 56,621, forward strand.
ACGAATTCCGCCTCTGATTGACGAATGTCTTAGAGGCGGATTTCTTTTTAACCGCGCCAGCGCTTCGAGAAACTGGTCGCTACCACGATAAACACCACTGGAATAAGAGCTGCGGCATTTAGACCACCGAAGGTATAGAGCAGCAGGATTGTGCCGGAGATTGCCCCTCCGAATGCGCCAGAGAGGTTCATAAGGGAATCGCTAAAGCCCTGCACCTTGGTCTTTTCATCGGTTGGAAGCACTTCGGTTAGAAGCGCACTGCCCGAGACCGTGGAGGCTGACCAGCCCAAGCCCAAAAGGAACAGGCCGATGATTACCATTTGGAAATTGCTTTGACCTAGTCCTGCGAAACCGATAGCGGCTAAGAATGTCAATTGGCCGAGGATAATGATGCGAACGGGTCCGAATTTGTCATTCAGCGCCCCAAAAACTGGGGCAAAGGCATACATGCCTGCGATGTGGAGGGAAATGGTTAGCCCAACATCAGACAGTGAGTGGCCTGCGGTATTCAGGTGGGCGGGGGTCATGCTCATGATCGAAACCATCACCATATGGCTGAGGGCAATGGTCAGCACCGCATAGCCTGCCAGCGGTCTCGCCCTAATCACCTCAATCGCGGCCTTGAAGCCAGGATTAACTCTTTTGGCTGGCAGACCCGCTAACTCTTTGGCAATCAGTAGCGGGTCAGGTTTTAGGCCAAACCAGAAGATTAGGGTTGAGCTCAACTGAGCCATGATCGTGAACAAAAAGGGTCCCGCAAGGTGCGGCAGGCCAATCGCCAGTCCGAGACTTTCTCCAGGGGCAATCAAGTTTGGCCCAACGACCGCGCCTACGGTAGTTGCCCAGACCACCAGTGAGAGGTCCTTGCCACGTGGTCCGGCCACGGGAATGTCTGCAGCCGCAAAGCGAGCTTGCAGCGAGACAGCTGAACCGGAACCAAGTAGGAACAGTGCAATTAGTTCCAGCGGGAAAGAGCGCAAGGTGGCCGCCAAGATCATGGTCATGGCACCGGTGATGGCAATTGCTGCGCCGCTAGCCAGTGCCACTCGGCGTCCCTTGCGATAGGCAAGATTAGCCAGCGGAATTGCACTGGTTGCACTGCCTAGGGTGCTCAGGGTTGCGGCAGCGCCCGACCAGGCGTTGGTGCCAGATAGATCGGCAGCCATCAGCGCACCGACGGACAAGGTGGCGCCCAAACCGAAACCGCCAAAAGCTTGGCCGATCGCAAGCACCTTCACGGTGCGTTTTTGAAGCCGAGAAAGCTGCTCTGGCTGGTATTGAGTCACCACCTAAACCTACAGGGTGCGGTAAACTCTTCACCTACGCACTCGCGAGGTGAAGCATGTCAAATAAGCCACTTACTCTGGCTGAAAAGTTGTGGAGAGACCACTTGGTGGTCAAGGGCGAAAATGGTGCGCCTGATCTGATCTACATCGACCTTCACCTAATCCACGAGGTAACCAGCCCGCAGGCTTTTGATGGCCTGCGACTTGCCGGACGTCAACTGCGCCGCAAAGACCTAACAATTGCGACCGAGGATCACAACACCCCAACCCAGGACATTCACCTGCCAATTGCTGATCTCACCTCCCGCACTCAGGTGCAGGCGCTTCGCGACAACACCGCTGAGTTCGGGGTTCGAATTCACTCGCTGGGAGACAAGAACCAGGGCATCGTGCACGTGGTTGGACCGCAGCTAGGTTTGACCATGCCCGGGTTGACCATTGTCTGTGGTGACTCGCACACTTCAACTCACGGAGCCTTCGGTTCCCTCGGTATCGGTATCGGAACCAGTGAAGTAGAGCACGTGATGGCAACCCAAACCTTGCCACTGGCTCCATTCAAGACCATGGCTATCAACGTTGAGGGCACCCTTCGCCCAGGCGTCAGCGCCAAAGACATCATCTTGGCGGTCATCGCCAAGATCACCGCGAGCGGTGGCCAGGGCTACGTTTTGGAATACCGCGGAAGTGCTATTCGCGCACTCTCGATGGAGGGCCGCATGACCATCTGCAACATGTCTATCGAGGCTGGTGCTCGGGCCGGCATGGTGGCTCCAGATGAGACCACCTTCGAATACCTCAAGGGCCGCCCACACGCTCCAACCGGCAGCGACTGGGATGAAGCAGTTGAATACTGGAAGACCCTAAAGACCGACGAGGGTGCAGTATTCGATGCTGAAGTCTTTATCGACGCAGATACCCTGGATCCATTCGTGACCTGGGGCACCAACCCCGGCCAGGGCGTATCGCTAATGGACAGCGTTCCAGACCCAAGCTCATTCTCGGATTCCAGCGAGCGGGCTGCAGCGGAGCGTGCTCTGGAGTACATGGATCTGACTCCTGGAACCAAGATGAAAGACATCCCGGTCAACACCGTATTCCTAGGTTCGTGCACAAACGCTCGAATTGAAGACCTGCGTGCGGCTGCCGAGGTTGTGAAGGGTCGCCAAAAGGCTGAAGGCGTTCGCATGATGGTGGTGCCCGGCTCAGCCATGGTTCGCCTGCAGGCCGAGGCCGAGGGCCTGGATAAGGTCTTCAAGGACTTCGGTGCAGAGTGGAGATTTGCTGGCTGTTCAATGTGCCTCGGCATGAATCCAGACCAGCTGGGGCCTGGCGAGCGCGCCGCTTCCACCTCAAACCGCAACTTCGAGGGCCGTCAGGGTAAGGGCGCGAGAACCCACCTGGTATCACCGGTGGTTGCCGCTGCAACCGCGGTTCGTGGCACACTTTCCGCCCCAGCGGATCTGGAGGCATAAATGGAGAAGATTTCAGTTTTCGAGGGTGTGGCAGCACCGCTAAAGCGCTCTAACGTCGACACCGACCAGATCATCCCCGCGGTATTTCTCAAGCGCATCACCAAGACCGGCTTTGAGGACGGCTTATTCGCAAACTGGCGCGGGCAAGAACCAGATTTCGTGCTGAACCAGCCGGTTTTCCAGAACTCGGAGATATTGGTTACCGGTCCAGATTTTGGCACCGGTTCCTCGCGTGAGCATGCGGTCTGGGCACTTCGTGACTTTGGTTTCAAGGCGGTTTTCAGCCCCAAGTTCGCAGATATTTTCCGAGGTAACGCCGGTAAGCAAGGCTTGATCGCAGGTGTGATTGCTGAGGCTGACATGGAAGCGCTGTGGGCGGCCATCGATGCCAATCCAGGCGCTGTGGCCAAAATTGACCTCCCTGCACAAACCGTCTCCATCGGTGAGCTAACGGTGAGTTTTGAAATCGACGAATACACTAAGTGGCGTCTCATGGAAGGTCTCGATGACATCGGCATCACCTTGCAAAACGAGGCAGCGATAGCCGCATTCGAGGCTAAGCGAGAGTCTTGGAGACCTAAGACTCTTCCAGCCAAAGGAGTCTAAGTGAGTGAAATCACTATCAACGGTGGTAAGCCGCTCACTGGTCGAGTAGACCTCAAAGGTGCCAAAAACCTAGTTACCAAAGCCATGGTTGCCGCCCTGCTGGGCGAAACCGCATCCACCCTAAAAGACGTTCCTCACATCTCAGACGTTGAGGTGGTTTCTCGCCTGCTTCAGCTGCACGGGGTCACCATCAACCACGATCCGGTCACTGGGGACATGGTGTTGGATCCATCGAACGTCGAGCAGGCACGCATGGTGGACATCGATGCTCATGCCGGTAGCTCTCGTATTCCTATCCTTTTCTGTGGCCCACTGCTTCACCGACTGGGGGAGGCTTTCATTCCAGGCCTCGGCGGGTGCGAAATTGGTGACCGTCCAGTTGATTTCCATTTTGATGTCTTGCGCTCCTTTGGTGCGGTAATCGAGAAGCTTCCAACCGGAACCAGACTGAGCGCTCCAGAGGGCCTGAAGGGTGCCAAGATTTCGCTACCATACCCATCGGTTGGCGCGACCGAACAGGTGCTGCTCTCGGCAACCACCGCCTCTGGACTGACAGAGCTATCCGGCGCGGCTATCGAGCCGGAGATTATTGATCTGATTTCAATCTTGCAAAAAATGGGCGCGATCATCTCGGTTGACACCGACCGCGTCATTCGAATTGAAGGCGTGAAGTCGCTCAAGGGATTTACCCACCAGGCGCTCTTTGACCGTAATGAGGCTGCCAGCTGGGCAGCGGCAGCACTCGCCACCCAGGGAGACATCTTCGTTGGCGGCGCTCGCCAGGTTGAGATGATGACCTTCCTCAACGTCTATCGCAAGGTCGGCGGTCAGTTCGATATTCAAGACGATGGCATTCGCTTCTACCACCCAGGCACCGAGTTGCAGCCGGTGGTAATTGAGACCGATGTGCACCCAGGATTTATGACCGACTGGCAGCAGCCGCTAGTGGTGGCACTAACCCAGGCCAAGGGCATCTCGATCGTTCACGAGACGGTTTATGAAAACCGCTTTGGCTTCACCGATGCTCTGAATCAGATGGGTGCTCAAATTCAGATCTATCGCGAGTGCCTAGGTGGCAATCCATGTCGCTTCGGGCAGCGCAACTTCAACCACTCCGCAGTTATCTCCGGCCCCACTCCATTGCGCGGGGCAGACATTAGAGTTCCTGATTTACGCGGTGGCTTTAGTCACGTGGTGGCGGCACTGGCTGCCGAGGGCACCTCAAACGTCACCAACGTGCAGCTGATTTCTCGTGGCTACGAGCGCTTTATTGACAAGCTCGGTGCTCTGGGTGCTGACTTCAGGATTGAAGGCTAACTAAGTGGCCGAGGCAAAGTTGCCCAAAGTCCTTCGCGAGAAGAGCTTCGTGTTCACCCTGGTTGCATCGATTCTCGCGCCGCTAATTCGCCTAATGTTCCGCATCAAGACCAAGGGCCTGGAGAATCTTCCGGCCGGCGGCTACATCCTGGTTGCTAATCATGTGAACTACCTGGACCCACTGGCATTCGCCTACTCGGTATTTATCCACATGAAACGCACCCCGCACTATCTAGCGAAAGAATCGCTATTTAGAATTCCTGTGCTGGGGGCACTACTTCCAAAGGTTGGTCAAATTCCGGTTTATCGCACCGGTCGATCAAACGAAGAACCACTTCGAGCCGCAATCGAGTTCCTAAAGGCTGGGCAGGTTGTCGTAGTGTTCCCCGAGGGCACGCTGACTCGCGACCCTGAACTTTGGCCGATGCGCGGCAAATCCGGAGCGATTCGCTTGGCTATCGAGCTCGGTTTGCCGATTGTGCCGGCCGGTCACTGGGGCATCGAGAAGGTTTTGGGAACCTACTCTAAGAAATTTAGGCCCAACCCGTTCCACGTGGTGAACGTTCAAATCGGTAAACCGATGCACTTTGACGAGCTTCGCAAGGACGGCGTTAGCGCCCAGGAAGTAAACCAGGCCACAGAGAAGGTAATGAAGGAAATCGCCGCAATAGTTGGTGAATTGCGCGGTGAGACGCCACCTACTGAGCTTTGGGACCCGGCCAAAAAGGGTCAGACCGAGATCGGTAACTTTAGGAAGAAGAAGTGAGCCGCATCGTGGTGATGGGTGCCGGATCATGGGGCACCACGGTTGCGAAGGTGATCGCAGATGCCGGTTCCGAGGTTGTGCTTTGGTCCAGGCGTGAAGAAGTAGCGAACGAAATCAACGAGACCAAGCGCAATAGCGACTATCTTCCCGGCATTGACCTACCGGCCAAACTTTCTGCCACCAGTGACCTAAGTGTCGCGCTGGAAGGCGCGGAGCAGATCTACCTGGCGATTCCCTCGCAGAGCCTGCGCGAAAGCCTTGCGGTTTGGAAAGACCTGATTCCCAAGGGCGCAACGCTAATTAGCCTGATCAAGGGCCTAGAGCAGGGCACCGGCCTTCGCATGAGTGAGGTCATGGTCGAGGCAACCGGTCTGCCGATGACTCACATGGCAGTGGTTTCCGGACCCAACCTGGCGCTAGAGATAGCCAAGCAGGAGCCGGCAGCTTCGGTGTGTGCCTGTGCCGACGCAGAGCGTGCCAACGAGGTGGCAAGAACGCTATCGAATGACTATTTCACGGTGTTTACCAATCACGATGTGATCGGGACCGAACTCGGTGGCGTACTCAAGAACCTGATTGCCGTTGCAATTGGAATTGTGAACGGGCTGGGCTATGGGCAAAACACCAAGGCCTCGATTATGACCAGAGGGCTGGCAGAAATTACCAAGTTCGCTGTTGCCCACGGCGCTCGCCGCCGCACCATGTTTGGACTTGCGGGACTTGGGGATTTGATTGCAACCAGCGAATCGGTGCTCTCGAGAAACTTTAGGGCTGGTGAAATGCTGGGCCAGGGCTTTACCAAGCGCGAGGTGCTCAAGCGCATGAAGCAAACTGCCGAGGGACTGAGCTCGGTCGAGCCAGTGCTCGAGAGCGCGGGTCAAAAGGGCATTGAAATGCCGATTGTGGCTCAGGTGAGCGATGTTTTGAATGGTCGAATGAAACCCCAGGAGTTTGGACGCCAGCTAAATCTTGCGGATGATGTCGAGGTGGAGTTTTGATTCGTTTAGCACTGATTTACGGCGGCGCTTCCTCTGAACACAGCGTCTCTTGCGTTACCGCACTCGGGGTTTATTCGGCAATCGATAAATCCAAGTATGAGGTGATTCCAATCGGCATCACCCCTTCGGGAAAGTGGGTGCTTAGCCCGATCTCTCCGGACTGGAAGCTCTCTGATGCTCCAGTGGTGCCAGACGGCCCAGAGGTTTACCCGGCTTTGGGTGGCGGAAGCTGGAAGAGTGCAGCCGGTGATGACCTTGGGGTCATTGACATCGCCTTTCCGGTGCTGCACGGACCAAACGGTGAGGATGGCTCGATCCAGGGGCTGCTGCAGCTCTGCCAGGTGCCATACGTCGGCAACGGTGTGCTAGCTTCCGCGGTTGCAATGGAGAAGTCCAAGGCCAAGGCGCTGTTTCAGAATGCCGGCATAGCGGTTGCCGAAGGCTTGGTTGTCACCGAAAAAGAATTTGAGCTGGATCCAGAGAGCTTTTTGGCGCAATGTGCCAAGCGCTTTAGTTTGCCGGTCTTTGTAAAGCCATCGCGCTCTGGCTCATCGGTTGGCGTCAGCAAGGTGAAAAAGTTTGATGACTTAGAAGCCGCAATCGTGGCAGCCTTCAGTCACGACAACACCGTGCTGGTTGAGACTGCGGTTGTTGGCCGCGAGGTGGAATGTGCGGTTTTGGAGCTACCAACCGGAGAGCTTGAGGTTTCGCTAGCCGGCGAGATTGTGGTTACCGGTCGAGAGTTTTACGACTACGAGGCGAAGTACCTAGATGGCGGGGCCGATCTGCTGGTGCCAACCACTCTGAGTGATGCCGAGCTTTTGGAAATGCATCTGCTAGCCAAAAGGGCCTTCCGCGCACTCGGATGTTCGGGTTTGGCGAGAACAGACTTTTTCCTGACCGCCTCCGGTTTTGTGATTACCGAGGTTAACACCATGCCGGGTTTCACTCCGATTTCGATGTACCCATCGCTTTGGCAGGCCACCGGGGTCAGTTATCCGCAGTTGGTGGATACCCTAATTCAGACCGGTTTGGCTCAGGGCACCCAACCGCGCTAATTGCCTAATTCGGTGCAGGCTTTGCTGGCCGGAATCTTAGAAACTGCACCAGCTAACGCTTCCAGTGCGCCAACTCCGCTGGCCTTTTCAGAATCGACGATGACTTCAACCGCAGGGTTTCTGGCAAAGCTGATAAAGCGGTAGTTGGGCGCTTCAGAGTCATCCACCAACCAGTCGACACCGCCGGCAGTTACACAACTAAGTTCGGATGCCTCAACCGGCGCCAGGCCACACCTTGCAATCACGGCGGTGGGTTCACCCCAGGCAGATGTCGCCTGCGCGTTGGTGAAGCGCTGAGTGAGTTCTCCTATTGCGCCCGGGTAGCGCACCGAAACTTCCGCACACCCCGGATCATTGGCCAGTTCGGCTGGTTCAAGATTCACCGTCGCGGCGCAACCTGCAAGCAGCGGAATTGCAAGGAGAAGAAGAAGTTTTCGCATCAAATACAGGCTAGCGTTGGTTTGTGAATTATTCAGGCCCAACGGTATTCGAACTAGGTGAAGTTGCTGCCCTTAGGCAAGCGGTGAAGAACTTTCGCAAGGTGGAAACCACTGTGGTTGGCTCCGGCGATGACGCCGCAGTGGTTGCGGTTGCCGATGGCCGCTTTGTAGTGACCACTGACACCATGGTCGAAGGTCATGACTTCAGGACGGATTTCTCATCCGGCTATGACCTTGGTTTCAAGGCAGTTGCCAGCAACGTTGCCGATGTCGCAGCTATGGGGGCAAAGCCGATTGCGCTGGTGGTGGCGATGGTCATCCCCGGTCACACCAAAGTCTCTTGGCTGGAGGACTTTGCCCGCGGTTTGCAGGCAGGCTGCGATGAACTTGCACCGGATTGCGAGGTGGTCGGTGGAGATTTAGCCGCTGGTGACCAGATCGTGATCGCCGTCACCGCCCACGGTCATTTGGCGGGTGTAAATCCAGTGCTTCGCTCAACTGCTAAGCCTGGTGACTTAGTTGCCCTAGCGGGCACCCTGGGTCGTGCTGCATGCGGTCTGGATCTTTTGCTGCACGAAGATAAATCGCTGGCTAAGGCCTATGACGAGTGGGTGGCCATTCAGCTCAGACCGACTCCACCAATTCAACTGGGCATCGAGGCGGCTGCCACAGCGAGTGCCATGATGGATGTCTCGGACTCACTGGCACTAGATTGCAATCGTTTGGCAAATGCCTCGCAGGTATCTATCGAGCTGGATCGAACCAAGCTGGAGGGTTATGCGGCGGTACTGGAGCTGGCCGCGCTATCGATGACGGCCCGTGATGATCTTTCTCGTGACCCGATGGATTGGGTGCTCTACGGGGGAGAGGACCACTCATTGCTCGCCACCTTCCCAGCCGACGCTCAGATCCCAAGGGGCTTCAAAGTCATTGGCAAAGTCACCGAGCAATCTCAAGATGCGGTTCTGCTAAACGGCAAAAAGCTTGAGCCCAAAGGCTGGGATTCGATTAGTTCCTAGGCGTGTAGTTCACTATTTAGCGAGACGCCAAGCCCCTCGCGCGCGATTGCCTCAACCGCACCGGTCTGGGAGTTACGCCTGAAGAGCATGCCCGGCAGTCCACTGAGCTCAGCGGCTTTCACAACTTGAGTCCTGCCATCCACAATCAGGGTCACCTTGGTGCCGGCGGTTATGTAGAGGCCGGCTTCGACAACTGAGTTATCTCCGATCGAGATGCCAACTCCGGAGTTAGCGCCTAGCAGGGCGTTCTTACCAATCGAAACTCGGTGCTTTCCACCACCGGAGAGTGTGCCCATGATCGAAGCACCGCCACCGATATCTGATCCGTCGCCTACTACAACTCCCTGCGATATGCGTCCCTCAACCATGGAGGTTCCCAGGGTGCCGGCATTGAAGTTGACAAAGCCCTCGTGCATCACGGTGGTGCCAGGGGATAAGTGAGCCCCGAGACGAACTCGATTGCCATCTGCGATGCGAACCTTCTTGGGCACCACATAGTCAATGAGTCTTGGGAACTTATCAATTGAGTGCGCCACCACGCCGTGATTGCGCAGGGTGACGGTCCTGGCCTCAAAGTCTTCCAGGGTCATCACGCCGCGATTGGTGAATGCCACGATCGGAAGGTTCGGGATCAGCCCCTCAAGGTTGATGCTGTTTGGCTGCACCTTGAGGTGTGAGAGGAGCTGAAGTCTTAGGTAAGCGTCCTGGGTTGAGGTGACCGGTAAGGCCAGCTCAATTTCACAGCGAATTACCTCGGTGCGAACATTGCGCAATTCGTCCTGGCCGACTAGCTGGTCAAGTTCCCGAGGGGCAAACCACTGCAGGTCAGACTTAGGAGCTTCTCCGACCTGAGGTTCGGGGAACCAGGCATCTAAAACAGTGCCGTCCTGTGAAATGGTGGCAAGACCGTGGCCCCAGGCCTTCTCGGTTAGGTAATTAGCGCTCATCCTCACCAGAATACAGGTAGCCTTTTTGGCATGGCACTTGATACCTCCAACCTGGTTGAACTAACCATGGCTATCTGCGACATCGAATCGGTTTCTGGCAACGAGGCGGCGCTCGCAGACGAGGTGGAGGCATTGCTCACAAAGTGTGCTCACCTGAGTGTGGTACGCGATGGAAATGCGATTGTTGCCAGCACAAACCTAAATCGCGGTTCCCGAGTTGTGATCGCCGGTCACATTGACACCGTTCCGGTTGCCAACAATCTGCCGACTCAATTGCATCACTTTGAGCGCGAACAGGTGATTGTCGGTCGCGGCACCGTCGACATGAAGGGCGGCGTGGCAGTCATGCTCAAGCTTGCGGTCGAACTGCAAGACCCGAATGTCGATATCAGCTGGGTCTTCTATGACAACGAAGAGGTCGCTAGCGAGCTCAATGGACTGGGGCGCTTGGTCCGGAACCGTCCTGATTTGATTCAGGGTGACTTTGCTGTGTTGTGCGAACCAACCAGCGCCCTAATCGAGGGTGGCTGCAATGGCACAATTCGCGTTGAGGTTAGCGCCAGTGGCAAGAAAGCTCACTCAGCCAGGCCCTGGATGGGCGAGAACGCCATTCACAAACTTGCCCCCGCACTTGAGAAACTGGCCTCATTCCAGCCGGAAACTCTGACCGTTGATGGCTTGGAATACCGGGAGAGCCTAAATGCCGTATTGGCGAGTGCTGGTATTGCGACCAATGTGATTCCAGATCTGGCAACTCTGACTGTGAACTATCGCTTTGCCCCATCCCGCTCGGGTGAAGAGGCAGAGCGCCTGATGCGCGAGTTTTTTGCAGACTACGAAGTCACTGTTACTGACCTTGCGGTTGGTGCCAGGCCCGGTCTAAATACCGAGCCGGCGCAGGCTTTTATGGCCTCGCTGGGTACCGAGGTAGAGCCAAAATACGGCTGGACCGATGTTGCCCGGTTTAGTGCGCTGGGGATCCCTGCGGTGAACTACGGACCGGGTGACCCTTCTTTGGCTCACGCCGATAATGAAAACGTTCCGGTCGGTCATCTTTTCGACTGTGAGGCTGGATTGCGCCGCTGGCTCAGCGGAAACTAATTTGGCTTTATTTGCCCATTTCTGGGATAATTAGGGGCATCCCGCGTACTACCTAGGAGTATTTCTCATGGCAGCAATGAAGCCTCGCACCGGAGACGGTCCAATGGAGGCAGAACGCGAACCTCGCGGCCTGATTGTCCTTCGAGTTCCACTTGAAGGCGGCGGACGTCTAGTCGTTTCTGTAAACGAAGCTGAGGCAACCGAACTTCACAAAGTTCTTGCCGGCGTAATCAAGAAGTAATTACTCGCCTTTAGCGACCAGTAGCAAGCCGTCGCCAACCAGCGAGATGCTGGAAATAAAACCCGAAACATCTGAAAATGCTTTGATTGCCGCGCGCAGTGCTGAGGTCTCGTCATCTCGCAGCGCAGGATTCGGCACTCGATCCCGCCAGAGCGCATGAGCAATAACTAAAGCGCCTCCGGGTCGGATCAACGCAACGGCAGTCGGAAGCAGCTCTTCAATTTCTAGCGGGTCGATATCTAGAAAAACCAGGTCATAGCCACCCTCGGCCATGTTTCCCATGACGGCCTTGGCTTTGCCCGTAATCACCCGAATTCGGTTGGCGGGGATATTGGCTGCAACAAAATTCTTTTTTGCAACGTTCTGATATTCAGGTTCGTTGTCAATGGTGGTGAGGACTGAGTCCTTGGATGCGCTTAGTAACCAAAGCCCAGAGATTCCCGCTCCGGTGCCGGCCTCAACAATGTTCTTAGCCTTGGAAATCGCCGCCAAAACCGCCAACTGTGCTCCAGTGGCCGGGGTTACCGACTCAACGCCGAGCTGCTCCGCGTGGTGGCGAGCTTGGGCGATTTCGCTGGGTTCTGCGCTGTAGTCCTCGGCGAATTTCCAGCTGGAGATTTTGTCAATCATGATGTCACTAAGCATAGGTATGGAATGCGTGCAAACCTCTGATTCGAAAGCGGTAAACTCAAACAATGTTTGGTCTTAGCGCTGAGAAACTCTTACTGCTAGCGCTGCTTGCCGTTTTGATCATCGGGCCTGAACGCTTGCCTCAGTACTCCAAGCAGTTGGCCGAGTGGATAAAGAAAATCCGTCGCATGGTCGACAACGCTCAAACCCAGATGAAATCCGAACTCGGTGAGGGTTTTGAGGACCTGGACTGGAAAAAGCTAGACCCCAGGCAATACGACCCGCGAAGAATCGTGCGCGAAGCCCTCAGGGAACCCCTGCGCCAGCCAAATGCCGCTGAAAAACTAAATCGTCCAAAGGTTCAAGAGCCGTTGGCGATTGGTGAGTCAGCTCCGTTTGATCAAGAAGCTACCTAAATCCACTTCGTGAGCTTGGTCATCAGCGGAGCCATGACCTTGTATTCCTTGGCCCTAGTCGGCAATCCAATTGGCAACTTGTTGGCAACACCAATGGTTCTGGTCTCGGTGAAGCGCAGCAGCCCCTGCGGACCAGAACGTCTTCCCATTCCAGACTGCTTCATGCCGCCCATAGGGGCTGCCATCGAGGCCATGCTGGCGCGATAACCCTCGTTGATGTTCACGGATCCAGCCATCAGGCGCGATGCAATTTCAAGGGCCTTGCGCTTATCTCCCACCAACGCGGCATTCAGGCCGAATTCGGTGGCATTGGCAAGCTCAACCGCTTCATCCAAAGAGTCATAACCAACCAGCGCAATCACCGGGCCAAAGACCTCTTTGGTGAGAATTTCAGCCGTTTTTGGTACTGCGGTCAGCACCGTTGGTGCATAGAAATTAGGCCCGAGCTGCTCCAGCTTTTTGCCACCGGTGAGAACCTTTGCACCTTCATCCACCGCACGGTCAACAAAGCCCGCGACTCGCTCAATTTGAGCCTTTGAGGTCAGTGATCCGATGTCGTGGGCGAACTCACCGGATGAACCGACCTGCATAGTCTCAATGCGCCGCTTTAGGATCGCTTCAAATTCAGCTAGCGCGTGGTTTGGAACGTATAGCCGTTCGATCGATACGCAGAGCTGACCGGCGTTACCAAAGGCCGAGCCCAGGGCGATTTCGGCAGCCTGCTCGAGATTCGCTCCCGGCAAAACAATCATTGGGTTTTTACCACCGAGCTCGAGGCTGTATCCAATTAGGCGCTTGGCTGCTCGCTCGGCAACAATGCGTCCGGTGGGCGTGGAGCCGGTGAACGCAACGTAATCGGCATTGTCGGTTACAGCATTGCCAACCTCAGCGGCATCTCCCTGAACTACCTGCCAAATCCCCTGTGGAACCCCTGCCTCGACCGCTAGGTCTCTGGCCAGCTGCACTGTCTTAGCGGTCTGATTGTCAGCTTTTTGAACCACAGCATTTCCGGCCATCAGGGCCGGGATAACATCCATCATGGTTAGTGCTAGCGGATAGTTCCACGGGGTAATAACCCCAACCACACCAACCGGTGCAGGCTCAACAAAGGCGCTGAGCATAAATGGCACTGCGGCCTTGACCTTTTTGCGACGCATCAGCTTCGGCGAAACCTTGGCGTAGTAGGAGATTGCCCCCAATGCCCCAGCGACCTCTTCAAAAGCGTGGGAGCGGGACTTACCGGTCTCCGCTTGCAATAGATCCATCACGGCATCTTGTTTTTTAGCAAGCAGCGCGGCGAGTTTCTTAGCCACCACCGCTCGACGCTGCACTGATTCTGCCCAGGCTGGCTGGGCTTGGCGAGCTATGTGGAATGCATCGGCAACTTCAGTTGCGCTGAAGGCCTTGATGTCGTGAAGCTTCTCCCCGGTGAGCGGGCTGACGACAGAAATTTGATTCATAGCTAAATCTAACGAGGTTTCAGGCCTAAAGATTTCCCACTGAGTCCGATTGGCGCTTTTGCCAACTGCTTGGCAACCTCAAATATCTGTTGCGAAATGAAGCTGTCCGGCTTGGAAATCACAAGTGGAACACCGCTGTCTGATGCCTCGCGCAGTTCAGAGCTGATTGGCAATTGCACGAGCACCTCAACCTTTTGCCCGCTCAGAGCGCTCAAACGCTGCGCAACCGCCTCACCACCACCTTCACCAAAGATGTACTGGTTTCCGACATCGGTTGGCAGGTAGCTGAGGTTCTCAATGACCCCGAGGATTTGTTGACCAGTCTGCAAGCCAATTGCACCACTGCGTTCTGCAACTGTAGCGGCAGCGGACTGCGGGGTGGTGATCACTACCGATCGAGCTTTGTTCAGCAATTGACCGAGGCTGATTGCGACATCTCCGGTGCCCGGTGGCAGGTCGACCAAAAGGAAGTCCAAATCACCCCAGTAAACATTGGTCAAAAACTGCTCAATGGCCCGGTGCAACATTGGCCCGCGCCAGCCCACGGGTTGATTATCTTTCACGAAAAAGCCAATCGACATCACCTTCACGCCAAAGGCGATCGGCGGAAGCATTAGGTCATCCAGCTGGGTTGGGGTTTCGGTAATCCCAAGCTGCCCCGGAATCGAGTAACCAAAGATGTCGGCATCGATCAATCCGACCTTGTGACCGAGCTCGGCAAGCGCTACCGAAATATTTGCCGTGAGGGTGCTCTTGCCAACACCACCTTTGCCGCTGCCAACAAAAATCACCTTAGTGAAATTGTCATCCTGGGCAAACGGGTTGAATCGAACCGGGGCATCGCCGCGGAGTTTGGCTTTGAGTTGATCTCGCTCCGCTTGAGTCATCACCGACATGGTTAGGTCAAATCCCGCGAAAGTCTCAGCTAAAACTTCTCTAACATCGCGCTCGATCTTTTGAGCTGCGGGGCAGCCCGCGATAGTTAGCTTCACGGTCACAGTGGCTGAATTTTCGGACTCTGCCGACACCTCAACCATTCCCAATTCGGTAATTGGTGCTCTGAGCTCAGGGTCAATCACCCTTGCCAGAGCGGCTAGAGCTTTGCTCATTTGGTCTTTTTTGGCTTGGTTTGCAGTTCTTCGAGCAGCTCGCGAACCACCTCGCGCAATTCGTCTTTGACGAAATCTTTGGTCGCCACCTCATCGAGGGCCAGCTTGAGCGCCGCCACCTCGCGAGCCAGGTACTCGGTGTCGGCAAGGTTGCGCTCGGCACGCTGTCGGTCCTGCTCGAATTTCACTCGGTCGCGGTCATCTTGGCGGTTTTGAGCAAGCAGAATCAGTGGCGCAGCATAGGAAGCCTGCAGCGAGAGAATCAGGGTCAAAAGCGTAAAGTTCAAAGCTCTTGGGTCATACTGCGCCTCGACCGGGGCAAGGGTATTCCAAGTGATCCAAACCATCACAATGATGGACATGGTGATTAGGAAGGCACCGGTGCCCATGGCACGTGCAAAGCGCTCCGAGATGCGTCCAACCGCTTCTTGATTCAGGCTGGGGGCTCTAAAGATCTGCCTGGTCTTGGGAGTCTCGAGTGGTGATTGATTTCTAGCCATCATCAGTCCTCACTTCTCCAGTCATCGGGCAATAGGTGGTCAAGCACGTCGTCAACGGTAACCACTCCGAGCATGTGGTGGCCATCGTCAACAACCGGCAGCGCGACCAGGTCGTAGGTCGCCAGGTCACGGTGGATTTGGGAAATTGAGGTCTCGGGCTTGATCGGCTCTTGCTCAGAGTCCAACAGCGTGGCAAGCCGCTCGTGCGGGGGATAGCGCAGGAGTTTCTGGAAGTGCACAACGCCTAGGTACTTGCCGGTAGGTGTCTCGTACGGGGGCAGGGTTACAAAAACCTGAGCCGCCAAAACCGGCTCAACCTCTTTGCGTCGAATTAGCGCCATCGCTTCCGCCACGGTGGTGTCAGCGGCGCAGATGATCGGTTCCGGGGTCATCATTCCACCAGCGGTATACGGTTCATACTTCAAAAGCTCACGAATGTCATCCGCTTCCTCTTGGTCCATCAGGTCCAATAGGGTTTCGGTTCGTTCCTTGGAGAGGTTTTGCATCAGGTCGGCCGCATCGTCCGGTCCCAT
>DLPB01000011.1:72719-117109 GCA_002479805.1 Micrococcales bacterium UBA7469
CGCAGGTCGGCAACCGTGGAGAGTAGCTGCTGAGCATCTTGCTCGGCAGGATCCTGCTGATTCTCTTGGACGTCCTGCCACATCACAAACTCGGTAGGACCTTTGGCAAATGGCAACGCGGTGTTCTTTGGCTTGCGGACAAACAGTTCGCTGAGCTCCCAGTCGCCACGCTTGTTTTTCTCGATAGCGAAGTCTTCGATGGTGGCATCGCCGCTACCGTCCAAGAGCGTTACCTTGCGACCTAAAATCTCAGCGATTGCGCGCACCTCTTGGCCGCGCTGCGAGAACCGGCGCAAATCGATAAAGCCATTGGTCATTAGCTGCCCAGGAGCGATTGCAGTCACTCGGGTGACCGGCAGGAACACCCTTCTTCGGCCTGAGATCTCAATCACGAATCCAGTAGCGCGCGGTGGCAGAGTCTTGCGGTACGCCATCAGAACGTCAATGACTTTTCCGACTCGGTCACCGAGTGGGTCAAAGACGCCACAGCCCGCCAATCTTGCTACGAATACTCTGGTTGCGCTCACAGAGATAACCTTATTCGTCAAAAGCAAACTTCTGGCAAAATGCTTGCATGACAGATGCCCAGCCCAAGGACAAAAACCGTCGAACTTCCCCCTCGGTTCCACGTGGTCACTCGCTCGGTGAGTTCCCAAACTATCAAGATGCCACCCAATTGGTTGAGCGCTTGATCGCCGGTGATTTTGCACCAAACAAAATCAGCATCATTGGTCACGACCCGGTTCTGGTTGAGCGAGTGCGCTCTCGCCTGGGCTACGGAAGAGTCGCGCTCTCTGGAGCTGTGACTGGTTTTTGGATTGGTTTGATCTTTGCGCTGCTTTTAGGCACCGGTATCGAAGTCACGCCGGAAGGTGGCGTCAACTACCTACCGCAGCAGTTCTTCTCGGTCCTGGTGGTTGGCGCTGGCCTCGGAATGCTGTTTCAGGTGATTCGCTTTTCAGCCACCAAAAACAAGCGTTCCTTCTTGTCATCGCAGATGCCAATCGCAACTCGCTATGAGGTAATCGTCCCGGATGCAGATGCGCTAAACGCTTTGAAGATCCTGGGGCTAGCCGGCAGCTCCGAGTAGTTCCTGGGCATACCAAGCCTCAAGTTCTTCAGTAGTTCTCGGTAGCGCTGCCGATAGATTCTCGACCCCGTGTTCGGTCACAAGCACATCGTCTTCGATTCTCACGCCGATTCCTCTGAACTCTGGCGGAACGCTCAGGTCATTAGCGTGGAAATAGAGACCCGGTTCAATTGTGAAAACCATGCCCGGCTCCAAAATGCCATCCTGATACATCTCACGCCTAGCCTGAGCGCAGTCGTGCACATCCATGCCTAGGTGGTGGCTGGTGCCGTGCACCATGTAGCGCCGGTGGTGCTGATTCTCTGGCTTCAGACTCTCCTCGAGTGATACCGGCAAGAAGCCAAACTCCGAGACCTTTTGGGCAATAACCTCGATTGCCGCATTGTGAATGTCTCGGAACTTGATGCCTGGCTTGGCAATCGCAAAGGCAGCATCCGATGCCGCCAAAACGGCATCGTAGATTCTCTTCTGGGCGTCGGAGAACTTGCCGCTGACCGGAAGCGTGCGCGTGATATCTGCGGTGTAGAGCGAATCCAGCTCAACTCCGGCATCCACCAGAATCAGATCAGACTCTCTAACCTCACCGTCATTTCGGGTCCAGTGCAAGGTGCAGGCGTGAGAGCCGGATGCCGCAATCGTTTCGTAGCCAAGGTCATAACCCTCAAGTCTGGCGCGCGAGAAAAACGCGGTCTCCACGATGCGCTCTCCGCGGCTGTGGCTTTTGGCTTTTGGAAGGGCCCTTGCCACATCTCCAAAGCCCCGGATGGTGACATTCACGGCCTGACGCATCTGGGCGATTTCGTAGGAGTCCTTCACAAACCTCAGGGTGGAGAGCGCTTCTATAAGCTTGGCGTTTTTGGTGGTGACCACCTTGTCAAACTTGGCCAAGTGCTTCTCAAGCTTCGCGATGTCCTCAGTCTCAATGCCGAGCTGGGTCGAGACATCCTCCAGGGATGGTCGTGCACCCACCCAAAATTCACCGATCATCGGATTGGCAAAGAACTCATCGGAGTTCTTATCTGCAGTTGGCATCAGATAGAGCGTGGATCGAACCTTGGACTTTCTGGCATCAATGACCAGCACTGAGCCTGGCACGGTGGCAGAACCCCAGCCGGTGAGGTGAGCAAATCCAGAGAATGGGCGATAGCGGTATTCGGTGTCATTCGAGCGCACCTTTGGCTCACCAGCCTCGATGACCAAAACCTTGCCTTGGAATTGCTTAGCGATTTTCTCGCGCCTGGTTTTGGTGTAGTCGGCAACTTCCCAACGGGTCACTTTGCTGGTTTTGGCATCATCCCAATTCGATGCGATGTACTTCAGAAAAGTTTCAGACTGAGGTGTGCGTGAACGATTGGTCGGCTTTGACTTTTTTCCCATGCCACTATTCTCTACCTGTGATCGACCTGCATGCACACACAAACCATTCGGATGGCAAAGACACCCCCACCGAATTGGTCGAGAACGCAGTTGCAGCCGGTGTTTCTGTGCTGGCGATCACAGATCACGACACCGTCTCCGGTTGGGACGAGGCAATCAGCGCGGCAAGTTCACACGGGATTGGATTGATTCCCGGCATTGAAGTCTCGACTCGCGCCCTTACTCCTTCTGGCCATGGCGTCAGCGTTCACATGCTGGCCTATCTCCCGGATCCAAATAATCAGGATCTGATCAGCGCTTTGGACAAAACCAAAGCCTCGCGCATGATTCGAGCTCGCGAGATGGTGGCGCGATTGTCAAAGGACTATCCAATTGATTTTGAAATGGTGCTGCAGCAGCTGCCTGAGGGGTCAACCATCGGGCGTCCTGCCATCGCAGACGCCCTGGTTGAGTTGAGGATCGTCCCGACTCGCTCCGATGCCTTCACCTCAATACTGCATCGCAGCTCGCCCTATTACGTCTCGGAGGAATCCCTGGACACCGTCGAGGCGATTCGGTTGATTAGGCAGGCCGGGGGAGTGGGCGTGATGGCGCATCCACTGATTGACTTTCCACCCGGTGCCAAGCGCGAAGATCTACCAAGAGCTCACTTTGAGCACTTGATTGAGGCGGGACTCAACGGGCTCGAGGTCGATCATCGAGCCGTTCCGAGTTTGGCAAAGAGTTGGCTTAGGGACCTAGTGCTCAAACACAACCTAATTGTTACCGGGTCATCCGATTATCACGGTGTTGGAGGCAAGGACAACAAGCTTGGAGAAAACTCCACGGCACCAGAAATGCTGCAGCGAATAATCGATCAGGCTTCAGGCTTTGAGCCGCTGACATAGTTGCGTCTGCGGTTCCGATTGCGCTTCTCGGCTGGCTTTTGGGGTTCTGACTTTTGCTCGGTCTTTGGCTTGGATTGCTTGACTGGCTCCTTGGTGGAGCGGGCAATGCGACCCTTGGTGCCGGCAGGAATGCCCAGCTCTTCAAACAGGTGCGGTGAGTTTGAGTAGGTTTCCATCGGTTCCGGAGTGTTTAGCTCTAGCTCTCGGTTGATGTGCACCCAGCGGGCCATGTCATCCCAGTCCACAAAGGTAACCGCGACGCCGAGCTTTCCGGCGCGACCAGTTCTTCCAATGCGGTGTAGGTAAGCTTTCTCATCCTCGGGGAGCGAGTAGTTGATGACGTGGGTCACATCATCAACGTCGATGCCTCGGGCTGCCACCTCGGTGGCGACCAAGATTTCCTTTTTTCCGGAGCGGAAATTAGCCATTGAGCGCTCGCGGGCCTCTTGGCTCATGTCTCCATGAAGCGGGGTGGCATTGAAGCCGCGGTCGATCAGTTCTTCGGTTAGCTTGGCGCTGGTGCGCTTGGTGCGAACAAAGATCACGGTCTTCCCGCGACCCTCGGCCTGCAGAATGCGACCCACTACCTCGTCCTTATCTAGCGAGTGTGCGCGGTAAACAAACTGCTTGATATCAGCCTTGGTCTTGCCCTCGTCTGGATCCTGAACCCGAATGTGAATTGGGCGGTTCTGGTAGCGACGGGCCAGGTTCAAAATTGCTGCTGGCATGGTTGCCGAGAAGAGCATGGTTTGACGGCCGGCCGGGGTAAAGCTAAACAGTTTCTCGACATCAGGTAGGAACCCGAGGTCGAGCATTTCGTCGGCTTCATCCAGCACCATGAACTTGATCTTTCCAAGATCCAAAAGCTTTTGCTTGGCGAGGTCAATCAAACGTCCCGGGGTGCCGACTACCACCTGGGCTCCAGCTTTGATCTGCGCAACCTGGCCCTCATAAGCCTTGCCGCCGTAGATGGCTGCAATCTGGGTCGAGCGGTTGGAGGCGGCAAGTTCTAGGTCCTCAGCCACCTGGACAGCGAGCTCTCGAGTTGGTACCACTACCAGCGCCTGAACGCCGTGCTCCGGGTCTTTACCCAGTGACTGAAGTAGTGGCAGACCAAAGCCCAAGGTCTTGCCAGTTCCAGTCTTGGCCTGTCCGATGACATCGGTGCCAGATAACGCAACTGGAATAGCTTGTTCCTGAATTGGGAATGGACTGCTGATTGATTTGGAATCTAAAGCGGCACAGATGTCTTCATCGATGCCAAGGGAACGAAAGTTCAAGAATTCTCTCCATTGATTTGCCGGTCCCGTTAGTGGGATGCGGTCGCAAGTTATAAGCTTTTCGGGTGTTGGATTGGTTGCGCAGACTCCGCAAGGTGTCCCAGAAGCTTTCGCTCCCCTCGCGTGATGCGAGCTCGGGTAGAAGCCAAATTCAACTCAACCCTGCCAAGCTTACTCCCTCCGCAGATATCTACCTAGGCCGGCTTGCTCACCTGCTGGTGACCATTGCCGAGCAGTTAGAACTGCAATCGGAGACTGCCGGCGATCAAGCGCTTTCGAAAAAACTTCACCTGCTATCGAATAAGTACTACTCCAAGCACTCTGAACTGGTGCCACTGCTCTCCAAATCTGGAGTTGAGGTAAGCCAGTTAGAAGCGCTGTACGGAACTTCAATCAATCAACTTTTGGAGCGCACCAAGGGCAACGACTTTTACGAAGAGCTGATGCGAAACTACATCGTGTTTGGCATGCTGGAGGACTCCTACCGCCGCTTGGCCAAGGGCCTCACCCCGGCAAAGCGCTTGAAGGTTGAAGAGTTGCTATTTGCTCAAGAGCTCGAGAAGTTAGCTCAGTCAACGCTCTTTGGAGCCATCGCTCAGGATTTCAAGCTCGGGCACCGGATGGCTCTTTACGGACGCATGGTGGTGGCCGACGTGTTGCTTGAGGTTCGCACCTCAGTTAGCTTCGAGAAGGTGCTGCCTTCTGCCAGTTACCGAGACGAGACCGATCGGACCAGGGCGCAATTCAAGGCACTTGAGCCCTATACCTCTGAGCTAATTGCCGCACACACCGTGCGAATGGACCAGCTAGGCCTTACCGCCTAGGCGAATATCAGCCAATTTCTTCTCCTCGGCAGCAGCTCTGGTCGAATTCAGATAGCGCGTGCCAAGGATGATCGCCGCTGGCATCGCCAGCATCACGATGAACCAAATCCAAGCCTCGTCGTAGTGGAAGCCCAACCAGGTCAGTAGCAACCAGATCACCGATCCTGAAACCAAGGAAATTCCAGCCGGCACAAAGCTGCCGTAGTGCTCAGATCGCGGCAGCACGAATGGCGCAACCAAGGCCAAAATTGCGGCGTATGCCAATAGAACCAAGATCTCCATTAGGCGATAAATCCAACTCTGCGGTTTTGCTCCGCCCCGATTTCAACAAAGGAAATGCTGGCAACTGGAACCAAGATGGTCTTGCCCTTGTCATCCTCAAATGTCACCAGCTCCTGCTTGGTAGCAAAGGCGTTGGTAACCAACGCCGAGACCTGAGCCGAACTTAGGTTGGTCTCGAAAGCTAGGTCACGCTGATTCTCGCGAATACCGATTCTGATTTCCATTGCACTCCTTTATGGATTACTAGGTTACGACATGAAAAAGTCGCAGGCTGCAAATAGATTTGCTCGGTGGTAGAAAAGTCATCGCTATTTGCTCAGGACGCAATTCGCGCAGCCCAGCAAAACGACTACGAGTTTTTAGCTCAAATCACAGCCGGCGAACATCTAGTTCTCGGTTCACCGGGTTCGGGTAAGACATCTGCCCTGCGAAACCTAGTTGCCCGTCTCGAAGAACAAGTTCCCGTAGCTCAGATTTTGGTTTTGACTCCCACTAGGCGAGCGGCCACCGCACTGCGTGATCTGATCGCGCTGGATAGCAAAAAGCCGGCTGAGGCGCCTCGAGCCCAATCGATCACCGGATTTGCCTTTGCGCAAATCCAAGAGCGTTCTCCAAATGGCAGATTGCTCTCCGGAGCTATGCAGCAGAAGATTTTGCGCGATTTGATTGCGCTTTCGCCAGCCAGCCCTTGGGGATATGACCTGCAAACCATCGGGCTGCAGGGCTTTGTTCAAGAAGTTCGAGATTTGCTCGCGGTATGCATTGAACATCGACTCACCAGCGATGCGCTCGCCAAACTTGCCGAAAAATTCGATCACCGCGGCCTTGCTATCGCCAGCGAGTTGCTTCCCTCCTACTTTGATGCCCTGGAGCGCGAAGGGCTTATTGATCCCTCGCAGCTACTGATCAATGCTGCCGAGGTCTATGCACCGAACTACAAGTGGGTGTTGGTTGATGATGCGCAAGATCTCTCCCGCGCAGGTCTAGCCCTGGTGGCAAAACTGTCAAAGACCGCAAATGTTGTGCTGTTTGGCGATCCGGATGCATCGGTGCTTGGCTTTCGATCTGGCGTCCAAGAAGGTTTCGTGGGGGAGTTTCGGTTAGCGAAAAGGCACTACCTAGCCTCAAAATCGGCATTTGGCAGCTCGCTAGCCAAGCTGGCCGCCAAGTTGCCGCCGCAGTTGGCAGGCCCGCAACGCCCCAAGCCATCTGATCGAGCATTGCCTCTCACGACTGCGCTTTTCGACAATCAAATTTCGGAAGCCGATTGGCTGGCCAGTGAAATTAGACAGCGAAGAATGCGACTGGGCCTTTCCTGGAACGACTTCGCGGTAGTTGCCAGAACTAGGGTCCAGTTGGATCAGTTAGCCTCCGCGCTAGCCGCCAGAGATGTGCCCGTGAAGATTGTGGGAAGTTCAACCGCACTGCGCGATCAGCCAATGGCGAGGGCAATTCTGGAGACCGCAAAGTTAGCGATGCTGGCAAGCGATCAAGAAGCCGTGATGCAGGTCCTGGACTCAGCAATTTTCGGCTTCGACAGCATTGCAATCAGAAGGCTAAAGCGGCAACTGGCCCAGCTGCCGGAATTTGATGACGTCCCAAGTGCAGAGCTGTTGGTCGCCGCACTCAGGGTCGATATTGAGCCCACCAGCGTCGAACTTCGCAAGTTTGCCACCCTGGTCCAATTGATTAGGACGCTAGAGCAGCTTTCGGAGGCAAGTTCCCATGAACTTATCTCGGCGGTCTGGGCCGCTGTCGATCAAAAGTCGCTTGAGGCCCTATCGCGAGGCTCATCAGAGATTGCGCTGGCTGCAAACCGAGCGCTGGATTCGGCCCTGGAGCTATTCGCTGCGGCGCAGCGCTTTGATGCCAACCAGCTGGGAACCGCACGAGAGTTTGTGCTCTCGCAATTAGACCAGAGCGTTCCAGAGGATTCGCTGGCTGCGGAGGGACTGCGACCTGCGGTCTGTTTGACCACAGCGGCAGGTCTGGTGGATAGCAGTTTCCAGGTTGTGCTGCTGCCTCGACTGCAAGATGGCATCTGGCCTAATCTTCGACCTAGAACCTCGCTGCTGGGTGCAAGCTCACTGTCAGCCTTTCTCACCGGCAGGGTGCCCACTCCGAATCAGCCGGTGCGCTCCGAATTGGAGGATGAGGTTCGCTTCCTTTACAAGGCAATCGGCGCAGCTAACTCTGAAGTGGTCATGACCGCAATGGTTTCTCAAGAGGAACAGCCCTCGCAGTTCTTTCAGATGCTCGGTCTCGAGCCGGTTCGAGTCGACAGCCCGATCACCTTCGACCTCAGAAGGCTGGTGGGTCGATATCGAAACAAACTTGCTGGCGGCGATAGCACAGTCGCGCCGATGTTGGCGGCTCTCGCGCTGCTAAATGTACCCGGGGCACATCCGGAGAATTGGCAGGGGTTGCTTCCGATTTCCAGCTCAGAGAACCTCGTGCCGGAGGGCGAATCAATCCGATTCTCACCATCTCGACTCTCGGCGTTTGAAAAGTGCCCGGTGCACTGGTTCATTCAAAACTTTGGGGGTGATGGATCCGGCTTTGAAGCGTCGCTCGGAACCCTGCTGCATGCCGCTCTGGAGGCCTCCAGCAATCAGGGGGAGCTGGAGCAATTTGTAGAGAGTAACTGGCACACCTTGGAGTTTGAAGCGAGCTGGCAAGCTAGTGGCCAAAAACGTAAAGCCCTAAATATGGTTGCCGCGCTCGGTCAGTACCTGAGGGATGCCGGCGAATTGGTAACCGCAGAGCAAAAGTTTGAGTTCTCAATCGGCCGTCTGGTTATCGCCGGAAAGATTGACCGGGTTGAAAAGACCGCCGAGGGTGGTTTGCGAGTGGTGGATCTAAAAACCGGCAAACCTCCAACCGCGCAAGAGGTGCTGGACCATAGGCAACTGGCGGTTTATCAACTCGCGGTCAGGTCTCAGTATGGCGAGCAGTCAACCAGTGGCCGCATTGTCTCGGTTGGGGATCAAAAGCTAAAGGTGTTAGATCAACCGGGGTTGGAAGGCGAGATCGAGAAAGCGCTGCATGATCTTTTGCTCAGAGTCGAATCTGGTGCCGGCGGCAGCAGTTTTATTGCCGAGGTGGCGGATCACTGCAGTGCAGATGCCAACTGCCAACTCTTGATCTCTAAGTTGGTGACCAGTGATTAGATTCAGTGCCGATCAGGTCTACCGGTTGCTTTCTGAGCATTCGCTCACCGCAGAACAGCGTGCTGTCGTCGAGGGTGCTGCCACCGACGCTCCAACCCTGGTGATTGCCGGTGCCGGCAGTGGTAAGACCGAACTAATGACGGTAAGAGTGCTTTATCTGATTGCAAACTCACTGGCGTTACCAAGTGAAATTTTGGGACTTACCTTCACTCGCAAAGCAGCCAGTGAGCTTTCTGCCAGAGTCAATCAGGCGCTCTATAAATTGCGAGAGAGCGAGATGTGGCCGCAAGAACTGGGCCAGGACTTCACTCCGCCTAACATCACCACTTATAACTCATTCGGAAACGACATCTTTAGAAAGCTGTCGCTTGCGGTTGGTTATGAATCGGACGCCACTTTGCTAACCGAGGCAAGTTCGGTTGCGCTGGCCGACGAGCTGGTTCGAAACCTAAAGGGTGAGCTTCATCACAACCTGGAAGATTGGGATCGCACCAAGGATTATCTGATCGAGTTGATTCTGGCTTTGGCGGCCGAGGTGACCGACAATCAGAGCAATAGCGGAGCAATGATCGATGAGCTTCAGAATTTCATTGCTCACATTTCGGCACTGCCCAAATCTGATAGAGGAGAGCCGGGACAGTTCCAATACATCACCGACCTGATTGCAGCGGCAAACCTAAATGTCCTAGTTGCGAATTTGGTTTCTGAATACTTGGAATTGAAAAAGCGTCGCAACCTAGTTGATTTTTCGGATCAGGTTGCACTTGCGCTTTCGGCGCTTCCTCAAAAGTTCGATCACGGTTACCGCTTCGTGCTGCTAGACGAATACCAGGACACCTCAAGCATTCAAACCCAGTTGTTAGCCAAACTGTTTTGGGGTCAGCCGGTTTTAGCTGTAGGAGATCCGAATCAGGCAATTTACGGCTGGCGGGGGGCCAGCAGCAACAACCTGCTTGGTTTCCACGCCGATTTTGGTTCAGCTCAAGCCACCACATTCCAGCTTTCAAAATCATGGCGATCGGGCCAAGCGGTGGTGGATGCTGCCAATCGGCTCACCGAGCCACTCAATGCCGCACAGCCACAGTTGGCCCCGGTAACTCTTACGCCGGGCGATCCAGCTAAGGTCAACCGGGTCACCGCCGAAGTGTTTCAAGACGAGCTGTCCGAGGCTGAGGCAGTAGCCGGCTGGTTCGCAGACCAGCTCAATAGCGATACCTCCGCCGCTTTGCTATTGCGGACAAAAGCCAGCATGCAGCTGTATGCCAAAGCGCTAGCCGCGCGAGGCCTTCCCGTTGAAGTAACTGGACTTTCTGGGTTGCTGCAATTGCCCGAGGTAATGGATTTGATTGCGGCACTGAATGTGATTCAAAGGCCTGAGTCGGGAGCGCAGCTGATGCGATTGCTCTCCGGGGCCAAGTGGCGAGTCGGTCCGCGGGACCTTGCCGAACTAAGTGATCTAGCGAAGCGATTGACCCGTATTCGTTCAGAAGTGACGGCCTCGGCGCCGGTAACCATCATCGAGGCGCTCGATGAGCTAGCAAAGCCGCAGGCTTTGGAGCGATCGAAATTCTCAGAACTCGGTGGGCCGCGTTTAGTTCAAGCTGCCAAGCTGTTGCGCAGGATGCGAGCGACCGCCAATTTGGGCTTGGCGCAATTTGCTTGGGTGGTGGCTAGAGAGCTTGACATCGATATCGAACTGTTTGCTCATTCGCAACAGCCAAATCCACTTGCCAATCTCGAAGCCTTTATTTCGCGAATTGCCGAATATGAGCAGTCTTCGCTGCGGCCGTCGCTCAGCGGTCTGCTTTCCTGGCTAGATTACGCCAGCGAGCGAGAGAATTTTGAGCTTCCTAAGACCGGAGCTAAAAAAGGCGTGGTTCAGATCATGTCGGTTCACGCTGCCAAGGGCTTGGAGTGGGATGTTGTGGCCCTCGCACAACTCAACAAGGGAGCCTTTCCGGTCGAGGGAAGAGGCGCTAAGGGCTGGTTAGCCGCCGGTAAGTTGCCATTCAAACTACGCGGCGATGCCAATGTGCTACCGGCATTTGAATACACCGGAGCAACTAACCAAAAAGAGGTCAAGGCCCGCTATGAAGAGTTCCAGGAGCAAAACCGGGTAAAGCAACTTGCCGAAGAGCGCCGGCTCGCGTACGTTGCGGTAACTAGAGCCAGAAGGTCCCTGCACATCACCGCTTCCCACTACAAAGTGGGTAACAAAAAACCCAGAGAGCTATCTGAATTCCTGATTGAACTGCTCGAATCTGGCCTGGTTGAACGGCAGGGCAATATCCCAGAGGCATTAGATTCAAATCCGCTGGAAAACCTGAAGGAGCAGCTGGTTTGGCCATTTGACCCACTTGGGCAAAAGCGTCCCAGGTTGGAGCAGGCAGCAACGAAAGTTGTTGAGGCGAAGCCGGCAAACTTATCTGAGTTCACTGAGTTAGCGCTTTTGCTGGAGGAGCGTGAGCGGGGTAACTGGCTCGCCGCCCCCAAGCTTCCGGTGCGGCTTAGTGCTTCAAAACTTATGCAATTGATTTTGCAGCCAAAAGACTTTGCCGAATATCTGACCCGTCCCGTGCCGCAGTTATTCAGTGCCACAGCCCAACGTGGCACTGATTTTCACCGACTGCTGGAAGACCGCTGGCGGCTGGGAATCGAGTTAGCAGAGCAGGATTGGGCCGAAGAGGATCTTGACCTGAAGGTGAATTTTGAAAATTCAAAATTTGCCACTCTCACCCCTGAATTTGTAGAGCAGTCCATTGAATTTGAACTTGGCGGGTTGATTGTGGTCTGCAAAATCGATGCAATCTTCAACATCTCTGGTGAATACCAGGTGGTGGATTGGAAGTCCGGGTCTTCGCCAAAGGATCAAGCCGAGCTAGAGGCGCGCGCTATCCAACTTGCACTTTATCGGCTGGCGTTTTCGAAGTGGCAAGGGGTTGGTTTGGAGCGAGTCAGGGCATCGTTCTTCTTTGCCGGCGACGGCAAGGAGGTCACTCCCGTGCAGCTACCGACAGAGCAGGAATTGGTAGCGGCAATTGAAGCGGCTAGAACAGCTCGTCGGGACTAGGTTCGGTATTTTGGTCGCCTTCAGCAGGCGCTTCCGCGTCGATTCCGGCAACCTCGTCAAAGATCGAAGCAGCGGTAACTTCTTCGTCCGCTAGTTCTTCTGCTTCTTCGATAACTTCAATCGCTGCAAACTCCTGAGTTGGAGTGGCGGTCGGGATGATTGCAGCGGCGGCAGCCAATCCAACAAAGCTGGTGGCGGTTAGATCCTTCAGGTTTCCAGCCTCCAGGTTGTCCTTTAGCTCAGCAAGTAGTTCTTCAGCCTGCTTGATCTGCTCGGCATCGCCCACGGCCAGACAGTGCAGTAGCCAAGTCCCGAGTTCTAGCTCAGAGTAGAGCATCGCGCGCTGGGCAAAGTTTTCATCGGCTGATGGTCGGGCTGCTCGGTAGTGCAGCATGGCATCTTCGAAGGTTGATGGCAGCGCACCGCCAGAAAGCCAGCGGAAATCTTCGGCAGGATCGCCAATTGACAGTGCGTTCCAGTTCGTCAGGCCTACGACCTGCTGGCCGTTAATCATCACTGCATCCGAACTGAGTGCACCGTGAGTGATAGTCGCGTGGAAGCGGAATAGTCCAATATCTTCCAGCGCCTGCTCCCAGCGGCTGAGCAGTTGAGCCGGAACCTTTCCGGTGGCGGCCATGCGATCAAGTTCTGCAACCTTTTGCTGCAAGATCGCAGCTGAGTCATATTGCGGAAGGCCGGAGTCGGCTATGGCCTCAACCGGAAGTGAGTGCAAGGCAGCGAGAGCTTCACCGAAAGACTTAGAGAAGGGCCCTGGGCCCAGGCGCGATAGGTCTGGGTTGGAACCTTCGAGAAGGGTGAACAAAACACCGGTTGTGCCATCGCTGTCCCTAGTCTGACCAAGCGCCTCTGGAATTTCAAAAGGTAGTTTGGATGCCAGTCGACGCATCGACTGCACCACCATCTGCTCGGTTGCTAGTTCGCTGATGCCTGCCGCGTTCGCCGGCATCTTGAACTCATAAGATTGCCCATCCGCACTCCAAAGTCGAAGAGTCTCGACATCAGGGTTGGAGTCAACTTTTAGGTAGTGCCGGAAGTTTTTTCCAGGCGAAGCATCGGCTGCCAGTGCAGCTAAAATCAGAGCAGGTCGTCCCACAACTCAAAGGTTAGACGGTCAAAGCCCAGCAAGCGGTCAATGCCACGCGAACCAAGAGGATTCCAAATTGAACCCGGACCAGACTCCAGTCGACTTCCTCGCTGAATTAGACGACGAGCAACGGGTTGCAGCCGAAGCTTTGCTTGGCCCGGTTTGCATAATTGCCGGAGCTGGAAGTGGAAAGACCAGAACCATCTCGCATCGAATCGCTCACGGTATCGAAACCGGCGTCTACACCGCCAACCGCGTCCTCGCACTTACTTATACCAATAGAGCGGCCAGCGAATTGCGCTCCAGAATGCGCGATCTCGGTGCGCCGGGGGTGCAGGTGCGAACCTTTCACTCGGCGGCCCTGAGCCAACTGCAGTTCTTTTGGCCGCAGCTCACTGAAACTCTTGCCCCCAAGCTGGTGACAAACAAACTGCCAATTGTGCGCGATGCCCTAGATGAGCTGAAAATTCGTGTTGCTGATGACGAGCTTCGGTCGATAACCGCCGAAATCGAATGGCTGAAATACGGACTTGTCAGCAGCGAGCAGTATCAAGATCTTGAGCGCAGCGCAGTTGCATCACTATCGAAAGACAAATTCCTCGAGGTGGCGGCCCGTTTTGAATCGCTGAAGCAACAGCGACGAGTTGCCGACTGGGAAGATGTGCTACTGCTCACCACCGGTATGTTGCGAAATGAGCCGCGAATGCTCGCTCACGTTCAGCAGCAGTACCGGCACTTCACGGTAGATGAGTATCAAGACATCTCTCCACTGCAGCAATCGCTTTTGGAAACCTGGCTGGGCGATCGCGAGGAGCTTTGCGTGGTTGGGGACCCTAGGCAAACCATTTACACCTTTGCTGGCGCTGACCCAAGTTTTCTAACCGGATTCCTAAACCGCTTTCCGAATGCTCAGCTGGTTGAACTCAATCGCAACTACCGCAGCAGTCCAGAAATTGTCTCGTTGGCAAATCGGATTTCAGAACATGGCGAACTCGAGGCTGTCCGGGTATTTAGTTCGAAGCCAACTTTGCAAAAATTCTCCAGCGCCAGTGCGGAGGCAAAGTGGCTTTCCCAGACCGTCTCAGATGCGATTCAGGCAGGAACCCCGGCCTCAGAAATCGCTGTGCTCGCTCGGATTAACTCGCAACTTGAGTTGGTCGAGCAAGAGCTCACCAAATTGGGGATCAAGTGTCAGGTCAGGGGAGTAGGCAGATTCTTCCGGCGACCAGAGATCATGCAGGCAATGGCAGCATTGCGCGCCTTGCAGGCCGGGCAATTGAATCATCCGCTATTTGCCGAGGTGAGTCAGATCCTCTCGGCCTTGGGCTGGAGCTCGAGGTCAGACGGCTCAGACAAGTGGTTGGGGTTGAACTGGTTTATCGAGGTGCTCGAGGAGTTTCCCTCCGATGTCTCGCTGGATGAATATCTGCGGGAATTGCAAGAGCGCGAGCGATCGGGTCACGAGCCGGTAATGGCTGCGGTGTCGCTGGCAACCATTCACGCCACCAAGGGTTTGGAATGGCAACTGGTCGCGCTCTGCGGTTTGAATCAGGGCTCTTTCCCGATCTCCTATGCGAAGACCAGCGCTGAACTTACGGAAGAGCGCAGATTGTTTTATGTCGGGGTTACTCGCGCGAAAGACCGGCTGCTGCTTTCGACTCAAGCCGACAAGCCAGCTTCTGATTTCCTAGCCTTAGTTTCCTAGCGGCAACCACAATTTGCGATTGGTAGAGGCAGTTCGCGAATTGCTCCGGTGGCAGCTACAAACTCCCACGGGGCCGAAAATTCTGGCTGTGCTCGATCAATCTGCTCCAAAACGCGCTTCACCGCCACACTTACCGCCGCCAGCATGCTGACTGAATCGGCAAGGTCGCGATCCAGCTGCGAGAGCTGGGTAACGGTGGAAAGCCAATTTGGATCATCTTGCATTTTCTGAATTTCACAGCAGGCCAGGCAGGGCGTTAGGCCAGGGATAACCAGTTGCGAAATCGTGGCGCCGGACTCGGTAAAGCAGATTGCGATGTGCGGGACATCCCTTGTCATCCAAACCTGGTAATCGGCCGGGTCTATCACGTCGCTGGAGATCAATATGGCAGCACTGACCTGATCTAGGCCGTCGGTCAATCTGGTGTGTAATTGCAACTCATGACGCTGTTTCCCCAGCAATTGCTTTGCTGCCTCGTGTCGGGTGACACCAACTGACATCGGCAGATAACCAAGCTCATTGGTGTCCGAGTTTTTTACCCGGGTGCCATCGAAGGTCAGGGCGTAGCCGATCCCAGCTGTGTAGAGCGCTCGAAGGGTCAGCAGGCCGGGCCTTCCAAGTTTTGAAACAAAAACCTTTGCGAACTGGCGATTTTTCATCACAGCGGCAGGATCGCTGAAGTCCGACAGAAACACCCGCATGATTTCAGCAAATCTAATTTCGACATCGCGCTGATCTAGCTCAGGCAGGAAACTGCTGGTTTGACGAAGCAGCGGCGAAAGCCGACTCAGCATCCCGGTGAGTTCTGCGACCGGGATCTTGGCAAGGTTTGACAGATTTTCAAACTGAGAGTTAGTAACGCCCTGTTCCAAAATGTCCACCAGGCGATGTTGGGCCTCGGACTCAATTTTGACCAGTGACGGGTTTGAGTAACCGTATTGCCGGATGTTTTCCGAGCGCCAAATGCGAGCCAGGCTTGGATTGATTTGTTTCACCATGGAACAAGAATCGCGCACCGGTAATTTTGGCGCAGCGGGTTCTCCACAGCTAGTTTCCGAGCAGTTTGTTTAGCTCATTGTCGAAGTCGTCGTCACCAGCAGAAATTCGCTTGATGAACGAGGCGGGGTCGTTGATATCCGCTGCAGTTGGCAGCAGGTCTGGGTGCCTCCAGATGTCATCTCGGGCGATTGCACCGATTTTCGATCCGAGCTCTTGCCACATCGCCATTGCCTCGCGCTGCAATCGTGGCCGAAGCTCAAGACCCAATAAAGTTGCGAAGGTTTTTTGGGCGGCACCCACAGCCTGGCGGCGCCGAACCAGCTCAACCACTTGATTCACCGACGGCAGTCTGCTGGCGGCAGCCAAGGTAACTGCATCGGCCCAGCCCTCGATCAGGGCAAGCATGGTCTCGATGCGAACCAGCACCTCTTGCTGCTGCTCGGTCCTTGGAGTAATCAGTCCGTCGGCCTCAATCACGATGTTGAAAGTGCTTGGATCGCTTGGGTCGATTTGCTGGGCTAGGTTTTGAATTGACTCTGGATCAATCTTTAGTCCGGCGGCAAAGCTTGAAACCTGAGTGGCGATTTGATCTCGAAGCCAGCGGTTTGATGCGTAGAGCGACGAGACTGCCAACTCGCGAATCGCGAGGTAGATCAAGACTTCGCTTTTTGGGGTTTCCAAATCCTTCAGGAAGAGCTCAATGTTTTGGCTCACTAGTCCCGGACGCGCACTCAGCGGAATGCCGATTTCAGTCGAGCTGAGAACATTCTCGGAAAGCTTTCCAACTGACTGACCAAGTTGAGCTGCAAACATTGCAGCACCGGCATTCTCTAAAAATTTCTGTGCCGGTCCAACCATGCCCACCAACTCTTGAGGCATCACCTGATTCAGGTTTTCGCTCAACGCCTTAGACATGCTGGCGGCAACTGGTTCTGCAAGATCCTTGAAAAGCGGGATAGCGTCTTGCACCCAAAGGGTTCTGGAGAGCTGCTTGACCGGTTGGGAGTTGGTGAATTCGGTCTGTTCGGCAAGCCACAGCTGCGCTATGTCGAAGGCATTTTGAATCTCGGCAATCAACGCTTCGGAAGGTTGTGACTGGGTTTGCTTGGCAAGATCAATTGCGGTTTTGGAGGCTAGCTCCCAGTTCACCGGGCCATCGGAATCGGTCATCATCGCCTGCACCTGACCGAAAAGCTGACTCAGCACCTTCGGGTCAAAACCAGCCCCGGCAACCTTAGAGAGCTCTTCGGGGTTCAACGAGCCGGATTCAAACATGCGTCGAAGCAGCTTTTCCAGCTCCTCTTTGTCGCGGTTGTCTTCCAAATCTGTTCCTAACCTCTAAAGAGACGCTACCGCCAAAACCCAACAGAGTCTGGGAAATCCCTGATGATTGCTGGGCTGTTCGCCCACGGCGTGAGGGCGGTGACGTTTGATTCAGTATTCCTTCGTAGCATTGTTGCAATGACTTTCTTTAGAAATTCCAACCCGCGTCCAAGGCGCGGCAGTTGGGCGATCACAGCACTCTTAGTGCTCAGCCTGGCAGGTTTGATGACGCTGCCAAGTGGCTACGTAATTGAAAGGCCCGGGCAGGTCTTCAACGTGATGGGCAAGATCGATGAGAAGCCGGTGATTTCTGCCACGGATGTAAAGACCTACGAGAGCGAAACTCGGTTGGATATCACAACGGTTTCACTGCTGGGAAACCGAGATTCCACTCCCGGTTGGTTGCAGGTCTTGGTCGCCTGGCTAGATCCAGATCAGGTGGTGCTGCCACTCGATGAGGTGTACCCGCCGCAGCTCTCCACCGAGCAGGTCAGAGCTGAGTCCACCGCTCAAATGGAGGTCTCCCAGCAGGACGCCATTGCTGCGGCGCTGCAGGAGCTTGGCTATCAACTTGATCGGCAGCTCTATGTCGCATCGGTAATCGCAGACACCCCAGCTTCAAAAAAGCTGGTCGCTGGCGATTACCTGTTGGCCGTCGGAGCGGTTGAAGTAGCTACTTATGAGGAGCTTCGCGAGCAAATACAGCTCAACGGTGGAGAACCGGTCGAAATCAAAGTTTTGCGAGATGGAAAGCCGATGTCTTTCGAGCTGACCCCAGAGCAAAAAGATGACTCATGGGTGATCGGTGCGATGGTTGGGTATGTCTACGATTTCCCGGTCGATATTGAGTTGCAGCTCGGTGATGTTGGTGGTCCATCCGGCGGCCTGATTTTTGCGCTGGGAATTTACGATGTGTTGACCGAAGGGTCCTTGGCATCAAACACTCACATTGCGGGCACCGGCACAATTTCGTCGGATGGCAAAGTTGGCCCTATCGGCGGAATCGAGCTCAAGCTGATCGCGGCGAAAAACGCTGGCGCGAAGCTATTTTTAGCCCCCGAGGGAAACTGCTCCGAGGTGATTGGGCAGATTCCGCAAGGGTTATCGGTTGTAATTGTCAATGACCTAAAGTCCGCTCTGAGTGCAATCCAAGATTTCAACTCAGGTAAACCAGCACCAGCCATAAGTTGCACCAACCAGGAGAAATAAGTGACCCAGTCCAATCTCAGACCCGAGCGCAAAGTTTCACCGTTTTCGATTGCCATCGGAATCATCTCTGTCATCGCAGTTGCACTGCTTTCTGCTGCAGGGGTGTTCACCGATCTGCTGTGGTTTAGGCAACTCGGTTTTGAGACCGTCTTCGTGACGGAGATTCTGGCTCAGGTAGTTACGTTCCTAATTGGATGGCTGGTTATGACCGTGCTGGTTGGCCTCGGTTTGGGTCTGGCTTGGCGCAATCGTCCGGTTTACCTCAAGCTCCCAGAGGCTTCGCCGTTCCAGGCTTATCAGCAAATGCTTGAGGGCGTTGGGAAGCTGGTTCGTTGGGGACTGCCGGTTGGCCTTGGAGTTTTCGGTGGTCTGATTGTGGCCAGACAGTGGCAGGTAATCGCGCTATGGCTAAACGGTTCCGGCTTTGGGCAAACCGATGCTCACTTTGGCCTGGACGTCGGCTTCTTCATCTTCCAGTTGCCGTTTCTAACCTTTGCGGTTGGCTATCTATCAGGTGCAGTATTGCTGGCCGGTTTGGTCAACGGTGCCGTTCACCTTATCTACGGCGGTATTCGCATCACCGGTCGTGATGTTCGGGTGTCAAAGCCAGCGAGAATCCAGCTGACCTCATTGGTTGCGCTCTATCTGGTAATTCAGGGCGTGAGCCTATGGCTAGACCAGTATGCGACCGCAACCACCAACGGTGCCTTGTTTACCGGTGTGAACTACACCGCAGCCAACGCAATCATTCCAGGGTTGCAAATTCTTGCCATGATCTCGGTGGCGGTGGCGGTGCTGTTCCTGGTAACAGCAATCATTGGCAAGTGGCGGGTTTCCATCATTGGAACCGCGATGATGGTGCTTTCCAGCATCGTGCTCGGTGGTCTTTACCCATGGGTGGTGCAAACCTTCCAGGTGGTTCCGAATGAGCGCACCCTGGAGAGCCCGTATCTTCAGCACAATATTGACGCAACTCGAATTGCTTACGGTCTTGATGAGGTCGAGGTTGTGGACTACGACGCCAAGGTGGTTGCGGAACCCGGAGCGCTTCGCAATGACGCTAAGACCACCGCATCCATTCGAATTTTGGACCCTGCACTGGTGTCAGATGCTTTTAGGCAATTGGAGCAGTATCGCCAGTACTACAGCTTCCCAAACCGGCTACACGTTGACCGCTACGAAATTGATGGTCAGGTTCAGGACACCGTTGTTGCGGTCCGCGAGCTAAACCAATCGGGCTTGGGAGATTCTCAGTCTTGGTACAACTCCACGATTGTTTATACCCACGGTTTCGGCCTGGTTGCCGCATACGGCAACAAGCGCGACACCGACGGCAAGCCACTGTTCTTGCAGTCCGGAATTCCACCAGTTGGAGCGTTGGGTGAGTTTGAGCCAAGAGTTTACTTCGGTGCCAACTCGCCGCTTTACTCCATCGTTGGAGCTCCTGAGGGCGCTCAGCCACTGGAGTTTGACTACCCGGCCGGCGAGGATGGCGAGAATGAGACCTACACGACCTTCCAAGGCGATGGCGGTCCGAAGATCGGCGACTTCGTTACTCGCTTGGCTTATGCGCTGAAGTTCCAGAGTGAGCAGATCCTGCTATCCGATGCCATCAATGAGAATTCTCAAATTCTCTACAACCGCGACCCAGCAACTCGTGTGGCGCAGGTGGCTCCGTATTTGACTTTGGATTCAGAGGTTTACCCTGCGGTAGTTGACGGTCGAATCAAGTGGATTATCGACGGCTACACAACCAGCTCAAATTACCCGTTCGCAAATGCTGAAAACTTCAACATTGCCAAGTTGGACTCGGCTTCGGACGCCTTCGGCACTGGTCCGTCAACCATTAACTACATCCGAAACTCGGTCAAGGCGACGGTGGATGCTTACGACGGTTCGGTTGACCTCTATGCCTGGGATGAGCAAGACCCAATCTTGAAGGCCTGGATGGCGATCTATCCAGACACCGTGCAGGCTCGTTCCGAAATGAGCTCTGAGCTTATGGCGCACGTGCGTTATCCAGCTGACCTATTCAAGGCCCAGCGATCAATTCTTGGTCGCTATCACGTCACCGAAGCGGGCGCGTTCTACTCGCAGCAGGATGCTTGGATGACTCCGAATGACCCAGTGGAGGGCACCGGCATCGGTGAGTTGCAGCCTCCTTACTACCTGACCCTGCAGGCCCCTGGTGAGACTCAGAGCAAGTTCTCGCTCTACTCAACCTTTATCCCGCAGTCCACCGGTGAAACCGCACGAAACGTCCTCACCGGTTACTTGATTGCCAATGCCGATGCAGGCGATCAGGCCGGCAAGGTAAACGGTGATTACGGCAAGCTAACGCTGCTAAACCTGCCTCGCGAAACCATCGTTCCAGGCCCAGGTCAGGTGCAGAACAACTTCAACGCTGACAGCAATGTCTCGTCACTTTTGAACCTATTGCGCCAGGGATCGACTCGCGTACTGAATGGAAACTTGCTCACCCTGCCGGTTGGAGGCGGTTTGCTCTACGTTCAGCCGGTTTATATCGAATCCACCGGCGAGACCAGCTATCCGCTGTTGCAGAAGATTCTGGTGGCCTTTGGAGATCAGATCGCCTTTGAGGACACCCTGGATGAGGCACTAGATGCGCTGTTCGGTGGCGACTCTGGCGTTAGCGGCGGATCTGAAACTCAAGCGCCAAGCTCCACCTCGCCAACTACCGGATCTTCTAGCTCTGGCTCTGTCGATGCCGCTAACCCAGCGCTATCGGCAGCCCTGGCTGAAGCCGCAGCTGCAATCAAGGACAAGCAGGCAGCATTAGCCTCTGGAGACTGGAAGGCATTTGGTGAGGCTGATGAGCGATTGGCCAAAGCTGTAGAGAAAGCCCTTGGGCTGTTGGCGGACTAGCAAATTTCCTGCTAATGTTGGAACTTCGCCGCGGGGTGGAGCAGTTCGGTAGCTCGCCGGGCTCATAACCCGGAGGTCGTAGGTTCAAATCCTGCCCCCGCAACTAAAGAAATCCCCCCAATGAAAATTGGGGGGATTTCTTTTTGGCTGTGGAAACTCATCTGCCAAGGATTGTTATTCCACCTAATCTGCAGCCATGCACCTACTCATATCTGTGTTTCTAGCCCTTGGAGTCACAACCGCTTCCGTGCTATTTACTCCGCAGTTAGCGAATTGCACCGCAGTTGCCGGCTGTGATTGCTCGGCGACTAGCGCGGGGGAGTTCAGCCTTTGCGCCGAGGACTCCAGCTCAACGACCGATGGTGGTTCAACTGGCCCAAGCCAACCGGCGATGAGAGAGTGTCGGTATTTTGCAAATGGCACCATCGACTCTCCGACCATGACGGTGATCACGGCCTGGGTGCCGGTTGGTTCGCGCCTGTGCATCGGGGATGTGATCACGCAACCAAGCGATTCATCTAGCTCCTGGCAGAAGCGGCAAGAGACCGAACTGCGGGAAAAGCTCACGGCTTTCGCATCAAGGCCTTTTGCCTGGTGGTCACCCGGGGGAGAGCTGGAGTATCTAGACCCACTGCAACTTCAGGTGCAGGCGAATAACGAGCTGGTAGAGGGCCTGCTGCTTGGGAAAGCGGCCCAGATACGATTCCGACCCGTCTCTGCACGATGGGAGCTGTCCGATGGGCAAGCGCTCTATGGTTTTTCTAAGACTCACAGTTTTGCAAGCATTGGGACCTTTTCGGCTGTAGCGCACGTGCGATACGAGGTCGACTACAAATACCAATCGGCCAACTGGGTCTTTGCGGCGGCCAGCTGGGAGTTGCCCTCAAACAAATTGCTGATCTCGGTGATTGAGAAGCCACGGCGCACCCTCTTGGTGGGATGATGGTGGCCGGGGAATTCAGAATTTACTCAGGTTGAGTTCATAGAATCCTCAGTCTTGCCCAAGAGAATTTGGGCAACTCGAAAGGATTCAAATGTCTGAGTGGAATCGCTCTGGTGACAGCCAGTTCAGCTTCGGAAATACTTACTCAGCCCCGCAGGTCGCGGTTCAAAAGCGCAAGCGTCGACCGCTCCGCGCTCTCGGTATTGCCCTCTTTGCACTCACCGCGGCCTTGATTGGTGGAGTGGTTGGATCTACCGCATTTACGCTTTCCTACCTCTCGGTTTCTCAGCCAGCACCGGTGGTAGTCAACGACACCGAGCAGGTCAACTGGGTAACCGGTGCTGCATCCAATGCTGCGCCGTCAGTTGTGACCCTGGCAGTTGAGTCA
Organism: Micrococcales bacterium UBA7469; assembly: GCA_002479805.1. GTDB lineage: Bacteria > Actinomycetota > Actinomycetes > Actinomycetales > Microbacteriaceae > Aquiluna. The sequence continues at coordinate 95,258 of DLPB01000011.1, forward strand.
GCGGATGGCTCCGGCTCCGGCTCTGGTGTCGCTCTGACCGAGGATGGTTATGTTTTGACTAATGCCCACGTTGTCACTCTCGGTGGTCTCACTCAAAATCCGAGCATCACGGTGCAACTCTGGGATGGAGCGGTGTATCCAGCCAAACTAATTGGCTATGACTCGGTTTATGACCTAGCGGTTGTCAAGGTGCAGGTTGCTGGCCTCAAGCCAATTAGCTTTGCTGATTCAGACCAGCTGAACGTTGGTGAAAATGTGGTTGCGATTGGTGCTCCGCTTGGACTGGCGTCAACCGTCACCGAGGGCATCATCTCCGCACTGAATCGAACCATTCAGGTGGCAAGTGCTGAAGTAAGCGAGAATCCCGGACTGCAATTCTGGAACGGCACCGGCAATGCCCCGATTTCACTGCAGGTAATTCAGACCGATGCCGCTATCAATCCGGGCAACTCAGGCGGAGCCCTGGTAAACAGTCAGGGTGAACTAATCGGCATAAACGTTGCAATCGCGACCGCCGGCAACGGCGAGAGCGGCAGCATCGGAGTTGGATTCGCAATCCCATCCAACACCGCGTTCCGAATTGCCCAGGAGATCATGGACACCGGGGCTGCCACCCACGGGCTGCTTGGTGCAATGGTGCGGGATAACACCGTGGAGGACTCGACCTTCTCGACCGGCGCTTTCGTGGAAAAGCTAACCGCTGGCGGCGCTGCGGAAGCTGCCGGTGTGCTACCGGGTGATGTGGTTGTGAAGTTTGCGGGACAAAATGTCACCTCGGCATCGGATCTAACCGCGATGGTTCGTGCCGAGCCTGCCGGAGCCTCGGTTGAGATTGAAGTCATTCGAGACGGCGCTCGCAAAACCTTTCAGGTGAAGCTCGGCGACGCCTCGGATCTAAGATAAGTCCCATGTCAGATCAGAATTTCGGCACTCAGCTAGAGGAGAGAGTCCTTCTAGATCAGGGGGACCACGAGCGGTTTTCGCACTACGTGCAAAAGAACAAGATTGTTGAATCTGCCGTGATGGGAAATGCTGTCGTGGCACTTTGCGGCAAAGTTTGGATTCCGTCCCGAGACCCGCAAAAGTTTCCCGTTTGCCCAACCTGCAAAGAGATTTACGAGGGCCTAAAGCCCGGGGATGACGAGTCTAAATAAACTCAACCGCTACCGCGGCATCTCCTTTAGACAGTCGCAGCGCACCGGCAGGCAATTCGCCAATAGCCAGCCTGTGGTGATCTCGAGCTTTCTGGACGCCAGCTTTTCCAACAAAATCTGTGTTGATCTCACCGTTTGAAATCATCGCTACCTGCAGGGCGCGTCCGGCCTGAAGCTCGGAGGAGATCAGTTCGGTTTTTGCGACTGAAGATTCCAGCAATCGGCTTGCAAACTTTCGGCCACCTCGGTTGGTTTTGAGTTTTGAGGTTTTTGCCACATCGACCCAGTCCCCGTTGTCAGAGTGGGCGACGAGTTTATAAACAAAGCCTGCGGTCGGGAAGCCAGAACCGGTGACCAGGCTGGTGCCCACCCCGTAGCTATCGATCGGGGCAATTGCGAGGGCGGCGATTGTGTATTCATCCAGGTCGCTGGTCACTGTGATCTTGGTTTCGGTGGCTCCGAGCTCATCCAGTTGCTTTCGAACTTCCACCGCCGAGGTGGCGAGGTCACCGGAGTCCAAGCGAACCGCGCGAATCTTGCCATCGGTCAGTCGCACCGCGGTTTCAACGGCCTTCTTGACGTCGTATGTGTCAACCAGCAGTGTGGTCTCATTTCCCATAGATGCAAGTTGCGCTCTGAATGCCTGTTCCTCGTTGTCGTGCAGCAGGGTAAAGGCGTGTGCTGATGTGCCAGTGGTTTCAATTCCATATTTGCTGCCGGCTGCCAGGTTGCTGGTGGCATCAAACCCAGCGATGTAGGCGGCTCGTGCCGCAGCAACCGCTGCTGATTCGTGAGCTCTTCTGGAACCCATCTCGATCAACCTGCGATCGGCCGATACTGACTTCATGCGGGCAGCAGCCGAAGCTACCGCCGAGTCGTAGTTGAGAATCGAGAGAATCACGGTTTCTAGAATTACCGCTTCGGCGAAGGTTCCCTCGACGGTCAAAATCGGGGAATGCCCAAAGTAAAGCTCGCCCTCCTGGTAGCCGGAAAGATTTCCTGAGAAGCGGTAGTTTTCAAGCCACTTCAGAGTTTGGCTGTCAACCACCTGATTCGCGGAAAGGTAAGCGAGTTCTTCGTCGCCGAATCTGAAATTTTGTATTGCCTCCAGCACACGACCGGTGCCAGCCACCACGCCATAGCGACGTCCGGCGGGCAGTTGCCTGGTGAAGACTTCAAAGACACACGTGCGTTCAGACTTGCCAGAGCGCAAAGCAGCCTGGAGCATGGTCAGCTCATAGCGGTCGGTATTCAAAGCGGAAGACACGCCCTAAGCCTATCCATCAGTTGCGCTTTAGACTTAGCGAGTGGATTCCAGACCAATTGGTGTATTCGACTCAGGTGTCGGAGGCTTGACAGTAGCTCGAGCGATTATCGATCAGTTGCCACACGAATCAATCCACTACGTTGGCGATACTCTAAATTCCCCATACGGCCCAAAACCAATCTCTGAGGTCAGGCGGCTAGCGCTTGAGGTCATGGATGAACTTGTGGCATCGGGAGTCAAGCTTTTAGTTATTGCTTGCAATTCAGCATCGGCTGCTGTGCTGCGAGATGCCCGTGAGCGCTACACCGAGGGCCTCGGAGTCCCGGTCATCGAGGTGATCCAGCCGGCCGTTCGCAAAGCCGTAGGTACCTCTAGAAATCGCAAAGTCGGCGTGATTGGAACTAGCGCTACGGTCAACTCCAAGGCCTACGAAGATGCCTTTGCAGCAGCAGTTGACTTTGAAATTACTACCGCGGCCTGCCCGTCATTTGTTGACTTTGTCGAGCGCGGAGTTACCTCCGGCCCAGAACTGCTGCGGGCGGCTGAGGAGTACCTGGCTCCGATCAAAGCGGCCAAGGTTGACACCTTGGTGCTTGGCTGCACCCACTATCCGCTGCTGCAGGCGGCGCTGTCTTACGTGATGGGCGATGGGGTGAACCTGGTCTCATCGGCGGATGAGACAGCAAAAGACGTATTTAGGGTCCTAACCGAGCATGACCTGTTGGCACCGAGCGATGCCAAGCCGAGCTACAAGTTTTATGCCACTGGAAATGCCAAAGAATTCGAGAGCCTAGCCAAACGCTTTTTGGGCCCTGAGGTTAGCGATGTAACCCACATGATACGAAAGGCAAACCATGACTAGGCCAAACGGAAGAGCCGAGCACGAGCTTCGCGAAATCAAGATTGAGCGCAATTTCACAATCCACGCCGAAGGTTCGGTGCTGGTTTCTTTCGGAAACACCAAGGTGCTTTGCAACGCTTCTTTCACTCCCGGCGTGCCTCGCTTCAAGAAAGACTCCGGTGAAGGCTGGGTAACTGCCGAATATGCAATGCTCCCCAGGGCCACCAATGATCGCTCCGACCGTGAATCGGTCAAGGGCAAGATCGGTGGTCGCACCCACGAAATCTCACGACTGATCGGTAGGTCGCTGCGCGCCGTGATTGACGTCAAGGCGCTGGGGGAGAACACCATCGTGCTGGACTGCGATGTGCTTCAGGCAGATGGTGGCACCAGAACCGCAGCAATTACCGGAGCCTTTGTCGCGCTGGCAGACGCAGTGGCATGGGCCAAGCAGCAGGGTTTGATAGCAAAGAGTGCCAAGCCCCTGATTGACACGGTGTCTGCCGTATCGGTCGGCATCGTTGACGGAGTGGCCGTCACCGATCTTGAGTATGTCGAAGATGTTCGAGCCGACACTGATATGAACGTGGTTGTCACCGGCCGCGGTCTGTTTGTAGAGGTGCAGGGCACCGCAGAGGCCGAACCATTTGATCGCGATGAGCTCAACCGTCTCTTGGAGCTGGCACTAGAGGCCAATAGGCAACTGGCCGAGGCTCAGCGAGCAGCCCTAGGCGATGCTTTGGAAGTGCGCTAGTGGAGATTGTTTTTGCTACCGGCAATAAGCACAAGGCCCAGGAGGCCGAGGCCATTTTGCGGCAGGCAAATCCAGGAATTCAGGTTCTCACCTACAAAGGTCCCGAGCCGATCGAGAGCGGCACAACTTTTCTAGAGAATGCCCTCATCAAAGCCAGGGCCGCCTATGAGGCAACCGGCAAGCTTTCATTTGCCGACGACTCCGGAATCGCATGTGAGGTCATGGGGGGAGCGCCGGGCATTTTCTCGGCAATCTGGTCTGGCACCCGAGACGATTCCACTAATCGCAATCTGTTGCTAAAGCAGTTGGAGGACATCCCTGCCGAGCATCGCTCGGCGGCGTTTGTCTGCACAATCGCAATGGTCGGCCCCGATCAGGAGCTCTCATTCACGGGTGTTTGGCCTGGGTCAATTGCGATGCAGGTGGCCGGGAGCGGTGGCTTTGGTTATGACCCAGTTTTCATCCCGCATGGGTTAGATGTAACGGCTGCGGAATTGGATCCGGAAGTGAAAAATTCGATATCGCATCGCTTTATGGCACTTCAGCAAATGGCGGAATACCTAGCCCAGCGCTGAGTTTGCAGCACCATACATTTTCAATTGTAAAAATTGTAAAGACAATCGGTATCGGTCTGATACATCATTGTTATCTGAATGTAATCGCTTGCAGTCGAAACATCTTCTGCGCTTGTTTTATCCTTGAGGCACCCTCCTAACGTGTGAGGTTCGGCCAACGTTGGCCGATTTCGAAAGGAAAAATATGTCAACACTACGTCGTCGCGTGGTTGCTCTTGGAGCAACTGCTGTAGCGGCTACCTTGGTAATGGCCGGTTGCGCAAGCACCGAGCCAGCAGCCGAGGAGACCACTGCGACTGGATCTGACGCTTGTGCTGCTTACGAGGCCTACATGGGCAACGAGGGCACCGAGGTTGAGATCTACACCACCATCATCGACCCAGAGGCATCACTCTTCATCGAGTCTTTCGCTGAGTTCGAGGAGTGCACCGGCATCACCATCAACTGGAACGGAACTCAGGAGTTTGAGGCTCAGATTTCTGTTCGCGTTGAGGGTGGAACTGCACCTGACATGGCGATCTTCCCACAGCCTGGCCTTTTGGCTAAGTTCGCTGGCAACGGTCTAGTACCTGCAGACGACGCAACTTCTGCTTCGGTTGACGAGAACTACACCGCTGACTGGAAGAACTACGGCACCATCGACGGCACCTTCTACGGCACCCCACTAGGTGCAAACGTGAAGTCCTTCGTTTGGTACTCACCAAAGACCTTCGCAGACAAGGGTTGGACCATTCCTACCACTTGGGACGAGCTACTAGCTCTATCTGACACCATCGCAGCTGACGGCTCTGTTCAGCCTTGGTGTGTTGGTTTCGGCTCCGGTGACGCTACCGGTTGGGTTGGAACTGACTGGATGGAAGACCTAATGCTTCGCTTCCAGGACGCTGCTACCTACGACCAGTGGGTATCTGGTGAGCTTGCATTCAACGACCCTAAGGTTGCTCAGGTTCTAGCCGAGGCCGGCAAGATCCTAAAGAACCCTGCTTACGTTGGTGACGTTGCTTCGATCGCTACCACCACCTTCCAGGAGGGTGGCGCTGGCCTAGTTGACGGCAGCTGTGCAATGCACCGCCAGGCATCGTTCATCGGTGGCATCCTTGCTGCTGACTACGGCGCAACCATCGTGTCCCCAGAGGACACCACCACCGAGGGTGGAATCACCACCTTCTACTTCCCAGGTGTCTCGGCTGACAACAAGCCTGCACTTGGTGGTGGCGAGTTCGTTGGTATCTTCGCTGACCGTCCAGAGGTTCACGCAGTTCACCACTACCTAACCACTGCTGACTGGAACAACAAGAAGGCTGCTCTTGGTGGCTGGTTCTCTGCAAACCTCGGTCTAGACACCGCTAACGTTGCAGACCCAGTAAACAAGGTTGCAGTTGAGATCCTTCAGAATGCATCCACCTTCCGCTTCGATGGCTCCGATGTGATGCCAGCCGAGGTTGGAGCTGGTTCATTCTGGAAGGAAATGACTGCATGGGTAGCAGAGAACAAGTCTGACAAGGCTGTTCTAGACGCTATCTACGCAAGCTGGCCTTACTAATAAGCAGCAAAGTTACAAATAGCTAAATAAGCTGTGGGGTCTGCGTCTGCAGGCCCCACAGCCCTTACTAAAAGGTTGTTAGGATTCGGTCATGTTCAATCTCGCACTCCACACGGCGCGGAAAACCCCCGTGGACATCATTGCGGAGAACTTCACTCTGCTTGCGCTGGCTCTGTTGAGCTTCGGCGCGGCCATATTTCTGATCTTCCTAATCGCCTCTCGTACTTCGGTAAAGACCCAAGAATGGTTGAAGTACCTGGTCTTCCTAGTTCCATCTATTTTGCTTTTGGTTGTCGGTTTGATTTACCCGGCAATTCGTACCCTGATTCTGTCCTTTATGGACAAAGAAGCCGAGCAGTTCGTCGGCTTTGAAAACTACATTTGGGCCTTCACAATCCCTGAAATCACCGTTGTTCTGACCAACACAGCAATCTGGGTGGTTACCGCTCCGATTCTCTCAACCATCATCGGTCTAGCGATTGCCTACATGACCGACCGCATGAAGCGCCCAGCTGCGATCAAGTCGCTCATCTTTATGCCAATGGCAATCTCATTTGTTGGTGCCGGTGTGATCTGGAAGTTCGTTTACAACTACCAGCCTCGCGAAGACAAGCCGGACATTGGTCTACTTTCTGCAATCTTCAAGGGCCTCGGACTCACTCCGCCAAACTGGCTGCTGGAAGCTCCGCTGAACACCTTCTTGCTTATTGTGGTGATGATTTGGATTCAGACTGGATTTGCCATGGTCGTACTTTCGGCGGCACTGAAGAACGTCCCGGACGAAGTTGTAGAGGCAGCGATGCTGGACGGTGCAACCCCATGGAAGCGTTTCTACTTGGTATCGGTACCAATGATTCGTGCCACCATCGTGGTCGTTCTTACCACCATCACCATTGGAACCCTTAAGGTATTCGACATCGTTAGAACCATGACCGGTGGAAACTTCCAGACCAACGTCATTGCGAACGAAATGTACTCCCAAGCTTTTAGGCAGATGAACTACGGCCAGGGCTCCGCCTTGGCGATCATCTTGTTCGTCGCCATTGTTCCGATCATCATCTACAACATTCGCCAACTTCGCCTCGAGAGGACGGAAAGATAATGACCTCTCTAATCAACAAGGCTCGCGTCAAGAACAAGGCCAAGAACGTCTTCTCTTCACCTTGGGCCGCATTCTTTGCCTGGGTGATTGCAATTCTGTGGACCATTCCAACCTTTGGTTTGCTCGTCTCGTCAATTCGCCCAGAGCAAGACATCAACACCTCCGGTTGGTGGATGTTCTTCGTTCAGCCAAACGTTTCATTTGAGAACTATCGTCAGGTGTTATTTGAGGGTTCAACCACGAATCCACCGCTTTACCAGTTCTTCTTCAACTCGCTTGCGGTTACCCTGCCTGCGGTTATCTTTCCAATCACGCTGGCCGTATTCGCGGCGTATTCACTAGCTTGGTTTGAATTCAAGGGAAGAGATTTCATCTTCTTCTCGATTTTTGCGCTGCAGGTTATCCCGCTTCAGTTGGCGCTTGTGCCGTTGCTTCAGCTATTTGCCAAAGGTTTGGTGCTTGGTGATGTCACGCTCATTCCTGACTTTGACATCACTGGTACTTACATCCCGATTTGGATTGCGCACACCATCTTTGGTCTGCCTATGGCAATCTTCCTGCTGCACAACTTCCTTCGTCAGATTCCTCGCGAACTTATCGAGGCAGCACGTGTGGATGGTGCCGGTTGGTTCACCCTGTTTTCCAAGATTGTCCTACCACTTTCGGTTCCGGCGATTGCATCATTTGCCATCTTCCAGTTCCTTTGGGTTTGGAACGACCTCCTGGTCGGTCTAACCTTCGGCGGCGGTGCAAAGGAAGTTGCTCCAATGACCGTGCGTCTGGCCGAAATGGTTGGAACTCGCGGTTCTGGTTGGGAGCTTTTGACCGCTGGAGCATTCGTTTCGATTATCGTGCCGCTGGTGGTGTTCTTCGCACTGCAGCGCTATTTCGTTCGAGGCTTACTTGCAGGTTCGGTTAAGGGTTAGTCAAAAGCGCCCCTAGCAGGATTCGAACCTGCGCTCCCGCCTCCGGAGGGCGGTGCTCTATCCCCTGAGCTATAGGGGCGGGGACGCCATAAGCCTAGCAGTGACCGAGATCAAACCAGCGGCCAGCTAGTCCGCTAGATCAGGAGAGACAGTGTCGGAATACACCTTCCTTAGGGGCTCAAAAGACTGGTGGCGTCAGGCCGTCGTCTACCAGATTTACCCACGCAGCTTCGCCGATCACAACGGTGACGGGATTGGTGACCTCAAAGGCATCATAGGTAAGGTCGATTACCTCGCCAGCTTGAGTATCGATGCAGTTTGGCTTTCCCCTTTCTATCCGTCTGATCTTGCTGACGGTGGATACGACGTTGCGGACTATCGAGATGTGGATCCCAGAATTGGCACACTCGATGAGTTTGATCAGCTGGTAGAAAAGCTTCATTCAAAAGGTATTCGGGTCTTTGTTGACATCGTGCCGAATCACTCCTCCGACCGGCACGTTTGGTTCCAGGAAGCGTTACGTTCCCCAAGAGGCTCAAAAGAGCGAGCTCGCTACATCTTCCGCGATGGTCGGGGCGAGGCGTTCGAGCTTCCTCCGTCAGACCTATCTAGCCACTTCGGCCCCGAGGGTTGGACCAGGGTGCCAGATGGTCAGTGGTACATGCACCTATTTACCAAGGAGCAGCCGGATTTCGATTGGAGCAACCGCGAGGTCCACGATGAGTTTCTGAAGACGCTCAAGTTTTGGTCCGATCGCGGCGTCGATGGCTTCCGAATCGACGTGGCTCACGCGCTTGTCAAGCAACTGGAGCCTTTACCAACCAGATCCTCATACTCCCTGGAGGTAATGAAGGACGATGGCACGGATCAGCTCTTCGATCGCGATGAAGTTCACGAGATTTACCGGGAGTGGCGAGCGCTTTTCAATCAATATGACCCACCTCGAGTTGCCGTCGCAGAGGCATGGGTTCACCCTCACCGTCGCCCGGCTTACGCCACCACCGATGGGTTGGGGCAGGCATTCAATTTCGACCTGCTGACCTCGGCTTGGGAGTCGGCTGCCTTTCAAAAGGTAATTGATGACAACCTTGCCTTTGCTGAGCAAACTGGCTCCTCTACTACCTGGGTGATGTCAAACCACGACGTAATTCGCCATGCGACGAGACTGGTAATCCCTGCCGGCAAAGAAGGCGTTACCTTCGATGCCGAGAATCACTGGTATGTGAATCATCGACTTGATGGTGACTTAGATCTAGCAAAAGGCCTAGCTCGGGCCAAGGCGGCGACGCTACTGATGCTGGCGCTTCCTGGATCCAGCTATCTCTATCAGGGGGAGGAGCTGGGGCTTCCCGATGTTACCGACATTCCATCGGAGCAGATGCAAGATCCGCAGTGGTTCCGCGGTGAAGGTAAGTTCAAATCTCGTGACGGTTGCCGAGTGCCACTGCCGTGGAGCGCTAGCGGTCCATCATTTGGCTTTGGCCCGGGAGGGTCACATCTTCCGCAGCCGCAGTGGTATTCCCGCTATGCAGTTGAGGTTCAAGACGGTATTCAGGGGTCAACCCTGGAGCTTTATCGCGCAGCTCTTTCGATGCGCCGAACGCTCATTCAGGGTGAGACGCTGTCTTGGCTGCCCTCACCAGTCGGAACCCTGTGGTTTGAGCGCGAGGGTGGCTGGTCAAGCATCACCAACTTCACCGATCAAGAAATTGAGCTTCCAACTGGTGAGCTACTAATCGCCTCGGAGGATATTTCTGCGGGCAAACTCCCTGCTAATTCCACGGTTTGGCTGAAGCTCTCTTAGCTTCCAGCACCTTCCACGGGTATGATTTAGGTTCACCGCCGAATAAAACTCGTCGGTTGCCATACCCGAAGGAATTAGGTCCAAGTGACTCCCAACCAGCTGTCGGAAGCCATTGTTGCTGCATTGCACTCGCTGGTGTCCGCTGGCTCTTTGCAGCTTGAGGTTCCCTCCGAGGTAGTTGTCGAACGACCTAAAAATCGCGAGCACGGCGACTGGGCCACCAACGTTGCGATGCAGCTCGGAGCCAAAGCAGGTCTCAAGCCTCGCGATTTTGCCGAGTTGCTGGCAATTGAGCTGCAAAACAGTGCCGGTGTTGAGAAGGTTGAAATCGCAGGACCTGGATTTATCAACATCTTTGTCTCAAACTCGGCTGCCGGTGAGCTAGCCCGCGAGATTGTGGCGGCGGGCAAGAGCTATGGTCGCGGAACCGAGTATCAAGGCGTCAAGCTGAACCTCGAATTTGTCTCAGCAAACCCAACCGGTCCGATTCACCTCGGCGGCACCCGTTGGGCTGCGGTTGGTGACTCCTTGGCGAGGGTATTTGAATTTGTCGGAGCCGAAGTTACTCGCGAGTATTACTTCAATGACCACGGCGCTCAGATTGATCGATTTGCAAGATCCCTTTTGGCAGCCGCTAAAAATGAGCCAGCCCCCGAAGACGGCTATGCCGGTGCTTATATTCACGAAATCGCTGCTCGCGTTTTGGCCGAAACCGCCGAGGACATTCTGGCTCTGCCAGCGCCCGAGGCTCAGGAGAAGTTCCGCGCTGCCGGGGTTGAACTTATGTTCCAGCAGATCAGGGAGTCACTGCACGAATTCGGGGTCGACTTCGATGTTTACTTCCACGAGAACTCACTCTATGAATCCAAGGCGGTTGAGCGCTCTATTGAGCGGCTTCGCGAGATGGGTCACATCTTCGAGGAAGATGGCGCTATTTGGCTTCGCTCGACAACTTTCGGGGATGATCGCGACCGCGTAATCATTAAAAGCGATGGCGATGCTGCGTATATTGCCGGAGACATCGCTTACTACCAGGACAAACGCTCCAGGGGATTCGATCGCTGCATCTACATGCTCGGTGCCGACCATCACGGTTACGTTCCGAGAATGATGGCGCTGTGTTCAGCCTTCGGAGACAAGCCTGGCGAGAACATGGAAATTTTGATTGGCCAGATGGTCAATTTGGTGCGTGGTGGTGAGCCGGTTCGTATGTCAAAGCGTGCCGGAACCGTGGTCACCATGGAGGATTTGGTTGATGTCGTAGGTGTCGATGCCGCTCGCTATGCACTTGCTCGCTCATCAATCAACTCATCGCTTGATGTTGACCTAGAGCAGCTAACCAAGAAGACCAACGACAACCCAGTTTTCTATGTGCAGTATGCCCATGCCAGAACCAAGCAGGTGGCCAAGAACGCTGCCTCGCTGAATGTCGATGACTCAGAGTTTGACCCAAGCCTGCTTAGCCACGATTCGGAGGCAGAGCTGTTGGCAAACCTCAGCGAATTCCCTCGAGTTGTGCAACAGGCTGCCCAATTCAGGGAGCCGCATCGAATTGCCAGATACATCGAGGTCGTTGCCGGCAGCTACCACCGCTGGTATGACAACTGCCGAGTCACGCCACTCAGCGGTGGCGAAGTCGAAACCGTGCACCGCACCAGGCTGTGGCTGAATAACGCTGCCAGCATTGTGCTTGCAAACGGCCTTTCGCTGCTGGGCGTCTCCGCTCCGGAGAGGATGTAGTTGTGAAAAACCCACTTGCCCCTGAGTGGCTAGTCGCCCCGAGCGATCTGAATGCCATCGATGCTCGAATCTGGCCAAGAACAGCCAAGCGCAATACACATGGCGAACTCAGCATCGGCGATGTCTCGGTCTCCGCTCTAATGCGACAGTACGGCTCTCCGCTTTATGTGGTAGACCAAGAGGATTTTGAAACCAGGCTGCTCTCAATCAAGCGTGCCTTCAGCGATGCTGCCAACAAGATCGGCACCACTGCAAAGCTCTACTATGCATCTAAAGCGCTACTCACCTCCGATGTGGTGCGCTGGGTGGTCGATGCCGGCTTATCTGTCGATGTCTCAACCGGGGGAGAGCTTGCGGTTGCCCTTGCCGCCGGGGCAAAGGGTGAGCGCCTAGGTCTGCACGGCAATAACAAGTCTCTAATCGAAATCAGTAAGGCGATTGCAAACGATGTCGGGGCGATTGTCATTGATTCCGAGCTCGAGATTGAGCGCATCGCAGCGGTGGCGCTGGCGCAGGGGAAGTCGCAGGCCGTAAGGTTGCGCGTCAACTCGGGTGTGCACGCTCACACCCACGAGCACCTCGCTACCGCGAGAGAAGACCAGAAGTTTGGTGTGGCACTGAGTGACGTGCCGGACCTGGTAGCGAAAATTCGCTCTCACTCGCACCTTAGATTCCTGGGGTTGCACTCGCATATCGGATCTCAGATTTTCGTAGTCGATGGCTTTGTTGCGGCTGCAGAACGGCTATTGGATGTTCATGCGCAGCTGCTTCAATCTGGCGATGTGCCAGAGCTAAACCTTGGTGGTGGTTTCGGAATCGCTTACACCGAGGCCGATAAGCCACTCGGCATTGAGGAAATGGCAACCAGGATCATGCAGGCGGTTGCTGCCAAGTGCACCGCATTGGGAATCGCGGTTCCAAAGCTTGCCTTTGAACCGGGTCGCATCATCGCGGGACCAGCTGGCATCACACTGTATTCGGTGGGAACCATCAAAGATGTCACGGTCTCCGAGCAGGGCACCGGTGCCACTCGCAAATACGTGAGCGTTGACGGCGGCATGAGCGACAACGCTCGCCCAGCGCTCTATCAGGCTGAGTACTCGGCGATGATCGCCTCCCGGGTGACTTCGGCTACTGCAGCTTTAGCCCGTGTGGTTGGAAAGCACTGCGAGTCTGGTGACATCGTTGTGCGTCACGACTACCTGCCGTCAGATATCTCAGTCAACGATGTCTTGGCGGTAGCGGCCACCGGCGCTTACTGCTTTTCACTTTCTTCGAACTACAACTTCTTGACCCGCCCCGCCATGGTGGCGGTCAAGGGGGGTAAGAGTTCACTGCTAATTTGGGCGGAGACCGAAAACGATCTGCTTCAAAGAGATGCCGGTATCGGCAATGGAAAGGCATAGCAAGCCATGGAAATCGCTTATCGCCCAATTCGAATTGCACTGCTCGGTGCCGGTTCGGTTGGCTCTCAGGTAGCCCGCCTGCTAATAGAAAACCGCGAAGAGCTAGCCCAGCGAGTTGGTGCAGACCTAGAGCTGGTTGGCATTGCGGTTCGAAACCTAGAATCTGCCCGAAATGGCAACCTGCCCAAAGAGCTCTTCACGCTTGACGCCGAGGCGCTAATCCAGGCGGCGGACATCGTCATCGAACTTATCGGTGGCATTGAACCCGCCAAGAGTTACATCACCTTGGCTTTGAACTCCGGCGCCGACGTGATCACAGCAAACAAGGCGCTAATCGCGGCCCACGGCACCGAACTATTTGACCTTGCAGAACAACTCGGTGCCCAGCTCTACTTCGAGGCTGCGGTTGGTGGTGCAATTCCTATCATTCGCCCGCTTAGGGAATCCCTCGCCGGTGACAAGGTAAACAAGGTGATGGGCATCGTAAACGGCACCACTAACTTCATCTTGGATCGGATGGACTCGACCGGAGCCAGCTTCGAGGATGCTCTTGCTGAGGCCCAGCAGCTGGGTTACGCAGAGGCGGACCCGACCGCCGATGTTGAGGGTTTTGACGCCGCCAGCAAGGCAGCAATCTTGGCCTCATTGGCCTTCCACACCGAAATGCCGGTAACCAGTGTCTATCGCGAGGGCATCTCAAAGGTCACCGCTTTGCAGATCGAGACTGCGCGTGAGGCTGGTTACGCCGTCAAGCTTTTGGCAATTTGCGAGCGCGTGCCAGCCCGGGATGGCAAGCCAGAGGGCATCGTTGCGCGTGTGCACCCGACGCTTATTCCAGATGATCACCCGCTGGCTGCGGTCCGCGGCGCTTACAACGCCGTGTTTATCGAAGCAGAGAGCGCTGGCAGGTTGATGTTCTACGGTGCCGGTGCCGGTGGTCCAGAAACTGCATCGGCAGTCTTGGGTGACCTGGTTGGCGCGGCTAAGCGTCACCTAGCCGGAGGTCCAGGTCTTGCGGATTCGGTTCACGCAAACCTAGATATTCTGCCGGTTCAGGCAGTCGCCACTCGTTTCCAGATCACCCTGCAGGTAAATGACCTACCGGGTGTCTTGGCATCGGTTGCCACGGTTTTTGCCCAGCATGGCGTTAGCGTTGAGACTGTGGATCAAAATGCCGCCGGTCAAAACTCCGGAGCGCTTTTGACCATCATGACCCACGAGGCCGGCGAAGGTGAACTTGAGGCGGTAGTCGAGGATCTGCGTTCAAACGCAGCGGTTCAGAAAGTGAACTCGGTTATCCGAGTGGAGGGAATCTAATGGCTCATCAGTGGCGCGGCGTTATTCGCGAATACTTTGATCGTCTTCCATTTACCCAGGACGATCCAATCGTCACCTTGGGTGAGGGTGGCACTCCACTCATTGAGGCACCGGCGCTCGCAAAACTGCTTGATGTCGGCAGTGTCCACCTGAAGTTTGAAGGCATGAACCCAACCGGCTCTTTCAAAGACCGCGGCATGACAACTGCGGTTTCTAAGGCCAAGGGCAAGGGTGCAAAGGCAGTAATCGCGGCCTCTACCGGTAACACCTCGGCAGCGGCTGCTGCCTACGCAGTTGCTGGCGGGATGCAGTCCGTGGTGCTGGTTCCGGCAGGCAAGATCTCCTGGGGCAAGCTTTCTCAGGCAGTTGCTCACAAGGCCCAGATCCTGCAGGTCCGCGGAAACTTCGATGACTGCCTACGCTTGGCTCGCGAACTGAGCGATAACTACCCGGTTTTCCTGGTGAACTCGGTGAACCCGGATCGACTGCAGGGTCAAAAGACCGCTGCCTTCGAGGTTGTCGATGCGCTGGGCTTTGCTCCTGACCTGCACGCGATGCCGCTAGGCAACGCCGGCAACATCTCGGCATACCACCTGGGTTATCGTGAAGACCGAGATGCCGGACGAATCCAAAAACTCCCGATGCTGTATGGCATTCAGGCTGCCGGCTCGGCTCCATTCGTGGTTGGTAAACCGGTTGCTAAGCCAGAGACTATCGCGACTGCGATTCGAATTGGCAATCCAGCTTCTTGGGATCTTGCTCAGGCCGCAAAGGCTGACACCAACGGTGCTTTTGGTGCCGTGAGCGATAAGGATATTTTGTGGATGCACCGCTTCCTCTCTCAGGAAGCCGGTGTATTCGTCGAGCCATCCAGCGCAACCGGTGCTGCAGGACTTTGGCAGGCCAAGCAAAAGGGCGAGCTTCCAAAGGTCGACACCATCGTGGTTACCGTTACCGGTCACGGTTTGAAGGACCCGGACTGGGCATTGAAAGATGACCGTGGTCGCCAGATCAAGCCAAAGAAGGTGGCCGCCACCGCCGATTCAGTGGCGGGAGTATTGGGCTTGGAGCGCAACAAGTGACCAAGGTCTCGGTAAAGATCCCGGCTACCAGTGCAAACTTAGGTCCGGGCTTTGACACCCTGGGCATGGCGCTGAGCTTTTACGACAATTACTCCGCCGAGGTTATTGACAGCGGGCTAGAGATTTCCGTGGTCGGCGAGGGCGAGCAGGATATCGCTAAAGATTCCAGCAACCTGATTTACTCGACGATTGCTTTTGTGTTTGCCAAGTTCGGCAAGAGCGTTCCACCACTTCGAATTACCTGCCACAACAACATCCCACACGGTCGCGGCATGGGTTCATCCGGGGCTGCGGTCTCCGGCGGAGTTATGTTGGCGGCGGGGCTATTGCAGCCGGATATTGTGCTCACCGAGCAGCAGCTGTTGGATTTTGCAACTGAGCTTGAGGGTCATCCCGACAACGTTGCTCCGGCTTTGTTTGGTGGCTTGACCATTGCCTGGAAGGATGAGTCTGGCCCGCACCACAAGAAGCTAACCGTGCACCGCGGCGTTTCCCCGCTGGTTTTGGTGCCACCAAATCAGATGTCGACCAAGCTCGCGAGAAGCCTGCAGCCAGAGTCTGTGCCGCACACCGATGCGGTATTCAACGTCTCTCGCTCGGCGCTATTGGTGGCAGCGCTCACTCAAAGCCCAGAGCTGATGTTTGCGGCCACCGAGGATCGCCTACACCAGAACTACCGTGCCAGTGCCATGCCGGAGACCAGCAAGCTGATCGAGCAGCTGCGTGCTCAGGGTCACCCCGCTGTGGTTTCAGGTGCTGGACCTTCGGTGTTGGTGTTGGAGGATGACCCTGCCAAGCGAGTGGCGGCAGTAGCGTTCGTGGAACGAGAGTTCCCAACATGGCAGCCATTGTCACTTGCGGTTGACTTCAAAGGTGCTAGTCTTGAGGTGCAGTCTGGATCAGGCGTCTAAATGCCCGCCACTGCATTCTCAGAAATTCTTCACAAATCCGGCACTTTTGCCGCCAAGAAACGAGTACTAACCACATGGATGAAATCCAGCAGGACAAGCCTGTAAAAAGAACCCGCCGCGCAACCAGCGCAACAGTTTCCGTCGACGCTACCGAGGCACCAAAGGCAGCCAAAGCTCCGAAGGTTCAGGAGTCTGAGCCAAAGGCCGCCAGCGACACTGAGCCAATGACCGAGAACCGTCGTCGCTCCCGCCCAGCTCGCGGTGAGGCTAAGTCTGAAGGCGGCGAAAACACCGCCAGCCAAGAGGGAGCTTCGGAGCGCAGTGAGGCTCGCGAAGACCGCGAGACCAGAAGCTCTGACCGCGACAACAACCGAGACCGCGACGACGATCGTCGTGGCGGCAACCGCAACCGCCGTGGTCGCTACCGCGACCGTGACCGCCGCCGCGGTCCTGGTTCACAGGACGAGTCTGAGCCGGAGATCACCGAAGATGACGTCCTAGTTCCAGTCGCTGGAATCTTGGACGTGTTGGAGAACTACGCGTTCTTGCGCACCTCCGGTTACCTACCTGGACCAAATGATGTTTACGTTTCCCTGGGTCAGGTCAAGAAGTACTCGCTTCGCAAGGGCGATGCAGTAGTTGGCGCTATCCGCCAGCCACGCGAGGATGTTAGCAACCAGCGTCAGAAGTTCAACGCGCTGGTTAGGGTCGACTCGGTTAACGGTCAGACCCTGGAAGAGGCTGCCGCACGCGTTGACTTTGGCAAGCTAACTCCGCTCTACCCAGACACCCGTCTACGCCTAGAGACTGACGCCAAGAAGCTTTCCACTCGAATCATCGACCTGGTTTCACCTATCGGTAAGGGTCAGCGTGGACTGATTGTTTCGCCACCTAAGGCTGGTAAGACTTTGGTGCTGCAGGCAATTGCCAACGCAATTGCGACCAACAATCCAGAGGTTCACTTGATGGTTGTCTTGGTTGATGAGCGTCCAGAAGAAGTTACCGACATGCAGCGCACCGTCAAGGGTGAGGTTATTGCCTCCACCTTCGACCGCCCTGCAGATGACCACACCACCGTTGCCGAGCTTGCAATCGAGCGCGCCAAGCGCCTGGTTGAGCTTGGTCACGATGTGGTTGTGCTGCTTGACTCCATTACCCGCCTGGGCCGCGCCTACAACCTAAGCGCACCAGCGTCTGGACGTATTTTGTCCGGTGGTGTTGACTCATCAGCCCTCTACCCACCTAAGCGCTTCTTCGGTGCCGCTCGAAACATCGAGAACGGTGGCTCGCTGACCATCCTGGCTACCGCTTTGGTTGAGACCGGATCCAAGATGGATGAGGTTATCTTCGAGGAGTTCAAGGGAACCGGAAACATGGAGCTTCGCCTGTCTCGCCAGTTGGCTGACAAGCGCATTTTCCCTGCGGTAGACATCAATGCTTCCGGTACTCGCCGCGAGGAGATGTTGATGAGCCCACAGGAGACCAAGATCATCTGGAAGCTTCGACGTGCACTTGCAGGTCTTGAGCAGCAGCAGGCTCTGGAGCTTGTGCTCTCTCGCCTCAAGGACACCGCATCGAACGTGGAGTTCCTGCTCAAGCTCGAGAAGTCCATGCCGGTGCCACAGGAAAGTGACTCGGAGTAACTTTGCTTGATTCGCTTGCAGGCCTAAGGGCCGAGCACGCGAGTTTGCAGGAGCAACTCAGCGACTCGGCCATTCACACCAACCCAGCGTTGGCGAAGAAGCTCAATCGTCGCTATGCCGAACTGTCGGCAATCATGGCGGCGGAGAGTAATTTGCTCAAGCTCACCGACGACCTTGCGGCGGCCAAGGAGTTGGCCAAGGAGGACGAGGCATTTGCTGAGGAGCTTCCGAGTCTGGAGCAGCAGCTCAAGGACGCTGGAGAAAAGCTCCGCAGGCTGTTGATTCCGCGCGATCCAGACGATGGCCGCGATGTGATCATGGAGGTAAAGGCCGGTGAAGGTGGTGCAGAGTCTGCACTATTCGCCGGTGACCTGCTGCGGATGTACATCCAGTACGCCAACTCAAAGGGTTGGAAGACTGAGATTCTTGACCGCACTGAGTCTGACCTGGGTGGCATCAAGGATGTCCAGGTTGCCATCAAGTCCAATGCCACCGATCCTGCCGATGGGGTTTGGGCACACATGAAGTATGAAGGTGGCGTTCACCGCGTTCAGCGCGTGCCGGTCACCGAGACGCAGGGTCGCATCCACACCTCGGCCGCAGGTGTTCTGGTTTTTCCGGAGGTAGACGAGCCTGAAGAGGTTGAGATCAGCCAAAACGAAATCCGCATTGACGTATTTCGTTCCTCGGGTCCCGGTGGTCAGTCTGTGAACACTACCGACTCCGCGGTTCGCATCACGCACTTGCCAACCGGCATCGTGGTGTCGATGCAGAATGAGAAATCACAGTTGCAAAACCGTGAGGCGGCGATGCGCGTGTTGCGCGCTCGTTTGCTGGCGGCGCAGCAGGAGGCTATCGAGGCGGAGCAGTCTGCGGCTCGTCGCTCCCAGGTAAAGTCGGTGGACCGCTCTGAGCGCATCCGCACCTACAACTTCCCGGAGAACCGCATTGCGGATCACCGCACCGGCTATAAGGCTTACAACCTCGATCAGGTCATGGATGGTGCGCTTGAGCCGCTGATTCAGTCGGCAATCAAGATGGACGAAGAAGCCAGACTCGCAGCCCTTCAGGGTGAGTAGTGAAGCTATCCGATGCCTTGGCTTTGGCCACCGAAAAGTTAGCTGTCGCCGGCGTCCCATCGCCTCAGGCAGATGCTATTTGGCTGCTGTGTCACGTGTTGAAAACCGATCGCTCGGACCTACTCACCAGAATCACCTTTGACCAAGATTTAGATCCTGAAAAGCAGCAGGAGTTCAATCTGGTGCTTTCGCGCCGGGAAAGCCGTGAACCGCTTCAGCACATCACCGAGCTGGCGGCATTTCGAACCTTGGAGCTGAAGGTCGGGCCCGGGGTCTTTGTCCCCAGGCCCGAGACCGAGCAGGTGGTGCAGTACGCAATTGATTACCTAAGGCAATTGCCAACAGCGGGTAAGGCAATTGATCTGGGGACTGGTTCGGGAGCAATCGCCATCGCAATTGCAAAAGAAGTGCCACCAACCAAGGTTTATGCAGTAGAGCTCTCAGAAGCAGCCCACGCCTACGCGCAGCAAAACATCATCAGCAACCAGGTCAGCGTTGAGCTCAGGCTCGGTGCGATGCAGGAAGTGGTTGGCGACTTAGTTGGGCTATTGGATGTCGTAATCTCCAATCCACCGTACATCCCGAACTCCGCAATCCCAATCGATCCCGAGGTCAGAGATTACGATCCGGAGCTTGCGCTTTACGGCGGCGAAGATGGCCTGGATGTGATTCGAGACATCTCGGGTATTGCGGCCGCACTGCTTCGATCGGGCGGGCTCTTAGTCCTTGAGCATGCTGACGGACAGTCAGATGCCATCCGTGAATTACTATTGAACGACGGCTGGTTGAACGTGGCTGCATTCCAGGATGCGGCCCTGCGTTTTAGAACCATCACTGCAATTAGATAGCGAGGCAAAATGCGGGTTTATGACTGCTCAGTTGACACCGATTTGCTCACTGGCTTCCGCCAAGCAAAGGTCGGACTAGGTCGCGGCGAAGTCGTCGTGATTCCCACCGACACGGTTTATGGAGTCGCTGCCGATGCTTTCAATGCCAAAGCGGTTGAGGCGCTTTTGAATCTCAAGGGTCGCGACCGCACCTCGCCACCGCCGGTATTGATCCCCAAGGTAGAGACGATGTCGGCACTTGCCCACGATTTGCCACTGGTTGCCAACCAGCTGGCAGCTGCTTTTTGGCCAGGTGCGCTCACCATGGTTTTGCAGGCCCAGAGCACTTTGGAGTGGGATTTGGGGGAGACTCGCGGAACTGTTGCTCTAAGAGTTCCAGATCATAAGATCACCCTTGCGTTGCTGGAGGATTCCGGTCCGCTAGCTGTTTCAAGTGCCAACCTCACCGGTCAGCCAGCTGCGGTGAATGCCCAGCAGGCGGTTGACTACTTTGGCGACAAGGTGGCCACCTACCTTGATGCTGGCGCAAGTCCAAAGGGCGAGGCGTCAACCATTCTGGATCTGTCGCAGGTGCGTTCGGGTGAGCCAATTCGCGTGCTGAGACTTGGTGCAATTTCTCTGGATCGAATTCGCAGCGTTATCGGGGATGTTGAGCTCAAGGTCGACTAAATGAGGGCCTATTTTCTAGTCGCACTGCTCACCGCCCTGGTTACCTATCTGGCAACCTGGGGCGTTCGGTGGACGGCTCGAAAATTCAACATCCATCCGGCAATTCGTGACCGCGATGTGCACAAGTCGCCAACCCCGAGAATTGGCGGCGTCGCCATGTTTATCGGTCTGGGTGCAGGAGTCTTGGCCGCCGCCAGTTTTGGCTGGTTTGACTCGATATTTCTAAATCCAGGTCCGATCTGGGCAGTCTTGGGCGCTTCCGCAGTGATCATTGTGGTTGGTTTACTGGACGACCTAATTGAGCTGGACTGGACCGCCAAGATGGGTGGTCAAATGGGAGCTGCCTGGATTTTGGCCGCCTCCGGAATTCAAATTGTCTCCCTGCCAATTGGCGGTTTGACGGTGGGTAGTTTCGCGGTCTCATTTGCCATCACAGTGTTTGTGATTGTGTTGATCATGAATGCGGTCAACTTCATAGATGGCCTTGATGGGCTTGCTGCCGGCGTGGTCGGCATCGGAACCTTGGCGTTTTTTGTCTACACCTACCTTTTGGCTCAGCAAACCTCTCCCACCAACTACTTTTCAATCGCAGGTTTGGTGGCAGCCCTGGTTTTGGGCATGGTAGCCGGCTTTTTACCGCACAACTGGCGACCTGCAAAAATCTTTATGGGTGACTCGGGAGCCATGCTGCTGGGGCTCCTTATGGCGGTTGGAGCCATCACCGTGACCGGTTCGATTGACCCGGCTACCGTTACCCGCAATGACCTTTTGCCGGCCTTGATCCCACTTGCGCTTCCGGTTTTGATTCTGATTATCCCGCTGCTCGATTTGCTGTTGGCGGTAGTTCGCAGATTGCGTCGAGGCCAATCACCATTTGCCGCTGACCGAGAGCACCTGCACCACCAGTTGCAGGACGTTGGTCACAGTCATCAGGGTGCGGTGATGGTTTTCTACCACTGGACGGCGCTGGTTTCAATCTCACTGCTTTTGTTCTTCTGGTTGGATTGGCCGCAGGTCATGGTGATATTTGGTTTTTGGCTGATTGTGGCGCTGATGCACACCTATTGGCCGGTTTTCAAGAGAAGGTACAAATTCAGAAAGGCACTCCGTGGCAAGTAGCTCATCTCAGGTTTTGGCGAAAGCCCTCAGGCTAAGCGCGGTTCTGGTTTTGGCGGTGGCCGCACTTTGTTC
>DLPB01000010.1 GCA_002479805.1 Micrococcales bacterium UBA7469
GTGACAACTACCGAGTCAATTACCGGGTCGCTAAGTCGCTCAACCGCTGGGTGCGAGAAGACTCCGTGGGTAGCGGCAACAATTACGCGCTTTGCGCCGTTGGCCTTGAGTGCCTTGGCGGCAGCCAAGATGGTGCCACCGGTGTCGATCATGTCATCGACCAGCAGGCAGTCACGACCAGCAACGCCGCCAACAATCTCGTTGACCTGCACCTGGTTTGGGCGGTCTGGATCGCGGCGCTTGTGAACAATCGCTAGCGGGGTGCCGAGGCGATCGGCCCAGATGTCCGCTACGCGGACTCGGCCCGAATCTGGCGAAACCACGGTTAGGTTCTCGGTGCCAAAGGTTGCCGCAATGTGGTCGGCCAAGAGTGGTAGCGCCCACAGATGGTCCACCGGACCATCGAAGAAGCCCTGAATCTGCGGGGTGTGTAGATCGACCGACATGATGCGGGTGGCACCGGCGGCCTTGAACAGGTCGGTCACTAGACGAGCGGAGATTGGCTCGCGTCCCTTGTGCTTTTTGTCCTGACGCGCGTATGGAAAAAATGGTGCAACCACCGTGATGCGCTTGGCGCTGGCGCGCTTCATGGCATCCACCATCAGCAGCTGCTCCATGAGCCAGTGGTTAATCGGAGCTGGGTGAGCCTGAATGATAAAAGCATCGACACCGCGCACGCTGCGCTCGTAGCGGACGAAGGTCTCACCATTGGCAAAGTCGTAGGCAGTCACTGGCACCAGCTCGGTGTTGAGAATCTCAGCCACTTCTTGAGCAAGCGGTTGGTGTGCTCTTCCGGAAGCGATAACTAGTTGCTTACTTGCTGCCTTTTCAACTGGCATCGCTGCTCCTTTGTGCTGCCTCTGCTGATTTCGAGCCCGGACGCTTGTCCAAGACCCAGCCAGCTAGATTCTTTTGCGGTGTTGTGTTCAATGCTAACGCTCCCGGCTCAACATCCCGACGGATTGTCGAACCCGCTGCGGTGTAGGCGCCATCGCCGATAACGATTGGTGCGACGAAGACGTTGCCGCTGCCGGTCTTGGCGTGGGAGCCGATCACGGTGCGGTGCTTGTTGACCCCGTCGTAGTTAGCAAAGATGGTTCCAGCACCGATGTTGCTGCCCTCACCAATCTCGGCATCGCCGACGTAGGAAAGGTGTGGGACCTTAGCCCCGGGGCCGATCTTGGCGTTCTTGGTCTCCACGAAGGTGCCAATTTTGCCATCGGCACCCAGCTGGGTGCCGGGGCGAAGGTAGGCAAATGGCCCGACACTCGCACCAGTTTCAATCTTGGAGGCAGAGCCCTGGGTGCGACTGATGGTTACGTTTTCGCCAACTTCGACATCGGTCAAAGTGGTGTCAGGGCCGATAACTGAACCCTCACCGACCGAGGTAAAGCCGTGCAGTCTGGTGCTTGGCAACAGCGTTACATCCCGCGCCAGTTGAACCGTGACATCGATCCAGGTCGAAGCCGGCTCTTGGACGGTCACGCCGGCCAGCTGCCAAGCCCGCACAATTCTGGAATTAAGCTCGGTGGCGACTTCGGCTAGTTGCGCACGATCATTGATGCCAGCCACCAACCAGTTGTCTGAGATTGGGTGGGCCGAAACGTTCTGACCCTGCTCCAGCATCAAGGCCGCAACATCGGTTAGATACTTCTCTTTTTGAGCATTCTCCAAAGTGACGCGAGCCAAGGCGGTCTTCAGGTGAGCGGCATCGAAGATGTAAACCCCGGCGTTCACCTCGTTGATACCCAACTGCTCCTCGGATGCATCTTTTTGCTCAACAATGCCGACGAAATTCTCTCGGGAGCGAACGATACGGCCATAGCCCTTCGGGTCCGCCATGATCGCGGAGATCAGGGTTCCGGAGTTTTGGTTGCCGCGGTGAATTTCTAACAGCTGCTCGATGCTTGCGACGTCTAGCAGCGGAACATCGCCAGAGAGCACGGCCACATCGCCAACAAAGTCCTTCGGCAACTGCTCTAGTGCTGCCTCAACAGCCCTGCCGGTTCCTGGGATTTCGTCCTGGATCGCGATGGTGGTATTTGGGTAAAAAGCTTTGACGTAGTTCTCGATGCGCTCACGCTCGTGCCGCAGCACTGCAACCACGTGTTCTGCCTGCAGTGAGTGTGCGGTGGATAGCACGTGACCAATTAGTGGCAAGCCTGCAATTTCATGCAGCACCTTTGGAGTCGCGCTTTTCATGCGCGTGCCTTCTCCGGCCGCTAGCACTAGAACTGCGAGCTGACGCATGGTCCTCCAAATCACCTTCAGCTCCGCCCCTAGGATTCGAACCTAGACCGGACGCCTCCAAAGGGCGCCGTGCTGCCGTTACACCAGAGCGGAACGAGGTTTTAACCTCGGCGACAAGTCTGCCAGATAGTTTGGCTAGAGCTGAAGTTTCTCCAAAGTCTCTAGGTACAAAGTTTCAAATTCTTCGATTTGATTGCCCAATTCACGCTGACGGTCAGCCAGTTTCAATAGCAACTCGTAATCTGACTGATCAGCGGCGGCAAGTGCTAACAAAACCGACTCAAGCTCTTGATTGGCTTTCGCCATGGCCCGCTCCAGTCGAGCTGATTCCTTCTCCAGGTTGCGCTTCTCTGCCCCGGAAAGTGTTGCCACAACCGGTTTTGCCACAACCGGTTGCTCGATAGCAGCTGATTTTCTGAGTTGCAAAAATTGCTCGACGCCCCTGGGAAGATGCCGAAGCTTGCCGTCTCCCAGCAGCGCATATTGCTGGTCGGTCACGCGCTCGAGCAGGTAGCGGTCGTGACTCACCACGATCAGCGTCCCAGGCCAAGTGTCAAGCAAATCCTCCATGGCCGCCAACATGTCGGTGTCGAGATCGTTGGTCGGCTCATCCAAAATCAAAACGTTTGGTTCGGTGAACAACAGCCTTAGCAACTGAAAACGCCTGCGCTGACCCCCGGATAGCTCTCCGATTGGAGTTTGCAGCTGAGCCGAATCAAACCCCAGTTGCTCAACCAACTGTCCGGTGCCAATCTCTTTCTTGCCAACCGTGAAGGTAGTTTTTTCGCGCTTGATCATCGAGAAAATTCGGTCATTTGCAAACTCGTCAAGTTCGCGGACATCCTGACTGAGTTTGGCGAACTTCACGGTCTTACCGATCTTGATGCGCCCGCTCGTTGGGCTGAGCTCGCCGGTCATTAGTCCCAGCAAGGTGGTCTTGCCGGCACCATTTGCCCCAAGCAGCCCGATGCGATCTCCTGGGCCTAAGCGCCAAGTGATGTGGCTCAGAATGGATTTGCCATCGTCGGTTTGGTAACTGACGTCTTCGAAATCCACCACGTCTTTGCCAAGTCGCTGGGTTGCTAGTTTGCTCAGCTCTAACTGGTCTCGCGGAGGTGGCTCGTTGGCAATCAAGGTCAGCGCGGCATCGATGCGGAATTTTGGCTTGGCAGTTCTCGCCGGTGCACCGCGACCAAGCCAGGCAAGCTCTTTTCGAAGTAGGTTCTGTCGCCTGGCCTCGCTGGCCGCGGCCTGGCGATTGCGCTCGGCTCGCTGCAAAACATAGGCTGCATATCCACCGTCAAATGGCTCGATCTTGCCGCCGTAGACCTCCCAGGTCAGGTTACAAACCGCATCTAAAAACCAACGATCGTGGGTGACGACCAACAAACCACCCGCGGTCTTCGACCAACGGTTTCTGAGGTGCTCGGCTAGCCATGCAACACCCTCGACGTCCAAGTGGTTGGTTGGCTCATCGAGCATGATGATGTCGTAATCGCCCGCTAAAAGCGCCGCAAGCGCAACCCTCCTGCGCTGACCGCCGGATAGCGACCCAACCTTTTGACTCCAATCCAAATCGCCCAGCAGTCCCTGCAGTACGTCGCGAATCTTTGGGTCAGTGGCCCATTCGTGCTCCGGACCCTCACCGACCACGGCCTGCGCAATTGATAGCGAGTTATCGATCTTGTCTACTTGAGTTAGGTAGCCAACCGTTAGCGAACCGCGCCAGGTGACTCTTCCGGAGTCGGGCAGAAGCTGCTTAGACAAGATCTTCAGTAGCGTCGACTTACCATCTCCATTGCGGCCCACAATGCCAATTCGATCACCCTCGTTGACTCCAACGGTGATGCCATCGAAAACCTGCTTGGTTGGAAATTCGAGCTCAATCTGCTCTGCACCCAATAGATGAGCCACTAGATCAACCTGCTACCTAAATCACTTGGGTGAGCAATCACGCTCTCATAGCCGGC
>DLPB01000014.1 GCA_002479805.1 Micrococcales bacterium UBA7469
ATCATCGGCCACAGTCTTACCGATTGAGTTCTTAGTTCCGTCTTTGCCATCTTGCTACTTCCAAAGTGATGGGGGCTGGTTCCCTAAGGAGCCAACCCCCACAACTTTTATTGGTTATTGGTTACTTGGCTGCGTTAGCGAAGTTCTTCTTCAGAATCGCTGCTGCCTTGTCCAAGGTTGCGTCTACGTCGTCGCCCTTAACCAAGATGTTGGTCAGGGTGGAACCTAGAGTGTCGTACCAGTTAGAGCCACCGGTCTTGTCGTCCAACCATGCGCTGAACTGAGGCTGACCAGTTGCTGCTGCCTGAGAGAACGCACGGGTCTCTGCGCGGCTCACGTTAGCAGCAGCCTTGGTGTTGGCTGGTGGACGGCTGGAAGCACCGTACATCAGTAGCTGGCCCTTTGAGGAAGCCATCCAGTCGATCACTAGCTTCTTAGCACCTAGCTCAACACCGTGGGTGCGAGCGTAAGAGGTAACCCAAGCGCCAGAGTAGTTAACCCACTGAGCACCCTTGGTGGAGGCAGTTAGACCAGGCACTGGACCTAGGGTGAACTTGATGCCTGCAGCCTTGATGCTGGATAGGTTCCATGCACCGGAGTTAGCAGCCAGCATCTTGCCAGCCTTGAACTCATCTGCACAGCCATCCCACTTCAGGAAGCCGGTCGACTTGCCGTCAGAACCAACTAGGTACTTCTTGACGTTTGCCTTGAAGGTAGCGCTGTTGATTAGAACCTTGTTGGCATCTGGGTTGTTGTTAGTGAAGCCGTAAGCTCCACCGCCCAGTGCGGTCAAGATTGGCTGAGAGCCCCAGGTGCCTTCGAATGCACAGATACCACCGGTAACCTTGCCGGCTGCCTTCTGAGCAACGTAAAGCTTGTACATCTCGTCAAGGGTCTTTGGAGCGGTCTTGCCGAATGCGGTGTTCCAGTACATTGCGGTGGTGTCAACGTCAAGTGCTACACCGTAGGTGCGGCCGTTGTAAGAAAGTGCCTGCTTGGCACCGGCTGGCATCTCAGACTGAGCAACCTTCGAGTAAAGCAGTGGCAATACCTTTCCGCTCTTAGCAGCGGAGTTGAAGGATGCAGGACCGGTGATCACATCTGGACCGCCAGCAGCAGTTGCCTTGTCCCATGCACTCTGCAGTGCAGTTAGGGACGAGAAGAACTTGACCTTGATTACGTATCCCGGAGCGATGGAGGTGTTTCCGTCGATCAGGCTCTTTAGCTGAGGGCCACGCTGGTCATCAGCCCAGACCGTAATGGTCTTTGGAGCTGCCTGAGCTGGTAGTAGACCCGCACCCAATAGTGAAGCAGTGGCGACGACTGCGGCCGCAGCCTTAAAGCCACGTGAGGTGAACTTCATTGGTTACCTTTCGTTAATAAAGAATTTGCGGTACCGCAAACATCTACTAGTGAACTCTCGAGCTGGAATCGGGTCAAATCTGCAAACGCTTACATAAATAACAAGTTCATAACATAGCCCGATATCTAGGGAATTTAGGCGTTTTGCTTGCAACCGCTTACACGCTAGCAAGGAAGCAACTGTAATCGTTTACATCCCCTAAGCGACTCACTTACAAGCCTCTAGAAAGGCTTGAAACTAGGCCATAAGCTTCTGCCCATGTCTGAAAACTTGCTCGTTCCGTCCGCCCCAGGTAAAGAGTGGTGGCGCTCCGCCGTCATCTACCAGATCTATCCACGCTCCTTCGCCGATGGCGATGGTGATGGCATGGGCGATCTAAAGGGCATAACAGAGCGGATGGGTGAGCTGCAGGAGCTAGGCATTGATGCCATCTGGTTCTCACCATTTTTCAAGTCTCCGCAGAAGGATGCCGGTTACGACGTGTCCGACTACAAGGACATCGATCCGCTTTTCGGAACGCTCGCAGACTTTGACGCGATGTTGGCCAAGGCCACCTCGATGGGAATTCGAGTGATCGTTGACCTGGTGCCAAACCACTCCTCAGACCAGCACCCGCTCTTCCAGGCTGCGCTTGCAGCGGGCAAGGGATCGGCAGAGCGCGACATGTACATGTTCCGCGATGGCAAGGGTAAGAATGGCGAACTGCCACCAAACAACTGGGAGTCGGTATTCGGAGGTCCGGCCTGGACTCAGATTGCAGACGGCCAGTGGTATCTGCACATCTTCGACTCCTCCCAGCCTGACTTCAACTGGGATAACCCAAGGGTCATCGAAGAATTTGAATCGGTGCTGCGCTTTTGGCTAGACCGTGGCGTAGCCGGTTTCCGTATTGACGTTGCCCACGGCATGGTGAAAGAGCCGGGTCTTCCAGATGTGGTGGAGAACAACTCCACCATGACCGGTGTGAGTGACGAACTGAAGGATTACCAGCACCCATTCTGGGGTCAGCCAGGAGTCCACGAGATCAACAAGCGCTTCCGCAAGGTGCTGGATGAATACCAGGACCGTGCAATGTGTGGTGAGGCTTGGCTATCAACCATCCCCAAGATGGCGCAGTGGGTAAGACCTGGTGAATATCACCAGACCTTCAACTTTGGTTACCTAGCCTGCCCATGGGACAAGCAAGAACTTCGTGATGTGGTTGATGAGTCACTCGCTGCTTTTGGTGGCGTCGGCGCTCCAAGCACCTGGGTACTTTCAAACCACGACACCATCCGCCACGTCACCCGCATGGCTTATGACGAGATCCCACGTCAGGGTGATGGCATCGGACCAGATTCTCCGCAGCCGGATGAGGCTCGTGGTCAGCGCATCGGTAGAGCCGCCAGCGCATTCATGCTCGGTCTTCCCGGTGGCGCATACATTTACCAGGGCGAGGAGCTCGGTCTTCCGGAGCACACCACCCTGGAAGGTAAGTATCGTCAAGACCCAACCTACTTCCGCACCAAGGGCGAGCGCGTTGGTCGAGATGGTTGCCGCGTGCCACTGCCCTGGGAGGCAGATGCGCCAGCGCTTGGTTTCAACGATTCAGGTAAGTCCTGGTTGCCACAGCCTTCCAGCTACAAAATTTATGCCCGTGCATCGCAGCGCGGTGTTGCCGGTTCCACCCTCGAGCTATATAAGCGCCTGATCAAGGTTCGTAAAGAGCACCAGATGGGTCACGGCAACTTCAAGTGGGCAGATGAGTACGCCGGTGAAAACTCGCTGGCTTACATCAACAACGGCGTCTTGGTGTTGGCAAACTTCACCGGCAGTGCAATCGCGCTTCCAAAGGGAGAGCTACTTGCCACCACGCAGCACGATCTAACCATCGAGGAGGTACTAGAGCACGACCAGGTTGCCTGGATTAAGCTCTAGTCATGCCGTTACACCCAAGCCAAGCAGGTTCGCAATGGTGGCGCTCCGGTGTCATCTACCAGATCTACCCGCGCTCATTTGCTGACGCAAATGGCGATGGCATGGGAGACCTAACAGGCATTACGCAAAGACTGACTCACCTAAAAGATCTCGGTGTCGATGCGATCTGGCTCAGCCCGTTCTATCGCTCTCCGCAAAAAGACGCGGGCTATGACGTCTCAGACTACGTAAGCGTTGACCCACTTTTTGGCACGCTCGAAGACTTTGACGAGATGGTTGAAGAAGCCCACCGGCTATCGCTGCGCGTGATGATTGACTTGGTTCCAAATCACACCTCGAGTGAGCACGAGTGGTTCCAAAAAGCACTCAAGGCAGCACCCGGCTCCAAAGAGCGCTCCTACTACCACTTCAAAGATGGCAAGGGCGAAAACGGTGAGCTGCCGCCGAATAACTGGCAGTCGATGTTTGGTGGACCAGCCTGGACCCGAGTCGAAGATGGTCAGTGGTATGTCCACCTATTTGACTCATCGCAGCCAGATCTGAACTGGGAAAACCCGGTGGTTCGGGAAGAGTTCGAAAAGATTCTGCGCTTTTGGCTAGACCGCGGCGTTGATGGCTTCCGAGTCGACCAGCCTCACGCCATGGCAAAAGCGGAGGGACTCCCCGACCACCCATACGTCGAAGAGGCGGGGGCTGGATTCATCGAGGGTAGAGAGAACCCACCGATGTGGTTCCAGGATTCGGTGCACGAGATCTTCCGCGACTGGCGCAAGATTCTCGACAGTTACCCTGGCGATCGAGCCATGTGTGGTGAGGCATATGTTTTGCCACTTAGCTTTATGGCGCTCTGGGTAAGGCCAGATGAATTCCACCAAACCTTTAACTTCAGATTCCTGGATGCTGGTTGGGACCGGGAGAAACTGATCTCGGCAATCGATGAGTCTTTTGAGGCATTCGATGGAGTTGGAGCTCCGAGCACCTGGGTGCTGAACAACCACGATGTGCTCAGGCATGTCTCACGCTTTGGTGGCGACTATGGCCGCACCACCGCCTCCGACGGTGTTGGACCAAATAACCCACAACCAGACAATGTGCTGGGACTGAGAAAAGCCAGAGCGGCAACGCTATTCATGTTGGCACTTCCCGGGGCAAGCTACCTCTACCAGGGCGAGGAACTCGGTCTACCAGATCACACCACCATCGCAGCTGAGCATCGTCAAGACCCGACCTTCTTTAGAACAGGTGGCCAAAGGGTTGGCCGCGATGGCTGCCGCGTTCCACTGCCATGGGAATTGGGAAATGCTGCTAACGGCTTCAACCAAACCGGCAAGGCCTGGTTGCCGCAACCAACTAGCTATGCCGAACTTTCAAGAGATCAACAGCTTGGCAAACCAGAGTCAACCCTGACCATGTATCAGCACGCGCTGAAACTTCGCAGCAAGCTCAAACTCGGCGAAGGATCTTTTGACTGGGTCAACAATGGTGAAGTCTTGATCTACCAAAACGGCAATCTTCGGGTGGTTCACAACTTCTCCAACCAAGCTGTAAAACTTGATGGCGAAGTGCTGCTCAGCTCAATGCCGTTGGCAGCAGGAAGCCTGCTGCCAAACGACACCGCTTGGGTCTTGGTCTAGCCAAACTTAGGAGCGGTTAGCTTCTTTCTTGGCCACCAGAACTTGTCTCCGGTCATAAACGCGAGCGCCGGCACAACAACGGTTCTCACCAACAATGTGTCCAAAAGCACACCGATGCAGACGATGATTCCGATCTGGTAGAGCGCAATTAGCGGTAGCACGCCAAGCACTGCGAATACCGCTGCCAGCAAGATACCTGCCGAGGTAATCACACCACCGGTGGCACTCTGAGCACGAACCATACCCTCACGGGTGCCGTGCTTGACTGCCTCTTCCTGAGCACGTGAGACCAGGAAGATGTTGTAGTCGACACCCAGGGCCACCAGGAACAAGAACGCATAGAGGAAGACGCTTAGGTCCAGCGCTGGCAGACCAAGAATCTGATCGAAGATCAACCAGCTGGCACCCATCGAAGCGAAGAACGATGCCACCACTGTGGTGAGCAATAGCACCGGAGCCAACAGCGAACGAAGGAGCAGCACGAGCACCAAGAACACCAACAGCAAGATCAGCGGGATAACCAATAGCTGGTCTCGCTCATAAGCGCTCTTGACATCCAGGGTCTCGGCATCTAGGCCACCAACCAGGGCATCTGCCGAGTCAAGGGATGCCAACTCAGTGCGGAGGTCACGAATCGACTGGTAGGCGTCTTCGGAACCTGCAGTTGCATCCAGCACAACGCTAAGTGCCACAATCTCGCCGTCAGTTTCACCAACGGTTACTTCGGCAACACCGGGCACTGACTCAGCCAACTTTGCAGCCTCAGTCTCGGTGCCCTTATTTACGATCACGGTGGTTGGAGTGGTCGCACCGGCTGGGAAGGCATCTGCCAGAATCTCTTGGCCATAGACCGCCTCAGGCTTCTCTCGGAACTGTTCGGTGCTGGATAGTCCAACCTGAATACCGCTGGCACCAATTGCCAAACCAGCAAGAATCAAAACTCCAACCAAAGAGATGATTGCTGGGCGCTTGCTAACTGCGCGACCTAGCTTGCCCCAGAGGCCGCTGAGGCTCTTGTTCTCTCCACCAAAGCGTGGCACAAATGGCCAGAACAGACCTCTGCCAAATACCACTAGCGCTGCCGGCAAGACACCGAGGGCTGCGACCATCGCAATGATGATTCCCGATGCACACACCAAACCAAGGGTGCGGTTGCCACCGAGCTCAGCCAAAGTCAGAGTTAGTAGCGCCAGGGTGACGGTGGAACCGGAGGCAATGATCGCAGGCCCAGCTCCCCTAACAGCTTTGGCCATCGCGATGTGGCGGTCTTGCTCAAGCAGCAGCTCCTCGCGGTAGCGAGCAATTAGCAGCAGCGCGTAGTTGGTGCCGGCACCAAATACCAGCACCGACAAAATTCCAGTTACCGAACCATCCGGCACCATGCCAAACAGCGTCGCCACCTGGCGACCCAGCTGACCGGCCATGCCATCGGCGGTACCAACCACCAAAAGTGGAACCAGCCAAAGCACAGGCGATCGGTAGGTAATCAGAAGTAGAACCGCAACCACAATCACGGTTGAAAGTAGGAGCGTGAAATCAGCTCCAGCAAAAACGTTGTTCAGGTCAGCCTGAAAACCCTCAGGGCCAGTTAGGTAAACCTCAAGACCATTAGGCATGCCCTCGGCAGCTAGTTCGCGCATCTCGGTGACGCGCTCGGTGACTACCTCTACCTCATCGGACTTCTCAAGCGGGATGGTCACCACGGCGACTTTGCCGTCTTCAGAAATTTGAGCTGGTGGCACAAACGGTTCACCCATCACCTCAAGGTTGGTGAACTCCAAGAATTTCTCATTCACACCACCGGCAGGCAGCTGCGTTGCAGGATTGAACTCGCCCTGCAGCCACTTGATCTCAGCATCACTGAACTTGGCATCGGATTTGTAAACCAGAACCGCCGCGGTGGCATCAGAGCCTGGTAGGCCCTCAAGAGCCTTGTTTACCAGAGCGGTTTCGCTGGTCTCCGAGAGGCCATTGGTCGGTGCGGTCTCGGTGGTGGCTGCTCGCAGCGGGCCAAAGGCCAAGGCTGCAAAAATTAGGCCGATCAGCAATGTGACCCAAGCGGTCTTCTTCCCGGTGATGAAATTGATTAGCGCGTTCATAAACTTCCTAAAACCTTTTAGAATCTAAATTACTTTAGAACTAAAATAATTCCCATGTCAAACTCTCCTAGAGATAAAGCGGAATTCTCCGGCTCCAATTCCGCTGCCGAGCTCTTACGCAAGCTGTTCAAGGTGAACGCGGAGTTCACGAGGCTAGTTGGAGAGCAGTTGCAGGTAAACCCGACAGACTTCAAAGTTATGGAGCACCTGATTGAAAATGGCCCCTCCACTCCTGGAGATTTGGCGAGTGCAGTTGGAATTACAGCCGGTGCCCTAACTCAGAGCCTGGACCGCCTGGAAGCCGTGGGCCACACCCATAGGGAACGCAATCCTAAGGACAGGCGCTCGGTGAGCGTGGTTGCAAATCCGGCATCAGTAGATCGCGCATGGGTTGAGATCATGCCTTTGATTCAGGCATCCAACAACACGACCGCCAGCATGTCCGACATTGAAAGAAAGGCCGTCGTCCGATTCCTTAGCGAGATGTTGGATAATTACGAACGTCAGACAGAGGGCGCCAAATCAAATCCCACGACCTGAGAAGCCCGGATTAGAATAGCGACGGATTACCGAATCTTCTTAAGGTGGGGCGCTATGCAACGGGTACTTGCCACACGTTGCAACCTTGCCATCGCAGTCGTCTTGGCTCTCATCGCGATACTTTTCCCTTCTCATCCTCAGGCCGCTTCCTCTGCTCCAACCAACCCAGCAACGGCGCCCAGCCAGATGGCCCCACCGCAACCATTCAACCCAACCACCTATTCGATGTCGCTGTACATGACACCCCCTAGCTCAGATGGTGGATCCAACATCGAGGAGTACCAGTTCACTGCTTACCCGGGTGGGATAACGCACAACATCTTCACTAACCAATTAGAGGAATGGTGGGTGCCAAACCTAGCCCCGGGAACTTCATACAGCTTTACGGTTCGGGCCAGAAACGCAATGGGCTGGTCCACTGAGTCCAGTCGTTCGGTGACCATATCAACCTTGGCGCTGCCCACCCCTCCACCGCCGAGGCCTGCGCCTGCTCCAACCATCGAACTGGTGCCGATCCCCAGCACGCTGGAAATCGGATGTGCCATATCTGGCCAAGCCTTCTCCGCAATTCTTCGCGGGCAGCGTCTGACTGGAATTACCTCTGCCAGTGTGAATGGAGTTGCGCTCGGCATTTCCGAGGCGAGTGATGACTCGGTAAGGCTCAGCTTTCCGGCTTTGGCAGCCGGTGGATACAACATGGTTTACGGTTCAAACTTTGGCACCGTTACCCACATCGGAGCTCTGCGAGTTTGCGATCCGACCTCAAGACCAAGAACCAGCTCACCAACCATCTCAGCTTCGATTTCGCCTTCGGTGTCACCAAGCATTTCAAACTCGGTCTCGCCGACCACTTCTGTCGAAACTGTGTCGGAACTGGTTCGAAGCGATACCAACGTTTTCTTCGCACCCGATTCATCCCGGCTAACTGCCGCTGCTAGAAGCGCACTGCAGAATCTGGCAGATTCTCACCTGGATGCTCGCTCTGGCTTTTTTGTAGTCGAAGGTTTCTCGGTTCGCTCGGCAAACCTGGGTTATGCGCGAGCCTTAGCCTGGCGCAGGGCTCAAGTGGTTGCTGACTATCTACGTTCTATCGGAGTCAGGGCGTTTTTTAGGGTCACTGCACGCGTTGTCGATAGTGCCGATTCGGGATTTAGAAGGGTTGAGGTTTCTGCCACCTCACGGCAATAGCCGAAGCTAAAGCCCCTTGGATTTTCTAAAGTAAGCGACCAGGGCATTGGCGTGACCGTGGCCAATTGCAAAGTTTGACTTGAGGTGATTGACCTGCTCCATGTGAGCAAGATTTACAACCGTCTCGAGCTCTTTGAACCAGTGCTCAACCGGCTTGCCATAGTTCTTCTCGATTGAGGGGAAGTAGGAAGCGGGTCCCTTTACTTTTTCTTCAGCCATGACTGCAGTCTATTCAGCCGAAGCTGGAGCGGGGTTCTCGCTCTGTCGGGTCGAGGCCTGAGCGGCAGCGATCGCTCGCTTGCCGGCAGGCAGCAGCACCGCAAGCGCTGCGATCACTACGGTTGCAGCACCCGTGATGATCAGTAGCAACTCAACTGCTACGACATCGGCCAATGGACCAAGCACCGCCATGCCGATTGGCATCGCAACCGACATCACAATGCCAACAAAACCGAAGACTCGACCCTGACGCTCAGGCTCCACGGTTTCCTGCAGCAATGTGAAGGCCGAGGTTGAGAAGGCTGGGACGGTTAGTCCAATCAGGAAGAACAGTCCGTAGAACAAGATCAGATTGGTGGTGAAGCCCATCGCAATAGCCATCACACCAAAGGCAATCGAAGTACCAATGATGGTTGAGAGTCGATCTAACTTTGAAGCCAAGACCGCAATCACAGCACCACCCAAAACCATTCCGACACCAAACGAGAGTTCCAACACGGTAAGCATCCAAACCTCGTCACCGAAGTTTCTAACCAGCATCAAAGGTGACAGGTTTGAAGGCGCAACGATTAGCAAGAACACCACTGCAAAAATCACCAGCACCCAACGAACCAAGTCGTGTGTGAAGGTGTATTGAATGCCGTCCTTCAAATCGGCAAAGTAAGAAGGTTTATCCGATCTTGCTGCGCGAGCCAAGGTTGGCACTTTCACGGTCGCCAACAGCGACAGCCCGATTGCCGCGGTAATCACATCGATGAACAAGATTCCGGTTAGCGCCAGATTGGCATACACCGCTGCCGCAGCGATCGGGGCAAGAATCGTCAAAGACGATTGCACACTGCTATTGATCCCATTCACCCGCATGAGTTGATCACCCGGAACTAGCTGCGGCAAGAGTGAGGAAATGGCTGGCATCTGAATGCCCGCACCAACTGATCGAACTGCCATCACCACAAAAATCAACCAGAGGTCATCGACGCCTGAGAGCATGAGTAACGCTAGTGCGAGTGTCGCCAACGCAATTGACGAGTCAGAGATGATGATCATCCACTTGCGATTGACTCGGTCCGCCCAGACACCTGCGAAGATCGAAACAATTGCCTGTGGCAAAAAGCCAAACACCGCAGCAAGAGCCAAAACCAAACCTGACTTGGTGGTCAAAGTCAGGTGCCACATGATGGCGTACTGGACCAAGAACGAACCAAAGGTCGTGATGGTTTGTCCGACTAAAAAGACCGCGACGCGCTTCTTCCAGCCTTCTGTGACATCCGTAGAAATACTTGATGCAGGCTGATCATGGGTCATTCTGAGACTCCTTTAGGGTGATGCCAAAGTCTACCCAAAGCACCAATCGCACGGTGGAGAATCTTCACAGCCACTTGCTACTTCAATCGGTGACTGAGGAACTCCTTGGTACGATCTTGCTTTGGGTCAGTGAAAAAGACTTCCGGCTCTGCTTCCTCGATTATCTTTCCGTTGTCCAGAAACACCACCCAGTCAGCCAACTCTCTAGCGAAATTCAACTCGTGCGTGGCCATCACAATCGTGGTTCCCGCCGACTTCAATTCACGAATCAGTCCCAAAACCTCACCCACCAACTCTGGATCCAAAGCGCTTGTCACCTCATCGAGCAGCAATAACTTAGGATTCGTTGCAACTGCACGAGCGATGGCAGTTCGCTGCTGCTGACCTCCGGATAACTTGTCAGGGTATTGGTCGGCCTTGTCCGCAAGCCCGATTCGCACCAACCAGCGCAATGCGGTGGCTTTCGCCTGATCTTTTTCTTGACCATGGACGTGAGTTAGAGCCAAGGTGATGTTTTGCAGAATTGTCATGTGCGAAAAAAGGTTGTAGGCCTGGAAAACTAACCCGATCTCAGCACGAACCAAATCTTGATTCACGGCTGGTTTACTAATCTCTTGAGACTCCAACCAAATTTGTCCGTCGTCAATCTGCTCGATCAAGTTCAGGCATCGCAAAAGCGTTGACTTTCCAGATCCAGATGACCCTAAAAGCGCAACAATTTGACCCGGGTATACCTCAAGGTTTACCCCTGAAAGTATTTGCCGATCGCCAAATCGTTTCACGATATTTTTGGCCAGAAGTCTTGGCTCGTCCCAGTTAATCGTCATAGCAACGTTCCTGACTGCTCACGTTTTTTCAAACGTTCCGACAATCGCTCGGTGAGGTAGAGCGTGGGAATGGCCAGCAATACAAAAAACAAACCTGAGAGCACGTAAGGCGTGAAGTTGGCAAAATTGGCCACCTCGATCTGAGCAGCACGAACTGCATCCACAGCACCAAGAACCGAGATCAGCCCAACATCTTTTTGCAAGGCAACAAAGTCATTCATCAGAGGTGGGGCAACCTTGCGAATTGCTTGAGGCCAAATCACAAGCCTCAGGCTTTGGCTGTAACTCAGACCGAGGGCGCGAGCGGCCAAGCGTTGGGATGAGTGCACTGATTCAATTCCCGCACGGAACACTTCGGACACATAGGCACTGTAGGTGAGTGTTAGGGCGATGGTTCCCAAGAGTTCCACAGGGATTCGCCCGAAGGCTTCGATTCTCAGACCTGGTATTCCGAATCCGACTAGATAAAGCACGATGATCAGCGGTATGCCTCGAAACAAATCCACGTAACCGCGGGCTAGAGCTCGAATGGGGAATAGCACTGGATTTCTAATGGTGCGAGCAATAGCCAGCAGCGCTGCCACAACGGCAACCGAAATCACAGTGAAAAACAAGACCCGAAGATTGAGCCACAAGCCATCCAGCACCGCCGGCCAAACCTCTGCGGCTATCTCAAAATTGAAAAAGCTTTGCTGCACCCGCTCCCAACCAGGCGTGTTGGTTACCAACCACCAGGCCAGGACGGCAAACAAAACGGTGCTCAAAAGCGAAATCAGAATGCTGCGACGCGTAGCACGAGCACGATAGGTGCGACGGTCTATCTCAGCCGCTGAGGGCTCAAGAATCTCTGCCATGATCACATTCCAATAAAAAGATAAAGGGAGGTGGTCAGGACCACCTCCCTAAATCTTAGGTTTACTTCAGGACAGGAACTCCTGCGTAACCAGCAAGCCACTGATCCGCCAGCGCCTGCAAAGTGCCATTTTCACGTAGGCGATCAACTGCTGCACTGACCTCTGCGGTTAGCTTGCTGCCCTTATCGAGCACCAAACCAAAACTGTCGCCACCGGTAGCACCGGAGAGCTGACCGATTACCTTGCCGCCGGTTAGTTCAACGGCGGTGAGGTAAAGCGCGGTTGGTAGGTCAACCACTAGAGCGTCGATCTGTCCAGACTGCAGGGCTGCAACTGCATCACCGTTGGTGTTGAATGC
The DNA here is from genome assembly GCA_002479805.1 of Micrococcales bacterium UBA7469. Classification (GTDB taxonomy): domain Bacteria; phylum Actinomycetota; class Actinomycetes; order Actinomycetales; family Microbacteriaceae; genus Aquiluna. The sequence goes on from DLPB01000014.1 coordinate 12,305, forward strand.
TGCTGGCTGCACACTTGGCTTGATTACCTCTTCGATCGAATTGAATGAGGTGGTTCCTACCGCTGCACCAATCAGCACGTTCTGAAGATCAGCCAGGCTGGTTGCCCCCGCCGCCTTGGAACCCTCGATGGTGATTACAGTCTGAGTGGTGGTGTAGTAAGGGGTTGAGAAATCAACTGCCTCTTTACGCTCATCAGTGATCGAGAACTGCTGCAAGTTGAAATCGAAGTTCTTAACGCCAGGAGCAATGGCCTCGTCGAAACCGGTCCTAACCCAGACCACGTCTTCTTTTTCGTAACCAAGCTCAGCTGCAACCGCGTAGGCAACTGCTGCCTCAAAGCCCTCACCGCTCTCTGGGTTATCTCCAACAACCCATGGTTCATAGGCAGGATTTCCGGTGGCAATCGTTAGCTTGCCCTCGGTAATGGTTAGCGATTCCGACTCGGTGCTCGAGCAACCGGTGACAAACAGGGCTAGCGCTGCAGCGGTAGCAGCTACTTTCAAAAACTTCGACATATTTCCTCTTCCGTCAGATAGCTAAATAAAAACAGACAATGCTGTAGGCGGCAAAAACATTACTGATTGTGACTTTGAACCAAGACCTGCTTGATTTCAGCGATGTCCTGCGCTGTCGTGCCACAACACCCGCCAACCAAACCGATTGGCAAATCCTTCCAATCACTTACCCATTGCGCTAGAGACCTGGGCTGTTGATTGCCCCAACGCCCATTGGCAGAATCCCAGACCCCACCACGGTTTGGATAGGCAATGGCAGGCAGTGAAGTTGCCTGGTGAATCTCAGGGACTAGCTCAGCAACGTGAGCTGGATCGACGCAGTTCACACCAACCGAGAAAATGCTCTCGACTCCCACCAGTTCCGCTGCGGCGTCTCGGATGTATTCACCAGACCAGAGCTTGGTGCCGGATCCAGCTGTAAAGGACACCCAGCTTGGGATCTTTACCTCCCTCAGCACGTTTGCCAGGGCCCTAGCCTCCAGCACGTTTGGGATGGTCTCGACTGCCAGCAGGTCAGGTTCGGCCTCAAGTAAATCGCTCAGGCGTTCAAAATGGAAGTCTTCCAGTTCGCCCAGGCTTACCTGATAGACCCCGCGATATTCAGAGCCATCATGCAGCACGGCACCATATGGTCCGACACTCGCCGCCACTTTCGCAGCTGTCCCGTCGGCAGCTCTTTTTGCCACTTCAACACTTTTGTGCAAGGCCTGGGTGGCAAGACCGGCAGTCAAACCGATTTCCTCGAAGCCCTGGCGGCTCAGCTGATAGCTAGCGGTGATGATTACCTCGGCACCGGAGTCGATGTAATTACGATGGGCGCGATGAACCAAGTCGGGGTCTTGCAACAGGGTGTGACCAGTCCAGAGCTCTCCCTGGATCTTGGCACCCAGTCGCTCTAATTCGGTGGAAAGACCGCCATCAATCAATCGCATAACTGCAATTTACCGACTGGGCAAGTGGAATCTCTGATTTTTACGAATTGGGTCACCGAAAGCAAAAACCCACTCGTGGAGGAGTGGGTTTTCGTGGCTAGTGAGGGATTCGAACCCCCGAAGGCTGAGCCGGCTGATTTACAGTCAGATCCCTTTGGCCGCTTGGGTAACTAGCCAGATGCGTTTTTTTGGACGCGATGCAAAAGAATAGCCCATTTTTCGCGCTCAAACTAGCGGCAAAGATTGTAAAGCTTTACAGTTTCTATCTATGGTCGGAATTATCGAGGTCGCTGAGCGCGCAGGAGTCTCAACTGCCACCGTTTCTAGAGCGCTAAATGGCAAGAGTCACGTCTCTGCTCGTGCCCGCGAAAAGGTGCTAAAAGCCGCACAAGAACTGGGCTATGTGGCATCCTCATCGGCATACACCCTTGCCACCGGCCGCTCTAAAAACATCGGTGTTGTGATGCCATACATCGACCGCTGGTTCTTTTCAGCTGTGCTCGATGGTGCGGTAAACGCACTTGTGAATCGTGGCTACGATGTAACGCTTTACAGTCTTTCGGGAGGCCCCGCCTCCCGCAAGCGAGTCTTTGAAGACCTGGTATTGCGCAAGCGCGTAGATGGCGTGCTCACCGTAGCGGTCAAGCTCTCCGAGTCTGAGCTCAAGCGACTGAGTGAACTGCAAAAGCCAATCGTTGGCATTGGTGGTCCAATCCCCGGCGCCCGCTCAATCTCTATCGACGATGAGGGTGCCGGGCGGCTTGCTACTCAGCACCTGATTTCCCTCGGTCACCGCAAGGTCGGAATGATCTCCGGAACCCCTGCCACCGAGATGGACTTCCACCAGCCCTACCTGCGCCGCACCGGCTACCAGGAAGCTCTACTGGATGCCAATTTGGACTTTGATCCGAAGTGGGTGGTTGAGGCTGACTTCACAGTTGGTGGTGGGTATGTGGCGGCCAAGCAGATGTTGGGCGATCCAAGAAATGCCCCAACCGCACTCTATTGCGCATCCGACGAGATGGGCTTTGGTGCCATTCAGGCAGCGCGTGACCTAGGGCTCAGAGTGCCGCAGGACATCAGCGTCATTGCGATGGACGGTCACCCAATGGGTGAGTTCTACGGGCTTTCAACCATCGACCAGCAGACCAACCTGCAGGGTGCCAGAGGTGCCGATATGTTGGTGGATATCTTGGAGTCGGATGACGAGAAGATGCTCACCAACATCGAGCAGCTAACCACCTGGCCAATTGAGTTGGTGGTGCGTTCTTCAACAGCGCGCCAGGCAACTAGCTAGAATTTGCCCCATGGCTGATTCTTCATTTGACGTAGTTTCCAAGGTTGACCACCAAGAGGCAGACAATGCCCTAAACCAGGCAGCAAAGGAAGTCGAGCAGCGCTACGACTTCAAGGGCACCGACGCATCTATTGCCTGGAGCGGTGAGAAGGTCATGATTAAGGCCAACTCCCAGGACCGAGCTCTTGCCGTGCTTGATGTCTTTGAGACCAAGCTGATCAAGCGTGGCATTTCACTCAAGTCACTGGATGCAGGTGAGCCATACCCTTCGGGCAAAGAGTTCCGCATCGAGTGCTCGCTCAAGAACGGTATCGACCAGGAGAACGCCAAGAAGATTTCTAAGTTGATCCGCGACCAGGGACCAAAGAGCGTGAAGGCTCAGATTCAGGGCGATGAACTACGCGTGAGCTCAAAGTCTCGAGATGACCTGCAAGAGACCATGGCACTACTTCGCAGAGCCGACCTAGAGGTCGACGTTCAGTTCACTAACTTCCGCTAACCAAGGGCGATAAATCCGGTGCCGTTTCCTGTCACCGAAAACAACCTCGCAGCCGCCACAAATGCTGCCTTGCCGCGACCGATGGTTAGGGTCTCGTCTTTGCTGGTTGAGATAGTCAATTCACCCTGGGTGCAGACCACGATCGCGGTATTGGGCAGCTCCATGTCCATCAGCATCACACTTGCCGAAGGTTCGACGCGGTAAACCTTGAAGTCCTCCGCACTGGTTGGATACTCCCAGATGCCCTGGTTTAGTTTCTTGACTGAGATCTTGGGCTGGGTAAGTTCTGTGTAATCAAGCACCTTGAGTAGTTCGCGAACATCGACCGGTTTTGAGGTCAGCCCACCGCGCAGAACGTTGTCGCTACTAGCCATCACCTCAACACCTAGGCCTTCGAGGTAGGCGTGAATGTTGCCGGCGGGCAGAAACAAACCTTCCCCAGGTTCAAGGGTCACCAAATTCATAAAGATCGAAACCAGAATGCCAAGGTCCTGACCGTAGAGCTGAAAGAGCTGTTCGATCAGGCGATCACGCTTGCGACCCAAGACCGAGGCATTGGCAACCAGGGTGAGAATCAACTGTGGATCTGATTCATAGATCCACTGCATCGCAGCCTTGTAGCCACCCAATCGGAAAACCTCAGCCAGTGGTTCAAACCCGGCATTTGCATTAGCCAGCAAATCTAGATCTGCCTGCAACTCAGCCTCAGGTCTAAAGCCACACAGTGCCCTGAAGTCAGTGATCGCGATAATCAGCTCAGGCTTGTGGTTGGCATCAGAGTAAGAGGGGTGATGATTTAGAAACTGCCGCGCAGCATGGGCTTTTGAAGGATGGGCCTGAATCGAAAGCGGATTGGCTGCCGCCAAAAATTTCACCAGGTAACCAAGCTCGCCAAAGCGCTCGGTGAGCGTGCCACCTTTGGCATCTAGAACTTCAGCTGGAGCGGTTGGGTGAGTGCCGAACCACTGCTCTGCAATTGGGTAGTCAGGTTCTGCAATGCCCAGCAGGTCAGAAAGCAGCGCAGCCGAACCCCAGGCATAGTTCATTGGCTTGTTGCCAAGTGCAAAAAGAGTCACGGTTACCTACTCTCTTCAATCACGATGATCGGCATCGGTGAGGTTGGTGGTGCAACTGAATCTAGATCTGCCTGCTTTGCCTTCTGGGCAAATTGGTGGGCGATCAGGCCAGAGATAATCGCGAGGGTTACCGGGAAGAAAAAGGCCAGCGATAGCCCCACCCCTTCGGCAAGTGCACCCATCAGGGTCTTTGCCATTACCGACATCGTCGAGCTCATTAGTGAAAGCCTCGACACCGCCCACGCGGTTGACACTCCAGGCACGTGACCAGCTGCCGACATAAATGTTGGAGCACCAGGAGCCAAACCCAATCCCGCAATCAACCACAGCAGCATCGTGACACCGAGGGCCAGGGTGCTGGAAGATTCAGCCAGAAGCGGTGCCGAGCTGGCGACCAGCGCCAAAACCACGGCCGCCAAAAATGCCCCTCGAGAGGCAATCAAGTTCGGGTGATACTTCTCCGCGAGTCTGGTCATCGAAAGGCGACCGACAATCATGCCGACCATAAATGCAGCAAATGGCAGTGAGCGCAGTGCCAGCTCAACATTTAACACATCTCTGGCAAATACCGCTGCCCAGTCGATAACCGCAACCTCTGGATAAACGATTCCGATCATGCCGACCGCGAGCAGCACCAACTGGGCAGGCAGCTGATAGAACTTGCGCTTGACCACCGCAGCACGCTCTTCTAAGTGACCATCCTCGGTTGGCGATAGCAACCAGCGCAATGCGAATTCAAAGACGATGACATTGAGAATTGCCACCAGAATCAAAAACTGCTGCAGGTCCATAAACACCGTGGATAAACCACCGGTGATTGCGGCACCAACCGCACCCAGGCTCCAACCGGCATGGAAGCGACCGATTACGTTCTTCGAGATTTGCTTCTGCAGCAATACCGAGTGAGCGTTTACCGAGACACCGAGGATCGACATGAAGAAGTTGAAGCCCATGTTGATAAAGAACCAGATCGCTGGGTTCGATGTGACACTGAGCAGCACCAGGAAGACCGCACCTAAGTAGTTGCCAAAACGAATCAATGTTCTGGGCCCAAAGCGCATTATCAAACGCGAGACAAAGAACAACGGGGTGATAGATCCCACCACACCAAAACCGATGATGGTTCCCCAAGTTGCAAATGAAACACCTAGCCGGTCAATAAACTCCGGAACCCAGGCCACCGAGCTCAGTGCAATGTGACCCGTGAAGGTGAAGGTTATAAGCATCGCAATTTGTGCCTTGCGAAGCCGCTTACCGGAGAGCTTTTCCAACTACTTGGCGCCTTCGATAATCGAGGCAATCTCCTCGCGGTCGAATAGCTTCTTACGCTCGCGACCGTCTTGAGCGCCCAGGGAAAGCTCTTTGGCATCAAGAGTCAGCCAGTCTTTCCAATCCAAGTACTTCACACCGCGAGAATCTAGAGTCTCAAGAATCTCAGCCTCGGCTGCTCGCGTCGGCTGCCACCACATCGCCCTATCGGCAATCACGTGGGAGATGGTTTCGATAGCATCGGCCTTGGTGTGACCGATCAGGCCAACGGGTCCGCGCTTGATCCAACCGGTGCAGTAGACACCTGGAATCTGCTTGCCCTCATCATCAAGCACGCGACCCTCGCTGTTGCGAATCACGCCGTGCTTGGAGTCGAAAGGAATCTCGTCCACCGCTGAGCCAAAGTATCCAACCGCACGGTAAACCGCCTGGATCGGGAAGGTCTGAAACTCATCGATTGGGGTGACGTTTCCGGTGCCATCTAGCTTGGTGCGCTGCACCTTCAGACCAACCACCTTGCCGTCTTCACCGAGCACCTCAACCGGAGCTGAGAAGAAGTGCAGGTGCAATCTGCGCTCCTCGTGCGCCTGTGGGTTCTCACGCAGGTCCTCGAGGGTCTTTACCATCACACGAACCTGGTTGTTGCTGTCGATGGCGGCTTGCGAACCCTCGTCATACTGGAAGTCTTCGTCGTAGACGATTGACTGCACACCTTCGACGTGAAGTGCTTCGCGCAGCTCCAGTGGGCTGAATTTCACCTGAGCCGGTCCGCGTCTTCCAAAGACATGGACATCGGTAACCGGTGATGCCTTGAGGCCTTCGTAAACGTGGTCCGGGATGTCGGTGGAGAGTAGGTCATCTGGCCGCTTAATCAGCATGCGGGCAACATCCAGTGCGACGTTACCGTTACCGATAACCGCAATCTCTTTGGCATTTAGTGGCCAGCTTCGTGGGAAGTCTGGGTGGGCGTCATACCAGTTCACAAAATCTGCTGCACCGTATGAGCCATCGAGTTCAATGCCGGGAATATTCAGGTCGGCGTCTTTGATCGCGCCGGTTGCAAAGATCACTGCGTTGTAGTGCTGCTTTAGGTCATCCAGGGTGATGTCAGTGCCGTACTGGACATTGCCGAAAAAGCGAATGTCGCCGCGGTCCAGCACCTCGTAAAGCGCACGAATAATGCCCTTGATTCTCGGGTGGTCAGGAGCAACTCCGTAGCGAACCAAACCGTATGGTGCTGGAAGCAGGTCAAAGAGGTCAATCGAGACTTCAAAGTCGCGCTCTGCTTTGAGAATCAAGTCGGATGCGTAAATGCCTGCCGGCCCAGCTCCGATTACCGCCAAACGTAGTTTTGCCAATTACTTTCCTCTAACCTTGCCGATCAACAACTGCGTCGGCGAATGCAATAAGTGCCGACTTCACGCTCGAGGCTGGTAGCAGGTCCAGCGCAGCCTTTGCCCGGTCAGCCCAGCCGTGAGTAATCTCTAGCGATTCGGCCATCACCTCGTGAGCGCGCAATTTACCCAACACCTCTTGTAGGTCTTCTTCTTCCAAGCCATCGCGAATTTGTAGGTAAAGCGCTTGTGAAGCTGCATCTTTGTGGTTTGCCAACAGCAATACCGGCAGGGTTGGCACACCAGCCAACAGGTCGGTTCCGGCAACCTTGCCGGACTGATCCTTGGTGCTTTGAATATCGATGATGTCGTCGATCAACTGGAAGGCAACGCCGATGCTCTCGCCGAACTGCTTGAGTGGTTCTTGGTATTCCTTGGGCGCTCCGGAAACTAGTGCTCCAATCTGAGCAGAAAGCGCGATTAGCGAACCGGTCTTATCGCGCAGCACCTCGTAGTAGTGGTGCAGCGGGTCTTGACCATCCTGCGGCCCAATGGTCTCGTGAAGTTGGCCGAGCACCAACTGCTCAAAGACCTTGGCCTGAAGTTTGAGCGAATCATCGCCAAGACCAGAGACGATGTTGGAGGCGCGGGCAAATAACAGGTCACCGGTGAGAATTGCAACGTTGTTGCCCCAGACCATGTGAGCGGTGTCGACACCTCTGCGCTTAGACGCCTGGTCCATCACATCATCGTGGTAGAGAGTTGCCAGGTGAGTGATCTCCATCACTACCGCTGCATCAAGCACCTCTTCTTCCTTGGGGTCACCAAGGTGAGAGGTGAGCAGGGTTAGCACTGGGCGCAGTCGCTTGCCACCGGCAGCCGAGAGGTGGCTGGACATCTTGTTCACCAGGGTCTCTGTGTGAGCAGTTGCCTCAGCGATGCGCTTTTCGACAATCTCCATGCGGGCTTCAAGATCTGCGATTAGGGCTCGGTCAGAAACTTTGCGCAGCTGGCTTGGCAGAGTGATTTTCATCGCTTGACTCCCTGGTGTAGGGCAACGATGCCGAATGAAAGGTTCTTGTAACCGACCTGGCTAAAGCCAACGTTTGCGATGTCTTGAGCTAAGTCTTTTTGCTTTGGCCAAGCCTGAATGGATTCGGCTAGATAGTCATAGGCCTCTGGGCTCTTGGAGAAAAGCGCGGAGATCTTTGGCAGGAAGTACTTGAGGTAGAAGCGATACAAAATTCCAAATGGCCCAGGCACGTGAGAGAACTCGCAGATCACCAGCCGACCACCAGGCTTTAGCACCCGAAGAAATTCGCCGAGCGCAACTTTGTGATCCTGCACATTGCGCAGTCCAAAGCTCATGGTCACCACATCAAACTCTTCGTTTTTGAAAGGCAGCTTCATGGCATCGGCAAAGACAAACTCCAGCTTGGGATACTTCTTTTTGCCGACCTCAAGCATGCCCTTGGAGAAATCGGCAGCCACCACTCGAACGCCATCGGATAAAAATGCCATTGAGCTGGTGCCGGTGCCGGCGGCGATATCGAGAACCTGCTCGCCCGCTTTAGCGTTTACGGCCTTTGCGACTTTCCCGCGCCATAGTCGCGATTGACCGAAGGAAAGTAGGTCATTGGTTTTGTCGTAAGAATCTGCGACCGAGTCAAACATTGCCGATACGGCTTGCGGTTGTTTGGATAGGTCGGCCTTGCTCACTAGAGCAGTCTAATCTTTATCCTCGCCCTTGGAACCCCGCACGAAGGTGTAAATCACCAGCCCAATCGATCCAGCTCCCAATGCCAGCACTAACGGAGTCGTGGCCATCACAAATTGATCGGCCGGAGTCTGATTCGTAATCACAATCTTGGAGACATCAATCGGTTCTGATTTGGGTGCGGTGTCCAACGGATTGTGAACCTGCGGGCCAATCACCTGCTCCTGAGACTCCCGTTCGACCTTTTCTTCAGATTCGTCTTCATCGGCGAAAGCAGCCAGCGGGGATAAGAAGATGGGCAAGGCAAGGAATACCGCGACTACTTTTCGCATTGGACTCCTCGCCTAGACTTAACCTCAAGGATAGATAGCTTGGCCCTAAAGCCCCAGCTTTTGCTGATGCTCACAGCCAACTCTTAGTAAAGGATCTCCATGCCGCTCAAGGTGACCTCGCGTCCTATTGAGCTAGCCGGCCTACCAACCGGAGATTTTCTTTTTGCTCGCAGTAACCAAACCCTGATTGGTCAAGGGATAGCGCTTCGCCTCAGCGCAAAGGGTAAGGATCGAATTGCCTCACTTGCTAAAAAATGGCAAGAGGTTTGTGCCGAAGCCGAGATTCTCGACGGCGTGAAACTTCCCGGTAGCTCGCTAGTGGCATTTAGCTCAATTACCTTTTCGGAGAACTCCCAGGTCGAGAGTGTGCTGGTGGTGCCCAAAAGGCTCTATGTGATTCGACCAGAGGCAAGCTTTGTAATCGAAGTTGAAGCCGAAGAGCATCACCTTGCCGAAACTTGCGCACCAACCAAATTTGAAGCGGGCAAGCTCTCCCCCGCAGGCTTTACCGATGCCGTATCGAAAGCGATCAGGACTATTGCGCAGACCGAGCTGAAAAAGGTCGTGCTCTCGAGGGATCTCGAGATGGTCTTGCCACAGCAACCTGATCTGACAGAGCCCCTCGCCAGATTACGAGCGCGCTACCCGGAATGCTGGACCTACAAAGTCGAAGGTGTATTTGGAGCATCCCCAGAGCTTCTGCTGCGAGCCGAGCGCGGCGAGGTTTCGGCTCGCGTGTTAGCCGGAACCGCAGGTCGCGGCACCGACCCAGATGTCGATCGCGCAATTGCAGATGGCCTAAGCCACTCGATCAAGAACAATCACGAGCATGGCTATGCAGTGCAGTCCATGGTGTCTGAACTAGAGCCTTTCTGCGAATGGGTTGAGGCCGATGCCCAACCTTTCTCGCTTGCGCTGCCAGATCTTTGGCACCTTGCCACCGACGTTCGAGGAAAGCTCAAACCAGCGACCAGCCTGCTCGATGTAATTGCGAAGCTTCACCCAACCGCAGCGGTTGCCGGAACCCCGCGCGAACTAGCAATTGAGCTGATCGAAGAACTAGAGCCTTACGACCGCGGAGGCTATGCCGGACCAGTTGGCTGGGTGTCTGCCGATGGCTCTGGGGAACTTGCGATTGCCCTGCGCGGCGGCATTATCGAAACCCAAGGCAACCAGGTCGTGGTTCGAGCAATTGCCGGTTGCGGCATCGTGGCGGAATCTGACCCGCAGGCAGAGCTTGCGGAGACCGAACTGAAGTTCCGCGCTGTGCGCTACGCCTTCGAAAACTAGAGCTGGTAGTCGATAAGTAGCTGGCCTGAGCGCTGCAAAACCTTCGTTAGCTCGCTCACCGAATCAACTGCAACATACTCCCAGCTATAGGCGTAAGCCAATGATTTGAGATCAACCTGCTGCGGGGTTAGGAACAAGCGCTGCAGCGCATCCTGCGGCAATAGCTGAGCCACCTCGAGCTTCTTGAATATCTCACCGCCGCGATCATTGCCGACAATCAGTTGGACATCCAGTTTTTCTATTCCAGAGAGATTTAGCCCACTTGCATCGTGCAGCAGGGTGAGGTCACCAAGCAGGGCTCTGGTTTTCTTTCCAGATTGCGCGAGCCCGAGTGCTGTTGAAACCGTGCCGTCAATACCAGCCAGACCGCGATTGGCAAAGGCGCGAAGTTGCTTTGCCGGCAGAGCCCGGTCAGCCTCCCTAATGATTTGCGAAGCGCCGAAGAGCAACTGCTCATCCACGTTAGTTGCCGCCCAAACTGCCTGGGCCAACTCCGCGCGCTTTGAGATCAAGGCGGCATTTAGCTGCCAGGCATCAACCCATGCCTGCTGAGATACACCCAGTGGCACAAGCTCGTCAGCAAACCCAAGTGCATTACCGCTCGGGTCAAAGTGGCCGTGGGTGCCACTTTGACAGACCCAGGTCTTGGCATTCGCAATCAGCTTTTGGATTGGCCTAGAAAGCGTTGGCTTACCAAAGACAAAAACTTGATCAACCTCAGACCCGAGTTCTCCATTTAGACCAGCGATGTAATCAACCACAAGCTGCTCTGAATAGCGAGCGCCGGAAGTTGGCTCGGCGAATAGCGGAAGATTGGCAGCCTTGGCAAACTCGACAGCAGCTGCTCCCGCACCAGCACCAGCAACCACAACGGCGCGGTCAGAAACCTCCACCTCTAAGGTGGACTTTGCCGATCGGACTTGATTTGCCGTTACCCCCAAGGTGATGATCTCATTCGCCTTGGGTGTTAGGTCGCTCAGCGGTTCTTGAAACTGCAGGTTGAGCTGCACCGGTCCCGGGTGCTCCGAGCTGGCAAGCTCAATGGCCTCGATTGCAAGTTCCCGAGCATTGAATTCACCTAGCTCTGGAACGCTGACGTCAATGCAGTGAATAACTGCATCGGAAAAAATCCCCACCTGGATGGTGGTCTGGTTCGCACCCTTGCCGCGAAGTCTGGCAGGACGATCTGCGGTGAGCAGAATCATCGGCACACCACTGTGCTTAGCTTCCAACACTGCTGGGTGAAGGTTGGCCACCGCGGTTCCACTCGTGGTGATTACCACCGAAGGCGTGCCAGAGGTCATTGCCCTACCCAATGCCACAAATCCCATCGAGCGCTCGTCGAGCCGCACGGTTAGATCTGCCAAGCCAGCCTGAGCCAGTTGATCAGCAGCAATGGCAAGCGACTGTGATCTTGCTCCGGGAGCTAGGTAGAAGTGCTTGGCACCTAGGGCAACCAAGGTCGCCAATAGCTCTGCCGCAAAGGATTGGGAGCTGGCTTTTGTCACTTCTGGTCGTCTTCGTCTTTCTTTAGCTTACGCTGCAGATCGCGAAGGAAGTTTGGGTCATCGTCCGGGGCGACGACCCTGCGATTCTTACCTGGGTTCGAAGGTCCCTTGCCCAGCGGTCTTCCCACCATCAGATAGAGCAATCCGCCGAAGAATGGGATTACCAGGCACAGCAGCACCCATGCCCACTTAGGAAGTAGGCGGACCTCATTCTTATTTGCCGCAGCGGCAAAGACGGTGGTGAATACCGTGAATATCACCAAAAAGGCGATAGAGGCAATTGCCAGTCTTGTCATACCCTCAACCCTAATTCAGACTCGCTTAGACTATTGCCGTGAAGAACCCTTGGCTGAGCTACACCCTGATTCGTTTAGGGATGTTCTTCGGCATTTTCTTTGCGTTTCTACTTTTAGATTTCAACCCATATTTCGCGGCGATTATTGCCGCGGTTGTTTCTTTTTCTCTCTCACTCCTGTTCCTAGATCGCCAGCGCAATGCCCTTAGTGAGTCGGTAGCAAAGAAGCTCTCGCGCGATGAGGCTGGCAGCTATAAAGATGCAGAGAGCGATCTGGAGAACCAGGTGCTCGACTCAGAAGGCAACGACAAAAAGCCCGAGGCCAACCAGTAGCCCAAAGCCCAAACCAGCAAAGCTGGTGAGCTTTAGGGCAGAAATGTAGTCCTTGGCGCTCTTGCCTCTCACCCCAGCCATAAATGCCGGGAACACCAGCATCAAATTCGCAAGGCCGATAATTGTGGCCGGGTAAAGCGAAGCCAAAAGAATGTTGAAGATCACCGGAAGAATCAAAAGGGTTGCAAACAGCCACTTCGATGCCCGAACACCGATGCGAACCGAAAGCGTGTTTTTACCGCTTTGCTTATCGGTGGCAACATCCCTGATGTTGTTCACGAGCAGAACAGCGGTGGCATAGAAACCAAAGTTGATTCCAAGCAGCACCGCCATCGGATCAATTTCGAGAATCTGAATGTATGCGGTTCCCACCGTTGCAATCAGCCCAAAGAAAATAAATACTGCAATCTCGCCCAGGCCGGCATAGCCATACGGTGACTTACCTCCGGTGTAGTACCAGGCTGCGATGATCGACACCGCACCGACCGCAACTAACCACCACTGACCGGTGATCAGCACAATCGCCAAACCGCAAAGTGCTGCCAAACCAAATGTGATTGCTGCCGCTAGCTTTACCGCCTGCGGGCGGACCAAACCAGAGCCGGTTAGTCGCAGAGGTCCCACGCGATTTGCGTCGGTGCCGCGAATGCCATCTGAGTAATCATTGGCGTAGTTCACACCGATCTGAAGCAGTAGTGCCACCAGCAACGCGAGAGAAGCAAGCAGTGGATTGCAGCGATCAACCAGATCGGCACTTGCCGAACCCAAAACTATCGGTGCGACAGCGAGCGGCAGGGTTCTAACCCTGGCTCCGGTGATCCAATTCTTTATCGACATAACTCACAAATGCTATTCGCTCAAAAGCTTTGCAATTGCCTTGAGGTCTGGTTTACCGCTTGGGAGCCTAGGCAAGCTTGAAACCCGAATTACTCGCTGCGGTTTTGCTGCCAGCGACAACTTGGCTAACTCAGCAAAATCAACCTCTGGGCTGCCTTCGTAAACCAGGCAAACCGACTCTCCCCAGCTGGTCTTGATTGCAGCCGCAGCGACTGCGATAACTCCGGCAATCTCGCTGGCTCGTTGTTCAACCATCTCTAAAGAGATCTTGTGACCGCCTGAGATCAGCACCCGATCGGCACGGCCCAGAACATTCAACCTGCCATCGACAATCTCACCAAGATCGCTGGTTAGAAACTCGTCACCCAGGCCATTCGCCAAGGTTTTCCCCGCGATGGCGATTCGAGAATCGCGGATATTGACAGAGACTCCATCCAGCGGGACGCCGTCATAAACACAGCCACCGGCAGTCTCGGTCATGCCGTAGGAAACAACGATCTTTACACCCAGTTCTCGCAGCTCTGAAATTACCTTTTGGTCCGGCATTTGCCCGCCCAGCAAAATGGCATCGAAGCGCTTTAGTAGCGCAAGTGAGCAACTGTCAGATCGCACTGCCTCAAGCAGTCTCGCAAGCTGTGCCGGCACCAGCGAAGTAAAGCGCTTTGGTTCGGTCATCAAACTGGCGGCCCTGAAGAAAGCCTCAGCAGTGAATGGAAGTTGGGCGTTCAGCATGATCGGCTGAGTATCGGCAATCACCGATCGAATCAAAACATTTATGCCGGCAATGAACTTGGTCGGCAGAGCTAAAAGCCACTGCCCCTGACCACCTAGATACTTGGCGGAGGCTTCGGCAGAAGCCCGAAGCGCAGCTGCAGAAAGCTCGATTCGCTTAGGGGTGCCGGTTGACCCGGAGCTTTCAACAATCAGTGAGACATCGTCGTCGACCTGCTCGGGCAGCCCGTGCACCTCGGGCATCAGACCATTGAATTCTGGTTCGGTTATGAATAGCGCTAGCTTGCCATCGAGCATTTCGATGCAGCTCGATAGCGCACGAAATGTGTCATTGGCAGGTATCAGGCGAAGCGGTTTCATTAGAAGTGCCAGGGGGCGTCAGACCAGTCTGGCTTTCTCTTCTCCAAGAATGCGTTCTTACCCTCCGCGGCCTCTTTGGTGCCGTAGGCAAGTCGGGTTGCCTCACCGGCAAACAACTGCTGTCCCACCAGACCATCGTCAACTGCGTTGAAAGCGTATTTGAGCATCCGAATTGCGGTTGGCGACTTTGCCAAAATGTCTTCAGCCCATTCGATAGCGGTGCTCTCCAACTTGGCGTGGTCAACCACAGCGTTTACGACGCCCATCTCGTAAGCCCTTTGGGCGTCGTATTCGCGACCGAGGAAAAATATCTCGCGCGCGAATTTCTGCCCGGTTTGTCTTGCCAGATAGGCACTGCCGTAACCGGCATCAAAAGAACCAACATCGGCATCGGTCTGCTTGAAACGTGCGTATTCGCGAGAGGCAATCGATAGGTCGCAGACCACATTGAGCGAGTGGCCGCCGCCGGCTGCCCAGCCCGAAACTAGGGCAATAACCACCTTCGGCATAAAGCGAATCAGCCGCTGCACCTCAAGGATGTGAAGTCGTCCCGCGGTTCCTGGGCCGTACTCATATCCAGCTTCGCCGCGAACTCTTTGGTCACCTCCGGAGCAGAATGCCCAGCCGCCATCCTTTGGTGATGGTCCATTACCGGTTAGCAAAACCACACCGACATCGCTAGAGCACCTCGCGTGATCTAGTGCCTGGTAAAGCTCATCGACAGTCTGTGGCCGAAATGCGTTTCTTACCTCAGGCCTGGAAAAACCGATTCGCACCACCCCTAGGGTGTTGTGCCGGTGGTAGCTGACATCGGTCAGCTCCTCAAAACCGGCGACTGTGTGCCACAGGTTCTGATCAAAGGTCTCGGAAACGGTATTTGCCATGCAATTAGACTAATCGGGTGTTCGGGGAGAAAATAACCCAAATCAGCGTTGTGAGCATCCCGATGCTGACTAAATTCCGCGGCCTAAGCCATCGTGAAGCGCTTATTTTCAAGGGCAGCAAGCGCTGGGCAGAATTCTCCCCATTTATTGAATACTCAGACCAAGAAGCCAGTAATTGGCTAGCGGCCGCAATCAGCTTTGCGAACCAGGACCTTCCACCACTGCATCGAACCTCGGTTGGGGTGAACGCGACCCTGCCGGCAGTTACACCAGATCAGGTGACTGCGGTGCTTGCAAAGTTTGGTGAATTCTCAACCGTAAAAATCAAGGTCGCAGAGACCGGGCAACCCATATCTGCGGATGTGCTTCGAGTACTAGAGGTGGCTAAGAGCTATCCCGACTGTCGGATACGGCTGGATGCCAACGGCAATTTCACCCCCGAGCAAGCCCTGGAGCTTTTGGCCAAGATCCCACTTGATCGGCTGGATTATTTTGAGCAGCCCTGTGCGACCCTTGACGAATTGGTGGAACTCAGAAAGACCATCGCTCACCTAAAGCTCGGGGTTTTGATTGCGGCAGACGAGTCGATTCGTAAGGCGGAAGATCCCCTTGAGGTCGCAAGGCGAAATGCTGCCGACATTGTGATGCTCAAGGTTCAGCCGCTAGGTGGCATTGAACGCTGCTTGGAGATTGCAAAACAGACTGGAATACCTGCGGTGGTGAGCTCAGCCCTTGAGACCAGCATTGGTCTGGCCCAGGGCGCTTACCTTGCCGCCGCATTACCTGAGTTGGAATTTGACTGTGGTCTTGGAACGCTAAGCCTGATGGAATCAGATATCAGCGCAGAGCCACTTACGCCTAAAGCAGGGCGAATCACTCCGCGTGAGGTATCGCCAGATCAGAATCTGCTAGAAAAATACCAAGCTAGCCCGGAGCGAACCCGGTGGTGGCTTGAGAGATTAGAGCGGTGCTTTGCGCTTCTAGAGGCCTGAGTAAACGTGCAGTCCCTTGAAGAACATGTTCACGATCGTGAAATTAAAGATCACCGCGAGAAATGCCACCAAGCCTAACCAGGCTGCTCGCTTACCGTTCCAGCCCCTAGTTGCCATGGCGTGTAGGTAGCCGGCGTAGAGGGTCCAGATGATGAAGGTCCAGACCTCTTTGGTGTCCCAACCCCAGTAGCGGTGCCAGGCGCGCTCGGCCCAGATCGCTCCAGCAATCAAGGTAAAGCTCCAGAGCACAAAACCAACCACGTTGAAGCGGTAGGCCAATCGCTCTAACTGCTCAAGCGCCGGGAACAGCTCCATTAGCCGCCTTGCCGAATTACCAGCCTTGACTAGGTAGGCGATGTGCAGACCGGCTGCGATGCAAAAGAATGATGAGGCCAGAATGGCCACCACGACGTGAATCACCAGCCAGTAACTCTGCAGTGCCGGCATTAGGGTCTTTACCTCAACATAGAAAAGTGAAACCGCAGCAAACAGCGTCACCAAAACAAAACCGGTAACGAAGGTTGCGATAAATCGCACGTCTTTGATCTTTAGCGAGGTGAGGTAAACCAACAAAATCAATAGCGCTGCCGAGATCGAGAACTCGTACATATTTGCCCATGGCACACGTCCGGCTGCAATACCACGCAGCACGACGCCAATACCCAGCACCACGGTTCCAACCGCCGTGACAGCAAACCCGATCTTCTCAAGGTTCGACAGCTTGGCACGCTCTTCTGCGCTCTGACCTAGCAGCTTGGAAAGCTGAAGTGAGAACAGCACCAGTGCCAGGGCGATAAACGCCATCGCTGCCGATACAAACAGCAGCGAAATCTGAGAAAGTGGCTCGTTCAGAACAATCGTCATTTGCTTCCAACCTTGGAGTCGATTTGTGTGCGGATATCGTTCAAGACTTCTTCAAGCCTTGGGTCATCACTGCGAGCCAGAGCAGCGAGTTCAATTGTCCCATCCGAATTGCGTCTCACCCAAATTCGGCGGCGCGGGGTAAGTAGCGATAGCCCCATCGAGAACAGCGAGAGCATTGCGAAGAACAGCACCCAGACACCACCGGGGTTGTAGGCGACATCGAGTGATGCATATCTAAGTAGCCCATCAAAGCGCACCTTGCCTAGGTCATTTGGCAACTCAACCGTCTCGCCGATGCGAAGTTGGAGTGGGTCGTTTGGCCCCTGACGCGATGCCACCACCTCGAGGTTTTCGGTGTCAAGCGCAAAGACGTTTTTTGGAATGCCCTCATCAAGGCCCAGATCACCGGAGTAGACATTCATGCTCAGCAGTGGATCAATCGGGTCGGGATAGATCGAGGTGTATGCCCCAGATTCCAACTGCTCGGCGGTTGGGTAGAAGAAGGCAATAATGCCCACCTGCTCAGGCAGTGCATCTGGAACCTTGATAACGCCAAGAGAGGTCATGTTGGCATCCTGCGGCAAGAAAACACTCGGGCCAGAAAAGGCAATGTTTCCCTCACCATCAAAGACCGTGATCACAGGTGCAAAGCCATTACCGGTTAGGTAGATGCTGGCTCCCGGCGCTTCAAGCGGATAGTTCACTCGGACCTCGGACTGCTTACCCTCGGAGGTGACGCTCGCGATGAAGTCGATTGGCTGCCCAAGGTTATTGGGGTTTTGCAGATCGTAGACAACTTGGAAGTCATCTAGTTTCACGCTGAATGGCTCAAGTTGGGTCTCGTCAAAAAATGGTCCCGGTGAGAATGAGTCGTAGCTGGCGAGGTTGTTCACGAAGCTATCGCCGACCACCAAAACGCGCTGCCCGCTAAAGCTCAGACCACCACCGACACCAACCGCAATCAGCACTCCGATAAGGGAGAAGTGAAAGACCAAATTGCCGGTCTCGCGGCTATAGCCCTTTTCTGCCGATACCGAGTTGCCCTGCAGTTCGACCTTATAGCGCTTGGACTTTAGGACTTTGAGTGCCGCCTCAAGATAGCCGGGCTGATCTGCTAACTCCTGGTGAATGGGCATGCGCTTTAGGTTTTGCGGGGTTTGCACCGGTTTGGCTCTGAGCGCCTCGAAGTGGACTTTGGTTCGCGGCACCACACAGCCAACTAGGGAGACAAAAAGCAGGATGTAGATCGACGAGAACCAAACTGAGGTGTAGACGTCGAAGAGCTGGAAATCATCCATCACCTCAGCGACACCAGGGTTATTGTCAAAAAAGATTCGCACACCATTTGGGTCTGCCGAGCGCTGCGGATAGATCGAACCCGGCACCGCTGCGATTGCCAGAAGTAGCAGCAAGAACAGTGCGGTGCGCATCGAGGTAAGTTGCCGCCAGAACCACCGTGGCCAGAAAGTCAACTTAGAGAACGAGCTGGAAGCCACTGTTCACCTCCTGCATCCAGGTGAGGAACTGACCCCACAAACCGGTCATCAAAAGCACACCGATCAAGATCAACATCCCACCGCCAAACAGGTTGAAGGCTCTGATGTGACGCTTCACAAATGCCACGCTGGTTACTGCCCAGCGCATGCCGAGTGCAATCAAAACAAATGGAATGCCGATTCCGAGCGAATAAACCGTTGCCAAGATGCCGCCGCGCAACGGGTCTGAAGTCGTGGAAGCCAATGTCAAAACCGCAGCCAGGGTTGGTCCAATGCAAGGGGTCCAACCCAGTGCAAACACCACACCCAAAACCGGTGCTCCCGCAAGACCCACCTTTGGGCTGAAAGGGATCTTGATGGTGCGCTGCAAAAAGCTAAACTGCCCGATCATCGCAAGACCAAAGATTGTCACCAGCGCGCCCAAGACAAACTGCACCCAGAAGGTATTGGCAAAAAATAGCAGTCCCGCTGAACCAGCCAGCACCCCGAGGGTGACAAATACTGCCGTGAAGCCAAGTACGAACAAAATTGCACCGAGCACCAACTTGGCCTTGCTCTGCGCTGCACCGGAGACATATCCGAGGTAGCCCGGGACCAGGGGCAAAACGCAGGGCGATAAAAATGTGACCAAGCCTGCCAGCAATGCAATCGGCATGGCCGCCAACAGCGAGCCGTTTAGGACCACCTCTGCTGGGTTCACTCGGCTACCACAGTCTCAATCAAGGTTCTGAGAATCGATGGGTCGATACGCCCGAGGATGCGAGATGCGACCTTGCCTTGCTTGTCAATCACCAAGGTGGTTGGCACCGCCTGGGGGCTGACTACGCCTTGAAATGCCAGCGAGACACTGCCGGTCTGAGCATCCATGATTGATGGAAAGCTAATGCCAAATTTGCGATCAAAGGCCAGTGCGGTCTCCGAGGTGTCACGAACATTCACGCCAACAAACTGCACACCCTGAACCTGAAACTCTTCGTAGAGAGCTTGCAGCTCTGGTGCTTCAGCCCGGCAGGGAGCACAGGCCGAATACCACCAGTTCATCACCACAACTTGGCCAGCCAGTGCCTCAGAGTCGAGCATCTGACCGGATTCGGTTTCACCGCTGAAAGGCAGGAAGGTTGGTCTTTGCTCGCTGGCAAACTCGGTCACCGTGCCATCGCCGGCGATGTAGTTTTTGGAGTCGCCAGAGCGAAACTGCTCGGCAAGAGGATCCGATGCGCAGCCTGCCAGGCTGAGCGCGATGGTGCCGACGATGAAGATAACGAGGGTGATTGCGATTGCTCGCTGAGTCTCTCTTTTCACACCGCACCTCCGTCTGTTGCAGCCTTGCGAAGCTGGTTCGCTAGTTCTAAACCAGGCTCTCGGTAGTCAACTTCCACCAACTTGCCATCGACCACCTCGAACGAGGTGATCGAAGAAAGTGAGCACCTGCGAGCCCTTGGGTCATGGGGCAGAGCTAAGCCCTGGCTGGAACGATAAAGCATCCAAATGGGAAGTTGATGTGAAACTAAAACCACATCACCCGATTCAACACTGCTCCAAGCACTCAGTGCCGCATCTGTCATGCGCTGAGCGATTTCCTTATATGGTTCGCCCCAGCTCGGTCGCTGCGGGTTGTAAAGGTGCAGGGCAAGGGATGGTTTTTTGAGAATTGCCCTGCCACCCATTTTGTAACCGGCGAACTTGTTCCACGGTTCGATAACCCGGGGTTCGTGCTGAATCTCCAGATCAAATTCCTTGGCGATCGGAGCTGCCGACTCCTGGGTGCGCTGAAGCGGTGATGCGTAAAGCTTGGCAATCTGGCGATTTTCGGCAGCAAGCTGGCTGGCTGCGGCTTTTGCCATGTGGTGACCTAAATCGCTGAGGTGAAAACCCTCGATGCGCTCATAAAGCACGCCTTCAGGATTGAAGACTTCGCCGTGACGAACGAAGTGAAGGCGGTTGGCAGGCATGCCCTAAGTCTACCTTCGCTAAACTTCTCAATAACTAATAGACGCCTACCCCCATCGAGGTAATCACATGCTCAATCGCCACACCATCACTTCGCTTGCAGCCCAAGCGGATGGCCCTGTAACCATTGGTGGTTGGGTGGAAACCCTCAGGGATCAAAAGCGCATTCAGTTCATCATTATTCGCGATGAGACCGGTAGCGTTCAGGTCACCTATCCACGCCCTGCCGATGAAGATGCCCTGGCCGATCAGGTCTCAAGCCTTTCCAACGGCTCCTTCGTCGAGATCACCGGAAACCTAAAGCACGATGAGCGCGTGAAGCTTGGCGGAATTGAGATCTTGCTTACCGGCATGAAGATTGTCTCTCTAGCCAACCCAGACAGCCCAATTGCCGATGACACCTCAATCGACAAGCGTCTGGACTGGAGGTTTATCGACCTTCGTCGCCCAGAACTCAACCTAATGATGCGCGTTCAGACTGAGATTGAGAAGACCTGGCGAGAGATCTGGCTAGAGAACGACTTCATCGAGATTCACTCTCCCAAGCTAATGGCTTCGCCATCTGAGTCCCACGCCGAGCTGTTCAAACTCGAGTACTTCGAGACTCACGCTTACCTGGCTCAGTCACCTCAGTTCTACAAGCAGATGGCGATGAGCGCCGGTCTGGGTAAAGTCTTTGAAATTGGACCGGTATTCCGTGCCGACCCATCGTTCACCTCCCGTCACGCTACCGAGTTCGTTTCGGTTGACATGGAGATGAGCTGGATTGACTCTCACGAAGACGTCATGCAATTCCAGGAGCAGTTGCTGGTTCGTGCCATCACCGCGGTGAAGGCCAAGTATGGCGAAGAGATTCAAAAGCTCTACGGCATCGACATTCAGATTCCAGCCACCCCATTCCCACGCATCCCGCTGGCCGAAGCTCACAAGATTGTTGAGGCTCGCGGCTACAAGGTGCCGCGCATGGACGGCGACCTAGACCCAGAGGGCGAGCGTCAGATTGCTCAGCACGTCATGGAAACCTACGGTCACGAGTTCGTGTTCCTCACCGACTACCCAAAGAACATCCGCCCGTTCTATCACATGCGTCACGCTGACAACGACCAGCTCACCAACAGCTACGACTTGATTTGGAAGGGCACCGAGATCACCACCGGTGCTCAGCGTGAGCACCGCATCGAAGTTCTAGAGAAGCAGGTTTTGGATAAGGGTCTTGAGCTTGAGGGCTTGAACTTCTACCTAGACTTCTTCCGCTACGGAGCTCCTAGCCACGGCGGCTTTGGCATGGGACTAACCCGCGTGGTTATGTTGCTACTAGATTTGCCAAACATCCGTGAGGCCAGCTTCCTATTCCGCGGCCCTAACAGACTGCAGCCCTAAAGCCAGTTCTCGAGCTTCAGACCAGGCACATTTTCAAAGTGCTTGGTGTTGTTGGTGATTAGCGTTGCCTCCAAGGACAGGGCATGACCCGCTATCAGCTCATCAAAATCGCCTGCGTGCTTACCCTGTTGACGCAGTTGCACTCGCACCAATGCAGCAGCGTCGGCCGCAGCATTGTCGAAATTTAGTGTGGTAGCTATGGCCAAAAAACGGTTTACGTCATCGACTAGGGAGGCGGGCACCCCAGGAAGTTTTATGCCAAAGAGTAATTCGTGTCGAGTGATGCTGGAAATTGCCCAGTCCCCGAAATTTGTCGCAGCCAATTTTTCAGAGACTCCATGCACTGCTCTGATGCCGTAGCTGCAGATATCAGTGTCCAGCAGCAGCATCGTCATCCTGACGCTCAAACACACTTCGCTGATCGGCATTCGGAATGCGCCGTAGAGCTTCTTCAAAAACCGGATCGTCGATGGGCCCTCTTTCGATAAATTCCGCCAACAGCGCTGCCATCTTGGCAGAGCGCTGACTCACAGCTATTTCCCCAGTCTTTGCATCCCTGGTCAGAGTTACCTCGCCATCGATGACCCAGCCAGAGGGAATGCGGATTGCGAGTGATCCGCCATTTCGAAATGTCTTTGTAGTTACCACATCAGTCACAATGCCATCTCCTCAGTTGTATAGACAGAGTATAGACAGCTAATTTGTGGATAACTAGGTGATATTCACACCAAGTGAGGCGACGAGAACCGCGAGCGCTATTGACCAGATTGCCATGCTTGCGGTGATCATCAGCGATACCTTGAGTGGCTTAACGCCCGCTCCAACAGATGCGGCTGCGGCAAATTGAGTTCCGATGAGAACTGGCCCGAGGGCGGCCATCCCCCAGATTCCATACTTATCAAAGGCTGCTAGTGCCTTCTGGTACTTCGGTGAATCCCCGGATTTACCCTTGGCTTCGCGACGTCTGATCAGCCAACCTCGAATGCTTGAGCCGGCATAGGCGAACAGGAAGATTGTGATCGCATTTCCAGTGACTGCCGCAAGCACGGTGAGCACAGGGTCAAGCCCAAAAATTAAGCCGGCCGGGACAACTGCAATCGCCTCGAACCAAGGGGTGGCCCCAGCGAGAAATATGCCAAACAGACCAAGTTGCTCAAGATTCATTTCTTACCCTTGGTGAAAAACCAAGAGAAGAAGATGACTGCCGCACCTGCGACGATCATGATCCAAATCTCAATTGGCATAATTCAACTCCTCTTCTTTGATTGGTTCCAAGCTAGAACCATATTTGGGATAAGGATCGTCGAGCCCAAAATCGACCAAATGATGGCGTTCACCTGACCGAAGGTGAGGGCAAAGTTGTAGTAATCAACATTGCCTTCCGACTGATAGTCCGAAGAGATGGTCACGATCATCAGCGCAATTGCCAGCGCGGTGACAACACCGGCAAGAATCCTGAAAGAGTGCAGGTAGGTGCGGTCGCGTTGCCTGACCTGGAATTCGTCTAGGTATTCGTCTGGGGCGTCAGCCACCAAGCGAACCGAGATTCTGAGCAGCCACCAAATTAGGAAGATTGGCAGAACCGCGAGGATTCCGTAGCCCGGCTTTAGAAAGTCTTCGAACCAAAAAGCCAGCGGTGCCGCGATGAGACTCAGGACACCGAGAACCACAAGCAACTTCTGCGCTCTGGAAGTTCTAATGGCGTCCCATTTGGTGTCATTCATTACGGTATCGATGTTCTTGGCTAGCTTCTCTTTTGAGGCTGGCCTTAGGCCGTATACCTGGGCGAGTGTGCCCTGCTCGGGGTGGGCCTTCATGTACCAATACCAGGCTGGGGTCTCGATTACTACGTATGCGATCAGGGTAAATACGAACCAATTAGCTTCATAACCAAATAACCAAAACTTAGGATCGCTCACCCAAAAGATAGCTGCTGCGGTGGAGAGCGCCAGTGCTGAAAACAACAGATCCAGCCAACGCAATGTCGACACTTTCTTGGCCCTTGGATACACCAAAAAATAGCCAATCGCCATGTAGGCGAGCACAATTCCAATAGCTAAAAGCTCATTCATGCTTGTTCCTCATCCAGCCAAAAGATCTCCTCGACCCTGGCTCCTAAGACTGAGGCGATGCGAAGTGCCAACACAAGTGATGGTGAATACTCGCCGCGCTCAATGTAACCGATGGTTTGATAGTGAACTCCGACCTGCTCGGCGAGCTCTTGCCGAGATAGGCCGGATAGGGTGCGCAGTTCTTCGATGCGGTTAGCTACCCGCTCTTCTTCAGACTTTGGTTTACGACCCATGCATGTAGCATAAATGCTATGTAGTAATAATGCAACAACTACATTGGAAATTTTTTGACAGCACTGTGAGCCTTGGCGGCCCAAGTGTGCTTCTTGGCTAGTGAGCCAAGGACGGCAACCAGGATTGGAAACCAGAAGTTCTTTAGGATCCAGAAGACAACTTTTCTCATACCAATTTCCTCAACTGCTCAAATACTCGGTCTTCTTCAATGCGCCAAAACGCTACCTGTTTGCCATTGATTAGAAGCACCGGAATGTCGTCGGTGTATTTCTCAAACTCTGGCCTTGCGTCAATTTCAACCAGGTCAATTTCGAAACCCGTGTCTGGATACTCTGAACTGAAACGGCCAAGCACCCTCGCCAAATCGTTCTCCGCCACCTCGCAGAGGTGGCAACCCTGACGGACCACCATGGTGAGTTGAATTTGTTCTGGCACGAATACAGCCTAAGTCCTCTAATTGGCGGAATAGACTAAGCCGGTGCCAGAGCCAAAAGACCTAACGCCCAAGATTGAGGCAGCGTTTTTTGACGTCGACAACACTCTGGTGCGTGGCTCGACGTCAATCCTGTTTGGCAAGGTCGCTTTCGCCGGTGGCACCATCAAGCGCCGCGACATCTGGCGTTTCATGTTTGAGCAGGTGATGTTTATTCGCCGCGGCGAGAAGAACTCCAAGATGGCAGATTTCAAAGATCGCGCGCTCCAGCTCACCAAGGGCCACCCCGTTGCCGAGTTGCGCGAACTTATCGACACCGTCTACGAATCAGAGATCAAGCCCAGGCTTTGGCCAG
This sequence comes from Micrococcales bacterium UBA7469, assembly GCA_002479805.1. Classification (GTDB taxonomy): domain Bacteria; phylum Actinomycetota; class Actinomycetes; order Actinomycetales; family Microbacteriaceae; genus Aquiluna. Next base: position 37,292 of record DLPB01000014.1, read on the forward strand.
AAGCAGTTGCTGCCCTCAAGAATCACCTGGCGCAAGGCCGCGAAGTTTGGCTTATCTCGGCAGCACCTGTTGAGCTAGTTCAGAAGATTGCCGATGACCTTGGCGCTACGGGAGCGCTTGGCACCGAGGTTGGCCATGATGGCGATGTGCTAACCGGAGAACTAATTGGTGAGCCGCTACACGGTAAAGCCAAGCGCAAGGCCGCTAAAAGACTTGCTAAAGAGCGCCACATTTCGCTCAAGCGATCGTTCGCCTACTCAGATTCCGTGAATGACTTACCGCTACTAACCCTGGTTGGTCACGCAGTTGCGGTGAACCCAGACAAGGTACTCAGGCGTTACGCCGAGGCAGCCGGCTGGGAGATCCTGCAGTTCAAAAAGCGCGACCTCAAGAAATAAAAAACCCGCCCGAAGGCGGGTTTTAGAGAAGATTTACTTCTTATTGCGACGCTGGTGGCGAGTCTTACGAAGCAGCTTGCGGTGCTTCTTCTTAGACATACGCTTGCGGCGCTTCTTAATAATTGAACCCACAAAAACCTCACAAAGATTGTGTCACTGTCCGATTGGACAACCTAAGAAGTTTAGCCCTTACGCCTAAGGCGCTCAACCTCAGCATCAACATCTGACTCAGTAATTACCTTTTTGACACCAGGTCCATATGCATCGATTCCGGCAAACAGGGCACCGACCCCCATGCCAAACATGACCCAGATTGGCCAGAAGTAGCTCTCCGGACTAGTTAGGTACCAAATTCCAGAGGTAAGGATGCTCACGCCAACCCAGACGCCGAGATACTGCTTGAATTCCTGCTGCTTCTTTAGGCGCTTGCGAGCGAAATCGCGGAGGTCTTTTTCTTCACTCATTTGGTTCTCTTGACCTTGGTCTTTACCTCGGTTGCTAGGTGCTTAGCCTCGGCCTTTACCTCATCAACCACTTCTTCCACCTTGTCGCGAGCGATCTTCTCGAAGTCCTTGGCACTCTTGGCGGCCTCAACCTTGGCATCAGCTAACTTGCGACCTAGCCGGTGACCGAGTTCCTTGGGGTCAACTTCGATATCCAACTCATCGACTTTGGTCTTGAGTTGCTCGCCCAACCAGCCAGCCTTCTCGGTTAGCCAGTGACCTAGCTTCTCGCCGGCAGCACCAAGGGTCTGAGCAATCTCATCGCCCTCTTCCTCTTCGGCATCAAAGCCGAGCGAGAGGAAGTTGATCATCCAGTCTTCGATCTCCTCAAGAGGCTCTGGAACCACTGAGTAAAAGCGCTTTTGACCGTCCTCACGAGCAGCAACTAGCCCCACTTCACGCAGGGTCTTCAGGTGCTTGGATACGGTTGGTTGGCCCAACTTGGTGCGCTCAACCAGTTCGGTGACGGTTAGTTCGCCACTGCCGCCGGTTAGGTGAGAATCTAGAAGCGTCTCAAGCAGCACGCGTCTAGTTGGATCTGCAATTGCTTCAAAGATGTCTGCCATGGAATAAGACTATCCCCCTATTTCAAGAGTTAGCGATTTCCCTAGCCCTTGCAACCGCCGCGTTTAGCGACTGGGCAAAAATGCCATGCAGATCGGCTTGCTGCATAGTCGCGATAATGCGCTCGGTGGTGCCACCGGGGCTGGTGACTTTTCGGCGCAGCTCCGAAGGCTCCTCACCAGTCGACTCAAGCAATTCCACCGAGCCGGCAAGCGTCTGCCGCACCAACAGCTTGGCATCCTGCTCACTAAAGCCCTGAGCGATCGCCACCTTCTCCCACTGCTCGATGATGTAGTAAACCCAGGCCGGACCAGATCCAGACACCGCACTGAGCGCGTCAATCTGCGACTCCGGTATCACCAAGACTGAACCAACAGCCTCAAACAGCGCACTTGCTGCAGCGATCGCATCCTGCGATGCAGATGACGCAGCCGCTAGTCCTGTCACACCCTTACCAACCAGGGCCGGAGTATTAGGCATGGTTCGGATGATGTTTGGATTCTCATCAAGAACTGCTGCCATGGTTGAAAGTTGAATCCCGGCAGCCATCGATATGACCACGGCGTTCTTGCCAATCTCACCTTTTAGCTCGGTCAAGACATCGACGATTTGATATGGCTTCACGCCAATCACGATTAGATCGGCATCGCCGGCCATCAAGGCATTTGCATCCGGTGAGGTCTCGCCGGCTAAAGCGCTAATGCCGCGATCTCGCAAAGCCTTGGCCTTGGCCTCAGTTTTTGTGGTGGCAGAGATGAGCGACTTTGGGTGACCGGCAGCCAATAGGCCATCTAGCACGGCAGAACCCATGGAGCCGGTGCCGATAAATGCAATTCGAAGATTGTCCATTTTCAAATCCTATGAGCCAAAGACCAGCGGATAGCCGATAAAGACAACCGCATCCATCAAAAAGTGCGCTAGCACCAAAGGAGCAACTCGCTTGGTTTTATAAAACCAATAGGCAAAGACCAAACCCATCACAAAGTTTCCGAAGAACGCCGAGAAGCCCTGGTAAGAGTGATAGCTCGCCCGAAACAACGCCGAAAGCACTATCAAGCCCCAAATAGAAATCTCAGGTTTCCACCTCGAAAGCTTGGTTGTGAAAAAACCGACTGCGATTACCTCTTCGAGTAGACCAGCCTTCATTGCCGCCAGCAGCAACACCGGTATGGTCCACCAGTTATCCCCCAGGGCAGTTGGGATCACCCTTGCAGTCAACCCCAGCTCAAGCGCGAGAAAGTAAAGCCCAATTCCGGGAAGCCCGACACCGGCAGCAACCAAGACCACCTGACGCAGATCTGCCAACTTGGGTCTTAGCCCAAGGTCGATGCCGTCTTGCTGCAAAAAGTAGAGCGCTAGTAGCACTGGCACCAATGCCAAAGCGATGCTCGCCAGTTGGCTAATCAGGTCAAGCCATGGCACCTCGGCAAGTGGTCGATTGAGGGTAGCGGTGGCTTGGGCGAGTCCGCCTTCTTGCAAGAGTTTGCGAATCAGCGAGATGGTTGACCAGATCGCAGATGCCCCCAAGGACAGCATCAGCACCAGCCAAAACTCATACCTGTGGTTCTTTGTCACGTCTCAACTTTCAACACCAGCCCGTTTGAAGAGTTTAGGTGTCGCAGGTGTGGGTTAGGTTTCATTCGTGGCTAAGCAAAAAACCGAATTCAAGTGCTCCGAGTGTGGCTGGACCACCGTCAAGTGGGCAGGTCGTTGCGGCGAATGTCAGGCATGGGGAAGCCTTGATGAAACCAGTGGCACAACCAAAGAAGTGCGCGCCCTAAAACTCAACGAGTCGCAGGCCGCAAGGCCAATCACCGAGATTGAAACCGGTGAGAATCAAAGCCAACCAACCATGGTTGGAGAATTCGACCGAGTACTCGGCGGCGGACTGGTCCCAGGAGCCGCCATCCTGCTCTCCGGAGAACCCGGTGTTGGCAAGTCAACTCTGCTGCTTGAGGTGGCATCACGCCTCGCCAAGCAAGGTAAGAAGGTGCTTTATGTCTCAGCGGAAGAGTCTGCTTCCCAGGTAAAACTGCGTGCCCAACGAACCAACGCTCTTAGCGACAATCTCTACCTGGCTGCCGAAACCGACCTGGCAACCGTGCTCGGTCAGGTCGAAGCGATCAAGCCTGAGCTGTTTATTGTCGACTCGGTTCAGACTGTGGCATCCAGCGACATCGATGGCGTAGCTGGAATGCCAGCCCAGGTGCGCGAGGTAGCAGCAAATCTGATCCGCACTGCCAAGCAAAATGGCATTCCACTGCTTTTGGTTGGTCACGTCACCAAAGACGGCTCGATAGCAGGACCCAGAACTCTCGAACATCTAGTTGATGTGGTTTGCCATTTCGAAGGCGATCGCCAGACCTCACTTCGTTTCGTGAGAACCCTCAAGAATCGCTTTGGACCAACCGACGAGGTTGGCTGTTTCGAGCTAACCGGTGAGGGAATCGTGGAGGTTCCGGACCCAAGCTCGCTGTTTGTTTCCGGCTCGCAAAACCCGGTCTCTGGAACTTGCATCACGGTGACGGTTGAGGGCAAGCGAGCGCTCATTGCCGAAATACAGGCCCTGGTGGTTCACTCCACCGCCCCGCAACCGAGGCGCGTAACCAACGGCGTCGATTCATCCCGAGTCGCCATGATCCTTGCTGTCCTAGATCGCAGGGCCGGCATCTCGGTGTCGGACAAGGATGTCTATGTGTCAACCGTCGGTGGCATGAAAATTACCGAACCAGCAGCAGACCTAGCCATCGCGATTGCTATTGCCTCGGCTGTGAAGGACAAGCCAGTGGCCAACCAGATTGCGGCCTTTGGTGAGATTTCACTCGCTGGTGAGATTCGTGGGGTTACCAATGGCGCGCAACGAAGCCAGGAAGCCTTGCGACTTGGTCACCCAAAGGTGATTGGCGAAAAAGGTCAACTGGTCAAGGCTGCGATTAGCCAAGCCATTAGTTGAGGATAAAGCTCTTCTCCTCGGAGATTACGCCGTTGACCTCAACCTTGATTTTGTAGGTAGCACCACCGGTTGGAACCGGTTCGTTGTTCTCGGCGTTGCAACCATTCTCAGATGAGTAGACCTTGTCCCATGGCGATCGCATTGCGGCTACCGCCTGGTTAGAAGGCAACACCACATCCGAATCGGTTAGCCCGTCTCTGTCACACTGCTTGGATGACCAGTAGGTCTGATCCCCCGAGGTGATGGTGAAGAAGGTGCCGCGAAGACCAACGTTGAACTTGCAGTCTTCTAGCCCAGTATTCACGATCGAATACCAAATCAACGGGGTCTGATCGGATGAGAAAGTATTGAGAGTCTCGGTCTCGTTGCCGATCATCACCTCAACCTGAACCACGCCAGGCTGACAGACCGGTGCTTCTGTTTCGGTTGTGGCCTCAGCTGATACGGTTGCCGATTCACTGCTGGTGCTAGCGGTCATCTGAGGCTCGGATGAACCAAATGGGTTAGCGATAGAAATCCAGGCCCAAACACCAAGGATGAGAAGTGCCAAAAGTAGAGCGCCGCGACGGCGAGCATAAATCTGTTGTTGGGTAGGCATGAGACAAATCTAGTTATAGGTATTTGAGCATGCGGGAGTTTCCCAGCGTGTTCTGCTTAACTCTCGCCAAATCCAAGAACTCCGCCACACCCTCGTCATGAGAGCGAACCATCTCGGCGTAAGTTTCGGCATCAACCGGAATATCAGAAATCACCTCAAAGCCGTGGCTACGGAAGAACTCAACCTCGAAGGTTAGGCAAAAGACTCTGTGGATGCCAAGCTGCTTGGCCCGCTGAAGTAGCTCGGTCAATATCGCTGCACCCAAACCTCTGCGCTTGTGGCTGAGATCGACTGCCAAGGTTCTAACTTCTGCCAAGTCCTGCCACATAACGTGCAGGGCTCCAAAGCCCACCACTTCACCGTCTAATTCAGCAACTACGAACTCTTGAATTGATTCGTAGAGTTCGACCATTTCCTTGCCCAGCAGCACGCGATCGGCAACCAGTGGTTCGGCAATCTTTTGGATGCGCGGAACATCGCTGGTGCGGGCAGATCGAATCAAGAGCATTGGGCAATTATGGAGCAATTAGCCCTGAAGTGGAATTAGAACCTCGTTGTGACGCAGGAAAAAGGGTGTCCAAGGTCCGTCGTAACGTGCATAAATCGCCTGCCCCGAGGCTTCGATTTGCCTATCGGAAAGTTGCTGCCTCAGCCACGTTGCCTTGGAGTCAAACAGGGTTTGACTTGCCAGCCCGGCGAACGAAACCGCAGCAAATCTGCCACCTGGTTGCTGAGCGAACGATAGCGACTGATCTGAGCTGGATGGCAGCTGACTCAGCGACATCGATGCCGGCATCACAAAAGAGGTGACGAAGCCTGCTTCCTTTTGAGCCTGCAGCACCGGTGCAGTCATGGCAATTGACTTACCGGCGTTGTTGCCACCAAAGATGTAGTTAGCCAAGCGACGAAACGCCTGATTGCCTGCGGTCGCCATGGATCCAGGTTCGCTAGTGCTCACCAGAATGTGTGGCGGGTAGTGACGAATCTCGAAGCCACCGAGGTCCTCAATGAGTTGATACCCCAGCTTCTCGGTCATTTAGGAAACTACCGACTGAGCACGATCTGTCGAGACAAAGGTGAACTCTCCAGAATTGTAATCCACCAGGATGTCCTGCGAGTTCTGAATGTCTCCACTGAGGATGCGCTCTGAAATCGCGTCTTCGATCTCTCGCTGCACCACCCTGCGCAAAGGTCTAGCTCCGAGCGCTGGTTCGTAGCCGAGCTCGATTAGCTTCTCCTTGGCGTTTGAGGTGAGGATCAACTTCAGATCACGGTCATCTAGACGCAACTGCAGACGCTTGATAAACAAGTCCACGATCTGCAATAGCTCCTCGCGGGTGAGCTGTGGGAAGACGATTACCTCATCGACACGGTTCAGGAACTCAGGCTTGAAGTTTTGCTTTAGGGATTCGTTTACCCTTGCCTTCATCTGGTCGTAGTCGTTCTTGGTGTCGCCCTCGAGGGTGAAGCCAAGCGCACCACGAGTGATCTCCTTGGTTCCTAGGTTGGTGGTCATGATGATCACGGTGTTCTTGAAGTCGACAACCCTTCCCTGACCATCGGTTAGGCGACCCTCTTCAAGAATCTGCAGCAGTGAGTTGAAGATGTCCGGGTGAGCCTTTTCGATCTCATCGAACAGCACAACCGAGAACGGCTTGCGACGAATCTTCTCGGTCAGCTGACCGCCCTCGTCGTAACCGACAAATCCCGGAGGAGCTCCGAATAGGCGGGAAACGGTGTGCTTCTCGCCGTACTCGCTCATATCCAGAGAGATCAAGGCGTCTTCGTCATCGAACAGGAACTCTGCCAATGCCTTAGCCAACTCGGTCTTACCAACACCGGTTGGACCGGCGAAGATGAAGGAGCCGGATGGACGCTTTGGATCTTTCAAGCCTGCGCGCTGACGGCGGATGGTCTTAGACAAAGCGGCGATTGCCAGGTCCTGACCGATTACCCGCTGGTGTAGCTCCTGCTCCATAAAGATTAGCTTTGCGCCTTCTTCCTCGGAGAGGCGGAAGACTGGAATGCCGGTGGCCTGAGCCAACACCTCGGCAATTAGACCCTCGTCTACGATGCCGGGCTTTGCGACATTTCCCTCACGGAATTCCTTCTCCATGCGCATCTTCTCGGCGGTGAGTTTCTTCTCCTCATCGCGCTTGGCAGCGGCTAGCTCAAAGTCCTGATCGGCAATTGCCTGCTCTTTGGCCTTCTTGACTACCGCGACCTTGTCTTCCATCTCACGAAGCTCAGGTGGGGAGGAGAGGAAGCTCAGGCGCAGTCGCGCTCCAGCCTCATCAATAAGGTCAATAGCCTTGTCCGGTAGGAAACGGTCCGAAACGTAGCGGTCTGACATGCCAACTGCGGCAACGATTGCGGAGTCAGTAATGGAAACCTTGTGGTGTGCCTCATAGCGATCGCGCAGACCCTTGAGGATGTTGATTGCCATCGCCGGAGTTGGCTCAGCAACCTGCACCGACTGGAAGCGGCGCACTAGCGCGGCGTCCTTTTCGAAGTGCTTGCGGTACTCATCCAAGGTGGTGGCACCGATGGTCTGCAGTTCACCGCGAGCCAGCATTGGCTTGAGGATTGAGGCAGCATCGATTGCACCCTCTGCAGCACCAGCACCAACCAGGGTGTGGATTTCGTCGATGAAGGTGATGATGTCACCGCGGGTGCGGATTTCCTTCGTGACCTTCTTGAGACGCTCTTCAAAGTCACCGCGGTAACGAGAGCCTGCGATCAGGCTTCCCATGTCCAAGGTGTAAACCTGCTTACCGCGCAGGGTCTCTGGAACATTGTTCGAAACAATCGCCTGAGCTAGTCCCTCAACCACCGCGGTCTTACCGACACCAGGTTCTCCGATCAGAATCGGGTTGTTCTTGGTGCGGCGAGAAAGAATCTGCATGACGCGCTCGATCTCGCGCTCGCGGCCAACCACCGGATCTAGCTTGCCCTCGGCTGCTGCCTGGGTGAGGTTGCGACCGTACTGGTCCAAAATCTGTGAGCCCTTTGGCTGTGGGTTGGTCTCGCCACCAACCGCTACCGACTCTTTGCCCTGGTAACCGGATAGCAATTGAATGACCTGCTGGCGCACCTTATTGGTGTCTGCACCGAGTTTGGTCAATACCTGAGCAGCAACGCCCTCGCCCTCGCGAATCAAGCCAAGTAGTAGATGCTCGGTGCCGATGTAGCTGTGGCCAAGCTGAAGTGCCTCTCGCAGCGATAGCTCAAGCACCTTCTTAGCCCTTGGGGTAAATGGAATGTGACCCGATGGTGCCTGCTGGCCCTGGCCGATGATCTCCTGAACTTGCTCGCGCACCTGCTCTAGGTTGATGCCGAGTGCCTCTAGCGCCTTAGCGGCTACGCCTTCACCCTCGTGGATAAGTCCGAGCAGAATGTGCTCGGTGCCGATGTAGTTGTGGTTTAGAAGCTTGGCTTCTTCCTGGGCAAGCACGACCACACGTCTGGCCTTGTCGGTAAATTTCTCGAACAAGTTGGCACCTCCAAAATCTCTAATGAAGATGCTAGGTGGCGATTGGGGTAACTGCTAGGGCTGTTCGCCCAAGGCGTTAGCGCGCTTGGCGCGCTCCTCGGCCTCGATCTTGGCGTAAGCATCACGCTCGCCCTTATCGGCGCGCAGAATCGAACGCAGCATTATCCAGAACAGCACCCCCACCAAAGCCGGTGGGATCAATGAAATAAGGGCATCAAGCAGCAGGTCGCCGGTAGTCATAATTCCTACTTCACCAATGGGAACAGGATGGTTTCGCGAATACCAAGGCCGGTCAAACTCATCAGCAGGCGATCGATACCCATACCCATACCGCCCGATGGTGGCATGCCAAACTCAAGTGCCTTGAGGAACTCCTCATCAAGCTTCATTGCTTCTGGATCACCGGCTTTGGCAAGTTCCATCTGCGCCATGAAACGTTCGCGCTGAATAACCGGGTCCACCAACTCGGAGTAACCGGTGGCCTGCTCAAAACCGCGAATGTAAAGATCCCACTTCTCAACCACGCCTGAGATTGAGCGGTGGTCACGAGTTAGCGGTGAAGTGTCAACCGGGAAGTCGGTAACGAAGGTTGGGCGATCTAGCCCAGGCTTTACAAAGTGCTCCCAAAGCTCTTCGACATACTTGCCGTGCAGCGGGTGCTCAATATCAATTTGAACACTCTTGGCGAGCTTCTTTAGCTCTGCAATGTCGGTCTCAGGTGTGATTTCGACTCCGGCCGCCTCAGATAGCGAGTGGAACATCGAGATTCGAGGCCAGCTACCACCCAGGTCATTCTCGGTGCCGTCATCAAGTGCCACCTGATGGGTGCCAAAGACATCCATCGCTGCGTTCTGAATTAGCTCCTGGGTTAGGTCAGCTACCGTGTTGTAGTCGCCGTAGGCCTCATAGGCCTCCAGCATTGCAAACTCAGGCGAGTGGGTGCGGTCGGCACCCTCGTTTCTGAAGTTGCGGTTGATCTCAAAGACACGCTCCAAACCACCGACAACCGCACGCTTTAGAAATAGCTCGGGGGCGATGCGCAGGAACAGCTCAGTATCAAAAGCATTGGAGTGAGTCTTGAATGGACGTGCCGATGCGCCACCGTGCACAACCTGCAGCATTGGAGTCTCGACCTCCATGAATGCGCGGTTGGCAAAGGTGTTGCGAAGCGATTGCATCACCTCTGAGCGGATCTTTACCACCTCGCGAGCGCGGTCACGCACGATCAGGTCGATGTAGCGGTGACGAACGCGGAATTCTTCGCCCAGTTCATTGTGAAGGTTTGGCATCGGGCGAATGGTCTTTGCTGCCATTTGCCACTCGACAGCCAAAATGCTCAACTCGCCGCGCTTTGAAGTGATTACCTCACCGCGAACGAAGATGTGGTCACCGAGGTCTACTAGCTCTTTCCAAGATTCGAGTGCTTCCTCGCCAACCTTGTCGAGCGAAATCATCGCCTGAATGCGCTCGCCGGTGCCAGCCTGCAATGTCGCAAAGCAAAGCTTGCCGGTGTTGCGCAAGAACATGATGCGACCGGCTACTGCCACCTCATCGCCGGTTGCGATGTCGGCTTCCAGGTTTGGGTAGTGGGCGCGCACCGCCTCGATAGTGTGGGTAATCGGGAGCGAAACTGGGTAAGCGCTGGAGATCTCGTTCAGTCGCTCACGCTTTTGCATGCGAACGGCAATCTGCTCTGGAAGGTCATCGACCTCAATCTCTTGCTCGCTCACGATTTCCTATCGATATAAACGTTGTCAATTAGTCGAACCTCGCCAACCCTGGCTGCCACAATCAGCACCGCCAGTGAGAGACCCGGTTCACATGGTTCAAAGCTATCTGCATCGACTAGCTCTAGATACTCAAGTTTAGCCTGCGGGGATATCTCAGCTCTAGCCAGCGCCAGCACTTCTTCTCGGTTCTTACCCGCTGCCCCCGCGAAGAGGGCCTTGCTCAAAGACAGCGCAGCTGGCATGTCCTCGGGCTTTAGAAACTTATTTCTTGAGGAAAGCGCTAGCCCAGCTTCGCTTCTGATGGTTGGCCCAACCACAAATTCAATCGGGACGCGAGAGCCGGAGCTAATCTGCTCGCGCAGCATCTGCTTCACCAACGCAACCTGCTGGGCATCTTTTTGCCCAAAGAAAACGTAATCCGGCTGAACGATATCGAACAGTCGATTCACCACGGTTAACATGCCATCGAAGTGCCCCGGTCGAATTTCACCCTCAAATTTCGCACCTAATGAGCCGGCTGTGAGCTGAGTGACCGGACTGCTAATCGGGTAAACCTCGCTCGGCGATGGGGCAAATAAAACATCGACATCGTGCTCGGCTAGCAGATTGGCATCAATCCCTAGGGTTCTGGGGTATTTGTCAAAGTCCTCATTCGCACCAAACTGCAGCGGGTTCACAAAAACCGAAACCACCACAAAGTCACACTTTTGCAGAGCCAAGCGAACCAGCGAGAGGTGACCTTCGTGAAGCGCACCCATGGTTGGAACAAAACCAATCCGATCACCTGCTGACCTGCGCTGCGCTATCAAAGCCTGTAGTTCGGCAACCGAGTGAATTAGCTGCATCAGATTAGATCCTCTGGATCCAAAGGGGTTGCGGGTAGGTAGAGCGCTTTGTCAACCGCACTGCGCACCACCGGCCCAATCAACTTCGCAGGTGATTCGACACCGGCCTGCTCCAAGATGCCGACCGCCTGCTGCACCACCAGAGATGAGAAGCTACTGGCAACCTCAAAAGCCTCGGCATAAGCTGCGCGCTGATGCTCCTGAACCACTAGCGGTTCACCACCAAGTTCAATGGCTAGCGCCTGGGCGATAGGTAGTAAAACTTCGGGAGCGCTGACCGAAATGGTGCTGTTTTTCAAAACCAAAAGATCCATGCTGGTGCCGGTGAAGTGCATCACCGGGTGGAGTGCGATTGGGACTGCACCCAGCTGCGCAGCCGAAGCCAGAACTCCGTATCCACGCAGCGGCGAGATGTGAACAACTAACTTTTTTGGCCCAAACAACCCAAGGTCCGTAAGCCCATCGCAAACTAATTCAACATCAGAGTTGGGAACTGCAAGCAGCACCAGGTCGGCATCCTCGGCAACTGCAGCCATGCCGGCAATCGGCAGATCAGGCAACAGGGTTTCTACTCGCTCGATTGCCTCTGGGCTATCAACCGCCGCACCCACCAGTTCGTGACCAGCCTGCGCCCACGCCTTTGCCAAGACTGGTCCGGCTGCTTCATTGCCGACGAATCCGATTTTCATGCTCGGTCTCCATCTGGGTCTTTGGGCAGGCGACAGTTGTATTGCGCGCCAAGCCCTCCAAGATACATCAGTAGTGAACTAACCAAACCGATTCCGGCCCAGCTCACTAGTGCCTGCGGTGAGATGGAAAATATCCACAGCCAAAGCAGTTGACCGAGGTGCCAGCCGGCAAATCCCAGGGCTGTAATCATCACCGCGTTTGACATCACCAAAAGTCGGAAGGATGTGAGCGGATCGGGCCGCGCAACCGGCTGCTTGACTGCCTGCTCCAGCTTTTTGCGGTAGCGAAAAATGGGGAACGTTGCCGCGTAGATTGTGACGCCGATGGCGACCAGGCTGGCAGCCAAGAATGCATCCGTTGCTGGGAAGGCAAAACCGAAGCCGGAAGAAAGTTGTGCAACCAAGGCTCCGGCGATAATCGAAAGTAAAGACCAAGCAGTTACAAAGCGCAGATCGAGTTTCATTCGAACCGCCAAACTTGGCTTACGAAGTTAGCTGCTAAATCCGCGACTTTTCCGTGGCCGGGAAGAGTGGCAGCTGGATCCATTTCAGCCCACGGCACCAATACGAAGGCGCGTTCGTGAGCCCTGGGGTGAGGGATTATCAAAGACTTGGTTTCGACCAACTCAGAACCGTAGGTGATGATGTCGATATCCAAAGTCCTCGCAGCCCAGCGCTCAAGGCGGACTCTGCCAAATTGATTTTCAATATCGTTGAGTGCGGCGAGTAGTTTCTTTGGTTTCAGGGAAGTCGAAACTTCAATGACGCCATTGAGGTAATTCGGTTCGCTTTTGTCGATGCCTTTGGCAGTCATGGCGAATGACTCATAGAGCGGAGACTGTCGCTTGACGGAAATTTCATCGTGAGCGTCAATCTGTGCAACGGCGTTGCGAATGGTTGCTACTCGGTCACCGAGGTTACCGCCGAGCGCGAGGATCGCCCTAGTTTTCAAACCGACCGCTTTGAACACTCACCGAAACATCTTCAAACTTGTGCTCGATCGGGGCCTGTGGTTTGTGAACGGTCACCTTCACCGCGGCAATCTTGCCGTCCAGGTTTGCAACAGCTGCTAGACAAGCACTGGCTAGCGATTCGATCAGGTCAAAACGGTTGCTGGTTGCGGTCACAGCAAGTAGATCGGCAACTGCCGCGTAGGAAACGGTTGCGTTCAACTGATCCTCGGCTTCAGCCTCAACCTGATAAACACAGTCAATCAAGAAGGTCTGACCATAGTCCTTTTCGTGCTGCAGCACACCGTGGTAGGCATAGACCTCAAGGCCCTTTAGTTCGATGGTGTAGCGCACTAGATGGAGTCCTTCAGCTTCTTCACAATTGCAATTGTGTCAGCGGTTAGCTCAACATTGTGAACTCTCACACCCCAAAGTCCGCGCTGCAGTAGCAGTGCGGTTAGCACCGCGGTTGCGACATCGCGTCGACCGTTGGCTACCCCAGCCGGATTCTGCTGATCTAATACCGCCGCCAAGAATCGCTTGCGAGATGCACCCACCAAAATTGGCAACCCCAGGTTCTTGAGCTCATCCAGGCGAGCAACCAATTCCCAGTTCTCTTCGATGTTCTTGGCAAAACCTAAGCCAGGATCTACAACTATGCGAGATCGGTCGATACCGGCAGCCACCGCAACTGCCACCTGTTCACTTAGTTCAGCAACCACATCTTTGGCAACGTCTCGATAGCCGGTGAGCTGATCCATCACTGCGGAGTGGCCGCGCCAGTGCCCAAGAATGTATTTGCAGCTAAGCGGTGCGACGGTGGCAAACATGGCCGGATCCGCAAGACCACCGGAGACATCGTTCACATAGTCAGCACCTGCCTGGACAGCTAGCCGCGCAGTTTCCGAGTTCATGGTGTCGACCGAAACCTCGACGTCGAGTTCCGCCTTAATGGCTTGGATCACCGGGATAACCCTGGCCTGCTCTTGTTCGAGAGTGACTCGCTCAGCACCTGGCCTGGTTGACTCGCCACCGACATCGATAATGGCGGCCCCTTGCAAGACCAACAGCTTGGCGTGAGCCAGGGCTTGTTCAAGCTCTAAAAACTGTCCGCCATCGCTGAATGAATCCGGTGTGGTGTTGACCACACCCATGATCTTCGGCGCAACCCAAGTCATGATTGCCGACTAATCAAGCCCATGATCTCTGAACGCAAAACTGGATCCGAAAATTCGCCTCTGGTTGCCATTGTGATGGTGTTAACCTCTGGCTGCCTAGCGCCTCTTGATGCCACGCACTGGTGCTTAGCCTCGATCACCACAACCACCCCGCGGGCAGAGAGTCCCTGCTCAATAGCATCGGCAACCTGAGCAGTGAGGTTCTCCTGCAGCTGCGGCCGAGAAGCCAAAATCTCAACCACATTCGCCAAGCGACCAAGACCAGCAACCTTGTCGGTTGGCAAGTATGCGATGTGGGCAGCACCGGTGAAAGGAAGCAGGTGGTGCTCACAGATCGACACCAATTCGATGTCTTTGAGAATCACCGCTTCGTTGTGCTCGGCGGGAAAATTATCTGCCAGCGGCGTCAGTGGATCTTGGCCGATGCCCTTGAAAAAAGCTGCGTAGGACTCAGCGACCTTTCCTGGGGTAGCGGCTAGTTCTGGACGATCTGGGTCTTCGCCAATTGCAAAAAGCAGCTCGCGAACCGCGGCGCGAATTCGATCAGCTTGCACTTTCTTCCTTGGACTCAGTTTCCGGCTTGGGCTCTTCAGGCAGTGCCTCAAGCTGCTTTACCTTGCGCTTCGGAACCGCGATTGGACCCTTGGTGGAAAGTGAGCGCTTGGTTGAAGAGCGCCAGGTTGGGCGCTCAGGGAGCTTTTTGATGCCCTTGAAGATCTTTGCGATCTCTTCTTGGTTCAGAGTCTCCTGCTCCAATAGCACCTTGGCCAACTTGTCCAGGATGACTCGGTTTGAGGTCAGCGCCTTGTGCGCCTCATCCAGAGCGGACTCTAAAATCAGGCGAACTTCGGCATCAACCTGCTGTGCCATCTCGTTGGAGTATGCGCTGTGAGTTGCCAGTTCGCGACCTAGGAATGGTTCGGACGAACCCGAGCCGAGCGAGATTGCTCCCACCTTCTGGCTCATGCCGTATTTGGTAACCATGGTGCGGGCAATGCTGGTTGCCTTCTCGAAGTCGTTCGATGCTCCGGTGGTCGGGTCCTTGAAAACAATCTCCTCAGCAATGCGACCTCCCATTGCGTATGCAATCTGGTCGAGTAGCTGATTACGAGTGACCGAGTAGCGATCCTCCATCGGCATCACCATGGTGTAACCCAGGGCGCGACCTCTTGGCAAGATGGTGATCTTGGTGACCGGGTCAGAGTGGTTTAGGGCACCAGCAACCAGGGCGTGACCGGCCTCGTGATAGGCGGTGATTAGTCGCTCGTGATCGCGCATCAGGCTGGACTTCTTTTGCGGTCCACCGATGACGCGGTCGATTGCCTCGTCAATGATTTCGTTGTCAATCAGCTTGCGGTTTAGTCGAGCTGCCAAAAGCGCCGCCTCGTTGAGCACATTCGCAAGATCTGCTCCGGTAAAGCCTGGGGTGCGACGTGCGACCAACTCGAGGTTGACATCTTCTGCAAGTGGCTTGTTCTTGGAGTGAATGCCAAGAATCTGCTCACGGCCCTTTAGATCTGGAGCGTTTACTCCAACCTGACGGTCGAAGCGACCTGGGCGCAGCAGCGCCGGGTCAAGCACGTCAGGGCGGTTGGTGGCTGCGATCAGGATGACATTTGTGTTGGTGTCAAAACCATCCATCTCAACCAAAAGTTGGTTCAGAGTCTGTTCACGCTCGTCGTTACCACCGCCGATACCGGTACCGCGGTGACGGCCGACGGCATCGATTTCATCCACGAAGATGATGGCGGGTGAGGCCTGCTTGGCCTGCTCGAACAAGTCGCGCACTCGCGAAGCACCGACACCAACAAACATCTCGACAAAGTCGGAACCTGAGATTGAGAAGAACGGCACTCCGGCTTCGCCAGCCACTGCCTTGGCTACCAGAGTCTTACCGGTTCCCGGAGGGCCGTAGAGCAATACGCCACGAGGGATCTTGGCACCCATCTCCTGGAACTTCTTGGGGTCCTTGAGGAAGTCTTTGATTTCAACCAGTTCTTCCATGGCTTCATCAATACCGGCTACGTCCTTGAAGGTGACGTTAGAGGTTTCCTTGGTCACCATCTTGGCCTTGGACTTACCGAAGTTCATGACTCCGCGGCCACCGCCCGACATTGACCCCATTAAGAACCAGAACAGCGCCAGGATGATCACGAATGGCAAGAGCGATCCAAGCAGCGCTAGGTACCAAGGGGTGCGCTGCACCTCATCGGTCCAGCCTTCGGAAATGTTGGCATCCGCCACAGCCTTGGTGACCGCAACCTCACGACCGATGACGTAGAAGAACTGAACTTGCTCGCCATACTCTGGATCTGGTTTGGCAAGGGTGACATCAACGCGCTGCGCACCATCGAAGATCTTTACGGTTTTTGCCTTGCCAGACTCGATTAGGTCGAGACCGACCTGGGTGTCCACCTTGGTGAACTGCTGGGCGGTCATCAACTGGCTGCCGATCAACATCACACCGATGGCAAGCCCAATCCAGAGCCAGGGGCCGCGCAAAAACTTCTTCATCTTCATTATGGGCGTGTGCCCCTTCCGTAATTTCTAGCTGTAGACGCTCGGTGACAGGATTCCAACGCCGTCCAAAGAGCGGTACTGCTCGTTGTAATCCAGACCGTAACCAACTACAAACTCATTCGGGATATCAAACCCCACCCATCTGACAGCTATTTCAACTTTGGCTGCATCTGGCTTGCGAAGCAGGGTGACGATCTCTACCGATGCTGCCCCACGCGCCTTCAAGTTGGCTGTGAGCCAAGACAGTGTGAGCCCTGAGTCGATGATGTCTTCGACAATCAGAATGTTGCGATCTTTGACGTCGGTGTCGAGATCCTTCAGGATTCGCACCACCCCGGAAGAGACGGTGCCGGAGCCGTAGGAGGAAACCGCCATCCAGTCTTGCTTGGTTGGAATCTGCATTGCACGAGCCAGGTCTGCCATGAATGGCACCGCACCCTTGAGGATGCCCAACAGCAGCACATCCTTGTCTATGTAAAACTCGTCGATTGGTGCAGCTAACTCTGCGATGCGGGCTCGAATCTGCTCCGCGGTAACCAATACCTCTTTGATGTCTGGGTGATTCAGATGCACTAGCAGGCTCCTGGTGTTGGTGGCTTGGACCTTGTGAAGATCAACAGGTCTTTTACCCGCTCTACTGTAATGCCAGAAAGGGCAGCAGATTTCTGCCCGTGCCAATTGGTGATAAGTGCATCGATCGCCTGAATTTGACCCGAAGAAATCGACTTCGCACCGGCGGTTGTTGCAATCAGATGCAGCGCCGCGGTGCGAACCGCACTTGGCTGTAATGCCAGCTGCTCAACCGAGTAACTCACCGTCCTGGCTGAGGTTGAAACCTTGGCATCCAATACCAAATCCGCAGCCAAAGATGCCACCAGCTCCTCAACCTCGGAAACCTGATTGGCGGTTCGGGCAAGTGCTTTGGCAAAACCTGGTCCCAGCTCGGTCTCTAAAGCATCAAGTAAATTGCGGGCCCGAACCCGCGCATACTTCGGGTCTTGGTTGTGCGGATCATCCCAATACTTGAGCCCTTGATCTACGCAGGCTTGACGTAGCAGGCCACGACTGAGCCCAAGAAAGGGCCGAGCGATCAATCTTGCGGGATCGAATCCATCCATACCGGCGAGCGCCGAAAGCCCAGATCCCCTCGCCAACCCAAGCAGCACCGTCTCCGCCTGATCCTCAAGGTTGTGTCCCAGCAAAACCAGAGCCGCAGCTTGCGAGATTCGAACCCGCTCCAGGGCCTGGTAGCGAGCATCCCTGGCGGCGGCCTCCATGCCGTTACCAGCAACCTCAACCGTGACCGGCTCAACCAAAACCGGGTTTAGTCCAAGTTCTTCACAGGTCTGCTTTGCCCGGGCGGCAACCTCGCCGCTTTCCATCTGCAGCTGGTGATCAACGATCACCGCACCAGCAAATAGTCCCAGCCTTGGAGCTTCGAAGGCAGTTGCGGCAGCCAACGCAATTGAGTCACCGCCGCCGGAACATGCCACCAAAACCAGCGAACCCTTGGGTAATTCGAGTGATTCGAGCTGCTCTCTAACAGCGCGTCTGGCATCGGCCATCGCCGGAGTGAGCCTAGGACGCTGTGTCATCTGTCTCGATTCGGTAATCTTTATGCGAAAAGCCTATTGAGGAGAAGCCGTGTCTTACGACGTAGTTATTGAGATTCCAAAGGGAAGCCGCAACAAGTATGAGGTTGACCACGAGACCGGTCGGGTTTTCCTGGACCGCGTGCTGTTCACCCCGTTCGTCTACCCAACCGACTACGGCTTCTTTGAGAACACCCTCGGTGGCGACGGAGACCCGCTGGACGCCCTTGTGCTTTTGGAGTACCCACTGTTCCCAGGTGTTGGCGTAAAGGTTCGCGCGGTCGGCATGCTGGTCATGGAGGATGACGGCGGAGTTGACGAGAAGGTGCTTTGTGTGCCGGTCAAGGACCCACGCTGGAGCCACATTCAGGACCTAGGGGATGTAAGCAGCCAGATCAAGAATGAGATTGAGCACTTCTTCTCCCACTACAAGGACCTAGAGCCTGGCAAGTGGGTAAAGATTCAGGGTTGGAAGGACAAGGCTGCAGCCGAAGAAGTCATCGCTGCGGCATACGCCAACTACAAGCACTAGGGAAGTATCTTTGGGCTATGCATAGCCCAGAAACTTCTTCCATTGATGTCGGAATCATTGAGCTTCTAGATAACTACTTTGAGGTTATTCACGCTCAAGACATGGATCTGTTTGACCAAGTCTTTCACCCCGACTGCACGCTCTATGGCGTAAAGGACAATCAGACCGTGCTTCGCCCATACCTGGTTTACCGCGAATCTGTTGCCAATCGTCAATCCCCAAAAGAGCTTGGCAACCCAAGAAAAGACGAGATTTTA
>DLPB01000024.1:0-7545 GCA_002479805.1 Micrococcales bacterium UBA7469
AGAATCCGCGCCACGGCAAGTGGATGGGTTATGTAGTCTTCACCGGACTTTCGCTTCTGTCCGGTGTGATGAAACTCGGCAGTCTTATAAGCCTTTTCAATGAACGCAGGATCTGCCTTTGGGTGATTGAGCCTGACGATCTTTATTAGGTCGTTTAGATCGGTCGAATACGCGGTTGAGGACCGCGTAAAGATTCTCGGCAACCTTGACCGAAGCGATGATGCGATGCTGTCGGTCAAGTCCCACTCCTATGTATCGGTAGTGAGAAGTCTATTCGCGGTTGGCGGCAACCTTGTCAGCTGCAGCCTTCAACTTGCCTTCATTCTCACGCAGGTGAACGTAGACCGGAGCTGCCAGGAAGATCGAGGAGTAAGTGCCCACGATTGTTCCCACGAACAACGCAAGAGCAATGTCTCGAAGGGTTCCAGCACCCAGTAGCGCAGCACCAACGAACAAAATCGAAGCTACTGGCAGAACGGCAACAATCGAAGTGTTGATTGAGCGAACTAGGGTCTGATTGACAGCCAGGTTGACCATTTCACCAAAGGTTCGAGTCTCTGAGTACTCAATCTCCAAGGTGTTCTCGCGAACCTTGTCGAACACCACAACGGTGTCGTAGAGCGAGTAGCTCAGGATTGTCAGGAATCCAATGACCGCCGCTGGCGTGATCTCAAAGCCAACTGCTGCATAGACACCTGCTGTGACAACAAGGTCATGAGCCAGTGCAATAAGTGCGGCAGCCGACATCTTCCAAGACCGGAAATAGATTGCCATAAGAATCGAAACCAGGACCAAGAAGACTAGAAGACCGGTTAGAGCCTGTCTCGTCACATCGGCACCCCAGTTTGGTCCAATGAAGCTTGACGCTACCGCCGAACCCTCAACCCCATAAGCCTCGGCAAGCGCCAAGCGAGCCGCCTCAGACTCAACGTCCTCTAGCTGTTCGGTCTGAATTCTGATGTCTGCGACACCGACCTCGGTTGTAACAACCTCAGCCTCAGGGACAACTGAGTGGATAGCTTCTTCTGCAAGAGATAGCGGAAGCTCCTGAGAGTTGGTCAAACGGAACTCGCTACCGCCACGGAATTCGATACCGAAGTTGAATCCACCGCGAAGGATTGGAAGCAGGATCGAAAGAATTACCGCTACCGCTGCGAATGCGTACCAAAGCTTGCGACGACCAACGAAGTCGAATGAGCGCTCGCCGGAGTAAAGCTCGTTACCAATCTGCTTGAAACTAGTCATTTGCGGCCTCCTTGGCCTTACGTTCTGCAATTGTCTGGCGCTTCTTGGCTTCTTTTGACGCCTTTTCGGCCTTACCTTCCGCCAGTGATTCGCTAACGCGGAACTGGGCACGACCTAGGTAGGCAGCGCGTGATGCGGATAGATCGAAGCCAGACCACTTGTGGCCAGATGCGAAGAACTTGTTTCTTGCCAGCAGCTGCAGCATTGGGTGGGTGAATAGTGCCACTACCAATAGGTCGATCAGGGTGGTAAGTCCCAGCGTGAACGCGAATCCGCGGACCGAGGAGCTGGTCAGCATGTAGAGCACAACAGCCGCGGTGATGCTCACCGCGTCCGACACCAAAATGGTGCGCAATGCGCGCTTCCAACCGGCTTCGACTGCAACTTCCAAGCTCTTACCCTCACGAAGTTCGTCTCGGACGCGCTCGAAGTAAACAATGAACGAGTCGGCAGTCACACCGATTGCGACGATTAGACCCGCAACACCGGCAAGCGACAGTCGATAACCCTGTCTCCAGCTCAAGAACGCAACTGCTAGGTATACCAGCAGCGCGGCCACCATGAGTGAGCCCAAGACTACTGACGCAAGCCCGCGATACTGGAAGGTCATGTAAACCACCACAACGATCAGGCCAATCAGACCGGCGATTAGACCAGCTGCAAGGGAGTCCTCACCGAGGGTTGCTGAAATGTTTTCCTGAGATTGAACCTCAAAGCCGATTGGCAGCGCACCGTACTTGAGCTGATCGGCAAGTACGGTAGCGGTCTCCTGAGTAAAGGAACCAGTGATCTGGGCTTGACCGTTGGTGATAACCGCGTTGGTTGCTGGAGCGGTGATTACTAGACCATCAAGGGTGATTGCGAACTGGTTCTGAGGAGAAGGAAGAGTGAATAGTCGAGAGGTAACCGACCCGAAAGCTGAGGTTCCCTCAGCGTCAAACTCAAGGTTTACCGCCCAGTCGTTAGTGCTTGCGCCGGTCTGGGTGGTAACTGTGCCGGCGAATGCATTTGTGATGTTCAAGCCAAATACTTCAACCGGGCCCAGGATGTACTTCACTGATCCACTGTCATCACAGGTGACTAGTGGCTTGGCTGGGTCGTCAACCTGACCCGCGGTGCGGAAAGTCTTAGAGCAATCCAGAGCCTCAAACTGTGCCTGAACCTTCTCGGTCACCCACAGCGCGTCAGATGCATTCGCAGGGGTAGCACTTGGAGTGTCGGACAGGGTGGAGAAGTCCACGGCGCTCGACTCAGTGCTTGGAGTGTTTGCAGCAAATGTGATTACCGGCCTGAACTCCAATAGCGCTGAGGCCTTGATCAACTGCAAGGTGCTCGCATCAGGAGTTCCAGGGATGGAAACCAAAATGTTCTGTTCACCTTGAATGCTTACCTGCGCCTCACCAACGCCCGTTCCATCAATACGCTGGCGGATGATCTCAAGTGCCTGGTTCAACTGCTCCTGGTCCACGGTTTCACCATCAGCCAAGGTTGGGGTCAGGATGATGGATGTGCCACCCTGCAGATCAAGGGCCAGCTCCGGGGTGTAGCTCGCTCCCGGTTGACCGGTTGCTACTCCCCAAATAATCAATCCGGTGAAGAAGGCAGCAATGCCTCCAATCCAGCTCAGCTTGCGCTTGGCTGACTGCGTGGTGGTGTTCTCTGCCATGGTTACTTAGCTTCTGTTACAGCTGGGGCAATGGCGCGAACCGCGCCCTTTACTACCAACAGCTTGGTCTTTGGAGTGGACTCAATCACGATGTCATCACCGTAGATCTCGATTACGGTTCCCTTGATGCCGGAGTGCAAGATTACGTTCGCGCCTACCGCTAGGGATGCGAGCAAGTTCTCCGCGTCTTTCTTGCGACGTCTGTTCTGTTGCACCAACAGCAAGATCATTACGGCGAGCACGCCAAGAAGTATGTAATCCAAGGTTTTTCCTTACCGAACAGGTCCTTCGAAATTATAGGCGGTCTAGGCCCATTTCGCGTCAGTTCGAACTGATGTGCAGAATTCCGCTCTGAGTTATCTCGCGCCCCCTAGGGGTGCGCTGGATGAATCCAATACGAATCAAATAAGGCTCAATAACCGCTTCAATGGTGTCTGGCTCCTCCCCTACCGCAACCGCAAGGGTGCTCAAGCCAACTGGCTTGGAGGCAAACTGAGTTGCGAGCAGTCTGAGTATCTGCCGATCTACCCGGTCTAGACCCTGTTCGTCAATCTCAAAGAGTGCCATGGCTCCACGCACGGATGCCATGTCAACCACTTCATGGCCGTTTACTGCGGCAAAATCTCTTACTCGGCGAAGTAGTCGGTTCGCAATTCGCGGTGTGCCGCGAGATCTCTTGGCAAGAGCGCCCACAGCCTCGTCAGTTAGGGCAATACCAAGTCGCAGCGCGGAACGAGAGATGACGCCGGCGAGTTCGCCCGGCTCATAGAACTCTAGGAAGGCAGTAAAGCCAAATCGGTCTCTGAGTGGCGTAGGCAACATACCGCTTCTGGTGGTAGCCCCAACCAGAGTAAATGGTGCGATGTCCAAAGATATCGAGGTGGCACCTGGTCCTTTGCCAACCATTACATCAACTCGGAAATCCTCCATCGCCAGATAAAGCATCTCCTCAGCACTTCTTGACATGCGATGGATTTCGTCAATAAACAGCACATCGCCAGCATCCAAGGCCGAGAGCATCGACGCCAAATCTCCCGAAGACTGAATCGCTGGCCCTGAGGTGAGCCTTAGAGTTCGATTCGACTCCTGCGCCACAATCATTGCCAAGGTGGTCTTGCCAAGACCTGGAGGCCCTGCCAGCAGAATGTGGTCGGGGGTCCTGTTGTGCAATTTTGCTGCTGAGATTAGTAACTCAATCTGACTAACGACCTTTTGCTGGCCAACAAATTCGCTGAGGTTTGAAGGTCTCAGCGTCTGTTCAACCTCGCGCTCATCACCGGTTGGTTCGATCATCTTTCAACCAATTTGGACTTGCCAAGCAATGCCAACGCTTGCTTGAGGGCGGCCGAGTTGTCTAAATCTTGTGGTAGCGATGTCAGTATCTCTCTTGCCCTAGCTTCATCGGTACCAAGTTGCAACAGTGCCTCCAGAACCTGCGATCGAGGCGATGCGCTCGAGAGCCCAACCTTATTGGCTAGGGATATAACAATGAGCTTTGCGGTTTTGGGTCCGATGCCGGAGATCGACCTGAATGCCGCGTCGTCTTGACTGTTGACGGCATTAGCAATCTGCTGAGAATCCATGCCGCTTAGCACCGTCATCGCCAGTTTCGGACCGATTCCAGATACCGAGCAGAGCAGGTCGAATGACTCCTGCTCCCCCGAGCTCTCAAATCCAAATAGCGAAAGGTCATCCTCGCGGACCACCAACCGGGTAACTATTTCCAGGTCTTGACCAAGCTTGAGCTTCAGTGAAAAACGCGGGGTGATTGCAACTCGGAAACCAACTCCCCCGACCATAAGCGTCAGCGAGTCGGTTGTTAGCCTTGCGACTTTGCCAGAGAGAAGTTCAATCACGGACCTAACCTAGTCGGCGAGATGCTTTTTTAGCCGCTGCGACCCACTGCTGCTGTGCGGAAGTGCCCACCTTTACGCCGCGTTTTGACGCGCAAAGCGCAACCGCCAGGGCATCTGCCACGTCCGCCGGTTTGGGCATCTCAGTGAGCTTTAGAATCCTGGTCACCATCAAGCCAACCTGTTCCTTGGTCGCTCGTCCATTTCCGGTAACAGCAGCTTTCACCTCACTCGGGGTGAAGAACTGAAGCGGAATGTCTGCATCGAATGCGATTGACATTAGCGCTCCCGAGACCTGGGCAACGCCCATCACAGAGCGTAGATTAGCCTGGGCAAAGACGCGCTCCAGTGCGATCAATTCTGGACTGTGCTCACTAACCAACTTTTTGAGCTCTCGAGCGATAGCTCCGACTCGATCCCTAGGATCTTCGCTTGGCTGAGATTGAAACATGCCATAGGCAAGGGCCTGATTTTTAGCAGTGTCGATCACAGCATAACCGCAGCGTGTTAGTCCTGGGTCAACACCGAGAATTATCGCCATCAGGCCTCGAGGGCAGCCAGTACTTCTGCTGATACGTCCATGTTGGTGAAGACGTTTTGCACGTCGTCGAGGTCCTCAATGGCATCGATCATCTTGATGACTTTGGTTGCAGTCTCAGCGTCAGCCTGGATCTTCATGGAAGAGACAAACTCAACGTCCGCCGACTCGTAATCGATTCCACTTGCCTGGAGCGCTGCGCGTGCGGCAACCATTGACGAGGGGTCGCAAGTCAGGACTAAGCCGTCGCCGTTGGAGGAGATGTCTTCAACATTGTGCTCAATGGTTGCTTCTAGCACGGCGTCCTCGCTTGCACCGTCAACCACAACGATGACTCCCTTACGGGCAAACTGGTAGGACACCGAGCCTGGATCTGCCATGGTGCCGCCGTTCTTGGTGACCGCGGTGCGGACCTCAGCTGCCGTGCGGTTCTTATTGTCGGTCAGGCACTCGATCAGGATCGCGATGCCATTTGGCCCGTAGCCTTCATACATGATGCTGGTGTAGTCAGCTCCCTCACCCAGAGCGCCCGAACCGCGCTTGATGGCTCGCTCAATGTTGTCGTTGGGAACAGAGTTCTTTCGTGCCTTGTAGACCGCGTCGTACAGGGTCGGGTTGCCGTCGATGTCAGCTCCACCGGTTCGAGTGGCTACCTCAATGTTTCGAATTAGCTTCGCCCAGAGCTTGGCGCGCTTTGCATCGTTGGCAGCCTTCTTGTGCTTGGTGGTTGCCCATTTGGAATGGCCTGACATGAATCCCTCTTCTTAGCTGATGCTCTCAAGAAAAAGCGAGTGGAGTCTTGTTCCACCCGTGATTTCCGGGTGGAAGGTCGCTCCGATTAGCTTTCCTTGACGAACCGCGACCGGTTCCCCGTTCAAAGTAGCTAATACTTCCGCTTTTCCTACCGCCAAAATTCTAGGGGCTCGGATGAATGCAACCCGCTCGGTAACGCCAAGGATTTCAACATCAGCCTCGAAGCTGTAATTTTGCCCGCCGTAGGCATTTCTCGAGGACTCAATATCCAAACCGCAAACGAACTCCTGGCCTTCAACAGCGCCTTGAACGCGGTCACTGAGCATGATCAGACCTGCGCAAGTTCCAAGGGTTGGTTTATGCTTCACAAACTCCCGCAGCGCTGGAAATAACCCGAAGCTCTTCGCAAGATTGCTCATTGCTGTGGACTCGCCGCCGGGAATCACCAAGGCCGAGACTCTCGAGAGTTCAGACTCACGCCGAACCGGTATTACCTCTGCCCCAAGGGACTCGAGTAAAAGTTTGTGTTCGCGCCAATCACCTTGCAGCGCTAGGACGCCAACTAGCAACTACCAACCACGCTCGCTGAGACGGTGTGGGGCTGGGAGATCATTCACGTTGATGCCTACCATTGCCTCACCTAGTCCACGACTGACGTCTGCAATCACCTTCGGGTCATCGTAGAAGGTGGTCGCCTTTACGATGGCAGCTGCGCGAGCAGCAGGGTTGCCGCTCTTGAAGATTCCAGATCCAACGAATACGCCGTCAGCGCCGAGCTGCATCATCATTGCCGCATCCGCAGGGGTCGCCACACCACCGGCCACAAAAAGCACCACTGGAAGCTTGCCGGTGTGGGCAACCTGTTTTACCAGCTGGTATGGGGCCTGAAGCTCTTTGGCTGCGACGTAGAGCTCTTCGTCGGTCTTGGCGGCCAGCGCGCGAACCTCGGAGAGGATGGTGCGGATGTGCTTGGTGGCCTCTGAGACATCGCCGGTTCCAGCCTCACCCTTGGAACGAATCATTGAAGCGCCTTCTGTGATTCGGCGCAGTGCCTCTCCCAAATTCGTAGCACCACAGACGAACGGAGTCTTAAAGCCCCACTTGTCGATGTGGTTGACGTAGTCGGCCGGGCTTAGCACCTCAGACTCATCAATGTAGTCAACCTCTAGCGACTCAAGTACCTGGGCCTCGACGAAGTGACCAATGCGCGCCTTTGCCATCACAGGGATTGAAACCGTGTTGATGATCTGGTCGATCAGGTCTGGGTCGCTCATTCTGGCAACACCGCCCTGGGCGCGGATGTCTGCCGGAACGCGCTCGAGGGCCATCACGGCCACGGCCCCGGCATCCTCGGCAATCTTCGCCTGCTCTGCGGTTACGACATCCATAATGACGCCGCCCTTCAGCATTTCTGCTAGGCCGCTTTTGACTAGTGGGGTTGCGTTTGAGTTCTCTGACATGGCTTAATCCTATTTATCGTTCGACCAGTT
>DLPB01000024.1:7636-24522 GCA_002479805.1 Micrococcales bacterium UBA7469
GCGATGATTGGGAAAAAGTTTGAATCGTGATTCCAGCGAGGAACAATGTGCTGGTGCAGGTGTCCGGCAATGCCCGCTCCCGCAACTTGACCTTGGTTCATCCCGATGTTAAACCCGTGAGCGCCAGAAACCTTCCGCAAAGTCCGCATTGCCTGCTGGGTAAGCAATCCAATTTCAGCGACCTCTTGCTCATTGGCATTGTCATAGGTGTCGACGTGGCGGTACGGACAGACCAGCAGGTGGCCGGCGTTGTAAGGGAATAGGTTCAAAAGCACGAAGCAAGTCTCACCCCGATAGACGATGAGTGCCTCTTCATCGGTCTTTTTTGGCCCGAGGCAAAATGGACACTCTTCGTCCGGCGGTTGCTGTCCAGTCTGCAGGTAAACCAAGCGGTGCGGAGTCCACAGCCGCTGAAAGTCATCTTCCATGCCCGACATCGACTCTAAGAAATCGCTCATTAGACCTGAGTCTTCGATTCGATGGAATCAAGAATGATCTTCAACGCTTGCTCCTTAGTAAGGTCATTCTCCTGAGAGCCATCTCGGTAGCGGAAGCTAAAGGTGCCATTCTCGACATCGCGGCCACCCGCCAGCAGAATAAACGGCACTTTAGCGAGGGTGTGATCGCGAATCTTCTTTTGCATGCGATTATCGGAACGATCCACTTCGGCCCGGACGCCTCTTTGTCTCAGTTCCTGCGTGAAATCCTCCAGGTAATCGGCAAAATCATCTGCCACTGGAACACCAACTACCTGAACTGGTGCCAACCAAGGTGGGAAGTGTCCGGCGTAGTGCTCGGTCAGTACACCAAAGAATCGCTCGATGGAGCCAAATAGAGCGCGGTGAATCATGATTGGCCGATGGCGCTCTCCGTCTGCCCCAACGTACTCGAGGTCGAAGCGCTCAGGTAGGTTGAAATCGAGCTGAATCGTAGACATCTGCCAGGTGCGACCGATGGCATCCCTGGCCTGCACCGAAATCTTCGGGCCGTAGAAGGCTGCCCCGCCTGGATCTGGAACTAGGTTCAGGCCAGACTTCTGAGCAACCTCAGCAAGTGTGTTAGTTGCTCGGTCCCACAGCTCATCGCTACCGACGAACTTTGGGTTCTCGGGGTCGCGAGTGGAGAGTTCTAGGTAGAAATCGTTTAGGCCATAATCACGCAACAGGCCCAATACGAAGTCCAGCACCTTGGTCAATTCGATCTCGAGTTGGTCGCTGGTCACAAATAGGTGGGCGTCATCTTGGGTCATGCCGCGAACTCGAGTTAATCCATGCAGCACACCGGATTTCTCGTAGCGGTAGACCGACCCGAATTCGAACATCCGAAGCGGTAGCTCGCGATAGCTTCGCGAGCGAGAGCGGAAAATCAGAATGTGGAACGGGCAATTCATGGGCTTGAGGTAGTAATCCTGACCCTGCTTTCGCAACGCCCCGTCTTCGCCATACTCGGCATCCAGCTTCATTGCCGGGAACATGCCGTCCGAATACCACTGCAGGTGACCAGAAATCTCAAATAGGTTGCCCTTGGTGATGTGCGGTGAGTAAACGAATTCGTAACCAGCTTCTTCGTGACGCTTGCGGCTGTAGTCCTCCATAACCCGGCGAACGATTCCACCCTTGGGGTGGAACACCGCAAGTCCTGAGCCGATCTCATCCGGGAAGCTGAAAAGATCCAGTTCAACACCAAGCTTTCGGTGGTCACGTCTGGCCGCTTCTTCGAGCCTTTCCAGGTGAGCATCGTGCTGCTCCTGGGTGGGCCATGCCGTTCCATAAATGCGTTGCAACTGCTTATTGTTCTCATTGCCACGCCAATAAGCGGCTGCGGATCGAGTCAGCGAGAAGCCCTTGCCGATTCCGCGAGTGTTTGGCAGGTGTGGACCGCGGCATAGATCGCGCCAGGCAACTGTGCCGTCTGGGTTGAGGTTTTCATATACCGATAGGCCGCCAGCACCCACCTCGGCTGATCCTTCACCGACATCTGAGCTCTTCAGGCCAATCAACTCGAGCTTGTATGGCTCGTTTTTCATTAGTTCGCGGGCTTCGTCATCTGATACTTCACGTCGCACGAAACGCTGCGACTTACCCACCAGTTCCTTCATGCGCTTCTCGATGCGCTTTAGGTCCTCTGGCTTGAATGCCTCTGGGACGTCAAAATCGAAGTAGAAGCCGTCTTTAATAGGAGGGCCGATGCCGAGCTTTGCCGGATCAAACATCTCCTGAACAGCTTGAGCCATCACATGGGCGGTGGAGTGTCTGAGGATAGATAGGCCATCTTCGGACGCGATGTCGACGCCTTCGACCTTGTCCCCCTCGGCCAGTTTGTAACTGAGATCTTTGAGTTCGCCGTTTACCCTAAGCGCAATGATTGAGCGGTCCTCGAATAGTCCAAAGCCATCCGCTCCCTCACTTACCTGGTGAGTTTTGCCTGCAAGTTCGATGTTCACACTCGCTCCTAACTCGTGAAGTCTAATCGCTATCACTCAGGCACGCCTTACTAGACAGCCCCTTTACTTTGCCGTTGAATTTCAGTCATGGAAGCAGCACAGAGGGCCCTAGAGGTCAAACTCAATTGGCTTAGGGCCGCAGTACTGGGTGCAAACGACGGCATCGTCTCTATCGCGGGTGTCGTGATCGGTGTCGCAAGTGCCGGAGCGGATAAGGGAACCGTCCTGCTCTCGGGAGTGGCAGCCGTGGTGGCTGGTGCAGTTTCGATGGGTGGTGGTGAGTACACCTCCGTTAGCGCACAACGTGATACCGAGTTAGCTCACGGTAAGAACCCGAAGAACACCTCTGCACACCCCTGGCAGGCAGCTTTCAGTTCGTTTGTGGCGTTTTCTGCGGGCGCTGCGCTTCCAATGCTGGCTGTAATTGGCCCCTGGGATGCATACCGCGTTGAGGTAACCTCGGCCGCGGTTGTCCTAGCACTGGCAACCACTGGCTTCTGGGCTGCCAAGGTTGGCAACGCGCCGGTTGGAAAGAGCGTCATGAGAAACGTTTTGGTGTCCTTGGTAACGGTCGGACTTTCCTACGGAATTGGCACACTTCTTGGCGTGGCGGTGCTCTAGGTAAGTTACCCTTTTACGGTGTCAAAAATCGAGCGCTTTGATCTTGCCCTTGTCGGTGGGGGCATTATGTCCGCAACCCTTGGTGTACTCATAAAGTTAGTAAATCCCAAGGCCAAGATTGTGCTCTTCGAGCGCTTAGACCAGGTTGCCCTCGAGAGCTCCAACCCCTGGCACAACGCTGGCACCGGCCACGCCGCGCTCTGCGAGCTGAACTACATGCCGGATAGCAAAGATGGGTCACTTCCAGATCCGTCGAAGGCAATCGCCATCAACGAGCAGTTTCAGGTTTCAAGGCAGTTCTGGTCTGCATTGGTTGCTCTGGGCATTCTTTCCTCCCCTGAATCTTTCATCCGCACCGTGCCACACATGACATTTGTCCGAGGTGAGAAAGACGTTGACTACCTCGCTAGAAGGTTCGAGGCTCTGAAGCACCAGCCACTATTCGCGGGGATGCAATTTAGCAAGGACCCAAAAGAGATTGCGAAGTGGGCTCCACTAATCATCGAGGGCAGAGCCCAGGAATCTATTGCGGCTACCTTTATCGAGCAGGGCACCGATGTTGATTACGGTGCGATCACCCAGCAGCTGATTTCATGGCTGACCAAAAAGGGCGTTCAGGTTGAAACTTCAGTGGAGGTAAATAACCTCTACCAATATCAGGACGGTGCATGGCAGCTTTCACTTTCCGGTGAACACTATCAGCGCATCGTGCGGGCTGACAGGGTCTTCGTAGGTGCTGGCGGTTGGGCATTGAAGCTTTTGCAGAAGGCCGGCATCCCAGAGATCAATGGCTACGGCACATTCCCAGTGTCAGGTCACTTCCTGCGCACCGACAACCCCGAGGTAGTTGCCAAGCACCAAGCCAAGGTTTACAGCCAAGCCCAAGTAGGCGCTCCACCGATGTCCGTTCCACACCTCGACACTCGAGTTGTTGATGGCAAGACCTCGCTACTTTTTGGCCCCTTTGCTGGCCTGAACCCGAAATTCCTAAAGTACGGGTCACTTTTGGATCTGCCGCTCTCAATCCGGCCGAGAAACATAATCCCCTACCTCAGCGTTGCCTTGAAGAATTTTGACCTCGTCACCTACCTAATCAAGGAGGTAACGAAGTCTCGCAAGCAGAAGATCGATGGGCTTAGGGGATTCGTCCCGAATGCAGATCCTGCGGACTGGACCCTCTACGAGGCTGGCCAGCGTGCACAGGTCATCAAGCCAGCCAAGGGTGGTGGCGTGCTGCAGTTTGGCACCGAAGTGATTGCCTCTAGGGACGGCACCATCTCTGGCCTCTTGGGCGCCTCCCCTGGCGCTTCAGTGTCCGTCTCGGTGATGCTCGATGTCATGAGCAAGATGTACCCGAATCAAATGGCGGGCTGGGTGAAAGAACTGGGGGAAGTGATTCCGGCCCTGGGAAAGAACCTGAACAACGACCCAAAGCTTGCCAAGAAGATTCTCGCGGATACCGCGAAGGCTCTAAAGCTAAAGGCTTAAGGAAAAATCCCCACCGCCTGGTGGGGATTTTCTATTTTTCTTGGTGGGCGATACTGGGTTCGAACCAGTGACCTCTTCCGTGTCAGGGAAGCGCGCTACCACTGCGCCAATCGCCCGGGTTGTTGCTTTGAGGTGAAGACGGGATTCGAACCCGTGTACACGGCTTTGCAGGCCGCTGCCTCGCCTCTCGGCCACTCCACCGTCTGTACTTAGGTGCTAGAGAGCGGATGACGAGACTCGAACTCGCGACCCCAACCTTGGCAAGGTTGTGCGCTACCAACTGCGCTACATCCGCACGCTCTGTGAACAGAACTAGAAGATTATGCCACAAAAACTCAAGCTTTGTGAAATCCTGCAGAACTTCTATTTATTGGCGCCCCAACGCGGGTCATCAGCGTGATAAGCCAGCTGCCCGTGCTGGATCGGATCAATTCCGGCTTCCTCCTCAACCGACTGCACTCGGAAACCAATCGTCTTCTCAATACCAAAGGCGATCAGCCAGGCCATGACGAAGCTGTAAAGGCCAATCGTCAGCACACCGATCGCCTGCGCTACGAGCTGATCAGCTGAGTTGCCAAAGAAAAGTCCCACCCCGCGCCCAAAGAGCCCGATGAAAAGAGTTCCGACTATTCCACCAACTAGGTGGATGCCCACCACATCAAGTGAGTCGTCAAAGCCAAGTGCGAACTTAAGCTCAATCGCCCAGGCACAGATGACTCCGACCAGCAAGCCCAACACGATGGCCCAAACCGGATCCAGGAATGCGCAACTAGGTGTGATAGCTACCGCTCCTGCAATCGCCCCAGATGCGATGCCGACCGCTGTTGGTTTTCCTGCCGTGATTCGCTCAAATGCAGCCCAGCTCAGCATTGCTGCGGCTGGGGCAATCAGGGTGTTTAAGAAGGCCAACGAGGCAATGCCATCTGCAGCCAACTCACTGCCAGCATTGAACGCGAACCACCCGAACCAGAGGATGGCAGCCCCAATGAGAGTGAGTGGGACATTGTGAGGCGCGTACATGCCTTTTCTGAAGCCGAAGCGCTTCCCCAGCACCAACGCTACAGCTAGGGCCGCGGCACCCGAACCCACTTCCACAACCGTTCCGCCAGCGAAGTCCAACAGGCCAACATCCTTGACCAACCAACCGCCATCGACAATCGAACCGTTCTCATCCAGTGTGAAGTTGAAGACCCAGCCGGCAATTGGGAAATAAACCAGAGTGGCCCAAATGCCGGCAAACAGCATCCAGGAGCCGAACCTCGCGCGATCAGCGATAGCACCCGAGATCAGTGCAACTGTTATGACCGCGAAGGTTCCCTGGAACGCTGCGAACACGAGGTCAAAACTCATGCGCTCGTCGAGGAATTTGTTGAGAAACAGATTCTCAATGTCTATTCCAAGCACCCCATCTACTCCCAAATAACCCGAAGTTCCAGCTCCGGAAAAGGCAATCGCGTATCCATATGCAATCCAGAGAATGGAGACTAAAGCAAGTGCACCGAAGGACATCATCATCATCGAAACGACAGACGATGCCCGAACCAGGCCACCGTAGAAAAACGCAAGGCCGGGTGTCATAAAAAGCACCATGGCGATGCATGTAATCAAGAAATAGATTTGGTCGTTTTGCATTTTCTCTCCTCACGCAAATACTCCCCCAGCGTGGCTGAGGGAGTATTTGAGCGTCTAGTGACTAGTCTTTGTCTGCTCCGAAGCTGTAGGCAAGTTCACCGTGAACCACGGTGTCGATGCCGGCAATCTCATCCTCGGCTTTTACTCGGAAGCCGATTGTCTTTTCGATCGCGTAGCCAATTAGCAACGCCATTACGAAGCTGTAGACCAGAACTGCGACTGAGCCAAGAGCCTGGATGCCCAGCTGCTCCCAACCGTAACCGAAGGCCAAGCCAACTCCGTTGCCGAACAGACCAATCCAAAGGGTTCCGATCAGACCGCCAACTAGGTGAATGCCAACCACATCGAGTGAGTCATCGAAGCCAAGGCTGAACTTTAGGTCGATAGCTAGAGCACAGACAACACCTGCTACTGCTCCCAGCGCGATCGCCCAGATTGGGTCAACCGACGCGCAAGCCGGAGTAATGGCAACAAGGCCTGCAACAACACCTGATGCTGCGCCAACGCTAGTTCCCTTGCCGTGCTTGATCTTCTCAACCGAGATCCATCCGAGCATGGCCGCAGCTGGAGCAGCGATGGTGTTGATGAAAGCCACAGTTGCCACACCGTCAGCCGCTAGCTCGCTACCGGCGTTGAAGCCGAACCACCCGAACCAGAGCAGTGCCGCTCCGATAAGGGTAAGAGGGACGTTGTGTGGCTGCATGATTCCCTTGGAGAAGCCAAAGCGCTTGCCCAAGACCAGTGCCAGTGCCAGTGCCGCCGCTCCGGCGTTGATGTGGACTGCGGTGCCGCCGGCGAAGTCGATTGCACCTAGCTTGTCGACGATCCAGCCACCCTGGTCGGATGGAATGAAGTTGAAGACCCATCCAGCTACTGGGAAGTAAACCAGCGTTGCCCACAAACCAGCAAACACCATCCATGCTCCAAACTTGGCACGGTCAGCAACCGCTCCAGAGATTAGCGCGA
Source organism: Micrococcales bacterium UBA7469 (assembly GCA_002479805.1). Taxonomy (GTDB): domain Bacteria; phylum Actinomycetota; class Actinomycetes; order Actinomycetales; family Microbacteriaceae; genus Aquiluna. The sequence goes on from DLPB01000024.1 coordinate 14,787, forward strand.
CGGTAATAATTGCGAAGGTTGCCTGGAACGAAACGAAGGCTAGCTCCGGGAAGGCACCGACCGGCGCCGCCGCCTCTGCAACCTGTGCAGTTAGACCCAGTGCGTTGGTGTCGATTCCAATCAGGTGCGGGATTCCGATCCAGCCAGCGTCATCGATGTCTGCGAAGGTGATGGCATATCCGTAAAGCACCCAAAGCACGGACACTAGACCCAATGACCCAAATGAGAGCATCATCATGCTCACAACGCTCTTCGCCTTTACTAGGCCTCCGTAGAAGAACGCTAGCCCCGGTGTCATCAGCAGCACAAACGCCGCCGAGAACAGGACAAAAGCGGTGTTTCCCTGATCCATAGTCTTACCCTCTCGTAAAGTTAGACGAGTCCAACAAAGAACTCGTGTGCTTATTTTTGGGCTTGAAAGTTTCGAAATAGTGCCTAGTTTTGTTTCGGGCTTGTAAACGATGGAGGCAAAGTGAAGAGTGATCGCTCGGCTGCGCTCGCACTTATGGCGGCTGCAATTGCCGGTCTGGTGTTAGCCAATTCCCCATTTGGAACAAGCCTTTTGGAGTTCAAGCACCTTTACCTCGGACCGGAGTCTTGGGGACTCAAGCTGAGCATCGAGCACTGGGTGTCTGATCTATTTCTCGCAGTGTTTTTCTTGGTTGCCGGACTAGAACTTAAATACGAACTCAGAAGCGGTGTGTTGTCAAAACCTGCCACCGCCATGGTGCCGATTATCGCCGCTATGGGTGGAGTCCTGGTCCCCGCCCTCATCTACGTTGCACTCAACGCAGGTACCGATGGGATTCGAGGCTGGCCAATACCAACCGCAACCGATATCGCCTTTGCGCTAGGTGTGCTCGCGATCTTTGGTAGGGGTTTGCCGAAACAAGCTCGAATATTCCTGCTGGCGCTTGCGATCTTCGACGACTTGGTAGCAATCTTGATCATCGCGGTGTTCTTCACCTCAGACCTAGAGGTTTCTTGGCTAATTGCGGCAGTGGCAGTTGCCTTGCTGCACTTGCTGCTTGAGAGATTCAAACGACTGCCGCTAAACCTAGTTCGGCTTATTAGCTTCCTGGTGCTTTGGTATTTCGTCCTTCAGTCGGGCGTTCACGCTACGATCGCAGGTGTGCTGCTCGGGCTAATCATCCCGGCTCGCAAGGCCCATGTTCTGGTTGGAAAGATTCAACCTTGGACAAACGCTTTGGTCTTGCCGCTGTTTGCATTTTTTGCCGTTGCGATCGAATTGCCCAGTTTTAGCGGCTCAAACTCGAATGTCTTCCTGGGCATTGTCATCGGCCTTCCGCTGGGAAAGATTGTCGGTATCACGGTATTCGCACTGGTGGCAAACCTTCTGGCGAAACAGGATGCGCGTATGGAGCTGAAAGCCCTGGACTTTTTGGCAGTAGCTGCGCTTGCCGGAGTTGGCTTCACAGTCTCGCTTCTGATGGCAAAGCTGGCCTTTGAAGATTCGCCGGAAATCGCTGCCGAGGCAACCCTCGCCGTGATTTTGGGTTCAGTTATCTCAATGATGATTGGCGCTGCGCTAGCGCAGGCCCGTGGCAAGCACTATCGCAAACTGCAGGGTCAGTAAAGCTCGCTTAGCGCGCCGATTCGAGAAACTGCCCTTAGATACTTTTTGCGGTAACCACCAGAAAGCATCGTGCTAGAGAAAACCTTGGTTGCACTTATTGCTCCAGAAGTTCTCAGCGGTATTTGCTGCTCGTAGAGCCGATCGACGAGTGCCACCAGTCTAAGTGCCGCAACCTGATCTTCAAGTTCATAGACGTCGTAGATTGCCAGCGCACCGACATCAGAAATCAGCCGACGGAACTTAGTCGGGTGAATCGTCGCAAGCAGCGTTAGAAGCTCGGAGAACTTCATCGCATAGGGGTCGGACTGGTAGCCAATCCAATCTTGGAGCTCAGTTATTGAGAGATTTCTGGAATCGGCACTCGAATCGCGGTGACGATAGTCCTCGCCATCAACCGAGATGATGTCGAAGCGCTCCCCCAGTCCCTGGATTTCACGCTTGAAGTCCTCGGCAGCGAATCTACCCTGACCTAAAGCATTTGGCGGGGTGTTTGAGGTGGCAGCAAACTTCACACCAACTGCTGATAACTCCTTGAGAAAGCGAGACATCAGCATGGTGTCGCCGGGATCGTCTAACTCAAACTCGTCAATGCAAATCAAGCCGAATTTCGAGAATTCTTTGACCGCGGTCTGAAACCCGATGTAGCCAACCAGGCTGGTGTACTCCAGGAAGCTACCAAAGGCCTTATGGCCCTTGAACTCATGCCAAATTGACGCGAGTAGGTGAGTCTTGCCAACTCCAAAACCTCCGTCGAGGTAAATTCCCGGCGCAGTACTCACCTTAGAGAACAGTTTTGCCCGTTTTCCGGTTACGAATTGTTGCGCTCGCTCCACCGCTTCCTGCTGGGAGGGGAAATTGGCGTCAGGTCGGTAGTTTTCAAACCGCGCTTTAGTGAATTCTGGAGGCGGCAGAAGCTGTTTGATTAGCTCTGTCGGGGTTATATCTGGGAGAATTTCAGGGAGGGAATTCGCACCTGTAATGCGCTGTTCTAGCAAAATGAATCCTCCCAGATTCGAAAGTTTAGACAAAAGATAAGGACTGAGATGTCAGAAACCGCAAGAATCTCCGGTTATGCCCACCCAGACGTTCTAGTTACAACCGAGTGGTTGGAAGAGAATTCCGCAAAGGTGAGGATCGTAGAGTGCGATGAAGACGTATTGCTCTACGAGGTAGGCCACATCCCAGGTGCCGTAAAGCTGGATTGGCACACCGAGCTTAACGATCAAGACAAGCGTGACTACTTGGATGGTGAGCAGTTCGCCGAACTGATGAAGAAAAAGGGAGTTGACCGCAATGACACCGTGGTGCTTTACGGAGACCGTTCGAACTGGTGGGCAACTTATGCATTTTGGGTCTTCAAGCTCTTTGGACACGAGGATGTCAGGATCCTCAATGGTGGGCGTGCAAAGTGGATTGCCGAAGGTCGTGAAATAACCCGTGAGGTCCCAGCTCCTGCCGAAGTGAACTATCCGGTTGTGCAGCGTGACGACAGCACCATTAGGGCATTCCGCGATGACGTACTTATTCACCTGGGCAAGCCTTTAGTTGATGTGCGTTCCAAGCCTGAGTACACCGGAGAGCGTCTTCACATGCCGGACTATCCAAACGAGGGTGCATCTCGCGGTGGTCACATTCCAACAGCAGCATCCATCCCCTGGTCTTCTGCAATCCTTGAGGACGAGACTTTCAAGGATGTTGAAGCATTGAAGGCCATTTACTTCGATGCCACCGGGTTTAATCCCTCAGATGATTTCGTTGCATATTGCCGCATTGGAGAACGCTCCAGCCACACCTGGTTTGTGTTGAAGTATCTCCTCGGCGTGAAGAACGTAAGGAACTACGACGGGTCCTGGACGGAGTGGGGCAACTTGGTCGGAGTTCCGATTGTCACCGGTGAGGAACCTGGAGTATTCGTCCGGTGAATTCAAATGCCGCTGCGGTTGTAGAAGATTTCATCTTCCTAGAAGAGCGAGATCGACTACAGCTGTTGCTCGAATTCAGCGAACAGCTCCCTGTTCTCGATGAACGCTTTGGTTCCAACCCTGAGTTGCTGGAGCGTGTCGAGGAGTGCCAGTCTCCGGTCTTTATTGCGGTTGAGGGCAATCCTCAGAAGGTAACGCTTCACTTTTCCGCTCCTCAGGAAGCGCCAACCACCCGTGGATTCGCATCCGTGCTAAATGCTGCGCTAAATGGCCAATCCGCGCAGGAGATCATTGATCTTCCTGACGACTTTCCCTCCATGCTGGGCCTAGATCGCTTGATTTCACCGCTTAGGGTCAGGGGTATGCGAGGGATGCTGGCACGCATCAAGCGCAAGACCAGGGAAATCGTTGCCGCAAGTAACTGACTCGTTTGGCAGCTACCGGCTAGCCTCTCCCGCGTTTTTCAAGCAGCTAGTTTCCGGTTTCGCAGTCACCGCATCGCTGGTATGCGATGAGCAGGGCCGCACGGTCTCTCCATTAGGTTCTTCAAAGGGGCTTGGCAATGCCACGGATCTAGAACTTTTGATTGCGCTCAGGCGTCAAGCAAGTGTCGTCTTGACATCTGGTGCGACATTTAGGGCTGATGAATATCGATTTCCTAGGTCAGCCGACCTCGCGGTGCTCTCAAGACATACCGTTGACATTGAGGTTCCCGCTGGCAGAAAACTCCACCTGAGTGCATCGGGGTTCGGCGAGGCTATTGACGAGTTTTTGAACCGCCAGTACGGGCGCATTCATGTTGAATACGGCCTGACTGGGATTACGGAAGTTGTGGCTAAAGGACTTTTAGACGCACTATTTCTCTCTTCGAAGAGTCTGGATGGAGTTCAGCATCTCGCGAAGAATCTCGGCGTTGAGCCAACTTTCATTGAACTCTCGGACCTTTACATTGGCTTGGTGGCGTGGCAAACCGGCCGATTGAAAAGCTGAGTATAAATTTACGAAGTGGACATCGACCTCTCCCCCCTTAGCCCTGCGTTCGCCGGCATGCTTGAGAGGTTCAAGCAGGTTGAATCAAGACCTGAGATCTCCCTCACTCAGATCCCCTCGCCTCAAGGAATAGCACCTGAAGCAATCGCGATTGCCGCAGAGGTCAATCATGAGACAGCTACAGACCATGGCGTGTCGAGACTGGTTTTCTGTCGAGACCCACAACAGCCAGAGGGCTGGAATTCCGAATTCCGAATCATTGGCTACGCCAAGAGTCCAATCGAACTCGACATGGCTAAGGATGAGTACCTCTCCGCGCTTCCTTGGGAATGGCTGAAAGATTCACTATCTCAAGCCGGTGCCAAATTTGCATACGATGCCGGCACAACCACCACCGTGCTATCTACTGGACACGGCTCACTAATCTCTCAACCACAGCACGCAGAGCTGGAGATTCGTGCATCCTGGGCGCCGCTAGATTTCGACCTGACTCCACATCTTGAGGGCTGGATTGAGCTGCTTGCACTTATCTCAGGACTCCCACCTAAGGACTCGAAAGTAGTGAGGCTTTCTTGAGGCTAGATAAGCCACGGCTAGCGGTTTTCACGGTTGATTCGAATGCGTCGCTCGACGACCTCATCGAGGCACTTTCGGGCGCGGCTCAGGTAGCTATCGATGCAGAGCGCGCCAGTGGCTTTCGCTACAGCCAAAAGGCCTACCTGATTCAAATCGCGATCCGAGACAAGGGCATTTGGTTAGTTGACCCTGTCGCGGATGTCGATTTATCGGCACTCGTCGAGCATCTGAACTCGAAGACCTGGCTGCTGCATGCCGCCACACAAGACCTGCCGTGCCTGGCGGAGCTGGGCTTCATGCCAGCTGCCCTGGTTGACACAGAACTGAGCGCTCGCATCCTTGGGCTAGAAAGGGTGGGTCTGGGCTCGGTATGCGAAAACCTGCTGGGTATTGAACTAGCCAAGGAGCACTCAGCAGCAGATTGGTCGCAGCGTCCACTGACCCAAGAAATGCTTGATTATGCGGCCTTGGACGTAGACGTAATGTTCGAGCTGTGGGAAAAACTGCAAGAGCTAGCGCTGGAGGCAGGCAAGACTGAATGGCTAAATCAGGAATTTCACCACCTACTTAGCTTCAAGCCCAAACCGCCGCTTGATGAGCCGTGGCGAGGTTTGCCAGGCATAAGTCGCATCAAAGACTTGGCAAAGCTCAAGATTGCTGCCGCCCTTCACGCTGCTAGGGATGCAATCGCTATCGAGAAGGATGTTGCACCGGGCAGGCTAATCCCAGATCGATCGATCATGGCGGCGGTCAATCAGGCCCCAAAATCACGCAGCGAGCTTGCAAGCAACAAGGAGTTCCAAGGTCGGGCATCGAGAACCTTGCTCTCAGTATGGTGGGATGCCATCGCGAGGTCGCAAGAACTTGATATCAGTCTCGAGCCGGCCGATCGCGGCAATGGAATCCCCAACCACAAGAGCTGGGAGCGACGCTTCCCAGACGCGCACCATCGGCTCGAATCAGTTCGACCGCTCGTGCTTTCGCTTGCAACCGAATTAGACATTCCAATCGAGAACCTACTCACCCCGGATTTCTTGCGACGGGTTTGCTTCGAACCTCAACCTGATGTAGCGGAACAGCTGCGCTCGCTAGGCGCTAGACAATGGCAGGTCGAGTTGGTTACTGAAGTGATTCAGATGGGTCTGCAACAGGCTGCTCAATCGGCTTAGCGTGTGGGACTTTAGATCCGACAACCTGAGCAACTATGTCTCGAGCAATGGCTTTGGGCGTCAGACCTAGACGCTCTAAAATCTCATCGCGTTCGGCATGCTCCAGGAACTCAGCTGGAATACCGACCTCGTTGAGGCCGGTGTCGACACCCTTGGAGCGCAGCTCCTGACGAAGTCTGGAACCGAAGCCACCAACCCGCACTCCATCTTCCAGTGTTACCACCAAGCGGTGAGTAGACGCTAGTTCAACGAGCGAGTCCTTGATGGGGAGAGCCCAACGTGGATCGACAACTGTGCAACCAATCCCCTGCGCAGCAAGCAATTGAGCTACTGCAGTGGCGGTTTGCGCGAAGCTTCCAACGCTAACCAGCAGGACGTCTTTTGCTGCCGCCTCAGCAAGCACGTCCGCGCCGTCATGGGTCTTTCTCAATTCCGGAATTGGATTGGGGACATTTCCCTTCGGAAAGCGAATAACGGTCGGAGCGTCAGAGACCGCGCAGGCTTCATTGAGCAGTTCCCTGAGGGTCTTTTCGTCCCTCGGTGCTGCAAGACGAATGCCAGGCACAACCTGGAGAATTGAGAGATCCCACATGCCGTGATGTGAGGCGCCGTCAGGCCCGGTAATTCCAGAGCGGTCAAGCACGAACGTAACTCCGGCTTTGTGAAGTGCGACGTCCATCAGAACTTGGTCGAAGGCACGGTTTAGGAAAGTCGCGTAAATCGCAACCACTGGGTGCAGTCCCCCAAAAGCCATACCGGCTGCCGCTGTAACCGCGTGCTGCTCGGCGATACCGACGTCAAAAACTCGATCAGGGAATCGCTCAGCGAACTTATCAAGCCCGACCGGGATAAGCATGGCGCCGGTGATTCCGACAAGACTTGGCTTGGCTTCTGCGATGCTCACAACCTCATCGGCAAAGACCGAAGTCCACGACGTCCCGCTGGAAGCTTTGAGGGCTAGCCCGGTCTCAGGGTTGATCTTTCCAACTGCATGAAACTGGTCGGCAATGTCAGAAATTGCTGGGTCGTATCCCTTACCCTTTTGTGTTATGGCGTGGACGATTACCGGGGCGCCGTAATCTTTGGCCTGCTTGAGTGCGGTCTCCATGTCTTGGAGGTTGTGTCCATCGATTGGCCCGATGTATTTAATGTCTAGGTTAGGAAAGATTCCGGTGGCGGTAGTGCCAACCAACACACGCTGACCTGCGGCGTGGACAGAGTCGAAAATAATCTTGCCTAGCATTCCGAACCTGTAAAACATCCGCTTCGAGAGCGAGTAGCTCTTTTTGTACCAAGCTTCGGTACGAATCGCATTCAGCGTTTTTGCTAGACCGCCGATAGTTGGTGCGTATGAGCGGCCATTGTCGTTTACGACGATAACCAGGTTACGGTCGTTATCGTCGGTGATGTTGTTCAGGGCTTCCCATGCCATTCCACCGGTTAGAGCACCGTCCCCAATAACAGCTACAACGTGCCGATCCTTCTGGCCAGTGGCCTTGAAGGCCCTAGAAATGCCATCGGCCCAAGATAGCGAACTCGATGCGTGAGAGGACTCAACGATGTCATGCTCAGACTCGGATCGCTGCGGGTAGCCGGCAATTCCATCCTTCTGGCGAAGGCTGGATAGATCCCGCCTACCGGTAAGTAGTTTGTGCACATAGGACTGGTGTCCGGTATCGAACACAATTGCATCGTTCGGGGAATCAAAAACTCTGTGGATGGCCACCGTGGTCTCAACGACGCCCAAGTTTGGACCCAGGTGACCACCGGTCTTTGACACCGACTCAATCAAGTAGCTTCGAATGTCGTTGCAGAGTTCCTGGAGCTCCTGCTTTGTCAGAAGGTCCAGGTCTCTCGGCTTTGAGATTCGCCCTAATTGCGTCATGTGTTCTTTAACTCGCTAAGCGGCTAAAGCCTTCCTAGGCAACCAGACTACGAAGCACGTACTGCAGAATTCCACCGTTGCGGTAGTAATCAGCCTCACCCGGTGTGTCGATGCGAACCACAGCGTCAAACTCAACGACAGGCTTGCCTGCCGGCGAGTGTGACGAAGGCTTTGCAATCACCTTCACGGTCTTTGGAGTTGTTCCCTGGTTCAATACCTCAATGCCCTCGAAGCTGAACACTTCGGTGCCATCTAGCCCTAGCGACTGCGCAGTCTCGCCCTTTGGATACTGCAGCGGCAACACGCCCATACCAATCAGGTTACTGCGGTGGATTCGCTCGAAGCTCTCGGCGATAACCACGCGGATTCCCAGAAGTCGAGTTCCCTTGGCAGCCCAGTCACGCGAAGATCCAGAACCGTACTCCTTGCCCGCGAGAGCAACCAAAGGAGTGCCCGCAGTGCGGTAGTTCTCGGCAGCATCGAAGATGAATGCCTGAGGACCATCACTGAGGGTGAAATCGCGGGTGTAGCTTCCCTCAACGTCATTCAGCAACTGGTTGCGAAGACGAATGTTTGCAAAGGTTCCGCGAATCATCACTTCGTGGTTGCCGCGGCGCGAGCCGTAGCTGTTGAAGTCGACGCGAGATACGCCGTGCTCAGTCAAGTAGCGACCTGCTGGAGAATCCGCCTTGATTGAGCCGGCCGGCGAGATGTGGTCAGTTGTCACGGAGTCACCGAGCTTGACGAGCACACGAGCACCTGACACGTCCGAAACAGGAGATGGGGTCAGTTGCATGTCGTCGAAGTAAGGGGCCTTCTTGACATAGGTCGAGTTCTCATCCCACTCGAAAATCGCTCCCTTTGGAGTTGGAAGCGATCTCCAGTGCTCATCGCCTTCGAAGACTGACGCATACTGAGTGGTGAACATCTCGGAGTTGATCGATGAGTCGATGGTGCGCTGCACCTCGTCCGGGGTGGGCCAGATGTCACGAAGGAAGACGTCGTTTCCTGACTGGTCTTGGCCAAGCGCCTCGGTCTCGAAGTCGAAATCCATCGTGCCGGCCAGAGCGTAAGCAATGACTAGGGGTGGCGAAGCTAGATAGTTCATCTTCACATCTGGGTTGATTCGACCTTCAAAGTTTCGGTTTCCGGACAACACTGCAGTTACAGCGAGGTCGTTTTGGTTGATTGCCTCAGAGATCTCTTCAGCCAAAGGACCAGAGTTTCCGATACAGGTGGTGCAGCCATAACCAACGAGGTTGAAGCCAAGCGCGTTGAGGTCGTCGGTTAGGCCGGCCTTTTCGTAATACTCGGTGACAACCTTCGAACCTGGAGCCAAGGAGGTCTTCACCCACGGTTTGGCCTTGAGGCCCTTAGCCACCGCATTGCGCGCGACAAGACCTGCAGCGAGCATTACCGATGGGTTAGATGTGTTCGTGCAGGATGTGATCGAGGCGATGGTTACCGCTCCATTGTCGATCTCAAAATCCTTACCCTTTACGCTGGTTGGCTTGGACTTGACATCGGAGTAGGTCTTGATAGCGCTGTCAAAGGCACTCTTCGACTTACTCAATTCGATGCGGTCCTGCGGGCGCTT
>DLPB01000024.1:24568-65526 GCA_002479805.1 Micrococcales bacterium UBA7469
TCCTGCGGGCGCTTGGGGCCGGCGATGCTCGGAACCACAGTGGAAAGGTCCAGCTCAAGATATTCGCTGTAAACCGGCTCGATGCTTGGGTCATGCCATAGCCCCTGAGCCTTGGTGTAAGCCTCAACCAATGCGATTTCCTGCTCGCTTCGACCGGTGATTCTCAAGTAGTCGAGGGTCACCTCGTCTATCGGGAAGATTGCCACGGTGGAACCGAACTCTGGAGACATGTTTCCGATGGTGGCGCGGTTTGCCAGCGGCACCTTTGAAACACCCGAGCCGTAGAACTCGACGAACTTTCCAACCACACCGTGCTTGCGCAGCATTTCGGTGATGGTCAGCACCACATCGGTGGCGGTTGCGCCGGTTGGAATCTGACCGGTCAGCTTGAAGCCAACAACCTTTGGAATCAGCATCGAGACTGGCTGTCCGAGCATCGCAGCCTCGGCTTCGATTCCACCGACACCCCAACCAAGAACACCGAGACCATTGACCATGGTGGTGTGCGAGTCGGTGCCGACGCAGGAGTCTGGATATGCAACTAGCTCGCCGTTAACCTCGCGTGTCATCACGGTTCGAGCCAGGTACTCAATGTTGACCTGGTGGACAATTCCAGTTCCAGGAGGTACCACCTTGAAATTGTCAAACGCGGTCTGTCCCCAACGCAGGAACTGATAGCGCTCCGCGTTTCTCTGGTACTCGAACTCGACGTTGCGCTGAGCGGCGTCTGCGGTACCCGCGACGTCGATAACAACTGAGTGGTCAATCACCATCTCGGCTGGAGCAAGCGGGTTAATCTTCTGTGGATCGCCACCGAGGGCAACCACTGCCTCGCGCATCGTGGCTAGGTCAACAACACATGGCACACCGGTGAAGTCCTGCATGATCACGCGGGCAGGCGAGAACTGAATTTCAATGTCAGGCTCGGCGGTTGGGTCCCAGTTCACCAGCGCATTCACGTGGTCCTTGGTGACATTGGCACCGTCCTCGGTGCGAAGCATGTTCTCGAGGAGAATCTTCAGGCTGTATGGAAGCTTTTCGACGCCGAGTTCTGGCATTGAGAAGTACTTGTAGCTCTTATCGCCGACCGCAAGGTGCTTAGCGGAATTGAAGCTGTTGGTCATGTGTGAATCTCCTGATGTCGTACGTGACTAATTTACTGCTTTTCAATGGTGTTCAGGCGTCTAAGCAGCACCCAAGTTAGAACCAGCAGTCCGGCATACGCAGGCGCTCCCAGAACCACCTTGGATGCGGCCAATAGTTCGACCTGTCCCGAATAGTAAAGCGGAAGCTGAACCGCCAACCGCAGGGCAAAAAAACCAACCCAGACCAGCGTAACCAGCTGTGCCCTTCGGTAAACAACCTTATTTTTCCGCCAGTTCTCAAGGCCGAACAGCAGCTGAGCTACAAAACCCATAATTGGGAAGCGAATCAGCACAGAGAGCAATAGCACCGAGCCGTAGGCACCGTTGGTGATAAAGCCCGGGATGAAAAAATCTTGCGCATTGCCACCATCGCGCAGCGCTAGGAAGGCAGCAAGCGCGATGCCTAAGGCTCCGGCGATTGCCTGAGACAGTGGTTGGCGTTTGACGAGCCTGATTGCAATAAAAACCAGTGCAAAGCTGCTCGCTACTGTAACGCTGACTGGTGCGGATTTGGAGATCGCAAATGCAATCGAAAAGGTAAAGGCAGGCAGGATCGATTCTGCAATTCCAAGTGGTCCGCCAATGGCATCCACCAACGATTGCTTAGAAAGCGAAGTGCCATTCTCTGTCTTTGTGACTCCGAGCCGCTTTGCGATGCGATTTGGATCGGTCACTGTTGCACCGGAATAGAAAGTGGCAACAAATCGCCTGGGGGCAATGGGGTTTCTCCCCTACTGACCCCAACCGAGCGAAATAGCTCAACTAGAGCCTGGTAGCGAGGTGGGTGAGCAAGATCTGGCCCGGACATCACGCCTCGCAAAAACCAGCGTGGACCATCGACGCCGATGAAGCGGCTCTCTCGCAGCAAGCGCACGCCGTCCTCAACGACCGGAACTCCAGCCTTGATTTCCGGGCCTAATAAACCTTCGACTCGCTGGGCTGACCCACCCTGTTCCGTGATGGCACTCTCGATCGCTACAAGGGTGGGCTCCCACATGCCGTCTACTTTGCTAGCGGCAAATGCCTGCAGCTGAAGCCGGTGACCCTCTTCTTCCAGGGTGATTGCTACCACCCTGTTGTTTACCTCGTCAATATCTGCTCGCACTACCAGACCTGGTTTCGGCGCTATACGGATCGACTCGAAATCCAAATAAGGAGTCAGCAGCCCAATCTCTGAGATGTCAAAGGGTCCATTTACTGAACGGTCATGCGGGGCAATCTTCGGCACTAATTTCTCCCACTTGAGCCAAAGCCAGTCTCACCGCGAGTGCTCTCTGGCAACTCGGTTACCGCAATAAACCTTGCGTGTTCAACCTTTTGAAAAACTAACTGCGCAATTCGGTCACCGACGGCGATTGGAAAGTCCTCTTTGGATGTGTTCAGCAACGTGACCATGATCTCGCCGCGGTATCCGGCATCAACTGTGCCGGGGGTATTTAGCACAGTTATTCCGTGCTTAGCAGCAAGACCGCTGCGTGGGTGCACTAAGCCGACGTAGCCATCTGGCATTGCAATCTTGATTCCAGTCTTGATCAGCGCGCGCTCCCCTGCGGGCAAAACAATTGCTTCGGTTGATCGCAGGTCGCAACCCGCATCTCCGGGCTTTGCATAGAACGGCTCGAACCCTGGTTCGGCAATCAGCAGTACTTCGAAACTCACCCCTAGAGCGTAATGTATTGATGTGCAAACACTGCAATTTGAAGAACGTCTCTACCCATCGCTTGGCATGTATCTCGCCCTCGCGCTGCTATCGCCGATGGTCTTGCTCGCAGCCGCTCCTTTCGGATGGGGGTTGGCACTGTCACTTGGAGCCCTAACTCTGCTGGCAACATTGGTTCTAGCTTCGGTATTGAGCCCATTGATTTTGGTTGACGACATCCGAATTGCAGCCGGGAAAATGTCGATTCCCCGCGAGTTTGTTGGCTCTGCTGAGGTTGTCGCGCAAGCTGATGTTCGAGCTGAGCTCGGACCCAAGCTCGACGCGAGGGCTCAGCTTCTGGTCCGGGGGGACCTAAAAGCTGCCGTGAAGATAAGCATTAGCGATCCAAAGGATCCGACCCCGTACCTGATCATCAGTACCCGCAGGCCAGAGGAATTAGTAAGCGCACTCCGAGCAAATCGGGCCTAGCTTGCTCTTTGAGGCCATCTGAGACTGTGGCTTTACCAAGAAGCAGTTCATGCAGGTGAACTCATTTTCCTGCTGAGGCAGGATCACAACCTCTAGCTCTTCGTTTACAACATCTGGGATCGTGAAAGAGTCAACGTTGTCTACATCATCCTCGGAGATGGACGGCTTTGAAGGAATGCGCTCTTTAATGGCCTCGATTGACTCGGTATCATCATCATTTTTGCGCTGAGCGTCGTAATCGGTCGCCATTAGCCTCACCTCTCCACTACTACTTCGGCGTGAACTATGCCTTAGAACTTGAAGATTTGCAAATAAGGCTCGCCGAGTGGTTCAAGAGTTAATCAACTCACCGCGGCAATTCCACATAAATGGGTATCGATTTGCCAAACTCAATGCCAAGGAGCGTAAATCATGGAGCTTAAGTTCGTTTCGCGCGAGGGTGACTACTTAGTATTTGAAACCGCCGAGGGCACCCGTGCTAGAACTTTGATCGACGACCAGGTGCGAGATGCCATACGTAAGGTTCAGCCAGTCGATAGTTCTTCGTTCACCCCCAGGGAAGTCCAGCAGCAGATTCGAGCCGGTCTATCTGTAACTGAGGTGGCAGCAAACCTAGGGGTTCCAGAATCCGCGGTAGAACCGTTCGCTCTCCCAATTCTTGACGAGATTCGCTACGTAATCGATGCAGCCTTAAACACCACTTTGCCGGATGGCCCAACCATGAAGCGCTTCGAAGACATGGTGCTGGCTAGTGACCCGGAAGTTGTCTTCAAGGCAATCAAAACTGAACTGGGCTGGGAGATTATCGCCAGGGGCGCGAACAGCTACAGCTGGCTTTTTGACCCACGCTCTCGCGTGATCGAACCCAATAGTGAGTCAGCTAGAAAGATTGGCAAAGCACACAGCATCCGCGATTCAATCTTCACCCCACCGGTGAAAGAGGAACCGGTTGAGCCTGCCATTGAAAAAGAACCGGCTGGTGCGTCTGTGCACGACTTAGTGCAAGAACTTAGATCTCGGCGAGAGCAGACCGCTTCAGAGTTGAAGCCTCAGACCGCAAAGGGTAGGGCTGCTCTGCCAAGCTGGGATGAGATCGTCCTTGGGGCGGGAAGCCTAGAGTCCGACGCGGACTAGCGGCACTCGAAGCTCCGCGGAGCTCAATCCTCCATGATGCGCCGTCATCTCGATGCTGCGTTTTTTTGAATAGACGCTGTGGAACAAAGTGAAGTTCGAACGCGCCAAAAGCATGACCTCCGGAAGTCGCTGCGCGGCCATCTCTCCCACTGCACCAAACCAGTTAGCGGCGATTGCGTCCTCGGTCAGCACAGCTTGGTAGAGCGAAGCTTGCCCCTGAAGCCTCTCAATCATGGAACCAGCTGCTGATTTATCTTTGAGATAGAGATAGGCAACCCGAGTATCCCCGCCAAACCACTCAAGCAAACCGCCTTGTTCAACATAATCGTCGATGTAGATTCGCTGCTCTGGCTGAGAGTCCATCATGCCGTGATCCGCAGTAACTATCAGGCCACAATCTTTTGGCAGAGCACTCGCGAATTTAGCAAGTTGTGCATCAAGCTCTTCGAGTAAATTTGCCCACCCCTGCGATTGCCAGCCGTTTCGATGCCCATATTTATCGAGCTCAGGAATGTAGAGGTAAGTTATTGACTCCCCCGGGGTTGAAAGAACTCTTCGAGCCGCATCAAAGCGATGCGACATAGATTCGGCCGCAATGTATTCCGCCTTTCGCATGGTGGCCATGGTGTAGCCAGTCTGGCGATATTCCTCGTGACCTATTACGTAGGCAGCCACCCCGGCGTCCAGTGCCTGCTCGCTGACAGTGCGATGCGGTTGCCAAACCCCAGGATCAGTTCGTTCATTCCAACCGGTTAGCAAGTTGATCTTCTCGTCAAAATGCCGATCGAACACCTGGTGACCAACTAGCCCATGTTCCCCCGGCATTAGTCCGGTGGCAAAGGACGCGATGTTTGCGCTCGTTGTTGATGGAAACCCGCAGTGCGTTATCGCCCCAGCACTCAAGTGGGCCGCCAGCCATGGGGCATGCCCTGCTCGTTCCAAAACATTCTCAGCACCAAGCCCATCTACCAGTACGCAAACAATTCGCTTGGCGTTTTTTAGATTCAGTGGATTGGGCTTACGCTGCACGGCCAGAAGACTCGAGGAAAACACGTGCCGCAGCTTCCCTAGGGCTTTGGGAACAACGGGTAGAGTCGAGGGCACACTCAAGTTTGACACATCAGGGACCATGACCAATCCAGAAGAACGCATTGTTGACATTGATGTCGCCAAGGAAATGCGCGAAAGCTTTCTGGAGTATTCCTACTCGGTTATCTATTCAAGAGCGCTACCCGATGCCCGCGACGGTCTAAAACCAGTTCAGCGACGCATTGTTTACCAGATGGGCGAAATGGGTCTGCGCCCAGATAAGGGTCACGTAAAGTCTGCGCGTGTTACCGGCGAGGTTATGGGCAAGCTGCACCCGCACGGCGATGGAGCAATATATGACGCCTTGGTTCGCATGGCACAGCCCTTTAGCCTCCGCATCCCATTGATCGATGGGCACGGAAATTTCGGATCACTAGATGATGGTCCAGCCGCGGCACGCTACACCGAAGCAAGGCTTGCTCCAGCCGCGCTGTTGCTAAACGAGTCCCTAGATGAAGACGTGGTGGATTTTCAGCCGAACTACGATGCCCAGCTGAGCGAGCCCGAGGTATTACCGGCGGCGTTCCCAAACCTGCTGGTGAATGGGGCAGCTGGAATCGCGGTTGGAATGGCAACCAACATGGCGCCGCACAATCTGCGCGAAGTGATTTCAGCGCTGATGCTGCTGATCGATAACCCGGCCGTTTCTCTCGAAGAAATCATGCAGGTCATGCCAGGTCCAGACTTCCCCACCGGAGGTGTGGCGCTCGTGGCAGACGGCCTACTCGAGGCCTATTCGCAAGGCAAGGGCACACTAAAGACTCGCGCAAAGGTTTCTATCGAAACGGTGGGCCCGCGACGCACAGGTTTGGTGGTCACCGAACTGCCCTACCTGGTTGGACCTGAGCGAGTGGTTGACAAAATCCGGGATGCAGTCAACTCCAAAAAACTGGAGGGCATTCACAACGTTGTAGACCTCACTGACCGAGAGAATGGCCTACGACTTATTATCGAACTGAAGACCGGGTTCGACCCAGAATCGGTTCTCGAAGCGCTATACCGTTTCACCCCGCTCGAAGAGACCTTTGGCATCAACAACATCGCCTTGGTTGCTGGCAGGCCTCAGCAACTTGGGGTCATAGAGTTACTCAGCGTTTACCTCGGACACCGTATGGAGGTGGTCCGCCGGCGCTCACGCAACCGCCTAGACCGACGCAACGCGCGACTGCACCTACTAGAAGGTCTGCAGATCGCTGTCCTCAACATCGATGAAATCATCGAGGTGATCAGAACCAGTGATACCGCGGACGCTGCAAAGTCACGACTCATTCAGGTTTTCGACCTCAGCGACCTGCAAGCAGAACACATTCTGGAACTACGCCTAAGAAGGCTTACTCGCTTCAGTGTCATTGAACTAGAGGCGGAAGCCGATCAATTGCGCAAAGAAATTGAGGCCCTGCAAGCACTCCTAAGTTCAGAAACTCGAATCAAGACTCAGATTCGCAAGGAACTCGAAGAGGTTTCGGAAAAGTACGGTGACGCTCGCAGAACTCAACTGATTGATGCATCGGGCATGGTCGTGGTCAAGAAGGCACCGGTGGTCACGCAACTGGAGGATGAACCCACCTTTGTGTGCATCACGCCAAGCGGCAAGCTATTCCGCACCAACACTCCGCCGCTTGATCTTCAAGACGCAAAGCTAAGAGTTTTGCCAACCACGACCCGCTCGGACATTGGCTTGGTAACTAGCGATGGCATTGCACACGCAGTTCATGTCGCCGACTTGCCAGCCGCTTCGGCTGGAGTCACCCCGCAGCTGCCGGAACCTGAGGAGATCATCGGAACCGCCAAGCGTGTTGTCGCAGTGATCAATTGGCGCTCAGATGAGACCTATGCCCTGGGGACCGCTCAAGGAACCGTAAAGCGATTCACCGGTCCGCTGCCAGACAAGCAAGAGGTTTCGCTGATTGCCCTTAAAGATCTCGATGAGGTCGTAGGTGTTGCTATCGCTGACGATGCAGCAGAGCTGACCTTCATCACGAGTGAGGGAAACCTCCTGGTTTTCCCGGCCGATAGTGTCAGGCCGCAAGGACTTCCCGCCGGAGGTATGGCTGGAATGAACATTCAAAGTGGTAGGGCTATCTACTTTGGAGTTCCGAGTGGCGAAGCGGTAGTAGTCACCGTCTCGAATTCCTCGATGTCGCTGGGTGGCACAGATGCTGGCAGCGTAAAACTAACCGAACTGACAGCCTTCCCACGTAAAGGTCGCGGAGCGATGGGTGTTAGGTGCCACAAGTTCCTAAAGGGTGAGGACCAATTGTATTTTGCAGCGCTTGCATCCTCATCGCCCCAGCTATTTGATCTTGATGAGCGCCCAATTGGAACGCCAGCAGTCGATACTCGCAGGGATGGCTCTGGGACATCGGTGGAGAGTTACGTTGGTAGCGCCCTCTAGGCGTCAATCTTCTCTCGGTCAAAACTGTCTGCCGAATCCACAATAAAGTCGCGCCTAGGTGCTACCTCATTGCCCATTAGAAGCTCAAAAATCTCATCAGCAGCCTGTGCATCTTTCGCAGTGATGCGGCGCAGCATGCGATTTTGCGGATTCATCGTTGTCTCCGCGAGCTGATCAGCATCCATCTCGCCAAGACCCTTATAGCGCTGGATTGGGTTTTGATAAGCCTTCCCAGCCTTCTCGAGCTTTGCGAGCAGATCATGCAACTCCTGCTGACTGTAGGTGTAGATCGGCTCCTTAGATCGTCCGGATTGCACCATGACCCTGTGCAGCGGCGGGACAGCGGCGTATACCCGACCGGCTTCTACTAGTGGCCGCATGTACCTAAAGAAAAGAGTCAGTAGCAAGGTTCGGATGTGAGCACCATCCACGTCAGCATCGCTCATCAAGATTATTTTCTCGTAACGAACCGAGTCCAGGTCGAAGGTTCGCCCGGAGCCACCGCCAATAACTTGAATTATGGATGCACACTCGGTATTGGAAAGCATGTCAGCGATCGAAGCCTTTTGAACATTGAGAATCTTGCCGCGAATTGGCAGCAGTGCCTGAAACTTAGAGTCTCTTGCCAACTTCGCGGTTCCCAAAGCGCTGTCGCCCTCAACGATAAAAAGCTCGGACCCGGCGGTTGCGTCTGCACGACAGTCCACCAGCTTGGTTGGCAATGAAGATGATTCAAGCGCATTCTTACGACGCTGGGTGTCCTTGAGCGTTCTGGCACTGACTCGCGCCTTGGCTTCGTTGACAATCTTCTCTAGGAGATTGTCAACCTCCTGCTTGGTGCCGCGAATGGATCCGGAAAGATAGCTGTCTAGCCATGCGCCAAGGCCATTAGCGACAATTCCCTTTACTGCAGGAGTGCCAAGGGTCTCCTTGGTTTGACCCTCGAATTGCGGCTCTGGAAGGCTCACGGTCACCACCGCAGTGATTCCGGCGAGCAAGTCCTCGCGTTCGATCTTGAGCCCAGTTGCCTTGAGCTTTCTGGCGTTGGCATCGATTACCGAGCGGAAAGACTTAATCAGGGCTTGTTCGAAACCGGCCTGATGACTGCCACCCTTGGGGGTGGAGATGATGTTCACAAATGATCGAAGTTCGGTGTCAAAACCATTTCCCCACCTAAGGGCAATATCGACCGAACACTCGCGCTCGACCTCCTTGGAAACCATTGCGCCGTTTGCTTCGTCAAGCACTGGAACAGTCTCCAAAAACGTAGACTTGAATTGAATTCGCTTGGTCGGCATGACGGCAACATCTTTCGCAAGATGCTCGGCGTATTCTGCAATGCCACCCTCGAACCGGTAATCCAAGTTCGCTCCAGTAGCGTGCTCAAGAGCTTTCAGGCGCAAACCCGGTACCAGGAAGGCGGTTTGACGAAGCCTATTTGCCAAATCCTCTAGCGAAAAGGCAGCTGATGCTTCAAAAATCTGACGGTCTGGCCAGTAGCGAACCCGAGTTCCAGTGACACCCTTGGCGACTTTTCCGACTTTGGTTAGCTCACTACCGTCGACAAATGGCTCAAATTTCGCATCTGGTCCCTCGCCAAAGAACCGCCCCGGTTCGCCGCGCTTGAATGACATGGCATGGGTCACCCCATCGCGATCGACCTGAACATCCAACCTTGATGACAGCGCGTTTACAACAGACGCACCGACACCGTGAAGGCCACCCGAAGCAGCGTAGGAGCCACCACCAAATTTTCCACCGGCGTGCAATTTGGTGTATACAACCTCTACACCGCTTAGGCCAGTTCTTGGCTCGATGTCCACCGGGACACCGCGTCCCTTATCGCGAACCTCGATTGAACCATCTTCAAAAATTTCGACCTCAATGAGATCACCATGGCCGGCCAGTGCTTCATCGACAGAGTTATCGATGATCTCCCAGAGGCAGTGCATCAAACCGCGAGCATCGGTTGAGCCGATGTACATTCCAGGGCGTTTGCGAACTGCCTCTAAACCCTCAAGGACGGAGAGGTGTCTAGCTGAATAGGTTTCCACTCGGGAAATCTAACCGTTGATTGAAGTATTTATGGCTTGCCACTTCGCAGTTAGCGAAACTGGAGGAAACAGGGACTGAATTGCCTGCCCTTGGTGGTTGAATGTAAGCAAATGGAAGATCTAAAAGAAACCTCTCGTCTAGTAGCTGCCGACCGCTGTGATGTTTGCGGCGCCCAGGCTTACATTCGTGTCGAACTTGAAACCGGTGAGCTTCTGTTCTGCGCCCACCACGGCAATGCCAACAAGAGCAAGCTAGAACCGATCACCATCTCTTGGCATGATCAGTCAGAGGATCTTTCTAAAAGGTAGTGGTCTCGCGAACTAAATTTGCGAGCCTTTCACTTTCCTCGAAGAACTCCCCAGAGAGTTCAACTCCGAGCGCCTGAGCCAGCTGCTTCAAAATGCTTGGGTTTTTTGCCAGCAGCGGCCCAAATAGCGTCGTCCCAACAAACGCCCCGGACATAAAGAATCTAGGCTCGACCAACGTCGAATTGTGGTAACCAATCACTTCGTGACCTAAGGCGCTGAGCTTTAAGAACTTAGAGATCCGATCGCCATGCAGAGTTTGAATTCCCAACAAAGGCGCTAGGTACTCCCAGCTTCGCCCGACCAATAGTGTTGGTTTTCCGGCTTGGAGCCTAGATTTCAGCTCTGACACAAGCCCCAAAAGTTCGGTTTCGAAGTGAGCGTGAGCTGCAATCGAACTATCCCCAATAAGAAGGAAATCTGAATTCTGACAATCGGTCGATACCTCGACCTTTTTACCCATGGCCTCGAGGTGAGAGCCGAGTACTGCGATGTTTGCCTGATCGCCATTATTGTCAAAATACTCTGGCCTAAAACTCGCTAGTTTGATCATTTCGCCAGCCCCAGGTACCTTCTCGTGCGGCGCATAGCGTCCGCCGAAAACACGATTGTTGGTTCCTCCCCCGCGAGATTCGCGAAGTGCTCATTTGCCTCATCGATTTTAGGCTCCATCAGTCTCACCTTGACGCCCGCGTAATGGAGCCTGAGGGCGAGCTCATGCGCATTGAATCCTGAGACCACGTCCACATAATCCAAGTTCCGGAAATCGACAGTCCAAAGCCAGCTTGGATCATGAATGTCTCTTCCCGCCATCAACATAATTGGGTGGGGTGTGGTTTTCAATTTGTCGAGATTGAGTTGAAAGCTGGTTGGGTTCTGGACCAACATCAGGCGCACAGATCGATCTCTGATCACCGCCATCTCATCACGGGCAAAAACTGGAGGCAAAGCCTCAATAGTGTTGGCTACCAGCTCGCGATCTATATCAATCAAGCAGTCGATAGCTAGCAGAGCGGCCGCCGTGTTCATGGCTTGCGAGAGGTTCTCGAAGTTGCCAGCAATCTCGAGGTCAAGACCCTTGAGCATAACCAGCAATCGCTCGGCAGTAGCAGCTCGAATCAGTGCCGATGCTGATAGTTCCGGGTGCTCACCAAAGTTAATGGCGTAGTTCGGGCCCGATTCGACCAAGTCCGCAGCCAGGCCAAAGCCATAGCAATCAGGATGCGACGCTGCAATCTGCGCGACGTTCTTATCGTCTCGATTAGCTATAACGAGCTGGGAATTGTTGATTATCTCGGAGAGCTTTTCCTGCACATAGACGGGATCGACAAATCGATCCAACTGGTCTGACAAAACATTCGTGATGATGCTCAATCTGGGTTTGAGGTCCTTGGCCAATGCTGCACCGTGACCCTCATCCCACTCCAGCACAACTATGTCGGCATCGATTTGACCACGAAGATTGCCAAATTGCAGGACGGATGCGTAGTAACCCTGTCGAATATTTGCGGTCGATGGGTTTGTAAATACCTTTAGTCCGTGGGTGCGTAGCAAAGAGACCACGAGGTTAGTGGTGCTCGATTTACCGGCGGTGCCGCTCACCACGACCAAACCCATAGGGGCGGATTGGATGGCTCGTTCTAGCAGTTTGGGCTGAATAGCTGCCGCAATCGTGCCTGGCAGCGCAGAACCTCCGCCACGTCTAACTAGACGCAGAAGAAAACGAGTCGTTTTCCCCAGCGCCATCGCCAGGAAAGTGCGCATTAGCTATCTAGATAGTCTCGAAGAAGCTGTGAGCGCGAAGGGTGACGCAACTTTGACATCGTCTTGGATTCAATCTGACGAATACGCTCGCGAGTAACGCCGAACTTCTCACCGATTTGATCCAGCGTCATTTGCACGCCGTCACCCAATCCAAACCTGGAGCGAATAACTCCGGCCTCTCTTGGGTGAAGTGAGTCAAGCACGCGCTCGAGCTCCTGTTGCAACATCGTGAAACCAACGGCATCTGCTGGGACAACGGCCTCGGTGTCTTCGATTAGGTCACCGAACTCGCTGTCGCCATCTTCGCCAAGCGGAGTAGATAGCGAGATCGGCTCGCGGCCGTACTTCTGGACCTCTACGACCTTCTCCGGGGTCATGTCCAACTCGGCAGCCAATTCCTCAGGGGTCGGTTCGCGACCCAGGTCTTGCAGCAACTGGCGCTGAACACGAGCCAACTTGTTGATCACTTCAACCATGTGGACCGGAATACGAATGGTTCTGGCCTGATCTGCCATGGCACGTGTGATTGCCTGGCGAATCCACCAGGTTGCATATGTGGAGAACTTGTATCCCTTGGTGTAATCAAACTTTTCTACCGCACGGATTAGACCCAGGTTTCCCTCTTGAATCAAGTCCAAGAACTGCATGCCGCGACCGGTGTAGCGCTTCGCAAGAGAAACCACCAAACGAAGGTTGGCCTCCAGCAAGTGACTCTTGGCGCGGGCTCCGTCTTTGACAACCCAGGTCAAATCGCGGCGCTCGGCTGGGGCCAGGTTCTTTGAGGTTGCAAGCTTCTCTTCGGCAAACAAGCCGGCCTCAATGCGCTTTGCTAGCTCTACCTCGAGCTCGGCGTTTAGCAGCGCAACCTTACCGATCTGCTTTAGGTAGTCCTTCACCGGGTCCGCAGTGGCGCCGGAAATAGTTAGGTTCTGGGCCGGGATGTCATCATCGTCATCACTGAGAACCAGGACGTCGGAAGGTAAAGCTGCCAGGTCAACGGCCGGCTCGGCCTCATCGTCCTTGTGCTCCTCGGCTGCCGAGTCACCAGTTTCCTGCACCTCAGCGACGATTAGATCAACTGACTCCAGTTCAATCTCGTCGTCGATGTCCTCTTCTTCATCATCGGCGACAACGGACTTGGCCTTGCTTGCTTTGCCGGCAGGCTTGGTTGCTTTGGCCTTGGCCTTGGATACGGTTGCGATGATGGACCTCTTTTTTAGGCAGACTTTAAACCCTTGTCAAGTCGGATGACCTGAAAGGGTTTAGGTGGTAATTATGCCACTAAATCTGGCGTGATGGTGTAAATAACGAAGAAATACCTGAGTTTATTCCGCAGTCGGTTCGTCTTTTGACATGTTTGCAAGATACTTCTCGAGCTCTTCGGCGATCTCGTCCGCACTTGGTGGTGCGGTCTGCGGTTTACCGATTGGAGACCGTGATGGGCCCGAACCCGAGCTGTAGCTCTGCTCTAAGGTTGCAACCAGCTTCGCCAGTTCGACATTCTCCTCGAGCTGAGCATTGACCTTCTGCGCAAACTTCGCGGCGCGCTCACGTATCTCATCGGTAGGAAAAACTAGACCGGTGGCAGCGGTCATGAGCTCAAGGCCACTCAAAGCGGCAGCTGGAACCTCGTTGTCAGCTAAGTAATGAGGCACGAGGAGAACAAAGCCCGTGGTAGTCAATCCGGTCTTGCCCAGTCGGTATTCCAGCAGGTGAATGACATTGCCAGGAACTTGAGTCTGAGGCTTCCACTCGGAATAACGATCGACGAGGTCGGCACGGTTTCCTGACACCGTTATGCCCACTGGACGAGTGTGTGGAATTGGGAACGGAATTGAGTGCACCCAAGTCATCGAAGAAACCTCGAACCGATCGACCAAGTCCCCAACCGCCTCTGCAAAGGCATCCCACTTGAAATCTGGTTCGTAGCCTTCAAGCAGCAGAAACGGACTTCCTGCCTCGTCGTAAACCAAATAAAGACCGAGCACCGGAGGCTCATAGGAATCTATGTGGTCTTTCTCAAAGTAGAGCAGGGGTCGCCGAGATCGGTAATCAAGCAGTTCGTCGTTGCTGAATCGAACCAGTAGCTCGTTGTCCAAGTGTGCAAATAAATGCTCCGACAACTGAGAAATAGTTTGCCCAGAATCCGTGAAGCCAGAGAGCATGGCAAGCATCGGAAGACCCTTGATTTCGGTCTCAGATTCGAAAACTCGATACAGCTCTGCCATGGCCAGATACTAACTCACCTAAGCTTGAAGAATGATTAAAGTCGCTTCCGCAACCTCTTCTCCAACCACTCCACACCAGATCGCTATTCCGCTCTCGGACTCTGGACTGCTGACGTCTGAACACGGAATTACCCAGCAACTTCTTGACCTGCACAAGGCGGATAAGAAGCCAGGAACTGCGGCAAGAATCCTGGTTGGGCAAAACGTCGCACTCGTTATAGGCGTCGGTTCAATTTACAAACCATCCGACTTTGCTGCGGCAGCGGTCAGGGCAGCAAGCGACAAGGCTCCACTAGTTCTGGTTGCGAAGGATGCGCAAGAGGCGAAAGCCTTCGCAGAAGGTTCAGTGCTGGGGCAGAAGACCCCATCCCAATTCAAAAAGGATTCTGCTTCGAATTTAGAAGTTTTGATTGTTTGCCCGGAACAGGTCGACATAGCACTCGAGATAAAGGTTGCCGAGACCATCGTCGCGATTCGGGAACTGATCAATCTCCCGGCCAATGAGCTCTGGCCAGACAAGCTAGCCCAGGAGGCAAAAGCGTTTGCCAAGGGGCTTCCGATCGAGGTTGAGATTTGGGATGAGAAGAAGTTAGAAAAAGAACGCTGCGGCGGCATTCTGGGCGTAGGCAAGGGTTCGGTACGCCCACCGCGCCTGGTCAAGCTGACTTACCGCGGCGGTGGTAAGCACTTTGCGCTCGTGGGTAAGGGTATTACTTTCGACACTGGTGGCTTATCGCTAAAGCCTGCCGAGTCAATGGTCGGCATGAAGTACGACATGGCCGGTGCAGCCTCCGTGCTTGGAGCCGTGGTTGCAGCGGCTCAGCTTGGGGTGAAGGCTGACATCACAGGCTTTATGTGCTTGGCCGAAAACATGCCAAGCGGAGAGGCAACGCGTCCAGGCGATGTCCTAACGCTTCGCAATGGCAAGACCGTGGAGGTGCTAAACACCGACGCCGAAGGTCGCCTGGTACTTGGCGATGGTCTAGCCCTCGCATCCGAGCTGTCCCCGGACCACATCATCGACATCGCCACTCTGACCGGCGCGGCCACCATCGCACTGGGCCACCGTTACGCGGGTCTGATGGGTAGCGGTGCGGCCGTTGAACTTGCTAAGCAGGCGGCAGAAAAGACCGGAGAGCTGTTGTGGCACATGCCAATGCCGAGCGAGTTGCGCGAGCTTTTGAACTCTGAACTGGCGGATATGACAAACGTCAAGATTGGAAACCGAGCCGGTGGCATGCTGATCGGTGGAATATTCCTATCTGAATTCGTTCCCAAAGATGCCAGCTGGGCACACCTAGATATTGCATCGAGTGGCAACAATGACTTTGCTCCGTACTCGGTTTATCCCTCTGGAGCAACCGGTGTGATGATTCGCACCGTGATTGAAATGACTAAGCATTCCTAAAGCCCAAAGGTATTAGGATTGGTCTGTTTGGCGAGAATTTGGAGCAATCACTATGGCCGACCACAACTTTGACTTGGTAATCCTTGGTAGCGGTAGCGGCGGATACGCTGCGGCCCTCAGAGGAGCGCAACTCGGCATGAGCGTTGCGCTAATCGAACGTGACAAGCTTGGCGGTACCTGCCTGCACCGTGGTTGCATTCCGACCAAAGCGCTGTTGCACTCCGCCGAGGTAGCAGACGTGACCCGCGAGGCTGGTGCCTACGGAGTAAACGCGACTTTCCAGTCGATTGACATGACTGCGGTGAATAAATACCGCGACTCCATAATCGAAAAGCTCTACAAGGGCCTCACTGGACTCGTCTCCAGCAAGAACATCACTTTCGTAACCGGTGAGGGTCGCATGACAGGACCCAAGACCATGACCGTAAACGGTGAGAACTACACCGGAAAGAACGTGATTCTGGCCACCGGTTCCAACACCCGAACCCTGGGAATTGAAATCGCCGGACGCGTTATCACCAGCGATCAAGCTCTGCAGATGGATTTTGTACCCAACAAGGTGGCAATTCTCGGCGGCGGCGTAATCGGTGTTGAGTTTGCTTCAATCTGGCGCTCCTTCGGAGCTGAAGTGGTAATCATCGAGGGTCTGGACCGCTTGGTTCCGAATGAGGATCCCGCTATGAGCAAGGTTCTTGAGCGCGCCTACCGTAAGCGCGGTATTGACTTCAAGCTTGGAAACCGCTTCAAGTCTGTTTCGCAGGACGCCAGCGGTGTGACTGTTGAACTTGAAAACGGCGAGCAAATCTCTGCTGAACTGCTTTTGGTCGCCGTTGGTCGCGGGCCAAATGCGACCGGCTTTGGCTTCGAGGAGCAGGGCGTCGTGATGGACCGCGGCTTCGTGCTTACCAACGATCGCCTTCAGACCAACCTGCCAGGCGTCTATGCCGTGGGTGACATCGTGCCAGGTCTGCAGCTAGCCCACCGCGGCTTCATGCAGGGCATCTTTGTCGCCGAGGAGATTGCCGGCCTGAAGCCGGTAAAGGTTGACGAGTGGGGCATCCCTCGCGTGACCTACTGCGAGCCAGAGATTGCATCGGTGGGACTCACCGAAGCCCAGGCTAGAGAGAAGTTTGGAACCGACAACGTTTCAACCTACGAATACAACCTCGCCGGAAACGGCAAGAGCAACATTCTTGGCACCGCCGGAATTGTGAAGCTAGTTCGCCAGAACAATGGACCTGTGGTCGGCTTCCACATGATCGGCTCTAGAGCCGGTGAGCAAGTTGGCGAGGCTCAGCTAATCGTGAACTGGGAAGCATACCCAGAGGATGTTGCTCCGCACATCCACGCACACCCAACCATGAACGAAGCAATCGGTGAAGCCCACTTGGCTCTTGCCGGCAAGCCACTACACGCACACGCCTAAAAGTAAAGGGACTAAGTCATGAGCGAAGTTGTTCTTCCAGCGCTTGGAGAATCTGTAACCGAAGGAACCATCACCCGATGGTTGAAGAAAGTCGGCGACACCGTCGCTGTTGACGAGCCACTGGTTGAGGTATCCACAGACAAGGTCGACACCGAAATTCCTTCCCCTGTTGCCGGCGTAGTTCAGCAA
Organism: Micrococcales bacterium UBA7469; assembly: GCA_002479805.1. Classification (GTDB taxonomy): domain Bacteria; phylum Actinomycetota; class Actinomycetes; order Actinomycetales; family Microbacteriaceae; genus Aquiluna. The sequence continues at coordinate 41,835 of DLPB01000024.1, forward strand.
ATCATGGTTCAGGAAGATGAGACCGTTGCTGTTGGAGCAGTTCTTGCAGTCATCGGTGACGATGCTGCTACCGCACCTGCTGCCCCTGCGCCTGCTGCGGTCGAGACTCCAGCGCCTGCCCATGCGGTTGAAGCACCTGCTCCTGTCGCCGCACCGGTTGCAGCGCCTGTGGCCACCACCCCAGCTGCTCCAGTAATTCCGGCACCAATCCCAGCTGTCGCCACCGCAGTTGTGGCAGCACCGGTCGCTGCACCGGTAGCGGCGCCTGTCGCTTCTATGTCGACTGACAACGAATCTGACCCGAACTACATCACTCCGATCGTTCGCAAGCTTGCCCACGACATGGGTGTTGACCTTACCAAGGTTCGAGGCACCGGTGTGGGTGGCCGCATTCGCAAGGAAGACGTGCTCGCCTTTGGCTCAAGCGCTCCAGTGGCCTCGGTCCCTGCTGTTGCTGCAGCACCGGTAGTTGCTTCACCTCTTCGTGGAACCACCGAGCCGATGTCTCGCCTTCGCAAGGTTTTAGCAGAGCGCGCAGTGGCTTCGATGCAGTCCAGCGCGCAGTTGACCACCGTGGTTGAGGTGGATGTCACCAAGATTGCAAACCTTCGCAAAGCTGTTCAGGCTAACTTCGTAGCTAAGACCGGTGTCAAGCTGAACTTCATGCCGTTCTTCACCCTGGCAGCCGCTGAGGCGCTACAGGCGCACCCAAAGATCAACAGCTCGGTTGACGGTGAAAACATCGTCTACCACGGCACCGAGAACATCAGCTTTGCGGTTGACACTGAGCGCGGTCTACTTACCCCGGTAATCCGCAATGCAGCCTCGCTCAACATCGCGCAAACTGCTCAGCAGATCGCGGAACTAGCCGATCGCACCCGCAACAACAAGCTGACCCCAGACGAGCTCAGTGGTGGCACCTTCACCCTGACCAACACTGGTTCACGCGGTGCACTGTTCGACACTCCAGTGGTATTCCTGCCGCAGAGCGCAATCCTTGGCACCGGTGTGGTTACCAAGCGCCCTGTTGTGGTTACAGATGCAGAGGGCAACGAATCAATCGCGATTCGATCGATGGTCTACCTAGCGCTCAGCTATGACCACCGTCACATCGACGGTGCCGATGCCTCCCGCTACCTGACCGATGTGAAGGCCCGCCTAGAAGCGGGTGCCTTCGAAGCTAACCTCGGTATTTAGTTAGCAACAACTCTCGGGAATCTAAACCCGGGAGTTGTTGCTTTATCCGATAAGAAATAGCAAGGAGATTTGAGTGCCCGAGTTTATTGACCTGGCATTCGCTCCGGATTACATCAGCTATGCCGATGCCTACCAAAAACAGCTCGAGATTCACGTGGATGTAGTTGCTGGCCGGAGACCTAACACGGTGCTGCTTTTAGAGCACAGCTCGGTTTACACGGCTGGCAAGCGCACCGAAGCTGCTGAACTCCCAATGGATGGAAGCGAGTTCGTCGAAACCAATCGCGGCGGCAAAATCACTTGGCACGGACCGGGTCAATTGGTTGGCTATGCGATTATGCGACTCCCCCAGCCAATCGATGTCGTGAACTACGTCCGTTGGATGGAGCAGGTGCTAATTGATGTACTTGCGAGGCTTGGCGTCAAGGGTGAGCGGGTTGATGGCAGAACCGGCGTTTGGTTTCAGACTGAATCGGGCTATGAGAAGGTCGCTGCAATCGGCATTAGGGTCTCTGAAAAGGTAACCATGCATGGTTTTGCGCTGAACTGCAATAACTCACTCGAACCCTACGAGCACATCATTGCCTGCGGCATAACCGATGCCAAAACCACCACGTTGAGCAACATTCTGGGCCGTGATGTGAGCGTGAAAGAAGCAGCTAACCTTGTAAGAGAACTGATGGGAGAAATACCAAGTGCCAGAATCTAAGCCTGAGCGCAAGCTACTTCGCCTTGAAATACGCAATAGCGAGACTCCTATCGAGCGCAAGCCGTCCTGGATCAAGACCACAGCGAAGATGGGACCGGAATATCAGCAACTGCACTCGCTGGTGAAGGATCAGGGTCTACACACGGTTTGCCAGGAAGCCGGCTGCCCAAACATCTTTGAATGCTGGGAAGATCGAGAGGCAACTTTCCTTATCGGAGGATCCCAGTGCACCAGAAGGTGCGATTTCTGCCAGATCGACACCGGTAAGCCAGCAGATTTTGATGCGGACGAACCACGACGCGTTGGCGAATCAGTCAAAACCATGAATTTGCGTTACGCCACGGTCACTGGAGTTGCCAGAGACGACCTTGAGGATGAAGGTGCATGGCTATACGCGGAGACCATCAGGCAGATCCATCAGCAATCCCCCGGCACCGGCGTGGAGATCTTGATTCCAGACTTCTCAGGCCGACCAGAACTATTGCAGCAGGTCTTCGACGCTAAGCCAGAAGTATTCGCGCACAACGTTGAAACCGTTCCAAGGATTTTCAAGCGCATCAGACCTGCGTTCAACTATGAGCGCTCCCTCGATGTCATCACCCAGGGTCGTAAGGCCGGCATGGTCACCAAATCAAACCTGATTCTGGGAATGGGTGAAGATCGTTCCGAGATTTCGCAGGCCCTTAGAGACCTGCACGATGCCGGAACCGATATCATCACCATCACTCAGTACCTCAGGCCATCGCCGCGGCATCACCCGGTCGAACGCTGGGTGAAACCGGAAGAATTCATCGAAATGGCAAAGGAAGCCGAAGAGATTGGTTTCCTCGGAGTGCTATCTGGGCCATTGGTTCGATCCAGCTACCGCGCGGGAAGACTGTGGGCGAAAAGCATGCTGGCCAAAGGTCGACCGATTCCAGCTGATTTGCAACATTTGGCCGACAAGCTCGAGTTCGCGCAAGCTAGCGCCATAGCCTGACTAAACTACTGACGTGGCTAAGAAGAACCCTAAATCCCCTGGCAGAATGCGCCAGTTACTGCGTGTTTACAAAATCACCGCAAAGAATGACCCGACCGCACTCTGGCTTGCGATTTTGGGCTTCCTGCTGGTGTTTGCAGCGAGCTTCCTGATTGGCTATTTGGTCAATGGACTTGGCAGCCTGGGCTTCTGGCTCTGGATTCTCACTGGCACGCTATCCGCAGTTTTGACCTTCATGATCGTGATGTCACGCCGTGCCGAGCGGAACGCCTACATTCAGATCGAGGGCCAGGCTGGTGCAGTGGGTGCTGTTTTGGATTCCCAGATCCGCAGAAGCTGGCGTGCCTCTTCAATGCCAATCGCGGTCAATGCAAAAAGCCGTGAGGCCGTCTACCGCATGATTGGTCCAGCTGGTGTTGTTCTAATCGGCGAGGGCTCTTCCGCGCGAGTGCAACAAATGCTGGACGATGAAGCTCGTCGTATCTCAAGAAGCGCACCTGGAGTCACTATTCACAAGATTCGAGTAGCGGTTGATGGCGGCGTTCGTCTTTACGCGCTTCTAAAGACCGTATACAAGCTCAAGAAGTCCCTAACTCGATCAGAGGTTAGCGCTGTTGCTAACCGCCTGGATGCACTTGCCTCTTCATCAGCTATGCCAATTCCAAAGGGAATTGACCCGATGAAGGTAAGACCACCCAAGCGCAAGGCTTAACATTCCCGAAACATTTGGGCGGTAGATTTAGGGCATTCCGACCGGAATGTCGCTATAAGCACAACCTATGAGAGGGAACAGCTATGTTCAAAACTGCCTCTGAGGTGATTGCTTACATCAAGGAAAACGATGTTAAGTTCCTAGATGTTCGCTTCACCGACCTACCAGGCGTTCAGCAGCACTTCAACCTGCCAGTGTCTCAGATCGACGAGGACTTCTTTGCCAACGGGCAGCTCTTCGACGCATCCTCGATTCGCGGTTTTGCTTCGATTCACGAATCGGACATGCAGTTGATTCCAGATGTCACCACCGCGTACATCGACCCATTCCGTATCGAGAAGACTCTGATCATCTCCTTCGACATTTACAACCCACGCAACGGTGAGCTTTACCACCGCGACCCACGTCAGGTTGCACACAAGGCAGAGCGCTACCTGGCATCCACCGGCATCGCTGACACTGCATTTTTCGCGCCAGAGGCAGAATTCTTTATCTTCGATGAGGTTCGCTACGAGACCAAGGCAAACACCGCATTCCACATCGTGGACTCGGTTGAGGGTGCTTGGAACTCAGCTCGCCACGAAGAGGGCGGAAACCTTGGAAACAAGACCCCATTCAAGGGCGGTTACTTCCCAGTTTCTCCAGTTGACCACCTAGCTGACATTCGCGACACTATCGTGTTGGAGCTAGAGGCAGCCGGCCTTGACGTTGAGCGCAGCCACCACGAGGTTGGAACCGCTGGCCAGTGCGAGATCAACTACCGCTTTGACACATTGGTCAAGTCAGCAGACGACGTGCTGAAGTTCAAGTACATCGTGAAGAACGTTGCCCACCAGTACGGAAAGACTGCAACCTTCATGCCGAAGCCACTATTCGGTGACAACGGTTCCGGTATGCACGTGCACCAGTCGCTCTGGAAAGACGGCAAGCCACTGTTCTATGACGAGTCCGGCTACGGTGGTCTTTCCGACCTAGCACGCTGGTACATCGGTGGACTTCTTAAGCACGCACCAAGCTTGCTCGCCTTCACCAACCCAACCGTCAACTCATACCACCGTCTAGTTCCAGGCTTCGAGGCACCAGTGAACCTGGTTTACTCGGCAGGTAACCGCTCGGCAGCAATCCGCATCCCAATGACCGGATCAAACCCGAAGGCAAAGCGTATTGAGTTCCGTGCTCCAGACGCCTCCGGTAACCCATACCTAGCCTTCGCAGCAATGCTGATGGCCGGTCTGGACGGTATCAAGAACCGCATCGAGCCACACGCTCCGGTCGACAAGGACCTCTATGAGCTGCCACCAGAGGAGGCTAAGAACATTCCTCAGGTTCCAGGCTCACTGGGCGGCGTTCTCGACGCACTTGAGCAGGACAATGAGTACCTAAAGCAGGGCAACGTCTTCACCGAAGACCTAATTGAGACCTGGATCGACTACAAGCGTGAGAAGGAACTAAAGCCACTGGCACAGCGCCCTCACCCTTACGAGTTCGAGCTTTACTACGGCGTCTAATCGCTGGAAACAAAACAGGCGGGCCCTAGGGTCCGCCTGTTTTCATTTAAGCAAAGTGCTTCTCGAACGCGACCCTCGCCTTGCGGGTAATCGAGAGATAGCTCTCCTCTAAAGACTGTGACTCCCCCGGCTGGTATTCCAAAATCCTCGCCATGGCCTCCAGTTGGCGCAGGTCCGCCGGCAGCTGATCGGTCCGCTTGTCGCTAGCCAGAACCTCTGCACTCCGACAGCGGGATGCAATCAACCAGCCCGCCAAAAGCCTCTCGACATCCTCGCGAGGGAGTAAACCAAGCTCGCCCAGGGCTGTGAGTGCCTCTGAGGTTGAGGTGGTGCGTAGCTCCGAATTGTTACAACCGTGAATGAGCTGCAGCAGCTGTACTAGCCACTCAACATCGGAGATCGAACCGCGCCCAAGCTTGAGGTGGCGGGCTGGATTTGCGCCCTGAGGAAGTCGTTCCGACTCAACCCTGGCCTTGATGCGTCTAATCTCTGTGAGGCTAGATTTAGCAATCTCTTTGGGATAGCGGTATCGATCGACGAGGGATGTGAATTCCTCGCTTAGTTGGTTTGACCCAACTACCACCCTCGCGCGCAACAGAGCTTGAAACTCCCAAGGTTGAGCCCAGCGTTCGTAATACCCGGCATAACCGGCGATAGACCTCACGCGCGGGCCATTTTTACCTTCGGGGCGGAGATCTAGATCGAGCTCAAACTCCAGCAGCGAGTCCTTCGAAAGCGTAAGTAGCAGCTGGGAAATCTTCTCCGCCTCCGCTTGGGCGGTCAGTGACTCGGAGCGGTAAACCAACATACCGTCTGCGTCGGAACCAAACCCTAGCTCTCGGCCGCCCCATCGACCCATTGCGACAATCCCGAAATCAAGCTGTGATCCCTGGGTCTGCTTAGCAAGAATCACAACTGCTTCGACGTAAGCATCCGTGATCGATGTCAGGCCTTCCGCAATCTGAGCCATCGTGGTTGCCCCCAGAACAGCGGAGCTCGCAATACGCAGCACTTCACGCCGTCGGATTTGCCTAATTGCTTCGGCAGCTTGCTCAATCTCTTGAGTTCGATCGAGGATCGCAAACATCTCCTCTCGAATGGCCTCTTTGGAGCGCGGAATGAGCGAGTCTTCATCACTGAACCAAACCGAAGAATCTGGAATGTGCTCCAAGAGCCTTGCGATGAAGGCCGATGAGGACAGCACCTTCATCAAGCGCTCAGCCGCCCCAGACGCGTCACGCAACATCCTCAGGAACCAATGGGTTTCACCTAGGGTTTCACTGAGTCTGCGGAATGAGACCAAAGCTCTGTCGGGGTCAATACCCTCAGCCATCCAGCGCAATAAAACCGGTAGCAAGGTTCGCTGAATAACGGCCCGCCTTGAGACACCCGAGGTTAGTGCAGTAATGTGGCTAACGGCGCCCTTGGGGTCCTTGAATCCGAGTGCGCTCAGGCGCTCCAGCACCTCCTCATCGGACAGCTTGACCTCACCAGGGGTCAAGCTGGCCATGGCAGTCAAAAGCGGGCGATAGAAGACACTGTCGTGAAGTGCAGCAACCTCTGCCCGGACCCTTTGCCAAAGCTCTTCTAGCTCACCCGCGGTAAGCTGCATGCCGCGAGCCACTCTGCGCAGTTCAGATTCATCACTTGGCAGCAGGTGGTCCCTGCGGAGCTTAGATAGCTGGACTCGATGCTCGATGGCTCGCAGGGTTTGGTAGTGAGTCTTGAACTTCTCGGCATCATGGCGACCGAGCAGCCCCGCATCGCTCAGGCTATCAAGCGCTGACAAGGTATTGGCAACCCTAACGCTCTCATCGGAGACTCCGTGAACCAGCTGCAGCAGCTGGGCCGTAAACTCAACGTCCCTGAGGCCACCGCGACCGAGCTTGATCTCTCGTTCCCGCTCCTGCTGGGGAATTAGATCCAGCACACGCTTGCGCATGTTTCGTGCGTTTTCAACAATGGCAGCCCGATTGGTTCTTGCCCATACCAGTGGTTTGATCTGATTCTCATACGCCAAGCCAAGAGCCTCGTCGCCTGCAACGAACCTGGCCTTGAGCAGGGCCTGAAACTCCCAATCCTCGGACCATTTTTCGTAGTAACTCAAATGGGAAGCCAAACGGCGAACCAATGCCCCCGATTTGCCCTCGGGACGCAAATTCGGATCAACCTGCCACAACCCGGGCTCAAGGCTGGGCTCGGAGATTATGCGGGCTAACTTGGTGGCAAGGCGGGTTCCAATGTCGATGACATCTTCGCCATCCCCATCCACGACATAAATCACATCGACATCTGACACATAGTTCAGCTCGCGCGCTCCGCACTTTCCCATGGCGATAATTGCAAACTGAGTTGCCGATACCTCTGCCGAATCGAATCGACCCTCGGAGATTAGCTCTCTTCTAGAAATGGCGAGCGCTGCGCCAAGTGCTCCGCCAGCAAGATCACTGAGCGCGCGAGTAACTAGCTGAATAGGCTGCTTGAAGTCTTGTTGGCCCAGGTCGTAATCGGTTATTCGAATCAGCTGCCTGAGGTAGGAGACTTTTAGGTCATCCTGTGACGCATCACTAAGGTTCTCAAGCTCTGAAGCTGTGGGCAAACCCACGGGCTTGCTGAACAGCGAGATAGATTCCGGGTGCCTGGTTATGAAATCGGCCAAGCCATTGCTGGCTGCCAAAACCCGGCAAAGCCGCTCGGCCTGCTCCTGCTTCGCAATTAGCTTAGCCAGTGATTTTGCGTCAATTTCTGCCAATCGAATTAGCGCATCTAGTGCGCGATCAGGTGATGAGCTAGCTGAAATAGCTGCTAATGCGGCATGCCCACGATCTCCAACGAGCTTCACTAGCCGCTCGAGCTTTGGAACGGTCTCGCTCAAAGCTTCAAAACCTAAGCGTGCAAGCTCACTCAGCGGTGAGCTTCGGGAGTCGACCATTTACAGCGTGCGGAGGTTTTGCTCAAGCTCAAACGGGGTTACCTGGGAGCGATATTGAGCCCACTCGCTTCGTTTATTCGCGAGCACATAGCTGAATACCGACTCACCCAACACCTCGGCTGCCAACTCTGATGACTCGAGCTTGCGGATGGCGTGGTCGAGCGATTGCGGTAGTGGCTCAATGCCCATTGCACGGCGCTCTAGGTCACTCAGTGCCCAGACGTCATCCTCGGTCTCCGCAGCTAATTCATAGCCTTCTTCGATGCCCTTTAGTCCTGCAGAGAGCAGCAGCGCATATGCCAGGTATGGGTTAGCAGCAGAGTCCATGGCACGGTATTCAATTCGAGTGCTCTGACTCTTCTCCGGCTTGTGCAGCGGCACGCGAATCAAAGCAGAGCGGTTGTTGTGACCCCAGCTGACATAGCTAGGTGCCTCGCCACCACCCCAAAGACGCTTATAGCTGTTGACGTACTGATTGGTCACCAACGTCAGTTCCGGTGCGTGGCGCAAAATGCCAGCGATGAATTGCCTTGCGACATTGCTCAGGTGGTATTTCGCGGCTGGGTCAAAGAAGGCGTTTCGATCACCCTCAAAGAGCGAAAAGTGGGTGTGCATGCCGCTACCAGGGTGGTTGGTAAAAGGCTTAGGCATGAAGGTTGCGTAGACACCTTGCTCAATGGCCACCTCCTTCACAACGGTCCGGAAGGTCATGATGTTGTCGGCCATCGAGAGCGCATCTGCGTAGCGCAGATCGATCTCGTTTTGCCCAGGACCGCCCTCGTGGTGGCTGAACTCAACCGATATGCCGAGCTGCTCCAACATGGTGACCGCACGACGACGGAAATCGTGGGCCGTGCCACCGGGAACGTTGTCAAAGTAGCCAGCATTGTCGACCGGGACTGGAAGGCCGTTCTCGCCTAGCTCTGGGCTTTTCAGCAGGTAGAACTCAATCTCAGGATGGACATAAAAGCTAAAGCCCATCTTGGCTGCCTTGTCCAAAGCCCTGCGCAACACGTTTCTTGGATCGGCAGCCGCCGGCTTGCCATCAGGGGTGGCGATATCGCAAAACATTCGAGCTGCCGGGTCTACCGTGCCACGCCAAGGGAGAATCTGGAAGGTAGAAGGGTCGGGCATTGCGAGCATGTCCGCTTCGCTAGTTCTGGCAAGTCCTTCGATTGCAGAGCCATCGAAGCCAATTCCCTCAGCGAATGCGCCTTCAATCTCCGCAGGAGCTACAGCAACGGACTTTAGGGTGCCGGCGACGTCGGTAAACCATAGTCGAATGAACTTGACGCCACGCTCTTCTATGGTGCGAAGTACGAACTCTTGCTGCTTGTCCATTTAGCCTCCTGCTACTAGCTAATAGGCTAGTGGTTGTGCCAGAAATAAAAGTGGGTTTAGCGCAGACAAACCCGGTGGTCGGCGACTATCAAAACAACGCGCTCGAGATCTTGCGCTTGATGCGCGAGGCCAATGATTCTGGAGTGCAGCTTTTAGTGTTTGGTGAGCTTGCGCTGAACGGTTACCCGCTGGGTGACCTGAGCTATCGAGCAGATGTCATCGCAAGCGGAGAGGCTAAACTCGCTGAGATTGTCGAGGCTTCAAAGGGATTCCACAACCTAACTGTGGTGCTCGGTCACGCGACTGTCGCCACTGTTGAAAAGCCTGCGCTGCAATCCTCAGACGCCATCGCCCACAACAGTGCGACGGTTTTTCGCGCTGGCGAAATTATCGGTCGCTACGACAAACAAAGACTGCCGAACTATGACGTTTTCGATGACTGGAGAAACTTCATACCCGGCACTCAAGAGCTCATTTTCGAAGTTGCGGGCGAGAAGTGTGCGGTAGCAATTTGCGAGGACATTTGGGATGAAAGCTCCTCAAGACCTGCAGCCCTAAGAGCAGCCGGGGTTAGTCACCTGGTGGTGCCAAACGGCTCCCCTTACACCCGAGCCAAGAACAAACTGCGACGTGATGCCGCTCGCAGGTTTGCTGACGGGATGGCGCTTGCCTACGTAAACCTAACGGGCGGGCAAGATGAGTTGGTATTTGATGGCGATAGCTTCCTGCTCGATTCCAATGGAAACGAGATTCTCACCGCAGACATGGAGCCTGGTTTGTACACCCAAGACTCCCCCTATGCCGATAGCAAGGATGAAATCCAGAAGCTGCTTGATGTCTTGATTCTTGGCCTGCGCGATTACGTGCAGAAAACCGGACAGCGCAAGATTGTGCTTGGTCTAAGCGGAGGAATTGACTCCGCGTTGTGTGCGGCGATTGCAAAAGAAGCAGTCGGTGCACAAAACGTGACCGGAGTGCTTCTGCCATCTCGATATTCATCTGATCATTCGCTATCCGATGCCGAACTTTTGGCTAAGAACCTTGGTATTGAACATCGAACTGTTCCCATCGACCCTGCACATCAGGCGTTCGAAGCGAGTTTGCCCCTTAGCTCCTTGGCGCAAGAAAACATTCAAGCCAGAATTCGGGCCGTCATCCTTATGGGCATTTCAAATTCAGAAGGTCACCTGCTAATTAGCACCGGAAACAAATCTGAGGTCGCGGTTGGATACTCGACGATGTATGGCGACGCGGCCGGCGGATTCGCGCCGATCAAAGACGTTTACAAAACCGACGTTTGGCGACTCGCAACTGCCTACAACGATCGTTACGACAGCTTCGTGATTCCTGAAAATTCAATTGTGAAACCACCGAGTGCGGAGTTGCGTCCCGGGCAACTAGACCAAGATTCACTGCCGGATTACGGGCTGCTGGACGACGTTCTAGGGCTTTTGATAGAGGGTAAAAAGACTGTCACCGAAGTGGTGGCTGCAGGTTTTGATGCGGAGACAGTCACCCGAATTGATGGCATGGTCAGGGCCTCGGAGTGGAAACGCTCTCAGGGTGCCATCGGCACAAAAACTACCGAGGTGGCCTTCGGTCGTGGTCGAAGAGTTCCGCTCACCACTAGATTTGGGAAGCTATGAAAATTAGAACCTCGACACTTGCAGCCCTAAAGCAAAAAGGGCAGAAGTTCTCCTGCCTAACAAGCTATGACGCGCTCACCGCAGAGATTTTCGACCAGGCCGGCATCGAGGTGATTTTGGTCGGAGACTCCGCAAGCAACACGGTGTTGGCAAACGATGGAACGCTCCCAATCACGCTCGATGAGATGCTGGTCTTTGGCAGGGCGGTTTCCAGATCGGTCAAGAGCGCTTTGGTTGTTCTCGACATGCCTTTTGGCAGCTATGAGGTCTCCCCTACCCAGGCCGTGGAGAACGGCATTCGCGCCATGAAGGAGTCCGGTGCGGCAGCTTTGAAGATTGAAGGTTCCAGGACCGCCCAAATCAGCGCTCTTGTGGAAGCTGGCATCCCGGTCATGGGACATGTCGGCTTCACGCCACAATCAGTGCACGCGCTTGGCGGCTTCAAGGTGCAGGGTCGAGGAGAGGCCGGGGAGAAAATCCTCCGGGATTGTCTAGACATTGAGGCCGCAGGAGCATTTGCCATTGTGCTGGAAATGGTGCCTGCCGATCTAGCGGCCAAAATCACAGAACAGTTGTCTATCCCGACAATTGGAATCGGTGCGGGTAATCAAACCGATGCCCAAATTCTGGTCTGGACTGACTTCGCCGGTCTTGGTGCAACGTCACCTTCGTTCACCAAGCAGTACCTGAACCTTCGGCAAAGCCTCCTTGATGCCGCCAGCCTTTACCGGTCAGAGGTGCTAGCGAGCGAGTTCCCAGGTTCAGACAAGTCCTTTAACTGAATTACTCCTCAGCATCCTCGTCACGTATCTTCTTCGCACGTTCCTCAATGATTTGAAGAGCATTTGCGGCATCTTCGTAGCGAGCGAATGGTCCGATTCGTTCAACTGAGAGCGACTGCTTGCCGATTTCGACCTGCTGGGTTTTGGTGTTGAACCAATATTCATCTTTCGCCATGGTTTGAGCCTAGTCAGCCGATTTCAAAAATAGACTTGCCCACGTGCCAAAAGATAAAGCGGGAAAGCTATTGCCTGGGAAGCTCACCCCCCTAAGAGCGGTACCCGCGGGCATTCCAAGACCTGAGTACGTCGGCAAACCAGCACCGGCCGCCCACGTTGGCGGCGATAAGTATGACCAACAGACAATCCAAAAGATTCGGCGCGCCAGCAGAATAGCAGCACAGGCGCTAAACGTCGTTCTTGAAAGCGCACAGCCAGGTATTACCACCGATGAGCTAGATCGAATCGGCCACGAGTTTCTAGTATCGCAAGGCGCATACCCATCAACCCTTGGTTACCGGGGCTTTCCAAAATCGCTGTGCAGTTCGATGAACGAAGTTATTTGCCACGGCATACCGGATGACACCGTCTTGGAAGATGGTGACCTGCTCAACATCGACATATCTGCCTTTGTCGACGGTGTTCACGGAGATACCAATGGCACCGTGCTTGTCGGTGACGGCGTCGCTGAGTTGCAAGACCTGGTGACACGAACCAAGGAAGCAATGCATCGCGGCATCAACGCAGCGCTACCGGGTCGAGAGGTCAACATAATTGGTCGCGCCATCGAAAGTTACGCCAAGCGCTTCAACTACGGCGTGGTGAAGGAATTCACTGGGCACGGGGTCGGCACCAGTTTTCACACGGGCCTGATCATCCCGCACTACGACGAGCCTGAATACAACACCTTGATTGAGGTTGGCATGGTCTTCACCGTCGAGCCGATGCTGACCTTAGGTTCGGCTGATTGGGACATGTGGGAGGACGGCTGGACCGTGACCACCAAGGACAAGCAGCACACAGCGCAATTTGAACACACCATCTTGATTACTGAAGATGGTCCAGAAATCCTTACGGAGGCATAGTGGGTAAAAAAGCCGTTGGAATCGACATTGGTGGAACTGGCATCAAGGCAGCCGTTGTCGACATCAAAAAGGGCGAGCTGGTCTCGGACCGAGTTCGGGTAGAGACGCCAGCTGGCGGCGAGCCCGAGGCAATTGCGCAAACCTGCAAAACGATGTTGGAAAAACTAGGTGTGGCAAGTAAGAACTACCCGGTGGGCATTTGCTTTCCTGCGGTAGTGAAGCACGGTTTCACCCAGTCGGCGGCTAATGTCTCAAAACGCTGGATTGGTCTAAACGCAGACGAGCTTTTTGATAAGACTCTTGATCGCCACACCCACGTCATCAACGATGCCGATGCTGCCGGTTTGGCAGAAGTGAAGTTTGGTGCCGGTAAGGGTTCTCACGGTCTAACCATCATGACAACCCTCGGCACTGGAATTGGTACCGCGCTTTTTTACAACGGAGTGCTAATTCCAAATGCCGAGCTTGGTCACCTGGAAATCGAAGGCGTCGATTACGAAACCAAGGCCGCATACAGCGCCATGGAAGGCGAGGAACTGAGCTTTGAGGCCTGGGCTGAGAGACTGCAAAAGTATTACTCGACTCTGGAGCGACTGCTAGTGCCTGATCTCTTCATCGTCGGTGGCGGGATCTCGAAAAATCATGAAAAGTTCTTGCCGCTCCTAAAACTCAAGACTCGGATCGTTCCGGCAACCACCAAGAACTCTGCTGGAATCATTGGCGCGGCTTCGCTGGCCTATGCATCCAGTGAAGATTAGTAGATGGGCCAACCGATACGCCGGGTTCTGTCGTGGACGATCATCTATCTCGGCTCGCAATTACTCACGAGCTCTAGCGACCTACCCGAAGGCTAAGCGAGCAGCTCATAGCGCCTTCTGCTTGGTCTTGCTCCCGATGAGGTTTACATAGCCAACTCAGTCACCTGAATTGCTGGTGGTCTCTTACACCACCGTTTCACCCTTACCCTTGCGGGCGGTTTACTTTCTGTTGCACTGTCTCTCGGATTGCTCCGGGTGGGAGTTACCCACCATCGTGCTCTTTGGAGCCCGGACGTTCCTCGACTATGTCGCGACCGCCTGGTTGACCCATCTAGCTAAAGCCTACTTAGTTGGCAGGTGTTGGCAAGAGTTTGTGGCAAAGACCTCGGCAAAATTCGGCCCGAAGTAGCGAACAATTGACACCGACGCAGGTGCAAACTGCAAGGTCCAACTCAGCGATGCCGGGCCTCCCAGTGCATGGCGCAAAATTGCCCGAAGCGGCATCATGTGACTGACGACGGCAATCGTCTGACCGTTGAATTCTTCGATTGCCGAAACCAGTGCCTCGCGAACCCGGGCCTCCAAATCATCAACCGATTCGCCACCCGGGGGTTTTGCTGACATAGATCCGCGCCAGCGCGAAATCTCATCGGCACTGGATGCTTCCATCTCGGCCATCGAGTGACCCTCCCAGCTGCCGAAGCCAATCTCCTTGAACCTTGCATCGCCTCTGAGCTCAACCTCAAAGTGCTTTGCTACCGCGGCGGCTGTCTGCGTGGTTCGCAACTGAGGGGAATGTAGAACCGTGGAGACATCATCCAGCCCGAATCTTGCCAGCAGGTCCCCCGCTGCTTTTGCTGCAAGGTCTGCCTCTAGAAAGCCCAGTTCACTGAGGGTGGGATCCTCACCGCTAGATCCACTAATTAGATTTGCCTCTGTAAGCCCAGTGTGACCATGACGGATCAGGACAAAGGTGGTTGGTTCCGTGGACTGCCTAGGAGAACGAATGCTCTTGGGTTGGATTGCGCTGAGGCTAAGTTTGACACTGTCACCAAAATCGCCATCATCCAAAGCTCGATTGGCAGCCGAATCGGCGGCAGAATTCTGCTCTCTCGGAACCCATTCCAACTTCACAGACAGCGAGCGCATAATTCGAAGCGCTTCCTGAGCCAGTTCCCGAAGTTCTGGGTGCTTGATCTGCCAGCGACCACTGAGCTGTTCTACAACGAGCTTGGAATCCATCCGCACCAATACCTCTGAGCCGGGCCAGGTGAGCTGGATGTGTCGCAATCCTGCGATGACAGCTTGGTACTCGGCGTAATTGTTGGTGCGGATGCCCAGATTTTCTCCTAGCTCCGCAACCAAGTTGCCAGCCGAGTCATAAATGACCGCCCCGTAGGCAGCTGGGCCGGGGTTTCCCCGCGATGCGCCGTCGGCGTAGAGCAGGAAATTCATCGAAGCAAAATCGCCTGGCACTCAGGGC
This sequence comes from Micrococcales bacterium UBA7469, assembly GCA_002479805.1. Lineage (GTDB taxonomy): Bacteria > Actinomycetota > Actinomycetes > Actinomycetales > Microbacteriaceae > Aquiluna. Next base: position 56,964 of record DLPB01000024.1, read on the forward strand.
AGCTCGCGAGCTCATCAGCGGGCACCTGGTGTAAATCGGCTAGCGCGGTCGCAGTGATGCTCATGTTGCAGGCAGTGCAGGTGTTCTTCTGAAGCCGACCAACCGCGAGCCCACGGGCCAGCTTGGAGTCAAATCGACTCAGTAGCTCAGCCGAGATCTTGCCTCTGAGATCCGCGGAAGTTTTTTGATTGGACTGAAACTGAGTCTTTAGGTCGGTGAGCTCTAGTTGAACTCTGGCCTTAGTCAGTTGCAACTCCTGCTCAAGCTTTTCACCTTGGGCTTCAAGCTCATGCAGGCGCATGTCAGATTCACTCTTCTGCTCAAGCAGCTCGATCTCGACATCCTCTAGATCGGCGGCTCGTTTAGCCAGCGTCTCCAGTTCGTGTTGAATCCCCAGCGCGTCCCTGGCTACCGCAGTTTTATTAAGACGTTCTTTGTCTGTGGAAATGCGCTTGTTTACCAGTGCAAGATCGGCCTCGAGGCGCTGCAGCTCTCGAATCAGGGCTTCGTGATCGAGGCGGGCTTGGCTGATCTCGGCGGAGTTTGCCAACTGCGCGCTTCTCGCCGCCTCGAGGTCGCTGCCGGTGGCAAGCTGTTTGGCTTGAGCCTCCAATTTGCGATTGAGGATTATCAAATCTTGCAGAGCGAACAGGTTCTCAAGTTCGTCTTTTTTTACCTTCATTGCATCACCGCAAACGTCCATGGGTCTGTATTGATTTCACTAACCACAAACTCTACTTGCGGAACCACGCTCTCGAGCTGAGACTTGGCGGCATCTAGCCAAACCCACTCTGCGGCCCAGTGAGCGATGTCCATCAGGGCTGGGCCATCAGTTAGTTTGCTCTGCTGCGAAAAGTCCTGGGCGGGATGATGACGAAGGTCGGAAGTGATATAAAGATCAACTCCGCTACTTAGCACCGCACCCAAGTAGCTATCTCCAGCGCCAGCTAGGACTGCAACCTTGCTCACTTCCCGACCAGGGTCTCCGGAGACCTTGACACCTGCGGCAACCGCTGGCAACGCCTTGGCCGTCACGCGAGAGAAATCCAGTAGCGACTGAGTCTGAACCTCGCCGATAATCACATGATTATTGCTCGCTGCAAATGGATTCAGATTTGCAAGACCCAACTTGGTCGCAAGTGAGCGAGTCACTCCTCCGATCTGAAAATCGGCATTGGTATGAGCGGCAAAAATGGCAATACCGCTGCGAATGGCCTGTGCCGTCAATGCGCCTTTGAGACCAGACTCCGAGAGCTCGAAGATGCCGCGCATAAACATCGGGTGGTGGCTAAAAATCAGGTTGCACCCCAACGCTTCCGCCTCATCAATAATCTCGGATGTGACATCCACACTTAGCAGCACCTTGCTCACCTGCTGCGAGGTAGAACCAAGCATCAACCCGGCGCGGTCCCATTCCTCTTGATCGGCCAGCGGCCAGAGCGAATCAAAGTGAGTAATTAGATCTTTGAGCAACATGGCTACAAGCCAAGCAGATTATCGAGGTTCATGTTGCGAATCTCGACATTTCTAATCTCTCGATCTTGCGACCGAATCTTGAGAATTCGAAGCAGGGAAAAGACAACACCTAATGCCAAACCAAAAATCAGGGCTAGTTCATGCGTTGTGAAGGTGCTGTCTGGAACCAAAAGTTGCTGCAACTGCGGAACGCCGAATGGCATGGCTGTCACAAGTCCGAGCCAGGTAATCAACTGGAAGGCGCCGTAGAAGCCGTAGCTGGTATCTAGGGAAGGAATGTGCAGCGGAGTTCTTCGCACTAACTGATCGCCAAACAGCAGGCAAATCAAGTAGCTCAGCATTGCAACTGCAGGCCCATTTAGATAATCCAAGTAAGGAAGCGCGAAAACCGGAATCAAAAATGCTGCTGCGGCCAAGCGGCCCAGTGGTCTTGCAGTTAGATCGCGACCCGATAGCGAGCTGCCAAGAAAGACCAAAAACAAAATCGCCAAAACCGCAAGCTGGCTGGTTCCGAGGAAAACCAGTGCACTGGTAATCCCTACACCCAGAGGAACTTGAAGCGTAAAGGACCAAGCCGGTGTCGGACTGTGCGGAATCGCAAAGGCAAAAACCAGAATCGTAACTAGCGAAACCGCAAAGCTCGCCCAGGAAATTTTCTCCCAATTCAGAAACTGCGACGAGTCGAAGACCTCACCCGTCAACGGTGCTACCGCGAACCAATCTGGCTGGGACTCTAAAACCTCGCCGGTGAAAACCAGCAGACCAACCGAGATCAATCCGCAAACTAGAAGCGCCCACCAGTGCAAAATCCTTGGAAGCAACTGGCCGACCAGCAAAGCCCCCAGCGCAACAACCAAGACATCGGTTCGATAACCGGGCAGCACCGTTAACATCAATTCTTTTGGAACCAGATGAAGGGCACCCTCTAGGACAACCAGCGCGGTCAAAGCCAGCGCCAACGCTGCCCCGAGATAAACCCCCCAACCACCAAAAACAGCGGCAGAGCGAATCAATGGGTGCAGCGTGTGGGACTTGAGCTGCGCAAGGACAAAGCCAGCGGCTATTGAACCCATTGCTACAGCGACAATGGCCTCGGTAGCTGACAGCTCCAGCCAGTTCGAAATCAGCACGTTCACTAGGGCAACCAGAATCCAAGTCGTTATTCCGTGCAAAACGCTTCGAAGCATAGCCTTTCGCTTAGATCGCTCTTTTCGACCGATGATGGCAATTTCTGTAGTGAAAATTGCCGGCTCAGACTTCACCGTGGCTTCGTAGCTGGCAGGCTCTACGGCTTCGATGTTGGCAGGCAACACATCAAGCGCGAGTTTTTTGAGGGCTTTGAGTGATTCAGGAGATCCGTCAGCCTGCAATTGCCGTATCCATGCGCTTAGGGCCTCGGAATCGGATTGGCGAAGCAGAGCTTGCTCTGCAATAAGCCGCTCAGAATTGGCAAGACCCTCCGCGGAAGAACCGAGGAGGGTTATGGCACGATGCAATTCAGCGTCACTAAGCGCTTTTGGCTTAGGGGGCTCGAATTCCACCATGTTTGCCTAACTAGGGGGTCGAGTGGGCCCTACCGGGCTCGAACCGATGACATCCACGGTGTAAGCGTGGCGCTCTACCAACTGAGCTAAAGGCCCGCAGAAGAGCTTAGTGGATTTTTATCCGCTAAACCAACTCAAGAGCATTTTTGTAGTCGGAAAGTTTTCTCGGCTCGCCCGGAGAGGTCTCAAACTTGGCTGCAACCACCCCGTTTATGTCTATCACGAAGGTTGCGCGAGTCGCGATGCCGCGTTCCGCAATGAACACACCGTACTTTGACGCCACCTCACCGTGTGGCCAGAAGTCTGCTAGCACATTGAACTTATAGCCCTCGGATTCTGCAAACTTTGCCTGTACATACTTGGAGTCCACGCTGATTGCTAGCAACTCGATGCCGTCCGCCTCCAAAAGGCTAAGGTTGTCACGCAGCTCGCAAAGTTCACCGGTGCAGATACCGCTGAACGAGAGCGGATAAAAAACCACCACAACTGGCTTTACTCCTCGGAAAGCCGACAGCGAAACTTCTTCGCCAAATTGGTTTGTGAGTGTGAAATCTGGAGCTTGTTCGCCAACGGTAATCATGTCTGCCTTTCGATGCTCAATAAAACCTACATGGCACGCGAAATCATTCCAAGCCGAATAGACTTATCGAGCCCTAAAAGGGCCAAACCGGTAAACAGCCACGAAAAGAGGCTTTGATGTCGTTTAACGACCAAGACGCATTCGTTCCAGCATTGTCAGATCTAGACCCGCAGGAAACTGCAGAGTGGCTTGAATCACTCGACGCAGTTGCTAAGCGTCATGGCCGCGGTCGTGCCAGAGAGATCATGCAGTCACTGCTTCGCCGAAGCCACGAACTGCAGCTGAATGTGCCACTGGTCCCCACCACCGACTACATCAACACCATTAGCCCTGAAGACGAGCCAAAGTTCCCAGGCGACGAGGCAATTGAGCGCACCTATCGCGCTTGGATGCGCTGGAACGCAGCCGTCATGGTGCACCGCGCCCAAAGACCGGGAATCGCAGTTGGTGGCCACATTTCATCTTTTGCCTCGAGCGCATCGCTATACGAGGTTGGCTTCAACCACTTTTTCAAGGGCCACGACCATCCGCAGGGTGCTGACTCGATCTTTGTTCAGGGACACGCCTCCCCCGGTCCTTACTCACGCGCGTTTCTAGAGGGCCGCATTTCTGCCGATGAGATGGACAATTTCCGTCAGGAGAAGTCACGTCCGAAGCCTGGTCGCGGCCTACCGAGCTACCCGCACCCGAGGCTGATGCCAGACTTCTGGCAGTTCCCAACCGTTTCCATGGGTCTGGGACCAATCAACGCCATCTACCAGGCGCAGTTCAACCGCTTCCTGGAGGGCCGTGGCTTCAAGGACACCTCTGGTCAGCACGTTTGGGCTTTCCTTGGCGATGGTGAATTGGACGAGGTCGAGAGCCGTGGTGCGCTTCAGCTTGCTGCTAATGAGGGCCTGGACAATCTGACCTTCGTGGTCAATGCCAACCTGCAGCGACTTGACGGTCCGGTTCGCGGAAACGGCAAGATCATCCAGGAGCTAGAGTCCTTCTTCCGCGGTGCCGGCTGGAACGTAATCAAGGTGATCTGGGGCCGTGAGTGGGACAGCCTGCTGGCTAACGACACTGAAGGTGCACTGGTCAACCTAATGAACCGCACCCCAGATGGCGACTACCAGACCTACAAGACTGAGTCTGGAAAGTTTGTTCGCGAGAACTTCTTCGCCCGTGATCCAAAGGCACTAAAGCTGGTTGAGCACCTGACAGACGACCAGATCTGGGACCTCAAGCGCGGTGGTCACGACTACAACAAGATCTTTGCCGCTTACCAGGCAGCCATGAACCACAAGGGTCAGCCGACTGTCATCATCGCGAAGACCATCAAGGGATATGGCCTGGGTAAGAGCTTTGAGGGTCGCAACGCAACCCACCAGATGAAGAAGATGACCTTGGAGAACCTCAAGGACTTCCGCGATGCCATGAAGGTGCCAATCTCGGACGCTCAGCTCGAGGCCGACCCATACCAGCCTCCTTACTACCACCCGGGTAGCGACAGCCCAGAAATTCAGTACATGCACGAGCGCCGCCGAGAACTCGGTGGATATCTGCCTGAGCGTCGCAGCAAGTATGTTGACTTTGCTCTTCCCGAGGACAAGGCCTATGCGGTTCCACGCGCAGGTTCGGGTAACCAGGAAGTTGCCACCACCATGGCATTTGTAAGAATGCTCAAGGACCTGTTGAAGTCTGATGGCACCGGTGAGCGAATCCAGATGATTATCCCGGATGAGGCCAGAACCTTCGGAATGGATGCCTTCTTCCCGACCGCCAAGATCTACAACCCAAACGGCCAGAAGTACATGTCGGTTGACCGCGATCTGCTGCTGAGCTACAAAGAGGCTAGCAACGGCCAGATCTTGCACACTGGAATCAACGAGGCCGGTTCGATGGCGGCCTTCACCGCTTCGGGAACCAGCTACGCAACCCACGGCCAGCCAATCATCCCGATCTACGTCTTCTACTCGATGTTTGGTTTCCAGCGCACCGCCGACCAGGTTTGGCTTGCCGGTGACCAGATGGCTCGCGGCTTCATGATTGGAGCAACCGCGGGTAGGACCACATTGACCGGTGAGGGCTTGCAGCACGCCGATGGCCACTCACTAGTGATTGCCAGCACCAATGCCGCCGTGGTGGCATATGACCCGGCATACGGCTATGAGATCGCACACATCACCAAAGCTGGAATTGAGCGCATGTACGGCGGCAATCACCCAGATCCGAACGTGATGTACTACATCACCGTATACAACGAGCCAATGCTGCAGCCTGCTGAACCAGCAGATGTCGACGTTGATGGAATTCTTCGCGGAATGCACCTGATTTCGAATAACGCAGCCGATGGTCACAAGGCGCAAATCCTGGCCTCTGGTGTCTCGGTGCCATGGGCGCTTGAGGCGCAGCAGCTACTGCTTGAGTGGGGGGTATCGGCGGATGTTTGGTCGGTGACCAGCTGGGGCGAGCTTCGTCGCGATGGCTTAGCCTGCGATGAGCGCAAGTTCCTCTACCCGAACGAAGAAGCGCCGCTCTCATACGTCGCTCAGCGTCTATCCGAGGCCAAGGGACCGAAGCTTGGTGTCTCCGACTTCATGCACGCGGTTCCCGACATGATTCGCCCGTGGGTGCCTGGTTCATACGCCACGCTCGGTGCGGATGGTTTTGGTTTCTCAGACACACGACCAGCAGCTCGTCGTCACTTCAAGATTGATGGACCATCGATCGCGGTTCGCATTCTCGAGCAGTTGGTAGAGAAGGACAAGATTGACCGCTCGATCCCGCAGCAGGCGATCGATAAGTACCGCCTGCACGACGTAAACGCTGGAACCAGTGGATCGGCCGGTGGAGACGCCTAAGCATCTCGCCTGGCTGCAATCCATAGCTGGCGAGCTCGCTACAGCGACCCTGAGTCGCCTCGATGAAACGCTGCCGTGGTACAAGTCGATGCCGCCTGCACGCAGAGCGGCGATTGGATCGGTAGCGCAAAACGGAATCACCAGCTTTATCCAGTGGTATCAGGATCCATCGAGCCAACCCTGGGTGGCAGCCGATGTATTCGGAAATGCACCTAGAGAACTGCTTCGCTCTATCTCACTTCAGGAAACCCTGCAGCTGATTCGAGTCGTGGTGGAGATGGTTGAGGCGCGAGTAGTCGCTGAACATCCAGACCTAACCGAATCAGTGCTCAGATACTCAAGAGACATAGCCTTCAGTGCTGCAGATGTCTACGCAAAGGCGGCTGAAGCTCGAGGACTATGGGATGCGCGGCTCGAGGCGCTCGTGGTCGACAGCATTATTTCTGGTGAAACCTCTCAGGAGATCAGCTCTCGCGTTGCCGCACTTGGATGGCGCAGCGATGGCCAAGTGGCGGTGCTGCTTGGCATTGCAAACCCCAGCCCGGACCCAGATGGCATGCGAAAACTCGCTCGAAAAGCCGGCAGTGATTTGCTTTTGGGCATTCAGGGTCGGAGGCAGGTAGTGATCATCGGCTTGATGGCACATTCCGACAAGCCGGATGCCGCAATTCAAGCCATCGCCACCCAGCTCGAGTCATTCTTTGGACAGGGCCCGCTGATTCTAGGAAAAACCGTTGCCACGGTTTCCGATGCCCCGAGAAGTGCAAAGAGCGCCCTGGCTGCCCATTCGGTTGCCGTGAGCGTCGGCGCAGATAAGCGCCCATTGGCAGCGGATGAGCTGTTGCCAGAACGGGCACTGGCTGGGGACTCACTCGCAAGGCAAACCCTCATCGAGACCTACTACCTGCCGCTGGCAAAGGCCTCCCCCGAACTGCTGGCTACCCTGCGCGCTTATTTAGATTGCGGGCGCTCCCTTGAGATGACGGCGAAGGTGCTGTTTGTGCACGCAAATACAGTGCGCTATCGCCTAAAGCGCATCTTTGAGGAGATCGCAGCAGATCCGACCGATTCACGAACCGCTTTTGTGCTACAGGTCGCTTTGCTGTTAGGTGCCATCAATGACAACGAATACGGATTGAAAAGGTAGCTTGTAGTAATGCGAATTTTGATGTGCCCTGGGCAAGGTTCTCAGTCGGAAGGGTTTCTGACTAATTGGTTTGAGCTTGTGCCTGGCTTTGAAGAAAAGATAAAAGAACTTGGTGAGGCCGCGGGCAAGGACTTGGTGGCGCTCGGCACTACCAGCTCCGAGGAAGAGATCAAAGCTACCGAGAATGCCCAGCCGCTGATTGTTGCGGCGTCTATCGCGGCCGCCAGAACTGCACTCAAGGTCTCCGAATTCGATGGTGTCGTCGGACACTCGGTTGGAGAATTCGCTGCCGCAGCGCTTGCCGGCGTAATTTCCGACACTGATGCAATGCGCCTAGTTTCGGTTCGAGCCAACGCGATGGCTGATGCGGCCAAGCTCTCTCAAACTTCAATGGCGGCCATATTGGGCGGAGAAGAGCAAGATGTGTTGACTGCTGTTGAGTCCCTAGGGCTGCACGCTGCCAACTTCAACGGTGCCGGACAAATCGTCGCCGCTGGTGCCAAGCAAGCTATCGAGCAGCTGGTTGCCAACCCGCCGGCGAAAGCTCGCGTAATCGAACTCAAGGTAGCGGGTGCTTTTCACACCGACTACATGCAACCTGCAGTGGCGCTGCTAGCCGATGCTGCCAAAGGCGTAGCCACCGACAACCCAAGCCTTGCACTTTGGTCAAACGTAGACGGAGAGCAAGTGCACTCCGGTGAGGCCTTCCTCGCCTCGCTGATCTCTCAGGTTTCCAATCCGGTGCGCTGGGATCTTTGCATGGCAAGTATGGACCAACTCGGCGCGACGCTGGTTGAACTTCCGCCAGCCGGCGCACTAGCTGGTCTCGCAAAACGCGGAATGCCTAATTCGCAGGCAATCGCCCTGAAGACTTTTTCGGACCTTGAGAAAATTGGAGCCTAATGAAGCAACTAAATCAGACCCAGCCAGTTCCATTCACCAAAATCTATGCGCTGGGAGCTTCCAGGGG
>DLPB01000026.1:0-780 GCA_002479805.1 Micrococcales bacterium UBA7469
TATGAGATTGACCTCGGGGTGGCGAAGGCGATAAACCTGCAGGGCGATCTAACCAAGCTCTACTTCACCGGCATTGCCGGAATTGGCATGGATGCCAGAATCATGCAGCGCACCCAACCGGAACTAAAAAAGCGAGTCGGTTGGATTGCCTATATAGAAGGTGGCTTTAGATCACTGCCGCTGAAGTTTGAGAAGTTCGAGGTCTTGGTGGACGACCTCACCCCAAAGAGCCTGAAAAGCTATTCGATATTGATCGGCAATGCCGGTTGGCTGCCGGGGCAAATTTCCATGATGCCGGATGCTCGATTAGATGATGGCAAATTAGATGTTGCAGCCATTGGCCCGAGAAAGATTTGGAACTGGGTGGACTTTTTTGCCCGAGTGACCTGGCAGAACAAGGTGGTTCGACCATTGGCACTGGGTCGCAAGTGGATGGATCAGACAGCAAATCTCAAGACCATCGAAAACCTAGGTGGCTCAAGAATTCGAGTGAAGCCCCATAACCCCAGCCCGCTGCAACTCGATGGCGATGTCATCGGTGAGGTGCTTGAGGTGGACTTCAGCCTGCAGCACCGGGCACTGCGGATTCGGCTCTAGCTACCCCTTGAGGGAGTCCAGCCAGTCCTGAGCCGACTGGTAAGCGGCATTGGCGTTATTACCCTGGTGCACCGACTCACTCTTGTCAGCCCTTGGGTAAGAACCCAAGAAGATGACCTGTGGTGAGAAGCGGTGCAGCCCCATTAGCGCCTCCGCAATTGCCTGATCGTCGATATGACCCTG
>DLPB01000026.1:924-21724 GCA_002479805.1 Micrococcales bacterium UBA7469
CCACCGGGACGGTCATCTGGAAGTTCAACAATCACGCTGGTCTTGTCAAAGCCGGTGCGCTGAGTTGGCTTAGCAGCCTTACCCACCTCAATGAAACGAGTCTGGGCATGCTTATTCTCACCGATGTCGCTGGCCAAGGTGATCAGTCCATACATGCCGGCTGCGCCAGGTGCTGCAATCGCAGCATCTTTGGTGCTGCCGGAAACCGTTGACTTGGCCGCTGCTGCGGTTGAAGAAGTTGGGATGTGAGAGTGGTTTGGAATTTTCTCCTGCAGCCACTTGCGTGATTGCGCATAGGCAACTGGGTGGGTGTAAACCACCTCAACCGAATCCAGGGTCGTTCCCGCAGAGGCCATCAAATCGAAGGTGACAGGAACCAGGTATTCGCCAAAAATCTGCACACCACTTGTAACTGCCAGCGCATCCATCGTTGCCGATACGCCACCCTCTAGAGAGTTCTCGATTGGCACGACGGCCCTATCGGCACTGCCGGACAGCACAGCATCGAGTGCCTCGCGCACGCTACCCACCGGCAAAAAGCTGGCAGACGCCGAACCGGATAGCTGCTTAGCAGCCATCTCGGTGAAAGTGCCGGCAGGGCCCAGGTAGGCGATAGTTAGCGGGTTTGACATGCCTCAAGATTAGGGCAGATAAAGCATTACCAACAGCAAAGTGATTCCTGATTGTTAGTCACAAAATAAGCAAATAGGGCTTGGTTCGCTATACCTTTTTCTGAAGAACTCATTGAGGATGCGATGCACGATAGAGCCGGAACCCCTGCTAGGGCAGCTGACCTGGTTGACCTAGCCAAGCTAACCACTGCCTATTTTGAGCAAAAGCCAGACGTATCGTTGGCGACTCAGAAAGTGAGTTTCGGAACCTCGGGTCACCGCGGCAGTTCGCTCAACACCTCTTTCAACGAGCAACACATTCTGGCCATCACACAGGCAATAGTCGAATACCGCCGGACCCAAAATATCTTGGGCCCAATCTACGTTGGTCGTGACACTCACGCGCTTAGCGAGCCCGCTCAGCAATCAGTTCTCGAGGTGCTGGCAGGCAACGATGTGCTGGCCCTGATTGACTCCCACGATCGTTTCACCCCTACCCCAGCGGTTTCGGTGGCGATCATCGATCACAACTCGCAGCTTCCCCATGGCAGTGACCGCCAAGCCGATGGCATCGTGATTACTCCAAGCCACAACCCCCCGCAAGACGGTGGCATTAAGTACAACCCACCGCACGGTGGACCGGCGGATTCTGATGCCACCTCATGGATTGCCAATCGCGCCAACGAGCTGATTCGCACTGGTCTAGTCGAGGTAAAGCGCAAGGCCCCAGCTGCTCACCACTTTGATTTCAGGGAGAACTATGTTTCCCAGCTAGATAAGGTGCTCAAGCTAAATGAGATTAGAGACTCCGGTATTCGGATTGGCGCAGATCCACTCGGGGGCGCATCGGTGGATTACTGGCCACTTATTGCAGAGCGTTACCGTCTCAACCTCGAGGTAATCAATCCAAAGGTTGATTACCAGTTTGGCTTTATGAGCCTGGATTGGGATGGCAAGATTCGCATGGACTGCTCATCGCCATATGCGATGGCATCGCTGATCGAAAACAAGACCAGCTATGACATCTCAACTGGCAACGATGCCGATGCTGATCGCCACGGAATTGTGACCTCAGACTCTGGCCTGATGAACCCTAACCATTTCCTAGTGGCAGCTATTGACTACCTATTCAGAGCAAGGGATGGCTGGGACGAAGAGGCTGCAGTGGGCAAGACCATGGTCTCCTCCTCCTTGATTGACCGAGTAGTCGAGGCCAGCGGGCGCAGGTTAATAGAGGTGCCAGTGGGTTTCAAGTGGTTTGTATCAGGGCTCTCCAGTGGGACCCTGGGCTTTGGTGGAGAAGAATCTGCCGGAGCATCATTCCTCAGGCTCAACGGCCAGCCCTGGTCCACTGACAAAGATGGCCTGATTCTTTGTCTCTTGGCCGCCGAGATTGAGGCGGTCACCGGTTCGAGCCCCTCGGAACTTTACGCCGACATCACTAGAGAATTCGGAGAGCCGCACTACAAGCGAGTAGATGCCCCTGCCAACTTGGAGCAAAAGGCCGCACTTGCAAAACTAAGTGCAGACGATGTTTCAGTCAGTGAGCTAGCTGGGGAACGAATCACCAACATTGAGACCGCTGCTAGATCCGGTGATTCACTCGGTGGCATCAAGGTGTCAACGAGCAACGCCTGGTTCGCCGCCCGACCCTCCGGAACCGAAGATGTCTACAAAATCTACGGAGAGTCCTTCAAGGGCGAACAGCATCTGGAGCAAGTTCTAAAGCAGGCTCAGTTGCTGGTTGATGAATCGATTTCTTCCAAGTAGAACTCTGCTGCTGGATAGCCCCAGAAATCCTCTAGGGTCTTCATTCCAGATTTGGAATACTCCGTTGCCAATTGCAAGCCCACAAATCTGAGGTGCCAGGGCTCATAGGTGTAACCGGTTGTCGAAGTGGTGTCTTCCTCATAGCGAATTATGAAACCGAATTTCCAGGAATTCGCAGCTAGCCACTTGCCGCCAACCGTATCCCCGAAGCACTGCATAATGGCGCAACCTTGAGCCGGCACGGAGACATCGACCGCCAAACCTGTTTGGTGTTCCGAGTGGCCGGCTTTCGCGCTGCGAATCAGCGCTCCGGCGAGCCCATACTGGGCGGTCTTGGACTTGAACAAATCTTGCTGATAGTCAAAGGATCGCAAAGCAGAATTCACGAACAACTTTCCCGCTCCTGCAGCACTCATCTCGGTTGCCAGTCTTTCGAGCGCGGTGGCTGCCTGATCAGAAAGTTCGAGGCCCCGAGAATTATCAAGCTGCTTGGAGCTTTTTATCTCGCGAAGATTCACCGGTTTGTAATTCAAGGGTTGCAGCGGGCGCTGCTTATTAACCAACACAAAGTCAGAGCCGCCCTGATTGGTTGCCAGTCTAGTTTGGTGGAATTTTGCAAGCGGCAGTATCTGAGCAGGCTGCTGATTTGCTCGCCTTTCATTGATTGCTTGCGCTACCAACTCATGCTGGGGTGCGAATGCTCCGGGCTGTGAAATGAGGGAAAAGCCAAGCGCGAGCAGCACAATAGGAGGAACAAACACAAAGAGTGGGTTCCTGACTAGAGGTCTAGACTTGGGCACGAGTACCACCCTAAAACTTGGAGCGCCATTGCCTACTAAATCAAAGCGGGAAGCCGCAAAAGAAGCTGCACAGTCAGGCGTAATGACCCCGAGGCAAATCTGGTTGGTGCTGATCGGATTGATGTCTGGCATGTTCCTCGCCGCCCTGGACCAATCTGTAGTTGGAGCGGCGATGCGCACCATCGCGGATGACCTGGATGGCCTGTCGCTGCAGGCCTGGGCAACCACCGCCTACCTGATTACCTCCACGGTTTCAACACCGATCTACGGAAAACTCGGTGACTTGTTTGGTAGGCGACCCCTATTCCTGGTTGCAATTTTGATTTTTGTGCTTGGCTCGGTTACCACTGGCTTTGCCACCACCATGTATGAACTGGCGGCCTACCGAGCGCTGCAGGGTATTGGCGCCGGAGGTTTATTCTCGCTCGCGCTCACGATTGTGGCGGACATCGTTCCGCCTAGAGAGAGGGCTAAATACCAAGGACTGTTCCTAGCGGTGTTTGGTTCTTCGTCACTTTTGGGCCCGGTAGTTGGCGGCACCTTCGCCGGCATCGACCAGATTCTTTGGATTGATGGTTGGCGTTGGGTGTTTCTAATCAACCTTCCGGTTGGGATTATTTCGCTAATCATGGTGACCGTTTTCTTGCATGTGCCACACACCCCGAAGCAACAAAAGATTGACTGGTGGGGAGCAGTCACCATCATCTTTGCAACCGTGCCGCTGCTGCTGGTTGCCGAGCAGGGTCGCGAGTGGGGCTGGGGGTCACCCATCTCCATAGCGATGTATGTAATTGGAGTCGCGGGAATCATCTCGTTTATCACCATTGAAAAGAAGATGGGGGAATCAGCCCTGATCCCACTGACACTTTTCAAGAACCAGACCTTTGCTCGCACCCAGATTCTTGGTTTCATAATCGGCATCGGAATGTTTGGCGGCATGATCGTGCTGCCGCTAATCATTCAAATCATCTACGGCGTATCCCCAACCATGGTTGGCTTCATGATGTTGCCAATGGTGTTTGGAATGATGAGTGCAACCATCACCGCTGGGCGCATTACCTCTAAGACTGGCAAGTACCGCATCTTCTTCAACACCGGCACCGCCACCCTGACTATTGGATACCTATACATGGTGCTATTGATGCGCGCTGACACTCCACTGTGGGTATTGGCGATTGGAATGGTGCTAATCGGCATGGGACTTGGTCAGCTAATGCAGACCACCATGGTTGCCAGCCAAAACGCAGTCGACGCTAAGAACATTGGTGTTGCAACCTCCTCCGCAACCTTCTTCCGTCAGATGGGTGGCACCTTCGGTGTTGCCATCTTCATGTCGATCCTGTTCTCACAGGTGGTGGACAAGATTCAGGCAGCATTCGAGACCAGCGCTGTGAAGGCTGGATTTGCCGAGGCCTTGCAAGACCCGCAGGTTGTTTCCAACCAGGCCAACGCCGGCATCCTGGAGATTTTGAAGGCTGGTCCCTCGGGAGCCGAAGGCATCACAAATGACAGCTCATTCCTAATCGATGCCGACGAGAGATTAACGCTGCCGTTCCGCATCGGATTCGTGGAGAGCTCACTAACAGTCTTCATGCTTGCCGCCGTGATCATTGCGGTCGCATTTGTGATCAGCTGGTTCATCAAGGAGATTCCGCTGAGGGAAAAGAGTGCTTCGCAGGAAGCGGCTGAGGCTGCTGCCGCAGCGCACTAAGACTTATACTTTTTTTTACACGGGAGTTCGGTAAACCGGACTGAGAGGAAGACTAGCTAGTCTTCGACCGTCGAACCTGATATGGGTAATGCCAGCGCAGGGAGACACCTCTTACCCGTGCCTAACTTTATGAAAGGCACGAAATGAAGAAATTAGCAACACTCGCAATCGCCACCCTTCTCCTAACCGGCTGCACGCCGGCTGGAGAAGAGAAGGTCGAGTTAGTGAGACTCGCCACTCACGAATCGTTTTACATTAGCGATGAGCAGATCACCGAGTTTGAGCAGTCGACCGGTTACCAACTCGAGGTCATCACCCTCGGCGACACCGGGAGCCTCACCAACAAGTTGGTGCTCACCAAAAATGCTCCGGTTGCGGATGTGGTCTACGGAATTGACAACACCTTTGCCTCCGTGGCAATTGAGAACAACATCGTTGAGCAGCTAAAGCAGGTCAACTACGGAGATGTCTGCTTCAACTATGACATTGATTGGTTTGAAAAAAACAACATCCAACCGCCGACCAGCTGGCGCGAACTCGGCGACAGCAAATACAAGAATTTGGTTGTGATCCCAAACCCAAATCTATCCTCTCCGGGAATGGCATTTCTGATCACCACCCATGCCGGTTTTGAGACCGAGGCCGAGGTCTTCGCGTACTGGCGATCACTGCGGGACAATGGTCTGAAAACCACCTCCAGCTGGACCGATGCCTACTTCACCGACTTCACTCGCTACGGCGGTGAGCGACCGATTGTGCTGAGCTACGCCAGCTCCCCAGCTGCCGAGGTAAAAGACGGCAAAGCGCAGTCAAAGTCCCTGAACACCGAATGCTTTAGGCAGTACGAATACGCCGGAGTGATCAAGGGTGGCCTAAACCCCCAGGGCGGTCAGGCAGTTATCGATTATCTACTCTCGAAGAGTTTCCAGGAGTCATTGCCTTGGAATATGTTCGTCTATCCAAACCCGGGTTTTGAAATCCCTGCGGAGTTCAAGGAGTTCGCACCCCCAGCAGAAAGTGTGATTGGTGAAGACCTGGACTTCGCATCCAATCGAGAGCGTTGGCTAACGGACTGGTCAGACGTTTTTGACAACTAGCCTTGAGCTCTTTCTCACCACCGCAATCATCGCGGTGGTGAGTGCTCTGCTATCACTTGCGATTGGGGTGAGATTTGGTAGTTGGCTCAGGTCCCTGGGGTCTAGAGCTGCCCATCTAATCGGCACCATTACTTTGATTCCATTTCTACTGCCGCCACTGCTAGTTGGACTTGCGCTATTTGGAATCGTTGGGGAGTTGGAAGTCAATTCCATTTCCGGAATGTTCCTGGTGATCTCGGTTCATGTCTTTATGAACTTTGGCTTCATCGCAAAGGTCTATGCCGGCTCAACCATCAACTCCGAGCAAATCGAAGCCGCTCGACTTGATGGCGCATCAGATGCCCAAATTAGAAAAAGCATCGAGATTCCGCAGCAGCGCCCTGGACTTGCTTCTGCAGGACTTTTGGTTGCGCTTTACTCCGCTACCAGTTTTGGATTGGTGCTGACTCTTGGCGCAGGAAAAGTAAAGACTCTTGAGACCGAGATTGCAATTGCAACTCTTCAGCAACTAGACCTTGAGCTCGCCGCTCAATATGCGGCACTTCAGACGCTTTTGACCATAGCGCTTTACCTAGCGGCGAAGAGGATCCATGGCACCCCGGCAGCGCTAGATCAAATTCACAAGTCGCTGCTTCGGCCCAGTTGGCTTGAAAGGATCTTTGCGCCTGCACTTTCTGTCGCGTTGATCATCGCCTTGCTGACGGTTCTCTCGAAGGCTTTCAGCGGTGAGGGGCTGATGGCTAACTTGGCAAACCTTGCAACTCGAGGCGAGCGGGAGATGTTGAACATAACTGTGCTTGAGGCCAGCGGCAACAGCCTGCGCAATGCCCTTGTTGTCACGGTGCTAACTATTCCAATCGCCTACCTATTGGCTAGTCGCAAAAAAGCCAACGGTTTGGTTTTGCTTCCGATTGGAATCTCTCCGGTGGTAATTGGTCTTGGGACGCTAGCGCTCTCAGGTTATTTGCCTCGAGAGCTAACCAGCTCATGGTTGCTATTGCCTTTGGTGCAGATGGTTTTTGCACTGCCAGTTGCGTATCAAATTCTTCGTCCGGCCTATCTGAGTATCGATAGGTCACTGATTGAAGCAGCCCGGCTTGATGGGGTGGGTCGCTGGCAGCAGGTCACTCTGGTCGAGCTACCGCTAATAAAAAGGAGCCTTGCCCTTGCTATGGCTTTCGCCGCGATGGTTTCGATTGGTGAGTTCGGAGCAGCTAGCTTTTTGGCGTTTGGCTCAAATGAGACGTTGCCAATTGTGATCTACAAACTGCTTGGCAGACCTGGCGAAGATAACTTGGGAATGGCTATGACGGTTGCGTCTATCTACATTCTGATTTCGGCATACGTTATCAGGTTGAGCTTGAAACCGTCTCGAACTCAGCGCCAATCTTTTGAAGTCGCGCAGTAATAACTGCGATCGACTCTGGGTTCTGATCGATGGTGATAAATCTTCTGTCGAGCTTGGCCGCGACTGCGGCTGTGGTGCCAGATCCTCCAAAGAAGTCCAAGACGGTGTCACCGGGTTTTGAACTGGCGGAAATTATCCGCCTTAGGATGCCCTCTGGCTTTTGGGTTGGATAGCCGGTCTTCTCTTTGCCGGTAGGAGAGACGATGGTGTGCCACCAGACATCGGTGGGCAATTTGCCGAGCGCCGCCTTCTCTTTGGTAACTAGACCTGGGGCCATGTACGGCTCGCGATCAACTTCTTTGGAATCGAAATAGTAGGTCTTAGGGTTCTTCACATAAACCAGGATGTTGTCGTGCTTGGCGGGCCAGCGTGACTTGGATCTAGCTCCGTAGTCGTAGGCCCAAATGATTTCATTGATAAAGCACTCCCTGCCAAACAGGGCGTCCAGCAACACCTTTGCGTAGTGCGACTCGCGGTAGTCAAGGTGCAGATAGAGCGATCCGGTGTCATTCAGTAGCCGCCAACTCTCTTCAAGCCTCGGCTCTAAGAACGCCCAGTAGTCGGCAAACTCATCGTCGTAACTAAGGACTTGAGAAACAATCTGCTCATATCGCCTGCCCTGAAAACCGACTCGACCCGATTCGCTGAGTTTTGAGGTGCGATTGGTGCGCACCTGTTCGCGACCGGTGTTGAAAGGCGGGTCAATGTAAATCAACTGCACGGACTCGCTCGGCATCGACTTGAGATGCCCGAGGTTATCCCCCATGATTACTAAGTTGCCAGTCACGAGGGAAAGATTAACAGCATGAGCGCGAACGTTGTCCACAACCCAGCAAACAATCGCTTTGAGATTTACCTAGATGATGAGCGCGTAGGTCTCATGGACTACGAACAGGTGGACTCTGAGATTCGCCTGACCCACACCGAGGTTGACCCAGCTCACCAGGGTAAGAATCTGGCAGCCATCTTGCTTCGTGAATCGCTCGATACGATTCGAACTGAGGACATGGGTAAGGTTGTGCCGATTTGCTCCTACACCGTGAAGTACATGGAGAAGCACCCTGAGACTCAGGACCTTCTGCTGAACCCTATCGAAGATGCGATTGCGGCCTGCCGTTGGCCCGGGGCTAAGTCTTAGTCCCAGTTACTGGGAGCTGGTTCCTTGCCCTTTGGCAATTGAACGTTGTTGGACCAATCGATAACCCACTGCGGTAGTACTGGCTCTTCGCCCGGCCAACCGCCGGAACCATCCATCACTTCCTTAGGAGTGACGATGCCCCAGCTGCGCTTTAGGAACCTACCGCGCATGATTGCCCGGGCATAGATCTCACCGTTTCGAACAAAGCGCTGCTCGATGAAGTAGGCAACGTCATCCCAACCAATCACCTTGGTCTCGATGTCAAACTTCTGCCATGGCTCGAGTGACTTGCGATAGCTAATCGTCGAGTTCACCACAATCGGGTACCAACCAAGCTTGCGCCACTTCTGCCAGAACCCAGTTCTAAGCCCTTGGTCGTAGCGGCCAAGATCCATCAGGGTCAAGAACACCCCGTTGTTCATGTGGCGATAGATATCCAGGTCGGTTGGCAGCACTCGAAACGAGGTGGTGGAAACCTCGTCGATGCGCAACCTTGATCTTCTCCTCCAGGTGAGCATCACATAGAGGATTCGGAACCAGAGCTTCACCAGATCACAACGCGCTTTTCTGGGTCCAGCCAAAGCGCGTCGGACTCAGAAGTGGCAAAGGTCTCGTGGAAAAGATCTAGGTTCTTTACCACCTGGTTGCAGCGGAACTCGGCTGGTGAGTGCGGGTCAGTCGCTAGGCGCTGAATGGCGATCTCATCGCGCGACTTACCTCTCCAGCACTGCGCCCACGACATCAGGAAACGCTCGGCAGCAGTCATGCCATCGATTACCGGCGGCTCCTTGCCTTCTAAAGACAGCAGGTAGGCCTTCCAGCCGATACCCAAACCACCGAGGTCTCCGATGTTCTCACCGATGGTTAGTTCACCGTTGACCTTGTGGCTGTCATCCAACTCGGTTGGGCTTAGCTCGTTGTACTGGTCGATGAGCGAGCGGGTGCGCTCTTCGAATGCCTTGCGGTCAGCCTCGGTCCACCAGGAGACCAACTTGCCATCTCCGTCATACTTCGAGCCCTGGTCATCAAAGCCGTGACCGATCTCGTGACCGATGACGCCACCGATACCACCGAAGTTGATGGCATCGTCTGCCTCAGGCGAGAAGAATGGTGGCTGCAGGATTGCGGCCGGGAATACGATCTCGTTTAGGCCTGGGTTGTAATAGGCATTCACGGTCTGCGGGGTCATGTGCCACTCATCGCGATCGATTGGTGCACCAATCTTGTTGGCGTGGTAGTCAAACTCCCAGCTCGAGACGCGGCGGACATTGCCCACCAAATCCTCGCGAGAGATTTGGATAGCCGAGTAGTCCTTCCACTTATCTGGGTAACCAATCTTCGGGGTGAACTTAGATAGCTTCTCGAGTGCCTTGACCTTGGTTTCCTCGGTCATCCAGTCCAAGTTGGTGATGCTTTGGCGATAGGCCTCAATTAGGTGACCAACCAACTCTTCCATCTTCTTTTTTGAAGATGCTGGGAAGTGCTTCTCTACGTAGATCTGCCCCACAGCTTCGCCTAGGCTGCCCTCAACCAGACCCACCGCACGCTTCCAGCGTGGGCGGTTTACCGGCTGTCCGGTGAGCTTGGTGCCGTAGAAAGCGAAGCGCTCTTCGACAAAGCCAGAGCTTAGGTAAGGAGCGTAGGAGCGCACCAATACCCAGCTCAGCCAAAGCTTCCAGGTTTCTAGGTGGTCGTCAGAAAGTAGCTCCTCGATGCCCTCGAAGAAGGAAGGCATCATCACTACATTCCAATCGAGTAATGAATTCTTGAGCTCTGCTCCTGCAAGATACTCATCCCAGAGGATCTTCTTGTTCAGGCTCTTTAGACCTGCGAGGTCTTTGAGGTTGTAGGTCTTCTCGGCATCGCGAGACTCGACGCGACTCCAGTGGTGAGTTGCGATCTTTGATTCGAGCGCGTAGATGGCCTGAGCTGCATCAATGGCATCGGTTGCTGACCAACCGGCAAGCATTAGCATGCGAGAGATGTGTGGCACATACTCGGTGCGAATGTCTTCGTACTTCTCGTCGGTGTAGTAGTCCTTGTCAGGCAGGCCAATGCCACCCTGATACATGTGAACCAGGTAACGCTCTGGGTTACCCGCATCGTTATCTACGTAGCTACCCCAAATACCAGGTACGCCTTCACGTTCCAAAGCTCCAAGCAGGCGGAAGAACTCGCTGCGGTTGGAAACTGAAGCGATTCGGTCCAGGCCATCCTCCAGCGGCTGAGCTCCAAGTTTCTCAATGCGGTCCTCGTCTAGGAAGGAGGCGTAAAGATCACCGATCTGCTGTGCAACACCGGGTCTTGGGTTAGCTGCGGCGTCCTCTAGAACTTCCTTTACCGCTAGTTCTGAGTCATCTCTGAGAATCATGAAGCTGCCGTAGACAGCCTGATCTTCTGGGATTGAAGTGTTCTCCAGCCACAGACCGTTGACGTGTCTGAAGAGGTCATCTTGTGGACGAATGCTGTGATTTAGTTCGGCTTTATCTAGCCCAGGCTTCATTGACATGCCCCTAGTCTATGGCGGTTAGGCGGGGCTAAACTTGGATTATGGCTCTGAACAAAATCATTCTTTACTACGGTTTTGCACCGGTTGCAGACCCCAAGGCCGTCATGCTCTGGCAGAAGACGTTGTGTGCATCTTTGAACCTGAAGGGCCGCATCCTGATCTCCGAACACGGCATCAACGGCACCCTCGGTGGCGACATGGAAGACCTCAAGAAGTACTGCCGCGCCACCAAGGAGTATCCGGGCTTCGGAAAAATCGACTTCAAATGGTCTGATGGCACCGGCAATGATTTTCCAAGGCTCAGCGTCAAAGCTCGCAAGGAACTGGTGGCATTCACCACTCCAAATGAAATTGAGGTGGCAAAGTCCGGCATCCTCAACGGCGGCAAGCACCTAAAGCCTCACCAGGTAAACCAGCTGGTCGAAGAGCGTGGTGATGATGTGGTCTTTTTTGATGGCCGCAACGCCTTCGAAGCCAAGATTGGCAAGTTCAAAAACGCGGTGGTTCCAGATGTTCAGACCACCCACGACTTCATCGCTGAACTGGAAAGTGGCAAGTATGACCACCTCAAGGACAAGCCGATCGTCACCTACTGCACCGGAGGCATTCGCTGCGAGATTCTCTCCGCGGTCATGATCAACCGCGGCTTCCAAGAGGTCTACCAGATTGAAGGTGGCATTGTGCGCTATGGCGAGCGCTACCGTGACAAGGGCCTTTGGGAGGGTTCGCTCTACGTCTTTGATGGCCGCATGAATGTTGATTTTTCGAACGAAGCCAAAACCATCGGTGTTTGTGAGGCCTGCGGTGACGCGACCAAGACCTTTAGAAACTGCAGCAACCTCGGCTGCAAGGATCTGGTGCTCCTTTGCGATAGCTGCAACGAAGACCCGGTAAACCTTGAGTGCAAGCCCTCTCACACCAGAGGTAGAAAACTCCAAGAAGTCGGCTAACTGCCAAAAACAAACCCCGCAGTTCTAGGCTGCGGGGTTTGTTTTTTTCGTTAGGAGAGTATGCAACTAAAAGTTATTAGCGACGAGGACCGTGGCCCTTGCCAGAGTGGCCCTTGCCAGGACGACCTTCGCCACCGTGACCCTTACCACCATCGCGCTTACCAGCGCCATCGTGATCACGGACAGGGTGCTCGGCTGCAATCGTTGCGCTGTAGGCGACGGTTAGTGGTCGAGAGCTGGTGACCGTGGCAACGCCTGCGTCACTGACAGTCACAGTTACCAGGATTGCTGAGCCACCATCGGATGGGTAAAGCGCATACTTCGAGGTACCTGAGGTCTCAGCGTGGAAACGCAGTACGGAGGTCAGGGTCGAACCCGAAATAGTAGGTTCTGCGGCACCGCGGTCAGGTCTTACTCCGATGCGCTTGCCACCGGCGGTCGGCTCGGATGCTGGCACTGAAGTAGCGCTTGCGGAGAGCTGGTAAACCGTGAAGTAGGCACCGTGGCTGGCCTGGCGAGACGAAGTAACAGTGGATGGAATGCCGGTGATGGTGGCACTGATTGTTGCGTGAGCGTGGTCGGACTTTCCGGCAGTTGCCGAAGTCGATGAGCTGGTGCCATTGTCATGCGCTGCCGCAGGAAGCGCAGCCATGGCTACGCCGGCGAGCAGGGTTGCTGCGGCTGCGATGGCAATCTTTGAGTTTGTCTTCATTTTCGATCCTGTCTGATTGGGACAGTTACGAAGTTAGAGAGTTTTGGCAGCCCAGGTTGGAAAAGCCAGCCTCTCCGCACCAAGCTGCCAGCTTTCTCACAGTTTTGAGAGTTGTCTGGGAGTTAGCTGTTAAAGAAAGCGCCAGCGCTTTAGTTCCCAGCCAAATTTGATGGCAAGCATTCGCACCAAAATAATCAGACCACTGCCAGCCAATAGGGTGATTGAGGTCTGCACCTTGAGTGCATCGAGCAGCACCACAAACCAACCACCGGCAAAAGCCACCACTGCATAGGGTTGGTGATCGTGGAAGGCACGTGGTACTTCATTCACCAAGACATCTCTAAAGACACCACCGACCACCGCGGTGATGACACCCATCAGCACCGATACCAGTGGGCTGCTGCCCAACTCCAGGGCGAGGTGAGTACCACCGGCGGTAAAGATTCCCAGACCAATAGCATCCGGCACCAAGATTGCCCGCTCGGTTAGCTCCATGTGGCGAGAGCGGAAAAAGAAGGGCAGCGCAACCGCTAGGCCAATTAGTGCCCAAACCCAAAACTCTTGCTCAACCCAGAAGAACGGCCTGCGGTCTAGTAGCACATCCCTCAGGGTTCCACCGCCAAATGCGGTTACGAAGGAGACCATGACCACACCCACCAGATCGAATTGCTTTCTGGCTGCCTCGATTACACCCGATAGCGCGAATGCGATAACCCCGAGCACCTCCAGTGCTATGAGGAAGGTGTCGAGGTTCAATTAATCTCCTGTGGTGCGCGAGGCGGGACTTGAACCCGCACGTCCTTGCGGACACTGGCACCTGAAGCCAGCGCGTCTGCCATTTCGCCACTCGCGCGAATCTAAGCCAAAAGGCTTGTAACGACTTCTGAGATTACCAGAGAAATAAGCGTGCGGTAAGGGGTGGATGGGTAGACTTACCCTCACTCCTAAAGATGGTGAGAGCGGGCTAATTGAGCTTTCTGGACAAGGTTGAAAAGCGCATTGAGACGAGCATCGGCTCTGTCTTTGCGCGTTTGAGCAAAGCCGAATTGCAGCCGGTTGAAATCACCCAGGCAATTCGCTCAACCATGGATCAAGCTGCTGCAGCGGTTGATCGAGACCGTGTCTTAGTGCCGCATCTATATAAGGTTTTGGTTGCCCCCACCGACTTCCCAAGAGTTACTCCGGGAATCCTCAGTGCCGTGCAGCTAGAGGTAGCAAAATATGCCGCCAAGCAGGGTTACCGGCTAGCCAGCAACCTAGAACTTCAGGTAGCTCCTGACCAGCAGGTACCTCGCGGTCAGGTAAAGGTCGGCTACGCGGTGCTAAACCAATCGGTTAGCTGGGCGCCGGCACTAATTATTGGAGGCAAGCGCATTTCGCTAAAGACCGGGGTTACCACCGTTGGTCGCGATGAGTCAGCCGATGTTGCAATCGACGATAGAGGCCTGAGCCGTATCCACTTCGAAATTGCCTGGAACGGTGAGGTTGCTGCTATTAGAGATCGCCAGTCCACCAACGGCACCTTCGTGGATGATGCCCGGATCTCCGAGGTGGTGTTGCACTCCGGAAATGTGATTAAGGCCGGGCGAAGTGAATTTGAATTTGAACTAAGTGCGAATGCGCAGGTGAATGCATGAGTGAACTAGCGCTATTTCTGGTAAGAATCGGCTTTGTAGCGGTGCTGTGGATCTTTATCCTCAGCCTGCTATCGGTGATTCGTGCCGACCTATACGGAAGACGCGTCATCAGCAAGATTGCCAAGCAGAATGCTCCGGCCCTTGCAGGTGGCGCATCAGTTGCGGGTTCGGTGGCGAGCCTGGGCATTGAAGACGGCGAAGTTTTTGAACCCACTCAGATTGCAATGCTCACCGGAAGAACCGCGGGAACCTTCATTGACATTGCAGGCAAGCGCGAGTTGCTGATTGGTCGCGGCGCCAGCTGCGATGTTGTGATTTCGGATGAATTTGCCTCCAACATGCACTCCAAGTTGGTGTTGGTTGGTGAGGACTGGGTGCTGCAGGACCTGAATTCCACTAACGGCACGTTCCTAGACGGTAGGAAGGTCACCACGCCGGCAACCATTCGCCAGGGTGCAACCATTCGAATCGGCACTACCACCTTCGAGTTGAGGTAATAAACCTTGGCGGTTAAATCCATCTCCTATGCGGCGAGCGATATCGGTAAGCACCGCAGCTCGAACCAGGACTCGGGCTACGCAGGTTATCAACTGTTTTTCGTTGCTGACGGTATGGGCGGTCACGCCGGTGGCGATATTGCCTCGGCAATTTCCTCGCAGCGCATTGCGCTAACCGATGCCAGATACGAGAACACCGAGGAAGCCATCGAGTCACTCCGCACCGGCATCCTCGAGGCGAATGGCATGCTGGCCTCGACCGTTGCCGACCACCCTGAACTTGAGGGCATGGGCACCACCTTCTCTGGAATGCTGCTGCACGGCTCACAAATCATTACCGCGCACATCGGTGACTCGAGAATCTATCGAGCCAGGGATGGCGAAGTAACCCAGATCACCGCAGACCACACCTTCGTGCAGAAGCTGGTTGACCTCGGTCGCATCACCCCGGAAGAAGCTTTGGTGCACCCTCGCCGCAGCGTCTTGATGCGGGTATTGGGAGATGTTTCTGGCGAGCCAGAGATCGACATCGCGCTGCACGATGCGCTGCCGGGAGATCGTTGGTTGCTCTGCAGCGATGGTCTAAGCGGAGTGGTCCCAGAGAACGTAATGGATCGCATCCTGACCTCCCGAATCCCAACCGAAGAGGTTGCCGAGCTATTGGTTGGCGAGGCCTTGGAATTTGGTGCACCGGACAATGTCACCGTGGTGATTGTGGATTTGGTTCGTCCCGCCACCAACAGCGAATTCGAACCGAGCGCACACTTCGTCGGCTCTGCGGCCAATGAGGTAGTAATCGAGGAGCGCAAGGGTGGCAAGATTCTGCGCCTGTTCTCACCGCGCAACTTGCTTGAGCTGCTGCAGACCCCTGAGGACCCAACTCAGTACGCACCTGAATCTGAGGAGCTACTGAACAAGATTCTTTCTGAGACCAGACGCAAGATTCGCTGGCGCTCATTCCGCATCATTCTGAGCTGGCTGTTGGTAGCAGGGCTAATTGCCGGCCTGGGCTACATCGCCTACCAATACACCCAGACTCGCTACTACGTTGATGTTTACCAGGGTCAAGTGACCATCTTCCAGGGCATTCGCGAATCCCTGGGCCCTTGGAAATTCTCCGAGCCATATTTTGTGAGCGATATTCAAGTCGATGACCTAGAGCCTTTCCAGCAAACCCTGATCGAACGCTCGATTTCTGCCGAATCACTCGAGGATGCCGAGCGCATCCTCGAGCAGCTTGGGGATAGCACCAAATGAGTAACGTCTCGCTGACCACAGCCATCCCGATGCTGCTCAAGGCAGTGCCTCGGTCGAGAAACTTTGAGGCTGTGCTGCTGATTTGGGTGGCGGGTATTCACGCCTTTGCACTGGCTCAGGTGCAGCTTGCGGTATTGCAGAAGATGAGCTGGGACATGCTGTTTTACTGGGCACCACCGGCAATCTCCGCAGCCATCGTGCACTACGTGCTGCGCAAGCACGCGGTTGGTGCCGATGGTTTGATGCTGCCACTTGCCTACCTGCTAAATGGCTTGGGCATCGCGATGATCTATCGACTGGATCTGGCTGAGATCGCTCGCGGTGGCATCGAGATTTACGCCGATCGGCAAGTTTGGCTTAGCTGTTTTGCCATGATTGTGGCGGCTGCCGTGGTGCGCTTGGTCCCAAACCACCTGGTGCTCAGAAGGTATCCGTATCTAGCAGGAGCAATGGCGGTATTCCTGCTGATGCTGCCGGCCGCTCCGGTGATTGGTAAAACCATCAACGGCGCAACGCTTTGGGTTGGAATTGGCGAGCTTTCATTCCAACCGGGCGAGGTTGCCAAGATTTTGCTGGCAATCTTCTTTGCCGGCTATCTCGTTTCGAAAAAGGACACCCTGAGCGAGATTGGCTCGCGGCTTCTGTTCATGAAGGTTCCAAGGGCCAAAGACCTGGGCCCAATCCTGCTGTTCTGGGCGGCATCGCTAGGCGTGCTGGTCTTGCAGCGTGACCTCGGAACTTCGATTTTGTACTTCGGCCTATTCCTGGTGATGATCTACACCGCTACCGGCCGAGCCTTCTACGTCGGTGCCGGGCTAACCATGATGGTCACCGGCGCTCTGGTTGCCTCCCGGGTATTTGATTATGTGGGCAGAAGATTCGATGCCTGGCTGGACCCATTTGCTGCCGAGAACTACAACGCCGCTGGTGGCAGCTACCAGCTGGTGCAGGCACTATTTGGCATGGCCAATGGCGATGTGATTGGCACAGGTCTTGGTGGTGGCTTCCCGCAACTCATCCCACTTGCCGAATCAGACTTCATCCTCGCCGCCATCGGTGAAGAGCTTGGCTTGGCGGGACTATTTGCAATTCTCGCCATCTACCTACTGCTGGTTTATCGCGGCTTGCGAATTGCCAACAGCCACCCGGATGATTTCTCCCGACTGCTCTCAATTGGGTTGAGCTTTGTAATTGGTTTACAGCTGTTTGTGGTGGCATCGGGAGTTATGGGGCTATTGCCTATGACTGGCCTCACCACGCCATTTATGGCCGCCGGTGGTTCATCTTTGGTGGCCAACTGGGTGATTATCGCGCTGCTGCTGCGCATCTCCGACTCCTCGTTTAGGCGGGTGGAGGCATGAACAAACAGGTGAGAAGAGTGGGACTTGCGCTCACCGCCATGTTCTTGGCGCTCTTTGCCATGGCCAGTTCTATCCAGGTGCTGCGCAGTGCTGAGCTTTACAAAGACAGCCGCAACGTGCGGGCCTCCTACGAGACCTATAAGACTCAGCGCGGTGCAATCTTGGTGGATGGCATTCCAGTGGTGGAAAGCATTCCGGTAAACGATGCATATCGCTTCAACCGGGAGTACTCATCGGTGCTTTACAGCCCGGTCATTGGTTACTTCTCGCTGTTCTCGGGAGCCGAGGGCATCGAGCGGCAAATGAACAGCTACCTATCGGGTCAGTCCTCGGCCCAGTTCTTCGAGCAAATCAATGCGCTGCTGGATGGCAAGCCGGTAACGGGTGCAGCGGTTGAACTCACGCTCGATCCAGATATTCAGCGGGCCGCCTGGGATGCGCTTGGAGCTCGCAAGGGTGCCGTGGTTGCAATCGAGCCTGCCACCGGTCGCATATTGGCTATGGTCTCAAAACCAACCTACGATGCCAACCTATTGGCAGCACATCTTTATGGCCCGGTCACCGATGCCTATCAGACTCTGATTGAAGATGAAGATCAACCGCTGATAAACCGTGCTATCGCTGGCGATCTTTACCACCCGGGCTCCACCTTCAAGTTGGTGGTTGCGGCTGCCGCCCTGGAATCAGGCCAATACACCGCAACCAGTGAGCTGGAAAACCCGCAGCGCTATCGATTGCCCCGCACCTTCAGCTTTGTGGAGAACAGCTCGGGCAAGACCTGTGGTACCGGTGAGACGGTGACCCTGGAAACTGCCCTGATCAAATCTTGCAATGTGCCGTTTGCGATGTTGGCGGTGGCTCTGGGTGAGCAGCGCATCAGGGCTCAGGCAGAGTTGATGGGCTTTGGCAGCGAGCTTGAGATTCCACTGCCGGTCACCCCGAGCATCTACCCGGAGAACCTGGAAGATTCGCAAGTTGCCCTGACCGGTTTTGGCCAGTTTGATGTGAGAGTCAGCCCGCTGCAGATGGCAATGGTTTCGGCATCGATTGCGAACCAGGGAGTTTTGATGCGCCCACAGCTAATCGATTTGATCGTGGCCTCAAACCTAAACGTGCTCAGTCAGCCTGAGCCAGAGGTACTCTCCTCACCGATGTCAAAACTGACCGCGGGGTTCCTCACCCGCATGATGGTTGACTCGGTGAATTCGGGTGCCGCCACCAAGGCCCAGCTGGCAGGGGTTGCGGTTGCGGGTAAGACCGGCACCGCAGAGAACGGCCTCAACGATCCATACACGCTTTGGTTCACCGGTTTTGCACCAGCCGAGGCGCCGGAGATTGCGGTAGCTGTGGTTGTTGAAGACGGCGGTGGAGCGGGGCAAAACGGCACCGGAAACCAGATAGCCGCGCCGATTGCGCGACTAGTGATTGAGGCGGCACTGAAGCGATGAAGCCAGCAGTAGGACAACTTTACGGAGACCGCTATCGGCTCCAGCTTCGCATTGCCATCGGCGGCATGGGTGAGGTTTGGCAGGCCGAAGACGAACTAATCCTCCGTCAGGTAGCAATCAAGATCCTCAAAGAGGAATACATGGGTGACCCCATGTTCCTAGAGCGCTTCCGCACCGAGGCCAAGAGTGCCGCACTGGTTGAGCACGAGGGCATTGCAAACATCTTTGACTATGGCGAAGATGCCGGCAGCGCATACCTGGTGATGGAGTTGGTGCCGGGTGAATCGCTCTCCAGATTGCTCGAGCGCGAGAAGAAGCTCTCTGAGGAGAAGGTCTTGGACATCATCGCCCAGACTTCCAGAGCGCTGGGTGCTGCTCACTCGAGAGGGCTAGTCCACCGAGACATCAAGCCCGGCAATTTGCTAATTACCCCCGAGGGCAAGGTGAAGATCACCGACTTTGGTATTGCCAGAGTGGGTGATCAGGTACCGCTGACTAAAACCGGTCAGGTGATGGGAACCGTGCAGTACCTCGCCCCTGAGCAAGCCACCGGCAAGACCTCCACCCCTGCCACCGATCTCTACTCGCTTGGCGTGGTCGCCTATGAGGCACTGGCTGGCAAGCGACCATTTACCGGTGAAAACCAGATGGCAATCGCCATGGCACACATCAACGAGATGCCACCTGCGCTTCCGGAAACCATTGACCCCAGGGTGCAGAACCTGGTGCTGAGCTGCCTGGCAAAAAAGCCATCTCAAAGACCAGAGTCCGCCACCTCACTAGCAATTCGTGCCGAGGCACTGCTTCGCGAAAAGCGCAAGCCTGGTTTTAGAGTCAACCCCTCGACCGACACCAGCTACATCGAGCAGAGTGTCACCGAGGTAATCCCCACCGACACCGCACCGCTGCCGCGAGCGCCGATTGTCTGGCCGTGGCTTGCGACCGTTGGACTTTTGGGCATCACGGCGATCGTGGTGATTGTGGCGATTCTGTCTGAGCCTGACACCGAGAATCTGCCAACCCAGAGCCCGACCAGCTCGGAGACCACCCCGAGCGAGGGTGCTACCGAGAGTGCAGTGGTGACCGAATCCCCAGAGGCAACCAGCGAATTGATTTTGAGATCTGAAATCATCGGCGAAAACCTCAGCATCGTTACCGCTCGACTAGCCGAGTTGGGAATGCGAGTGAATGCGATTGCCGGCGACGAGGTGCCGGCCGGTAGCCCGCTGGCTAGAACGGTTTATGCAGTTTCTCCAACCGGAAACATAACGATTGGCAGTGTCATCGACGTTACCTATTACGTGGAGAAGGTTGAGGATGCACCGGTTGTGATTCCTAATCCCGGAACCACCGACTCTGCCACGGTTTCTGACCCGGCGGCCGGGTCCACCGAAGAGGGTTCGCAGGGGTAAAGACAGTGGCCGAGTCCTACAGGCAACAACCAGCTTCAAAAACTAAACTATGGCGGGGTAGAAAGAGCTATTTTGACTGAGAACGAAAGACTGATTGCCGGCCGTTACCGGATGGGGCAGTTGGTGGGCCGCGGCGGCATGGCCGAGGTTTACGAGGGTTACGACACTCGCCTCGGACGCACTGTTGCAATCAAGCTACTCAAGTCAGACCTTGCCAATGACGCCAGTTTCGAATCCAAGTTCCGCCAGGAGGCGCAGGCCTCTGCTCGCATGGCACACCCAACCATCGTTCGGGTTTATGACGCTGGCGAAGAAGAGACCACCGACGAAAACGGCAATCCGCGCAAGACCCCTTACATCATCATGGAGCTGGTCCGCGGTCGGCTGCTACGCGAACTAATTCACGAAGGTGGCGTAGCGCCGGAGCAGGCAATTCGCTACATCGGTGGCATTCTCACTGCCCTAGAGGTTTCCCACCGCGC
>DLPB01000038.1 GCA_002479805.1 Micrococcales bacterium UBA7469
TTTAGTTCACCGGCCGCGAAGCCCTCGGCGTGGATATAAGCCAGCTCCTTGAGCTTTAGCGCACCTTCCATCGCAATTGGAAAACCTACGTTTCGACCTAGGAACAAAACCGACTTGGCGTTTGCGTACTCGCGACCAAGATCACGCATGCGATCAAGTGACTCCAAAACCTTCTTCACCTGACGCGGCAGCTTTAGTAGCTCCTTACCCAAGTCCTTTAGATGCGACTCGGAGTGGGCCTTGCGCAACCAGCCAAGTGACAGCGCGACCAATAGCCCGGCTGTGATTTGAGCGGTGAAGGCCTTAGTGGATGCAACCGCAACCTCGGGTCCGGCGTGAGTGTAGATAGTGGCATCGGACTCGCGAGCCAGGGTGGCACCCTGGGTGTTGCAGATGCTCAGCACCTTTGCGCCCTGCTCCTTGGCGTAGCGAATTGCCATTAGCGTGTCCATGGTTTCACCGGACTGGCTGATCGCAAGGATCAGGGTGTTAGCGTCAATAATTGGGTCGCGATAGCGGAACTCGTGCGCCAGTTCAACGCTGACCGGAATCTTTGCCCACTTCTCGATCGCGTACTTGGCAACCTCGCCGGCATAGGCGGCGGTGCCGCAAGCGGTGATGATGATGCGGTTGACTTCAGAGAGCTGCTCTAGGCCAGCAAATTCATCCAGCTTTACCCGACCATCAGAGTCAAGTCGGCCCATCAAGGTGTCGCCAACTGCCTGCGGTTGGTCAGCAATCTCTTTGGCCATAAAGGATGGCCAGCCACCCTTTGAAGCGCTCGAGGCATCCCAGTCGACCGTGAACTCCTTGAGCTCAACCGGCTCGCCCTTGAAGGTCGATACCTTCACCGATGCACGACGCAGTTCTACGATTTGATCTTGCCCTACCGACACCGCACGCTTGGTGTGCTCGACAAAAGCTGCCACGTCGCTGCCCAGGAAGTTTTCATTCTCCCCCAAGCCAATAACCAGCGGTGAGTTACGACGAGCCGCCAATATGAGATCTTTGTGATCCTCGTGAATGCAAAGCAGAGTGAATGCGCCGTGCAGGCGGTTCACCACCGATACAAAAGCACTCTTGAGGTCTTTGGTTTCGTCATAGGCACGAGCCACCAGGTGAGCCGCAACCTCAGAGTCGGTCTCGGAGGAGAACTTCACGCCCTGCGCCAAAAGCTCTGCCTTCAGCTCCGAAAAATTCTCAATGATGCCGTTGTGAATTAGCGAAAGCTTTAGGTGCTCGCCACCGAGGTGCGGGTGAGCATTGCCGTCGGTTGGGGCTCCGTGGGTTGCCCAGCGAGTGTGGCCAATGCCGATGTGAGCATCGGATAGCGGAGAGTCTTTTAGGTCCTCAACCAAAACCTGAAGCTTGCCCGCACGCTTGCGAGTTTGCAGGCCCAAATCTGGGTCAATTACAGAAATACCAGCGGAGTCATAGCCTCGATATTCCAGACGCTTGAGGCCTGATAGCAATACATCGAGTGTTGACCCCGGCCCTACATAGCCGACGATTCCACACATGTCTCCTAATCTACGGCAGAATAGCCAGTTATGAGCGCAGCACAGGGCCTGGGAGAGCTATCTCCCTATCTCGCAATTGAACGCGATGATTGGGCCGAGCTTGGCAAAAACACCCAGCTGCCGCTGACCGAGCAGGAGCTTACAAACCTCAAGAGCCTCGGTGACTTTTTGGATATGAAAGAGGTCGAGGAGGTTTACCTCCCGGTCTCTCACCTGCTGTCGCTTTATGCCAATCAGACTCAGAAACTGCACTCCGCCTCCTCAAACTTTTTAGGCGAAAGATCCGCCAAAACCCCATTCATCATTGGGATCGCAGGATCGGTTGCGGTTGGAAAATCAACCGTTGCCAGGCTTCTAAAAGAACTCATGTCGCGCTGGGAGGGGACCCCCAAGGTTGAGCTTGTGACCACCGACGGCTTCCTTTACCCAAATGCTGAACTTGAACGTCGTGGCATTTTGGATCGCAAGGGCTTTCCCGAAAGCTATGACCGCAAGCGACTCCTAAAGTTTGTCAGCGACGTGAAGTCAGGTGTCGCCAGCGTCACCGCCCCGGTGTACTCACACCTCTCCTACGACATCGTTGAAGGAGAATTCGAAGAGGTCAATACCCCCGATGTGCTGATTCTCGAGGGCCTAAACGTGTTGCAACCCCCTGCCATTGGCCAAGAACTGGCGCTAAGTGATTTCTTCGACTTTACGATCTACATCGATGCCAATCCGCAGACCATTGCAAAGTGGTACCTGTCTCGCTTTCTGCAGCTCTGGACCAGCGCCTTCACAAATCCGCGCTCCTATTTCCACCCGCTGACTAAGCAGCTCAATCAGGAGCAGGCGATTGAACGGGCCGAGGGGTTTTGGAAGAACATCAACCTACCCAACCTGCGCGAAAACATCGAACCGACTCGGTCAAGGGCGAAGTTGGTCATGCAAAAAGGCGACGAACATCGAGTCCAGCAGGTTCTACTTAGGAAGATCTAGGGCTTCCACGAAGCTGATCTGCATCGAGTCGATGCACTTTGGGAAGGTTTCAAACGCCTTGGCCCGCTCGCTTGATGCGTTGTATTGCTCTTGAATCTTCAAAAATTCGGCTTGATCACCCTCAAGCGATACACACCAAACAAACTCATTCGCCTCGTGATCGATTAGCTGAAACTCGACTCGATATCCAAAGCCCTCGCGCACCGGAATCAGTGTGCTGTGAAGCCAATCGGTGAAGCCAGGCATTGCCCCGGCGGCAATCTGGTAGCGACGAAGTTGGTAGGTGCGCACTAAAGCCCAAGCCTGCGCTCAACAGCGAGTGCAATGCGCTCCGCCCAGCTCTGGGCGGTGCCCTGATCTTGTGCTTCAACCATGACGCGAACCAAAGACTCGGTGCCCGAGGCACGCAGTAGCACGCGGCCGTTGCCACCAAGTTCCGCCTCAGCAGCTGCCACTAGCTGGTTGAGCTCCTCATCGGAGCCAACCTTGGTCTTATCCACGCCGGGAACATTGATCAAAACTTGAGGGTAGTTCGGCATCACAGCGGCCAGCTCACGCAGCGTCTGACCCGAGGATGCCACCTTTGCTGCGATGTGAAGTCCGGTGAGTACACCGTCCCCGGTGGTTGCATACTGCGCAAAGATTACGTGACCGGACTGCTCGCCACCGAGCGAGTATCCACCCTCGCGCATTGCCTCGAGAACATAGCGGTCACCGACACCGGTTTCAACAATGTCGATGCCTGCGCCGCGCATTGCGACCTTCAAACCAAGGTTGGACATCACGGTCGTGACCAGAGTGTTTCTGGCCAGAGAACCAGTCTCGCGAAGTGCGAGCGCCAAAATTGTCATGATGTGATCGCCATCCACAATCGCACCGGTGTGGTCTACCGCCAGGCAGCGGTCAGCATCGCCATCGTGGGCGATCCCCAGGTCGGCCTTGTGGCTTAGTACCGCGGCCTGCAAAGCTGAAAGGTGAGTTGAGCCATAACCTGAGTTGATGTTGTTGCCATCTGGATCGGCACCAATCACGATTACCTTGGCTCCGGCGTCCGAGAAAATCTGCGGAGAAATAGCACTGGCTGCTCCATGAGCGCAGTCCAACACAATCTTGAGGCCATCCAGACGGTTTGGAAGCGTGCCCAGAAGGTGGACGATGTAGCGATCTTCGGCATCTGAGAATCTGGTGACACGACCCACTTCAGAGCCAATCGGCATCAAAGCCTGGCCCATTGCCTCGGCAATTTTGTCTTCGGTAGCATCCGCTAGCTTGTGGCCACCGCGCGCGAAGAACTTGATTCCATTGTCTGGAGCTGAGTTGTGACTCGCGGAGATCATCACGCCAAAATCCGCATCGATGTCAGCGGTTAGGTAGGCGGCCGCTGGGGTTGGCACGACACCGGCGTCAAACACGTCAACGCCAGAGGATGCTAATCCAGCCGCCACGGCAGCCGAGATGAAGTCCGATGAGATTCGGGGGTCGTGAGCAATTACCGCACGAGGGCGATCGCCGCGTTTTCTAGCTTCTGCACCCAAAACCAAAGCAGCAGCCTGCGCCAAACGAAGCGAAAACTCTGCGGTGATTTCTTTGTTCGCGGTTCCACGAACCCCGTCAGTGCCAAATAGCCTGCCCATGGCAGAAGCGTATCTTTAGCGCTTAGAGAACTGAGAAGCCTTGCGGGCCTTCTTCAAACCGGCCTTCTTGCTCTCGATGATACGAGAGTCACGGCTTAGGAAGCCGGCCTTCTTCAAGGCAGCGCGGTTGTTGTCCTGGTCGATCTCGTTTAGTGCACGAGAGATACCTAGACGAAGAGCTCCAGCCTGTCCAGCAATACCGCCACCATCGATGCGAGCGATGACGTCATATGCGCCCTGTAGCTCTAGCACCTTGAATGGGTCGGTGATTAGCTGCTGGTGCAACTTGTTTGGGAAGTAGTCCTCAAGGGTACGGGAGTTGACAGTGATCTTGCCGGTGCCTGGGATTAGGCGAACGCGAGCAACTGCCTCCTTGCGACGGCCAGTGCCGGCACCGTTCTGAGTCAGGTTGCCACGAGAGCGCACTGGCTTCTCTGGAGCACTCTCGGTGGTGTAAGAGGTTGCTACCTCTTCTGCGACGATCTTCTCAGCCAATTGGTATTCCTTACTGGGCAATCTGGTCAATGACGAATGGCTTTGGCTGCTGTGCAGCGTGAGGGTGTGCGGCACCCTTGTAAACCTTTAGCTTGGAAAGCTGCTGGTCGCCGAGTGTGTTCTTTGGCAGCATGCCGCGGATTGCCTTCTCGACTGCGCGCTCTGGGTTCTTCTCCAAAAGCTCAGAGTAAGTGGTAGCGGTTAGACCACCTGGGTAACCAGAGTGACGGTAAGCCTTCTTCTGGGCCAACTTCGAACCGGTCAGTGCAACCTTGTCTGCGTTGATGATGATGACGAAGTCACCGTTGTCCATGTGAGCAGCGAAGGTTGGCTTGTGCTTTCCGCGCAGCAGTGCTGCGGCGTGAGAAGCAAGGCGACCCAAAACCACGTCAGTGGCGTCGATGACAAACCACTCGTGGGACAGCTCGCTGGCCTTAGGCGAATAAGTACGCACGCTAAATTACCTCTTAGTTTCTTATGTGTGATTCCGCATGACTATCGCGGTTTCAAACCCTTTCGGCAGAGCCGAACCAAGGGCTAATTCTAGGGGACTAATTAGCCTCAGGTCAAACAGATATTTCCTCTGCGGTGCGCCTTCTTCTGGCGCGTTGAGCTTGTTCGGCTAAATTCTCATCGCTCGGGTAAGAAATTGCGTCCAAAGTCAGCCCTTTCGGGTCCACAACCTTCACTTTTGCCCCGCGTTTAGCCGATTCCTGCATCTGCTTGAGCTCTTCCAGGCTCTGGCGAGACTCGCCAACCGCAATCAATGATCCGACAATCGCTCGGACCATGTTGTGACAGAAGGCATCGGCTTCCAAGAAGACCTCGACTGAACTGTCCGCAAGCCGGGTCACTGTGAGAGTTCGCAGTTGGCGAATCGTGGTTGCGCCCTCGCGCGGCTTGCAGAATGCACCGAAATCCTTCAGGCCCGTAAGCAGCTCTGCTGCGCGTTGCATCAGGTCGATATCGAGCTCTTTTTTAAGGCTCAGCGCATACCTTGCGCGCTTCGGATTTGGTTTACACAATCCATCGGTGATCAGGTATTTGTAGCTACGTCCAATTGCAGAAAATCTCGCATCGAAACCATCGGCAGCCTCAGTAACACTGTGAACAGCGATATCTGCTGGCAACAAATTGTTTAGCCGGGTTGCCGATAGCGGAGTCCTGCCCAAACGTTTGAGCTGAGCATCGGAGAGGTCAATGTGGCAAACCTGGTGATCGGCGTGCACTCCGGCATCGGTTCTGCCTGCCACGCGCATCCCGAAATCATTCTCGCTCGCACCAAAGATTTGCTCCAAAACGCCGAGCAAATCCCCCTGCACGGTCCTAAGCCCGGGCTGCTTAGCCCAGCCGTTGAAGTCGGTGCCGTCGTAGGCGAAGTCGATCCGAAAACGAGAAAACCCGCCGGCAAGACCAGCGGGTTCACTCATTTGCAATTCCTTATTCAGCGGAAGATGCGTCTGCCTCTGCGGCCGCAGCCTCAGCTGCAGGAGCCTCCTCGGCTACCTCAGCTGCTGACGCCTCAGTCTCAACTGCTGCAGCCTCAGTTACAACTTCTTCAACTGCTGCCTCTTCAACAACCTCGTCTGCCGCGACAGCTGCTGCTGCGGTGGTAGCGATGTTGTTAGTCAGCTTGACCTTGTTGGACTTTGGCTTTGGGTTTACAGCCTCAAGCACTAGCTCGATTACTGCCATCGGGGCGTTGTCGCCCTTACGGTAGCCAAGCTTGGTGATGCGGGTGTAACCGCCTTGACGCTCTGCAACTAGCGGTGCGATCTCAGCGAATAGCTCGTGAACGACACCCTTGTCTAGAATCTGCTGCATTACGCGGCGACGAGCGTGTAGGTCTCCGCGCTTTGCGAAAGTCACTAGACGCTCAGCCACTGGACGAAGGCGCTTGGCCTTGGTCTCGGTGGTAACGATGCGCTTGTGCTTGAACAGCGAGGTTGCCATGTTGTTGAGCATCAGACGCTCGTGGGCAGGACCGCCTCCGAGACGTGGGCCCTTAGTTGGGGTTGGCATTTCTTTCTCCTTGAGTTTCTAAGCGTTTAGATCTGGTCGTCGTCGAAGCCGCCACCGAAGTAAGCGCTGTCGAATCCTGGGACTGCGTCCTTGAAGCGAAGGCCTAGGGAAGCAAGCTTCTCGCGGACCTCGTCAACAGACTTGGAACCAAAGTTGCGAATGTTCATCAACTGGTCCTCGCTCAAAGCGATTAGCTCTGAAACGGTGTTGATGCCCTCGCGCTTTAGGCAGTTGTAAGAACGAACGGTTAGGTCCAGGTCCTCAATCGGGGTCGATAGCTCGTTAGAAGCTGCCACCTCAACCGGTGCTGGTCCAATCTCGATACCCTCGGCCTCAGCGTTTAGCTCCTTGGCTAGGCCAAATAGCTCAACCAGGGTGGAACCGGCAGATGCCACTGCATCGCGAGGCTCAACCGAAGGCTTGGTCTCAACGTCAACGATTAGCTTGTCGAAGTTGGTGAACTCACCGGCACGAGTTGCCTCAACACGGTAGGAAACCTTTAGAACTGGGCTGTAGATCGAGTCAACTGGGATTACGCCAGCCTCAGCATCTGCATTGCGGTTCTGGGAAGCCTGAACGTAGCCGCGACCGCGCTCGATAACGAACTCGATCTCTAGCTTGCCCTTGGCGTTTAGAGTCGCAAGCACTAGCTCTGGGTTGTGAACCTCAACACCGGCAGGAACCTGGATGTCGGCTGCGGTCACAGGACCAGCAGCGCTCTTGGTTAGGTGAGCAACCACTGGAGCGTCGTGCTCAGAGGAAACTACAAGGTTCTTGATGTTCAGGATTACCTCAACAACGTCTTCCTTAACACCTGGGATGGTGGAGAACTCGTGGCTAACACCCTGAATGCGGATGTTGGTCACAGCTGCACCTGGGATCGAAGAGAGCAGGGTGCGACGGAGTGAGTTACCAAGGGTGTAACCAAAACCTGGCTCTAGTGGGTCAAGGATGAAGCGTGAGCGGTTTGGTCCTAGAACTTCTTCGTGAAGGGTTGGGCGCTGTGCAATTAGCACTATTTGGTTCCTTTCATCTGAGCATCCGCTATTTGATGCTCGTCTTTACACTCAGTGGCGTAGCTGAATGCTTTGAATCTTTAGTTTTGAAAAAGCTGCAGTTAGACGCGACGACGCTTTGGAGGGCGGCAACCGTTGTGAGCCTGTGGGGTCACATCGGAGATTGAGCCAACCTCTAGGCCTGCGGCCTGAAGCGAACGAATTGCAGTCTCACGACCAGAGCCTGGGCCCTTTACGAAAACGTCAACCTTCTTTAGACCGTGCTCCTGAGCCTTGCGGGCTGCAGACTCGGCTGCCATCTGTGCGGCGAACGGGGTCGACTTACGAGAACCCTTGAAGCCCACGTCACCGGAGGACGACCAGGAGATAACAGCTCCGGTTGGGTCGGTGATGGTGATGATGGTGTTGTTGAAGGTCGAGCGGATGTGCGCCTGACCGGTTGGGATGTTCTTCTTATCCTTGCGACGTGGCTTGCGGGCCGCTGCGGATGCCTTAGGTGCTGCCATTTTTTATCTCCTAAATCCTTCGGCCGCTACTAGCGGGCTGCCTTCTTCTTACCGGCGACAGTGCGCTTTGGACCCTTGCGAGTACGAGCGTTTGTCTTGGTGCGCTGACCGCGGACTGGAAGTCCCTTGCGGTGGCGCAGTCCCTCGTAGGAACCGATTTCAACCTTGCGGCGGATGTCTGCTGCGACGTCGCGGCGCAGGTCACCCTCAACCTTGTAGTTCTTCTCGATCTCGTCGCGAAGTGCAACCAACTGGTCGTCAGTTAGGTCCTTGACGCGAACCGACTCATCGATCTTGGTGGTCTTTAGAATCTCGCTTGAGCGAGTACGGCCAATGCCGTAGATGTAGGTAAGGGAGATAACCACGCGCTTGTCGCGAGGGATATCTACTCCAGCAATACGTGCCATTTGGATTTTCTCCTGTTTGAAAGAAGGTCTTCGGCATCACCATCTCGATCTGGCGGATCGGGCCCCGGCCTTCTTTCCGGGGGTTAGCTTTACGCTTGGCGATACCTTGAGTATTTAGTTATGGGTTAGGGCAATTAGCCCTGGCGCTGCTTGTGACGAGGGTTCTCGCAGATAACCATCACGTTGCCGTGACGACGAATCACCTTGCACTTGTCGCAGATCTTCTTAACGCTCGGGTTAACCTTCATGCTCTTACTTTCTACTTGTAGCGGTAAATGATGCGGCCGCGAGTTAGGTCGTACGTGGATAGCTCTACGATCACGCGGTCTCCGGGGAGAATACGGATGTAGTGCTGACGCATTTTGCCCGAGATGTGGGCGAGGACGATGTGTCCGTTGGTCAACTCCACTCGGAACATTGCGTTCGGTAGAGCTTCAACGACCGATCCCTCGATCTCGATGACGCCGTCTTTGTTGGCCATGCACTCACTTATTCACTACTTTTGGTAGCGTCACAAACACGCAAAACCAATCAATTTTCAGAAGGATTTCACGTTAGAAACGCCGAGGAACAATCCTAGGGGGAAATTGAGGCGAATGCTAGTGCCTAATCCAAAGATATTGGCGTAACGCCAAATGGCTTTAGGCCCTCGACTCCGCCATCGGGTGCAGTGAGCACCCAAATGCCCTTGGAGTGAACTGCCACCGAGTGCTCCCAGTGTGCGCCATCGCCGCCGTCCTTGGCAATAACCGTCCAGTCATCCTCGTGGATAAAGGTCTTTTGGTCCCCCGAGGTAATCATCGGTTCAATTGCTACACACAGCCCAGGCTCAACCTTCGGACCGGCATCGCGCACCGCGTAGTTGAATACCGCCGGGTCCTCGTGCATTGAGCGACCAATGCCGTGACCGACGTACTGCTCCAAAATGCCCCACTGACCGCGTTGAGCGATGTAGTGCTCGATGGCAACGCCAACCTCGTTCAAGCGCTTAGCCTTCGCCAAAGCGGCAATGCCGGCCCAGAGCGAGCCTTCGCAAACATCGGACTGGAGTTGACGCTGCTTGGTTAGATCATTTTCTAAACCTGGCACGACCATCGAAAAAGCACTGTCGCCATTCCAGCCATCGACCTCAGCACCGCAGTCAATCGAGATTAGATCGCCAGCCTCAAGCACCTTGTTGGATGGGATGCCGTGTACGACCTCTGAATTGATGCTCGCGCAAATGGTGTGAAAGTAGCCGGGTACCAGTTGGAAGTTTGGACGACCGCCGCCATCGCGAATAGTTTTTTCGGCAATCTGGTCCAGCTCCAAAGTGGTCACACCTGGACGGATTGCCGCCCTGACGTTCTCAAGAGCTTTGGCGGTCAACAGACCAGCAACTCGCATCTTACGAATTTGATCGTTGGTTTTGATTTCGTATTTTTTACGCATCTGGGATTAGCCCGCGAGCATCAAGTGCCTCAACGATTCGGGCGGTTACATCTGAAATCTCACCTAGGCCATCGATCATCGCGACCAAGCCACGCGCCGCATAGACATCGATTAGCGGAGCAGTCTGAGAATCGTAAACCTCGAGGCGGCGACGAATCACCTCTGGGGTGTCATCGGCACGGCCTTCAACCTGAGCGCGGTGTGCTAAGCGGCGAACCAACTCTTCATTGTCTGCAGTTAGCTGCACAACGACATCCAAGCGCTTGCCGGCATCGGAAAGAATGCTGTCTAGCTCGTGCACCTGGTCGATGGTGCGAGGGTAGCCATCAAGCAAGAAGCCACCAAGGGCGTCGTCGTGCGACAAGCGATCGCGAACCAAAGCGTTAGTTAGCGAATCTGGAACGTACTCACCGCGGTCCATAAAGCCCTTAGCCTCAACGCCAAGTGGAGTCTGGTTCTTTACGTTGTAGCGGAAGATGTCTCCGGTGGAGATTGCGGGAATGCCGAAGTGCTCTGACAACAGTGCGGCTTGGGTTCCCTTACCGGCACCTGGAGGTCCGATTAGAAGAAGACGCGTCACTTCAGAAGGCCCTCGTAGTTACGCTGCTGCATCTGAGCGTTGATCTGCTTCACGGTCTCCAGACCAACACCAACGATGATCAAGATCGAGGTTCCACCGAATGGGAAGTTCTGGTTGGTACCGATTGCGGTGAATGCAACTAGCGGGATCAAAGCGATCAGACCCAGATATATGGCACCTGGGAAGGTGATGCGGCTAATGACGTACTCGAGGTACTCGGTGGTTGGACGACCAGCGCGGATACCTGGGATAAAGCCACCGTACTTCTTCATGTTGTCGCTGATCTCCTCAGGGTTGAGGGTGATCGCAACGTAGAAGTAGGTGAAGCCAACAATAAGTGCGAAGTAGACCGCCATGTAAAGCGGGTTCGAACCAGAGGTTAGGTAAGTCGAGATAAAGGTCACCCAAGGAGCTACCTGGCCGGTGGTTGGGTCTGGCTGGCTGAACTGAGCAAGCAAAGCCGGTAGGTAAAGCATTGAGGAGGCGAAGATAACCGGGATAACACCTGCGGTGTTTACCTTCACTGGGATGTAGGTGGACTGTCCACCGTAGGCCTTGCGACCAACCATGCGCTTTGCGTACTGAACTGGAATTCGACGCTGCGACTGCTCAACCAAAACAACCAGTGCAACCACCACGAAACCAACTGCCATCACGATCACGAAGATCTCGATGGAGCGGGTCTGCAGGATCTGCAGCAAGCTGGCTGGGAAGGTCGATGCGATTGAGGTGAAGATAAGTAGCGACATACCGTTACCCACACCGCGCTCAGTGATTAGCTCACCAAGCCACATGATCAGACCGGTACCGGCGGTCATAACCATCACCATCAGGGTGATGGAAAGCGCGTCGGTGTTTACCAAAATCGGAAGAGTACAGTCGGCACCAAACAGCGCACCCTGGCGGGCAACCGCAATCAAAGTGGTGGCCTGTAGCAGACCAAGCGCGATGGTTAGGTAGCGGGTGTACTGGGTTAGCTTCGCCTGACCCTGAGGGCCCTCTTTGTAGAGGGTCTCAAAGCGAGGAATTACCACGCGAAGCAACTGGGTGATGATCGATGCGGTGATATACGGCATGATGCCGAGGGCAAAGATCGAAAGCTGAAGCAGCGCTCCACCGGAGAACAGGTTTACCAATTCGTAAAGACCCGAGGTGGACTGGCTCTGAGCCAAACACTGCTGGACGTTGGTGTAGTCAACGTTTGGTGCTGGAATGAAGGAACCTAGACGGAAGATGGCCACCATGCCCAGGGTGAATGCAAGCTTGTTGCGCAAATCCGGAGTGCGGAATGCGCGTGCAATGGCCTGGAACATGGTGAACCTCTCCTAGTGAATCTTCTTAGGCGTTGATGCTGCCGCCGGCAGCTTCAATCTTGGTCTTCGCCGACGCGGAAACCTTGTCAACAGTGACCTCAAGCTTAACCGAGACGTCGCCGTTTCCAAGTACCTTGACAGGCTCGCCTTTGCGGACTGCACCCTTGGCTACTAGGTCAGCTACGGTCACAGCGCCACCCTTCGGGTAAAGCTCAGACAGCTTGTCTAGGTTTACCACCTGGTACTCAACGCGGAATGGGTTCTTGAAGCCGCGAAGCTTAGGGGTGCGCATAACTAGGTTCACGCCACCACCCTCGAAGCCCAAACGGGTAGTGGTGCGAGCACCGGTTCCCTTGGTACCACGACCTGCGGTCTTACCCTTCGAACCCTCACCAAGACCCTTACGAGTCTTCTCCTTCTTGGCACCCTTGGCAGGGCGAAGGTGGTGAAGCTTCAGAATCTGGCTCTTCTCAGCCTTCTCCTCGGTCTTCTTAGCAGCTGGCTTAGCGGCAGCCTTTGGAGCTGCTGCCTTCTCTGCGGCTGGTGCCTTAGCAGCGGCTGCCTTTGGAGCAGCCTTTGCTGCAGCTGGCTTAGCTGCGGTGGTCTTCGCTGCAGGCTTTGCAGCAGCCTTAGCGGCTGGCTTCTTTTCTTCAGCCATTAGTCGATCTCCTCAACCTTGACGAGGTGGGCAACGGTCAGCACCAGACCGCGAACAGACTTGTTGTCTTCCTTCACGATGATGTCACCGATGCGCTTCAGACCCAGGGTGCGAAGTGAATCGCGCTGGTTCTGCTTGCCACCGTTTGAACTCTTTACTTGGGTAACCTTCAGACGCTTTGCCATTATTTGGCACCTGCCTTCTCAGCCTTTGCTGGTAGTAGGCGAGCCGGAGCTACCTCAACCAG
>DLPB01000028.1 GCA_002479805.1 Micrococcales bacterium UBA7469
ATTTTGCTTTTTGCCTCGTGGATATTTATCGGTATTGGCGCTTCGATGGGTAACTACGATTCGGCCTTTGCCACCGCGGTTTCATTCCTTGGTAAAAACGCCAACAAGGTGATTGCCGGCATCACGGTTTACGCGGGATTCTCCTCGACCATCTCCTGGCCGCTGACCTCTTATCTAAATGACAACTTCAGCTGGCAGACTGCAGTTTGGTTCTGGGTTGCAATGCACCTGCTGGTTGCACTACCTATTCATCTTTCGCTCCCAAGTGTGGAGGCTAAAGAAGTTCCGGTGGTAACCGGACCGATTCGCAAGATCATCAAAAACCGCTTCCGTTTCGACCCACTGCTGATTGTTTTTGCGGTGATGTTTGCACTTGAGGGTTTTATCGTCTCAGGGGTCAACACCACGTTGCCATTCATGCTTGGGGAGCTTGGTGCTGATGCCCAATTGGCAATCTTTGCTGCTGCAATTTTGG
Organism: Micrococcales bacterium UBA7469; assembly: GCA_002479805.1. Taxonomy (GTDB): domain Bacteria; phylum Actinomycetota; class Actinomycetes; order Actinomycetales; family Microbacteriaceae; genus Aquiluna. The sequence goes on from DLPB01000028.1 coordinate 476, forward strand.
GACCATCTCAGGTCGCGGCCAGGCTGCTGCTGGTTGCGCTCGATAAATATTTGACTCCGATGCGAGTGGCAGCAATTTCGATTTTGGTCCACCCTTTGGGCGTTATTTTGCTGCTGCTTTTTGGTGCAAATGCAATTTTGCCGTTTGTGATTCTGCACGGTATTGGGGTGGGTCTTAACCCATTTATCAGGGGTTCACTGCCGCTTTTGTTCTTCGGTTCCGAAAGCTACGGCGAGCGTCAGGGTTACGTGATGATGCTCAGTAAAATCATTTCGGCATTGAGCCCGACGCTACTAACTCTGCTGCTTTTGGCAAATCCTCAAATGGCGATCACTGCAACCATGACCATGGGGCTTGCCGCTATGGCGCTTTTAGTTTTGCTCGCTTTTATGCACCGCTCCAGGCGACAAACTAGCGTTCGAGTAGCGCCTGCGGATTAGCGGTTTCAACCCAGCTTTCAAGGCCTGACCACTTACCCCAGCCATCATCCAGTGAGAAGTGACCGGCACCTTTCACCTCAACTGTTTCAAGTCCAAGCGATTGGTAGAAGCCAATTCCGTTTGGCTGCCAACGGTCTTTGTCACTCGCTACCGCCGTCACGGTATTTGACCATTTGGTAATTGCTGGTGGGAGTGCGGAGTTGGCAAAGTCCATCGGCTCACCTTCGATGCCGCTGGTTTCTGATGTCATTACCGGGTCTGGGATTGCGACCAGCAGTGCTCTATCGAAGGGCTTGTTGAACAGATCGGTTAGTGCGCCATATATCCAATTGATGGTTCCAAGTGAGTGGGCAATGACGATCTTTTCGCCGCCTTCAACCTCATCCATCATGTCTGCCTCTTGACGAAGCAAATCCTGCCAATCGGCAGGATTTGGTGTATCTGGGTTTGGGAATTGTGGGTACCAAACCTGGTGACCTTGGTTCCGAAGTGCTGCTGCGGTTAGTCGCATCCAGTGACCTTCGGGGCGACGATTAGTCCAACCGTGAAGCAGTAAAACTTTGCTCATAGGAAACAGGTTATTGCACTGGAGATTGCTGCAAACGGCAACAATTTGGTTTCAAACGCGGTAAATGTGTCAATTAGGTGCGGTTAGCCGTATACCCCTGGATGTCAAATGTTCCGCGGCTGGTAGTTTTGGGGGTGTTTAACTTCAAGGGAGCCATGGTCAAGTCGAACCGCTTTAGGGAACTATCTCGATTCTTGGCCATCGCACTGCTGTTGCCCGCAGTCTTCACAAATGTTGTGCTGGACCCATTCGCTGATTCCGCTGAAGCTGCCGCATGTTCCGCAGGTGTGGTTACGCCCCTGCACGGACCAAAGGCCTATTACGACACCAAAATCGACCCAGACGCCGATGCCATGTTCCTGGGCTACAAGGTAACCCCGACAGCAAACATCACAAACTTAAATGTCCAGGTCACGGTGAACACCAACAACTCAGCGATTGACCTAGCCCCAAACCAGCCAAGCGTCCAAAACTACGGCGGCTTGACCTCTGGAAACTCAGTGGCGTCCTATTTCCTGGCAGAGGTAAGGACCCTTCCAAACTCCAGCCAAACTTCCATCACGGTATCGATCAAAGATGGCAACACCGAGCTCTGCACCTTCTCCGACAGCATCACGACCTCCAAGTCGACCCTGAAGGCGAACGCCAACAAGATTTACTCCGCTGAGGTGACGGCGGCCAACACCACTGTGGGACCGGGATCAACCATCGTGGTCTCGGTAACTGGTAACACTGGAACCATCGGCTCTGGCCCTGATGCCACCCGAGAGGTTAACCTCTCGCCTGTCACTTCTCTGGCTGGCTTCCACCCGGCGGCATGGCAGCTTAAGAAGGTCAATTTTTATAGCGACAAGTCATCTTGTGGTGTCAACGGCTATGTCACAGATCGCCTCTACTTCAGCAATCAAACTTCGCCAGCCTCAACAAACTGTGGCGGTCTTTACTCCGCGAACTATGTGTTTGTGGCTCGCTCCGGATACGCCGGTGTCAACGTCACCAGCCAGGTTCAGGGCTTCTCTTACATTGCATCTGGAAACCTGATTAAGCACACCACTCCTTTTGCAACCGCAATCTCGCTTCCAACCCTTGACAAGAACAGCACCAACGTCCAAAACGGCGTCGAACCCAACTTGGCCAACGTGCTTGCTAGCGCACCAATTACCTTCACCGCTAACGACTCCACCATGATCACCGGGCAGGACGTAAATGTGACCGGTTCGGCATTGACATTCGTTGGCGAGACCAACGGCATCAACTGGGGTCAGTTGTGCATGATTACCCCAGGTGGTACCAGCTGTGGAACGTCACCGGTTTCGGTCAAGGTTAACGGTGGTATCGGATCCGCAACGGCCGGAGTCTTCTCGATTGTCACTCTGTCAGACGGCACCAAGCGCTTCTTCTTTAACCCTGAGGCAAGCTATTTGACGGCAGTTGGTGACGACCCAGCCCAGGTTGAATTCAAGATGGTTGACGGGGCTGGAAACATCGCCTACGCCTTTGCTCAGGCAACTGTTACCAACACCTTGATGGCTAACTCGGTCGACTTCACGGCTTTCGGAACTACTCAAACCGAAAGCCCGACCATCACTGGACAGAACGGCACCATCGACACCACTCAAACCTGTATTTGGGACGGTGCGGCTTGTCGCACCCTGCCCTACACGGTGAACGGTGTCGGAACTTGGAACCTAAACTCTGGAAAAACCAAAGTGGTTTTCCAAGCCGCATCAGGCTTCACTGGTCAGTCTTCGGTTGACTTCAGAATCGGTACCTCGGGATTGGCCACGACTGCAATCGGAACTGCCACCGTCACTGTGATCGGTGCTCCGAGCGTTAGCGCTACCTCAGCGAGCATCTCGGCCGGCACCACTACATCGCTTTCGCCAACCACTAATGCGGCAACCAACCTCACTCGCTGTATCTACAGTGCAGAGCCAGCTTCGCTGCCGTGCACGAATACATCATCATCTTCAAATGGCATCACTTGGTTTCTAAACCCAAATGGTTCGGTTTCCTTCAGCGCTCCAATCACTTTCTCGGGAACTGTGACCATCTACTACGGAATCACAGACACCTACGGGCAGTTTGCCTCGGCATCGATGACCATTCAGGTTTTGGCTCCAACCCCGCCAACCATTAACAATCTTTCAATCAGCCTTTCAAGCTCGGAGCGAGTCACCTTCTCGCCGACCATCACGGCATCCACCAGCTTCACCATTTGCATTATTTGGGGTGGAAACTGCGTGCAAGATGCTTCTGGCGCATCAAATGACGGCCTCTGGAAGATCTACGGCAACCAGATCAGCTACAAGTCGGCTAACTCTTATTACGGCACAGACGAGATTCAAGTTCGCGTCACCGACCAGGCTGGTCAGACCGCAGTCGGAACCATGTCCGCCATCGTCAATCAACCGGCAGCCCCAACTATTGGCAATGCTAGCGGCGAGACCAACCCAACCACCCCTAAGGTGCTCTCGCCTAGCGTGAGCAGCATCCTGCCGCTGGTTGGCTGTGTGATTAACCCTGCCAACTCCAACTGCGTTGGCAGCGTGACTATCGCCGGAGTAGGAACTTGGACCACAGGTTCTGGCACCGTTATCTTTACCCCGAACTCCAACTTCAGCGGTTCTGCAACCATCTCCTACCGAGTTACCGACACCGTCGGCCAGACTGCTCAGGCACTGATGTCTGTGACTGTGAGTTCACTAATCCAGTTCACCTCGACCCTTGGTGCTCAGACTCACCCGGCGAGCAACGTGACTCAGACCAGCGCAACCATCAACGGTTCGGCTTTCGCCGGTCCGAATAACACCACCAACCGCTTCTGTTGGGGAATAGCAACCACGATGGTTGGCTGCGCCACAATCGATGGCACAGCCTTGAACACCAGCGGTGGATCATCTGCTTCTATTTCGGCCAACCTAACCGGCCTAACCGCTGGCACCACCTACTACTACTGGATTGTTGTGACCGACGGCATTGGCACTCAGACCGGGGCATCAGTGAGCTTCACTACCACTGCCGCCACCCCAGTTGCGCCAGCACCAGCACCAACCCTTGACGCACTGACCTGTTCACCCGAGGCCAGTTACTTCACCAGCAACAACTCATCGGTCACCGCTTGGAATTACTTCATGGAGACCATGGGGTACCTCTTTACCGGAGTAGCGAACTCAGTTGGGTATGTGCTTTCTAGCTTCGCCGAGACCTCAATTGGATCGCTGCTGGCAGGATCTCAAACCCTGACCGTCAACCCGCTGTTGACCTCCAGCGCTTTTCAGGACATGCAGCAGGGACGACTGCTCGGTGAGTACTTTGCGCCTGCAAAGACTCAGTCCTCACCAACCTTGAGCCCAACCGATGTAAAAATCACCAGCGGCTCGGAGAGCGGAACTGTCGAGATCACCTCGGCAAACGGCACTCCGCTTGAGGTTTCTGGTCCGGTGCAGTCCATCGACCTCAACCTCTATGTTGAGTACACCGGTGCTGAGCTCAACAACCCTCTGGTTTGGCAGAACGAAGGTTACGGAACCTTGTGCTGGAAGCTAGAGCCATTTACTGAAACCTCATTCTTGCTACCGGACCCAATCAAGTTCCCTGGCACTGCACCAGCTGGCAACTGGGTTTACTCAAACGTTATTGTCAAGGCTGGTTCCCTGACCGCGGACCCAACTACCTTCCAGGCCAACACGCTGTTCCCAGCGCCAGGTAAGGGTTCGATGGTTTGGGCTGACGTGAACGCCAACGGCATTTACGACCCAGATGGCAAGAATGGTGACAAGGCAATTTCTCACATCGTGATCTGCGTCAAGCAGGCTTCGACCACCGCGCCGACCCAGAGTTCACAGGCCACCCCAACCAGTAGCCCGTCGGCCACTAGCAGTTCGGCTCCAGTTACTCCATCTGCCAGCCCAACCCCGACTAGCTCACCGAGTGTGACGCCAACCCCTGCGCCTTCTAGCACCTCGGCTCCGACTCAGACTCCGACACCTACTCAGACCTCGACACCGACTCCATCGTCGACTCTGCCAGCATGTCCGAAGCCAAAGGTAGAGCCATCGATTGCGCCACCTTCACCGACTCCAACTCAGAGTTCGATCATCATTCGAATCTTGTCTTCCTCGAGTCCAACGGTTTCTCCAAGCACTTCGCCGAGTCCGACTCCGACTCCGAGTTCTAGCACTTCGCCTGCACCATCACCAAGTCCTAGTGCCAGCACCTCACCAAGTGCTACCCCAAGCCCTACCCCAGTTGACAGCACTTCGCCAACTGCAACCCCAACCCCATCTCAGACTCAGGGCCCAGTAGCGCCGGTGGACACAACCCCTCCGACTACCTGTACGCCAGATTCTGACTACGGTGTTGCCATGAAGCTGACCGACGGTTTGAGCACGGTTTGCTACCGCGTCACATCGGCTTACTTCTTCCAGTTGGCTTACGCCCCTGAGGTCCTTGAGGCCGAGGGTGAAGTAGTCGATGCCGCATCACCAGAGAGCTTGGCTGACACCGGTGCTGACTTGTCGACGCTGGCGATTTGGATGATGGCCCTGATTGGTATCGCGATTGCCAGCCTAAGCTTGGCCAGGAGAAGAGATTCGTAAAGCACTGACTCTGATTGCAGAGCTGGCTCTGACAGCGGCTGTGGTAACCGGACTGTACTTGGTTTACCAACTTTGGTTCAGTAACTCGCTTGCGGACTCAAAGGCCCAAGAGGTAGCGATGTCGGTTCGCGAGAGCATTCGGGTCCAGGCCGAATCTGACTCCCCGTCGGTTCAGCCGCTTGAGGTTGGCAGCGACAGATACTCGGTGAGCAGCATTGGGCTGATGTACATACCAAGGCTCAAATCTGATGTTTGGGGCACGCCAATTTTGGTTGGGGTCGGTGATCGCGAATTAGCCCTCGGCATTGGCTACTACCCGGGGGCGGCGCTGCCGGGTGAGTCGGGCAATTTTTCGGTGGCTGCGCATCGAGCAACAAACGGCGAACCCTTTGCCCGCTTTGAAAAATTACGGTCTGGAGACCGGGTGTTTATCCAAACCAGTGCCGGTTGGTTCGAGTATGAACTGCTGCAAAATGAAAAGATTTTGGATCGCGAAACTTGGGTATTGGATGCCACTCCCAAGGGTCTGCAGTTCGAGTCGGAGCAGTTAATCACGCTCACCACCTGCGATCCGCGCTGGAACTCGACCAGGCGGTGGGCTTGGTGGGGGGCGCTGGTTTCTAAGTCAGATGAAGCCCCTGCCGCCATTGGAGAATCAGATGATCTATAGCTGGATTTGGCAGAAGCTGCCCGGAAAGAAATTTCTCAAAACTTTGGTTGCTCTTGCAATAGCGACGATCATTGTGGCAAGTCTGTTTTTGTGGGTATTTCCCGCTATTGAGAGTGCTTTCATTGAGAGCCCGGTGATTGCGCCGTGAGACAAGATTTAAAACTAAAGAACCAGCCAACTAAAGGGGCGCAAGTGAAGAATCGAACAAGGCTAGTTGCCACCGCATTGGCGTTGTCGATGATTTTCTCAAGCGCTGCCTTCGCAGCCAACAAGCCAAACAACAATGGCAACGCCTCCGGCAAGCCGACCACCAGCGCAAGCGCAAATTCAAATGGCAATGGAAATGCGGCAGCCAACCCTGCGGTCGGTGCGGCGTCGGGCACCGGTAATTCAACTGCTCCCGCCACCGGTAAGCCTGAAAATCCGGGCAACTCAGGAAACTCCGGTAATTCCGGTAGCGCAAATTCTGGCAATTCAAATTCGGGCAACTCGGGAGCGGCTCAGCCACCGAAGGACAACGGAAAGCCAGAGCAGTCAACCTCATCGGCAAAGGCAGCGTCGGCTTCTTCGAAGGCCCGCGGCACTGTGGATCAGGACTGCTTGGACTTTGTTGACTCTGGATCGGCAGCCGATGCTGCCGGTTGTCAGGTGGCCCAATACGTTATCCGTTTCCAAAACGGAGTCGACGCCGATGCTCAGGCCAAGGGGCTAAAGGCTATCAAGATTCCAGTGTCAAAGGTGCTAAAGTCGGTTATGTCCGGTGCGGTTGCCAAGCTGAACGCCAAGCAACTCAAGGCGGTTATGGCAAGCGGTAAGACCTTGACGGTGGAACAGGACTTCGAGGTCACCAATGACCCGACCTTCACCACTGCGACGACTCAGGACAGTGCCACCTGGGGTTTAGATCGCCTTGATCAGGCTGCGCTTCCGCTGGATGCAAAGTTCACCAACCCAAACTCTGGCAGCGGTGTGAAGGCCTTCGTGGTTGACACTGGTGTGGCAGCCAGCAATCAGGACTTCGAGGGTCGTGTGGTGTCGGGCTTTACCGCTATCAACGACGGTAATGGCTTTTTGGATTGCAATGGCCACGGCACTCACGTCGCCGGCACCATCGCATCGAAGACCTATGGAGTTGCCAAGCAGGCCACCATCGTGCCAGTGCGAGTGCTGGACTGCAACGGCTCTGGCTACCTATCGGGCGTGGTCTCAGGCCTGGATTGGATTGCCCAGAACTGGAGTGTTGGGACATCTGCCGTTGTGAACCTAAGTTTGGGTGGCGGTATTAGCAGCACCCTTGATGCATCGGTCGAGTCTTTGGTCTCCAAGGGTCTAACTGTCGTTGTGGCAGCTGGCAACTCGGCCAGTGATGCCTGCGTAAGTTCTCCAGCCCGCACTCCCGGTGCAATCACGGTTGCAGCGAGTTCGATTACTGACGGTTTTGCGAGTTTCAGCAACTTTGGTAGTTGTGTTGATGTGGTGGCCCCGGGTGTAAACATCACCTCGACCTGGTTTACCGCCGCCACAGCAACTGCGGTGCTGAGCGGAACTTCCATGGCTGCTCCACACGTTGCCGGTGTTGTTGCGGCCCTGCAGAGCTTCGGATACAAGTCGCCATCCGAGATTGACTTCACGATTAAGTCCAGTGCGGCAGCCTTCGCAGCACCGACTGGAACCGCCAACGCTCTGGTGCAGGTGCCGACCCAGTCGGTCGCACCAACCTCATCACCACAGCTTCCGACCGAATCGCAGACTGTGCCGGTGGCACCGGTGCTAACCAGCATCCTGGGCGTAAAAACCACCGTCACCGTCAACTGGCAGATCTCTCCAGATGGTGGTTCGCCTTTGATTGAGCACCACATCATCGTTTGGGAGCGCGGTCTAGCAGCTCGAAAGATTGTGGTTGGCCCTGGCCAAACTTCGGTCAAAGTCTCCGGGCTAAAGCGCGGTCGCGCCTACACCTTCACGGTTAGGGCAGTGAATGCCAAGGGCGCTTCGCTCGACTCAAATGTGAGCGCAACCTACATACCGAGGTAGCGGGTTTAGGCCATCGGGTCAGAAATACCGACGTAAACAGTCTCGAGGTATTCCTCGATGCCCTCGAGTGACCCTTCACGTCCTAGACCGGATTGCTTCACGCCACCAAATGGACCAGCTGGGTTTGAAACCAAACCGGTGTTCAGGCCAAACATGCCGGTCTCTAAGCGCTCGGCAAGTCTTAGGCCGCGGTTTAGGTCCTTGGTAAAGGCATAGGCAACTAGTCCATACTCGGTGTCATTTGCCATTTCGACCGCTTCGTCTTCGGTCTTGAAAGTGCAGATCGGCGCTACCGGTCCGAAGATCTCATTTCTGAGAATGTCGCAGCTGGCTGGAACAGACTTCAGAACCGTTGGTGGGTAGAAGTAGCCATCACCCTCAGGAATCACACCTCCGGTTAGCACCTTTGCACCTTTAGCGGTGGCATCGGTCACTAGCGCGTGGATTGAGTTTCTAGCCTTTTCATCGATTACCGGTCCGATGTTGGTGCCTTCTTCAACACCGCGGGCAACCTTGAGGGCTGCAAACTTTGCGGTCAGCTTCTCGGCAAATTCATCAGCTACCGATTCGTGAATCAGGAAGCGGTTGGCTGCGGTGCAGGCCTCACCCATGTTGCGAAGCTTCGCGAGCATTGCTCCCTCAACAGCCTTATCGACATCGGCATCTTCGAATACTAAGAACGGGGCATTGCCACCGAGTTCCATCGAGGTGCGCAGCACCTGGTCGGCGGACTCTCTGATTAGAAGCTTTCCAACCGGAGTTGAACCGGTGAAGGATAGCTTGCGCAGGCGAGCGTCCTTAATGATCGGCGCGGTCACCTCGGAGACTCTGGTGGTCTGGATCACATTCACCACACCGGCTGGAACGCCAACTTCTTCCAGCACCTTGGCAAACAGCAGTGAGGTGAGTGGGGTTAAGGCTGCTGGCTTGAGGATCGAGGTGCAGCCAGCGGCAATTGCCGGACCAATCTTTCTGGTAGCCATCGCAAGCGGGAAGTTCCACGGGGTGATCAAAAGCGCAGGTCCAACCGGCTTCTTTAGCACCATCAGACGGTTCTTTCCATCGGGTGCGGTTTGGTAGCGACCGTTGACTCGCACTGCTTCTTCCGAGAACCAGCGCAAGAACTCAGAGCCGTAGGCAACCTCGCCCTTGGCCTCTAAAAATGGCTTACCCATCTCGAGCGACATCAGGATCGCGAAGTCATCACTCATCGAGGTGACCTTTTCAAATGCAGCGCGAAGCAGTTCGGCACGAACTCGTGGGGCGGTGGCAGCCCAGGACTTTTGGGTGTTGTGGGCCGCGGCTAGGGCTTCCTGGCCATCTTCATAAGAGGCATCGGCAATGGTCTTTAGCAGCTTGCCGGTGGCAGGGTCAAAGACGTCTAAGGTTTTGCCATCGGAGGCATCACGCCAGATTCCGTTAATGTATAGGCCAGTTGGGACTAGATCGAGAACGCGCTTCTCATCGGCAGAGGTAATCACTTCGCCACTCCTTTGTGTACTCGTCTATCCTGCCACTTCAAGCGTTGCGAATTGACCACAACTGAGACAGAGCTAAAGGCCATTGCGGCTCCGGCCAGCATCGGATTCAACAGGCCCATCGCCGCCACCGGTATCAAGATGATGTTGTAGCCAAAAGCCCAGCCTAGGTTCTGCAGGATATTGCGATGGGTGCGCTTAGCAAGCGACAGTGCGTATGCCACGTGTCTTGGATTGTCATCCAAGATCGTGATTGCACTGGCTGCTTGAGCAGCGTGAGCACCAGAACCCATGGCAATTCCGATATCTGCCCGAGCCAACGCGGCAACGTCGTTGATGCCATCACCAACCATGGCCGTGACCTGAGTTGCGGAGTGAATCAGCTCTAGTTTCTGCTCCGGGGTCACCCCACCCTTGAATCTGGTGATGCCCAGCTGCTTGGCAATTACTTCAACTCGAGCGGGCTGATCGCCGGAGAGCAACTCAACCTCGATGCCCATGTTCTGCAACGCTGCAACTGACTCTTGGGCACCTTCACGAACCTCATCGCTGAGTTCGATTAGGCCGTGTGCCCAACCCTCCCAGGCCACTACCACCAGGGTGTTTGGCCCGGCATTCTTTAGCGCTTCGTCTAGTTCAGATTGGTTCTCGTATCTTCCGGGGCGCTCAACACTCACCAACTTGCCCTCCACCAAACCGGTGAGTCCGACCCCAGCCTGTTCGGTGACATCGGTTGCGGTGAACTGGCTGGATAGCTTGCTGATGGCCTTGGCAACCGGATGGTTTGAGCCCTGCTCTACGGCTGCGGCATAAGCCAGCATGGTGGCAGCGCCGACCCCGCCCAAGCCTCGAGAATTCACAACTCGAAGCTGGCCATCGGTCAGCGTTCCGGTCTTATCGAATATCACTCGCTTGACCTTGGCGGCAAGCCGCAGAGAATCTGGATTTCTAATCACCAGTGACTTCTTGGTGCCCAAACCAGTTGCGACTACCAAGCTCATCGGCACGGCAATTCCCAGGGCGCAGGGGCAGGCGATTACCAAGACCGCTACCGCTGCCGAGACTGCGAAGTCGGTGCTGGCTCCCAGCCAGCTCCAGATGGCAAAGGTAGCGATTGCGATCACAATCACACTCGGCACAAAGATGCTCGAAATCCGATCGGCCAAAGATCCCAGCTGAGTCTTCTGCGCGGTCGCCTCGCGAACCAGGTCGGCGATTCGGGACAGTCTTGAGACGCTCGCGCTGCCGGTGGCCTCCAGGGTAATTTGACCACTCAGCGAAGTTGCTCCCGCCGAGAGTGAACCTGCGGCGGCTACTTCAACGGGCAGGCTTTCACCGGTGAGGGTTGAAAGATCGACCAAAGCATTTGCGGAGAGCAATTTGCCATCCACCGGGATACGCTCGCCGGCATTTACGAAGACCTTGTCTCCAGCCCGCACCTCGCCGGTTGCCACTTCAACTTTCTGGCCATCGCGCTCTATCACCGCGGTCTCGGGGATCGCAGCCAACATGGCCCTGACGGCATCGGTGGCGGATCTTCTGGCCCTTACCTCGATGTAGCGACCGAGCAACACCACTGCCGGCACGACGGCACTTACCTCAAAGTAGTTGTGCGGGTGACCGTCCAGGGTGAGGTAAACGCTGTAGCCGTATGCCACCAAAGACCCGAGCGAAACCAGGGTGTCCATGGTGGAATCTAAGTGCCTGAGATTTTTGATTGCTGCGCTGTGGAATGGGTATGCCACATAACCAATCACCACGGTTGCCAAGACCCAGACCAAATACTGCGAACCTGGGAAGGCAAAGAACGGCACCATGCCAAAAGCCATGGTTAGCGAAGCAAAAATCGCTCCCACCCAAAGCCTCGGTCGCAGCGACTCAAGCTCTGAGCGGCCGGAGCCAATCTTGTAGCCGGCGGATTCAACTGCCTCGGTTAGTTGCTGTTGACTCACCTCGGGGCCAAGCTGCAGGTGAGCCTTTTCGGTCGCAAAGTCAACGTAGGCGGTTACTCCAGCGAGCTTGTTGAGGTTCTTTTCGACGCGCCTGGCGCATGCCGTGCAAGTCATGCCCTCAATTTCAAGCTCTTGAAGATTGGTTTTAGGCATTTAGGGTGGTGAATTCCTTGGCGGTGTAACCGGCCTCAGATACTGCCTGGGAAAGCTGCTCGTTGGATACGTCGGTTAGCTCCACAATTGCGCTGCCCTTTTGGTGATCGACCTGAACATCGCTCACGCCGGCAAGGCCGGAGAGCTCCTTGGTAATGCTCATCGCACAGTGACCACAGGTCATGCCTTCAATCTTGATCTCTACCTTGCTCATCTTTTCTCCTTCGAAATCATCAATTTAGTTCAACCTCAGACGCTTTGGGAAAGTTCCATCATTCAGTTGGCAAAGAGGTTTGCGATCTGACTCCAGCGCTCACGATTTAGCGAATACCAAACCCAGGTGCCTCGGCGCTCGCCTTCAATGAGGCCGGCCTCGGCCAACTTCTTTAGGTGGTGGCTGATGGTGGGCTGAGTAAGTTTCAGTGGATCGGTGAGGTTGCAGACACAGGATTCTTGGTTCTCGCTGGCCGCAATCATTGCCAAAATTTGCAAGCGGGTCGGATCAGCAACTGCCTTTAGGGCTTGCGCCATGGACTCTGCGCTGTCGCGAGCTAATGGCTCGGCCCCTGCCTTCGGCAGGCAATCCAGTAGCTGGAGCGGGATTCTCTTAACCACCTGTTTACCTAACTGTATAGATACTTATCTATAATTCAACCACTCGGTTAAATAGATGGGCATCTAAGTGAACTTTACTTCATCGCAACGACTGGCTGCCGAGCTAATCGGAACCGCAGCCATCACTGCGGTGGTGCTGGGTGCCGGTCACATGGCCAAGCAGCTCGGTGCTGACTCGGCTCAAGGATTGTTGATCAATGGCTTAGCCACCGCAGCCGCACTGTTCCTATTGATCTCAATGTTCGCATCGGTTTCCGGGGCGCACTTCAACCCAATTGTCAGCTTCGCAATGCTGCTTAGAAGGCAGATCAGCATGGTTCTAGCCTTGGGTTATGTCCTCGCGCAGGTTATAGGTGCTGTGCTCGGTGCAGTGCTCGCGAATGCCATGTTTGCAAAGGCACTTCTGGGCCCAAGTGCTGTGGTGCGCGATGGTGCAGGGGTCTACCTCGGCGAAATTGTCGCAAGCTCTGGCTTACTTTTGGTGATTCTGCTTTTGAGCCAGCAGGACAGGGGACACATCATTCCCGCAGCGGTAGCACTTTGGATATTTGCCGGTTACTTTTTTACGGCTTCAACCTGCTTTGCTAACCCGGCGGTAACTTTCGGTCGAACCTTCTCCGATGCCTCAAGTTCGATTTCACTTCAGTCGGTTCCGATGTTCATCGGAATGCAATTTTTTGGAGCACTACTCGCTGTGGGTGTTGCTCATTTACTTCGTCCAAAAACCGGAAGGTAAAAAAATGTCCACTCCAATCGCATCAGTGATGTTCGTTTGCATCCACAACGCTGGCCGCAGCCAAATGGCTGCCGCCTACCTGCAGCACTTAGCAGGTGATCGAATTGAGGTTCGCTCTTCCGGCACTGCCCCTGCTGATTCTGTAAACCCAGCGGTTGTAGAGGCCATGCTTGAAGAGGGCATCGACATCTCTGGCAACACCCCAAAGATCTTGACCGATGAGGCAGTTCTGGCCTCGGACTACGTGATCACCATGGGTTGTGGCGACAAGTGTCCGTTCTACCCGGGCAAGACCTACCTGGACTGGAAGCTTGCCGATCCAGCCGGCCAAGGCGTTGATTTTGTTCGTCCGATCCGCGATGAAATCCGTTGCATGGTAGAAGACCTGATTCACAAGATCGACGCCAACTTTGGTAACTAGTCGTTCGCTAGACATTTACCTGGTGAACAGCTAGGAGAAAACTTGGCTCGATAACTTCAGCGCATGCTGAAGAAAGTCGCCATTGTCACAGAGTCTTTTTTGCCTCAGATAAATGGCGTCACCAACTCGGTGGTGCGAGTTTTAGAGACCCTGAAACAGCACGAAATTGAGGCGATGGTAATTGCTCCAACCTCTCCCTCGCCAAAGCACCTAGGTTTCGACGTTCACACCACGACAGCCATTTCGCTTATGCAGTTTCCGGTTGCGATGCCGAGTCCAGCAATCTCAAAACTGCTGGATGATTTTCAGCCAGATGTGATTCACGTGGCAGCGCCGTTCATGATTGGTGCCCAAGCCATTTCCTGGGGTCAGCGCAATAGTGTGCCGACGGTGGCGATTTACCAAACGGATGTTGCAGGTTACCTAGAGCGCTACAACCTCTCTTTTGCCAAGCCGGTGTTGGAAAAGATTGTTGGCGGTATTCACCTTGGTGCGACCTTGAATTTGGCACCGACAAATGAAGCGGCCGAGTATTTGCGAAAGATCAGCGGCGGCAAGGTAGAGGTTTGGGGACGCGGGGTCGATCTTGACCTTTTCAATCCGAAAAATGTGGGCGATGTCGAGACCCAGGTGATTAGGTCTCGCATCGCTCCACCCGAGCATAAAGTCATCGGGTTTGTAGGTAGGTTGGCGGCTGAAAAGCAAGTGCATCGAATGCAGGAGCTGTTTGATCTGCCAAACACTAGCTTTTTGGTGGTTGGCGACGGTCCAGAGCGCGAGCGGTTGGAAGCACTTTTCCGAGGCGCTCCCGTGACTTTCACCGGCGCTCTCAGCGGCTTAGAGCTGGCGCGTCACTATGCGGCAATGGATGTCTTTGTGCACTTTGGCACCGAAGAAACATTTGGTCAGACCATTCAAGAGGCGCAGGCCTCGGGGTTGCCGGTGGTAGCACCCAATGTCGGAGGCCCTAGGCACCTGATTGAACATATGAAATCTGGGCTGCTGGCCGATCCGAGTCAGCCGCAAGGATATAGGTATTTGGTAGCTCAACTCTTGGCGAGTGAGGGGCTTTGCCGGGAGCTTGCGCTGGGGGCTGCAAGAAGCGTTGAGGGCCGTTCGTGGTCTGCCAATAACGCTAAACTCTTGCAGTATTACCAAGAGGCCCTGGCAGCTTCTGGTGCGCTACGAGTGGAGCAAATTGAACTGGCTTGATGCCCAAAACATAATTAACGCCTTTGGCGATTATGTGGCTCTTGCCGTAACTCTCATTATTTTTTTGGAAACCGCCTTCATCTTCACCTCGTTTTTGCCCGGTGACTCACTGCTATTTCTAACTGGTCTGGCGCTGGCAACCAGCACGGCTTGGTTGCCCGACTGGTTAGGGTTCATTTTGATTTGGCTGGCCGCCTTTATTGGAACCCAGACCGGCTACTGGATTGGTTACAAAATTGGACCACCGCTGTTTGAGCAAAACCGAAACTTCATCTTGAACCAGAAGGTGCTGGATCGCACCCACGAGTTTTTTGAAAAGTATGGAACTCGTGCGGTGGTGTTGGCCAGATTCGTTCCGATTCTCAGGGCGCTGATCCCGATGCTGGCCGGCATCTCTGAGATGGACATTAAGCGCTTTACGAAGCTGAATCTGCTCGGTGCAACCATCTGGGTCGGTGTATTTATGTTGGCCGGCTACTGGCTGGGTCAGATTCCATACATCAAAGAAAACCTTGAGACCACGGTCATTCTGATCATCATCTTCACCTCGCTGTTGCTACCGGTCGAGCTGCTTCGTGACCGAATCGCCAAGGGTATAAATGCAAAGCGAGCTAGGCGCTAACCAGCTGCCAGTGCGGTTGTTCTACATCAGCCCGAAAGGGCGTTAGCTCACTGTGTTTAGGTTCTAATCCGTCGCCTGAGGTGACGCCTTTGAGTTTCCGATCGAAGAACGGAATGACATCCCGCGCAATCCAGCGACTGGTTTCGATCAACCCTCGGGAAACCTGGGTTAATTCCGGTGTGGCGAAGCGGTAGTTCAGCCCAAGTATTTCGGCCGCATCATTGGCAACGCGAATATGTCCCTGGCCGGAAAAGTGCACCATATCCTCGGCCCAGTAGCCTAGGTTTTCAAAATCTCGAATACCGAAAACGTCAAGCACCGGAATTTCAAATTCATCTGCAACCGTCTCAATCAGAGTTGAAAACAGTTCCGCTTTCGGTCGCATTGGCTTAAAGAGTTTCAGGTGAATTGGGTTGATTGTGTTCGCAACAACGACGTCGCAGCCGGCTGCTAATAACTGCTGGATCCCATCCCGAAGGTTCTCCCGCAAGCTAGGAAGTGAACTAGGTCTAGTCATTATGTCGTTCGAACCTGCCATCACGGTCACCAGATCTGGTTGCAACCTCAGCGCTTGAGGCAACTGAACGTCAATAATCTTTTGGAGCTTGGAGCCGCGAATTGCCAGGTTGGCGTATTGAAATTCGTAACCGGAATCATGGGCTTCTTTGGCCATGATTCCTGCCAGTCGATCGGTCCAACCGCTGTGGTGCCTTGACTTATCAAAAGTGAAGTCACCTAAACCCTCAGAGAGCGAGTCTCCGATTGCAATGTATGAGCGGTATGGCTTTCCAATCACGAGTTCATCAAAAAACAGGCAACCGAATTTTAGGGAAACCAGTGGTTGCGTGTTTGGTGCTGATTTATGAATTACTTACCGCCAGCCGAGTTTGATTTGACATTTGTAACTAACCATTGCAAAATTCTTCCAATGTCTACTCGTTCAGCTTCCACAGCGTTGGTTACCACCAACGCCATGATGTGCTGCTCGATGTGTATGTGCATGCTTTCGTGCCGCTAAACGAAACAGCTATTTCGTTCTAGCCCTACGGCACCAGCACCCCAACAAACGCACGTGATTCGTGTATTCAAAACCACACACATCGACAAAAGGATTAGAACAAATGACTCAGCTACTAACCAGCCAGCAGACCGAGGCCAAGGGATTTGCCCTCTACGTCGGCATCTCGGAATCCGAGGCTCAAGCCGCCGGCCTAACGCTTGCCCAGATCGCGAGCAAACTGCGCGAGACCATCGCAGAACTATTGCCAGAAAAGGCAAATGAAACCTACGCCACCTTGGCCATTGCTCCGGTGAATGCGCCGGGTCGAAACCTAGACATCACTCGCATCGCACTCAAAGAGCCAAAAGCCACCCAGGTGAAGCAGGGTGTCAAGGAAGAGGTCAAGGCTGCCAAGGGGATCGTGGTTGACCTAACTCGTCGACGCCTGTTTGTCGATGGCCAAAACGCCAACCTAACCTGCAAGGAGTTCGAGCTGCTCGCCTTCCTAATCGAGAACACCGGTCGGACCGTCACTCGAAACGAGATTGCGGCTATCTCGGACCGCTGCGGCGAACCAACTCCAAATGCCAGAACCATCGATGTTCACGTGCGACGACTGCGCGGCAAGATCGCCGGCTACGAAGATATCGTCCGCACCGCGCGCGGTCAGGGCTACCGCTTCGATAAGCACCCAGATGTGCTAATCGAAGAGCTCTAGACTGACCCCATGCAAGATTTCCACCAGGCGATTGCTGCCATAACCAAGCAGGTGGTTGGCCTGGTGGATAAAAATCCAACCCCAATTGTTCTAATCGATGGGCGGGCAGCTAGCGGTAAATCATTTCTGGCTGCAGCCCTGAAAAATCAGCTGTTCAAAGAACTAGAACAAGCGCCTCGGCTTATCCACATGGATGATCTCTATCCCGGATGGGAGGGTCTTATCCCGGGCTCTCATTACCTCAATCAGCAAATCCTTCAGCCACTAAAGCTGGGCAAAGCCGCAAGTTGGCAGCTTTGGGATTGGGAGCAAGGTCAGCGCGGCAGGAACGATGAGCCGGGCAATGGCTGGCGAGAATTTTCCGGTGGGACACCTTTGATTGTGGAGGGTTGCGGATCGCTGTCTCGGGTCTCCTCCGAGCTAGCAGATTATCGAGTCTGGATTGAAACCGAGAAGCAGGTTCGGCATAAGCGTTGGCTAGAGCGTGATGGCGAGAAATTCAATGAGTTCTGGCACATCTGGGCAGGGCAGGAAGACGAGTTTTACCAGCAGGAAAAATCTGCGCAGTTAGCCGATTTGGTGATTGAAAACTAGCCGTTTCGATTGGTGCGCCAGGTTCTGACGCCTGCGATGATGCTTAGCCCGATGACGACCAGGGCAATGATGTAGACAAAGGAACGAACCCACTCGATTGAGTAGGTGAAGTAGCCGGCCACCGTCAGCCCGACGCCCCAAAGCGTTGCACCAACTAGGTTTGCGGTGAAGAACTTGTAGTAGTTCATCTTTCCAATGCCTGCCACCGCAGGGATAATCACTCTGGCCCACGGGATGAAACGTGCCACCACAATCGACCACCAACCGTAATCGGCATAGAACTGCTCGGAGCGTACGATTGCCTTTTTTAGCCAGTTGCCATTGCGCTTATCGAGGTATGGCCTGCCAAAGTGTCGACCGAGCGTGTAGCCGACCTGATCGCCCAACCAGGCGGCAATACCAACGCCGATTGCCATGACGTAAATGTTTATCGAATCTGAATTAGCTGCGGCAATTAGACCGGCTGCGAAAACCAGTGAGTCACCGGTAATAAAGGGAATGAATGCCCCGACAAAGAGCCCGGTTCCAGCAAAGACTAGGCCGAATACCGCAAGGTAAAAAAGCACCGGACCAATTACATCGAACCAGCCCACGATGTCATCGGTGACGGAGGTTCGGATTGCAATTAGATTCACCTGACAAGTTTACCCGCCTAGCGCCAATGCCCTAATCGAGGCAACTAGCCTCCTAAACTTGGGGGAATGCGTATCGGTAAGAAAATCTCCGCCCTGTTTTTGCTCACTGCTTTGGCCCTAGCCGGCTGCACCTCGGCCCCCCAGCCGAGCCAGAGCGCAACTCAAACTCCAACTGAGGAGCCAACGCCAGAGCCGGTATTTATCACCGCACCGCTCACCGGCGTTCAGTATCTCGAGGGCACTAACCCGTATCTTGCGCTTCCGGCACTTTCCGCGAAGATCGATAACACCTACAACGGTCGCCCTCAGCTTGCACTGAACGATGCCGATATTGTTTACGTCACCCGCGTTGAAGGTGGCATGACCAGATTGCTGCCGGTTTGGCACTCGCAGATGCCAGAGACCATTGGGCCAGTTCGCTCGGTTCGTCCGGTTGATGCCAGCATCATCGATCAGTACAGCGGCATCTTTGTTTACTCTGGTGGTCAGTATCCATTCAAGAAGGCTGCTCGCGAAACCGGTCTGGTGATGAGCGATGAGGACACCGAAAACGACAAGGACACCTATTTCCGCGAGCCAACCAGAAGCGCGCCCTGGAACTTGTTCTTCCGCGCCCAGAAGCTGCAGTCGATCTATATCGAACAACCCGCTCCAGTTCAGTCGATGGTGTTCGATGCGGAACCAAGTGCGGTAGCACTTGGGGAGAAGGTTGAAGCTATCGATGTGAAGTACACCTCACTGCGCTCCACCTGGAAGCCAGGCACCGCAAGCTACCCATGGTCAACTGCCAGCCAGACGGTTTGGTTGCGCTGGATGGACAAGACCGAGCACCTGCAAGAAGGTGGAGCTCAAGTGATTGCTAAGAACGTCATCGTGATGGAGGTCGAGCACGACCTGAGCTTTATCGACCCGAAGTACGGTGCGATTCCAAAGGCCAAGTTGAATGACAACACAGGTGTGGCGCACATCTTCAGCGAAGGTTACTACCTAAAGGCGGTTTGGACCAAGGCCGGTAACGACCAGCCAATTCGCTACAGCCTGACAACTGGAGAGCCAGTGAAATTTGCCGTCGGTAACACCTGGGTGGAGATGATGGATCTTCCGAAGTCGAAGCTGACCATCACCAAGCCTGAGGTAGCAACCGAATCCGACCAGTAAATGCGTGGCGTCAAGAAGGAAAACCTTCCTGAGAAGCTTTGCGAGCGCTGCGGCAAGCCGATGGTTTGGCGAAAGAAGTGGGAGAAGACCTGGGATCAGGTCAAGTTCTGCTCAGAGAAGTGCCGCCGCACTAAAGATCTGTAGCGAACTCCTTTAGCCAGGAGCGAAGGTCCTTGCCGATGTCGTCGCGATCGATACCGATCTTTAGGGTTGCCTTGATGAAATCCAGCTTGTCACCGGTGTCATACCTTCTGCCAGTAAAGACCACGCCTCGAACGCCACCTGCAATTTCTGGGTGCTCGACCGCATACTCGAGTGCGTCGGTGAGCTGAATCTCGCCACCGCGACCCGGGTCGGTCTTTTCCAAAATATCGAAGATCTCTGGTCGCAAGACATAGCGTCCGATAACCGCAAGGTTTGAAGGGGCCTCATCGTTGTTTGGTTTTTCAACCAAGCCATTGACCACCACTACATCGCCCTCGCCGGTTTCGGTGACCGATGCGCAGCCGTAGAGGTGAATCTGATCCTTTGGCACAACCATAAGAGCAATTACGTTGTCGCCGGTTTGCTCGTGAACCTCGAGCATGCGAGGCAGGATTGGGTCGCGGGTGTCGATGACGTCATCACCCAGCAGCACCGCAAAGCTGTGATCGCCAACGTGTGATTTGGCGCGCAAAACTGCGTGACCTAGTCCGCGAGGGTCGCCCTGTCGGGTGTAGTGAATATCTGCCAGCTGCGAAGACTCCTGCACGGCGAAGAGCTTTTTCTCATCGCCCTTTTTGGCCAAGACCTGCTCGAGTTCTGCAACTCGGTCAAAGTGATTCTCAAGCGCATTTTTGTTGCGACCGGTGATCATCAGCAGGTCGATTAGGCCTGCCTCAACCGCCTCTTCAACAACGTATTGAATAACTGGCTTGTCGACGATCGGAAGCATTTCTTTTGGCATGGCCTTGGTGGCTGGCAGGAAACGGGTTCCCAGACCTGCTACTGGAATCACGGCCTTGCTGACTTGATAGCGCGGATTAGACATGGCTTTAGCCTAGAGGCTGAACTCCAAGGTGTCACTCAGGCCAAAGCCCTAGACTCAGATGGTCAGATGAGTTAGGGGGCGAAGGTGTTGAGAAAGCTTTTGGCTACGCTGCTGACATCCGCGGTCCTAGTCACCTCACTAACCAACGCTGCGTTCGCAGTCCCAAATGAACCGGCTTACACCGCCCACAACATTCAACAGATTTGGGCCAAGGGTTATAAGGGCGAGGGCATGACCGTCGCGGTTATCGACCAGGGCGTCAACCTCACCCACGAATACTTCACCGGGCAGATTATTGAAGGCATCTGCGTTTACCAGAACACCTCGCCGAACCTGTGTCCGAATGGCACCAAGAACCAAACCGGCATTCAGGCTGCCTCGCAGCGTTTTGACAAGGGTGTGATCGTCTCAAGCGAAAACCACGGCAACATGGTTGCCGGCCTGATTGCAGGAAAGCCGAATGAGCAAGCCCCCGGTGGAGTGGCTCCGAATGCCAAGATCCTGATGGCGAATACCGATTTGTCTTTGGCATCGATCATCACCGCTTTG
Source organism: Micrococcales bacterium UBA7469 (assembly GCA_002479805.1). GTDB lineage: Bacteria > Actinomycetota > Actinomycetes > Actinomycetales > Microbacteriaceae > Aquiluna. Next base: position 21,662 of record DLPB01000028.1, read on the forward strand.
AACTACATCTATGACAATCGCGAGAAATACAACATCGTTGCGGTCTCAATGAGTTTTGGTGTGACAGGTGGTTCGCAGCGTGATTACATCCTGAACTGCAATCTCAACCCAGATTTTGCGCAGCTGAAGGCTACCTTGTCGAAGCTACGCTCGGTCGGCATCATGCCGTTTGCGGCATCTGGCAACGGCTACATCCTCAACGAGGTAACGGCTTCCGCACCAACTTGCCTCAGTGACGTTGTGACCGTTGGAGCGCTCGATGCTCAAAACAAGGTCTCGGTTTATTCGACCATGAACGCCAAGGTTGAACTTCTCGGCACCGATTACGCAAAGTCTGCAACCACCGTCGGTTATCAGACCTCCGGCGGCACCAGTGCTGCAACACCGGTGGTGGCTGCAGGCTATGCACTGTTGCGCCAGGCTTTTCCTACCGCATCCGCCCAGCTGGTGCTTGATGCCATGAAGCAATCTGGTCGCCTTGTTGACGATGTGGTGCGCAAGCAGATTCCCGTGCTGGATATGGTGGGGGCCTATAACCTGCTTGCTGGCAGCACCGTGATCCCCAGTCCACCGGTAACCCCAGCGGTCGCTCCAAAGGTGAGCTTTAGCACCACCACTGGAAACCTTGTGATCTCAATCAAGGGCTATGCCGGCCAGATGTTTGCAGCCAAGATTGGCAACACCTGGGTGGTAAACCCAGTGCTGGCAAATACCCCAGGTCTGAGCTACACCAAGATCGTGCGCAAGGCAACCTCGAAAAGCACGGTGAAATACGAGGCCTATATCAACGGAAAGAAAGTTGCCACCGGCAGCATTGTGATCCGCTAGCGACCCAATACAAATAGCAAAAGGTTCTTTATTGAACCAAGCTCTCGTCTGCGGCGAATCCCAAACGGCAAGCGAATAAATGGCGCTAGAGCGCCAAATACTCGAGTGAAGATGATTGCCCGTGCCCTGCGATCATTAGCGCTTCCCCAGCGCGAGCCGGAGGACTCAGTTGGGTGCTGGGCCAAGGTAATCGGAGCAAATACCGCGTTGCCGCCAGCTTTCACCAAGTCCACAACGAAGATGTATTCATCGCCGAGGTAGTTTTTTGCCCCGGCGCCAAAGTTCTCATCGAACCGAACCCCGAGCCTGCGGATCTCACTAACTCGAACAATCATTTCGTAGGTTGCGGCCCTAGCAGAGTTCAGGCTGCCAAGTTTTGTCACTTGATTCGGATACTGCTTGCGCAAGGCCCCGGACTCATCGGTTGCCTGCCCAAGTAACAGCGAAACATCTGGATGCGAATCTAGATAGGCAATAGCCTCCCGAAGCCCCTGCTCGCTAAAGGTGATGTCATCGTCGCTGAAGATTAGGTATTCACCGGCAGCTAGGTCGATGGCCCTATTTCGGCTTTTGGCGACCCCTTTACTGGTCAGTTCTTCGAAGCGGAAGTCGCTGCGTTCTTTCAGGTTTTGGAACCTAGGGCCCTGCCAGTCAATTTGGTTTGGATTCTGCACCACCAAAACGGTTTCCCAATCGGGGTTCGTAGGAGGTTCAACCAGGGTTGCGACTCGCTCGGCAAGGGTTGAATAACCCAGGGTAAGTTTCGGGCTCATTAGAAGCTGTTGGCCTTGGCTCTGGCAAAGCGCATTAGCGAAGAGGACACCGAGCTAAAGGTGGTGTTCTGAATGCGCAAGGCCAAGAACAAAACGATGGCATTTGAAAGCGAAACCCAGCCCTCGAGGCTGAACCAAATCAAAACACCAAGCAAAACCACTACGCCAAAACTGGCCATCAGAGTTGCGAATTCAGCCTGCTGGATTCTCGAACCCAAACGCTCGGCTGGGGTAACGGTCTTTTTGGCACGCTTTTTCTCGACGAAGCCGCGCTGCTTCTTTAGCTGTCGCTTGAAAAGCACGCCCATCAATTGCAAAACCAATGCAATCAAGAGCAGGTTCAATAGACCGAAGTTTGGCGAGAGGAATGCCAAGAAGCTGGCAATCACCAGAATTTGAGTGATGAAGGAAAGCGCGTTTACCAGCTCTAAGCCCATCGCCCACTCCCAAGATTCTTTGGTGGAGCTTTTCTCTCTGGTGTCGGCACCGAAGGCCTTGTCGAAGAACTTAACTCGGTAGGTCTTCTGCAGGTAGTTGATGGTTCTGGTGGAGACAAATAGGAATGCAAACAGCACCAGCTGCAGAATGATCTCGGAGACCGGTCTGGAATTTCCAGCAATTACCAGGTCGGTGAAGAGCTTGGCGACTAAAAGTTCGGTGACTGGAATCAGGGCTGCAATCAATACCAACAGCATCAGTTGCCAGCGATAGCGCTTGGTTGGCACCAAGAGCTTGGTCGCTGAAAACAGCTGGGTAAAGATTGTGCGCAAGGCTACTTCTTTCCAAACCTCGAAAGAGCTTGGCGAATGTGGTCTTCGACCTCGTCCTTCTTTGCCTCGGAAACCTTGATGTCCTTGATCAGGTCATCAAGGTCTACCTTGCGAAGGTCAAGCCCAACCACCTGCGGGTTCATGACTTCTACCCCAGCGCCCTGGGCGTAGTCGGCGTATTTGATGCCCGAGCCGTGGACGTTCTCCTCGTAACCCTCGAAGGTCACTAGACCACATGGGATGCCATATGACTGGCAGGTAATCATGACGTGCATCGCGGAGGTGAGCACCTTGTCGTACTTGGCAAGCTCTGCCACAAACTCGTGAATGGCATCAGGCTTTGACATCAAAACCGAGAGCTCATCCATGTTCTCGGGCAACTGCATTGGGATCGAGGTGTGCGAGAAGTGGCGCACAAATGCGATGCGGCCATTGGTTGCACCGCGCTCCACCGGGATGATTCGGCTGATTGCGATACCTGGGTCACCGAATGCGGTAACGGTAGGGCCACCAGATTCTTTCAACACGCGAGCGGTGATCGGCCCACGAACCGATACGTAGTCTGCCTTCGGGTTGAGCTGGATGTCATCGGTAGAAATACCGGTTCCCAAAACAACCGAGTTGGACTTGATAAATCTTCCGATCGAACCGAGTGCGATGATGTGCTTTTTGCCAGCTGGCTTTACCGGTGACTGCAGGGTAAGTGCGGCATCGGTGTAGTGCGAGACAATCAGTGGGCTCAGCCAGTCACCAAAGTTTCCGGGGAATGGCTTGGACCACCAGGCCAACTTGATCTTGTGCTGCGACTCTTTTGCCGAGTAGGCCATAAAGGCCTCTGCGGCGTGAATGATCGAATCCTCGCCAAAGGAGGCGATGTACTTGTTATCGAACTCGGCCTTTGCCTTGGCATACATCAGGGCGTCACCCTTGATGCCACCGCCCAGCATCTCGCCAATCATGCGCGAGCGCTCTGGGTCGATGCTGCGGGTGCTGCCGGCGGTGAGGATGCCGGTTAGTCCTGAGGTGTC
>DLPB01000022.1:0-11357 GCA_002479805.1 Micrococcales bacterium UBA7469
TACCACGTCGCGATTTATTTGGGTAACGGCATGATGCTCGAGGCACCCAACCCAGCGAGAACGGTGCGTATCGTGCCAGTTCGCTATGGCGAACTTTGGCCCTATGCGGGAAGACCGACCGCTCCCTAGTAGCTGCCCACCTGCTGATAGAGCTTGGCGATAATCCACCATTTGCCATCTAGCTTGATCAGATTGAGGTAGTCCTGCATGATCCCACCAAACATCTGTAGCTGCACCTTCGCTACCGCCATGGTGTCACTGAGCTGATCAATCAGCAGAATCTCGTCTTTACGGGGGTTGCCCAATTCTTTTGGTGATTGCCGATTGGCTACCTGAGACCGGTAGAGCTCGTAAGGGCGCAATACGGTTTGGTCATCAGCGTTGCTGTATAGACAGCAGTCCTTGTGGAATACCTGGTCGAAGAGGTCCAAATCTTGGGCGTGAATCACCTCGAAATAGTCATCCAATAGCTTGATGATGCCTACATCGATACTCGAAGTCTCTGGAGCGTTCATGCCCCAAAGATTAGTCCGCTAGTGCTTGAAGTTGGCGTAACCGGCGGCGATAACCTTTTCCGCCTCGGCCTTGCCCTGCCAGCCCTGGATCTTTACCCACTTGCCAGGCTCGAGGTCCTTGTAGCGCTCGAAGAAGTGCTGGATTTCATTTCGGGTCTGCTCTGGGACATCGTTTAGATCCTGAATGTGGCTCCAACGTGGGTCCTTGTGAGGAACGCAGAGAATCTTCTCGTCCACTCCACCATCGTCCTCCATGACCAACATGCCAACTGGACGAACCTTAACTCCAACACCTGGGAAGAGTGGGTACTCGAGCAGCACTAGAGCGTCTAGCGGGTCTCCATCGCCACCGAGGGTGTTCTCGAAGAAGCCGTAATCGGTTGGGTAAACAAAGGGAGTGAAAAGCACGCGGTCCAAAAAGACGCGACCAGTCTCGTGGTCAACCTCATACTTGTTGCGGCTTCCCTTTGGAATCTCAATAACTACGTCGTAAGACAAGGCTTCTCCTAAATAGGCTTTTGGAAAAGATTATCGAATCGAGACAGATGCCACAGCGTCCAAGACTCACACCGGCCATGGCCGATGTTCGTCGCGCGGTTCGACAAGCTCTAGAAGAGCTGCAACTACTCCCTGACTCCCTGATCCTTGCAGCCTGCTCTGGGGGGCCAGACTCACTTGCCTTGGCAAGTGCTCTGGCCTTTGAAGCCCCAAGGTTGGGCCTGCGGGCAGGTGCCGTGATTGTTGATCACGGGCTTCAGTCTGGTTCAGACCAGGTTGCTCAAGAGGCCTTGGAGCGCTGCCGAACACTCGGCCTTGAGCCGGTATTGGTGAAGGAGGTTTCGGTTGTAGATAGCGGAAAGGGCACGGAGGCTGCTGCCAGAGATGCCCGCTATGCGGCCTTGGAACAAGCACGCATCGAGCTTGGGGCGGAACTGATTTTGACCGGGCACTCACTTGAGGACCAGGCCGAGACTGTCTTGCTGGGGCTGGCCAGAGGCTCGGGGCTGAAATCTATTTCCGGCATGCCTGTGTATGACCCTGAGCGCAAACTGCTTCGCCCGCTGTTGGAGGTTCGTCGAGAGCTACTTCACCAATCGCTCAAAGATCAGGGCGTTGACTTCTGGCAAGACCCACACAATCAAGACCCAAAGTTTGCAAGAGTCAGGGTCAGAAAGCTGCTTGCAAACCTAGAAGGGGAACTTGGTGCTGGCTTTGTCCTTGGCCTTTCGCGCTCGGCAACTATTGCAACCGAGGTCAGTGACTTTTTGGAAGCGGCGGCTGCTGACCTTGAACGTCAGGCTCGAACAGTCGCCTCCGCCAAGAGCGTCAGCTACCGAGTGGAAACACTGCAAACTGCACACTTGGCTGTTTTGAAAACAATGCTGAAACTGGTCTGCGAACGGGCGGGCGCAAGCTCGGTGAGTTTTGCTCAAATTGCTGCTATTCAGGCCTTCATTACAGATTGGCACGGGCAGAAACCGACCCAGCTTTCTGGCATTACAGTAGAGCGGGTAAAAGACCAGTTGGTATTCACTTCTAAGCCCAAGCCAGGAGCCTGCTAGTGCAGTTAAATCACCCAGACATCCAGGAAGTACTTGTCACCGCAGAGCAGATCAGAGATCGCGTTGCTGAGCTTGCGAAAGATATCGACGAGTTTTATGCGGATAAGAATCCGCTACTAATCGGCGTATTGAAGGGTGCAGTGCCGTTTATGGCAGACCTCTCCCGCGCCATGGCACTGCCGACCACTCAGGACTGGATGGCGGTTTCCTCCTACGGCTCCGGCACAGTCTCATCTGGGGTGGTCCGAATTTTGAAGGACCTCGATGCGGATGTGAAGGACAGAAACGTCCTAATCGTCGAGGACATCATTGACTCTGGCCTAACGCTGTCCTGGTTGACAGCAAACCTCAAGGCTCGTGGGGCAGCATCTGTAGAGATCGTTACCTTGCTGCGCAAGCCAGATGCAGCCAAGGTTGAAATAGCTGTCAGATGGGTGGGGTTTGATATTCCAAACGCATTCGTTGTTGGCTATGGATTGGATTACGACGAGCGTTACCGCTCGCTGGATGGCGTTGGAGTTCTCTCTCCCAGCGTTTACAGCTAAGACCGGAAGGTTTGGGTAGCAATACCTTGAAGATGAAAAAGATTGTTCGCGGCCCATGGCTGTGGATCGCCCTTGCCCTGACCGTGGTCTTCTTGGGCTCGACCCTGATGAGCACCCAGCCATTCACCAAGGTAGATACCAAGGTGGGTCTTGAGCTGATTCAATCTGGTGAGGCTAAGTCGGTACAGATTTTTGACAACGACCAAAGAGTCGATGTCGTTCTGGAAAAGCCTCACAGTGAGTATGGCGAGCAGATTCAGTTCTACTTCGTCACAGGTCGCGCACAGGTAATTGCTCAAACTATCGCGGACGCTCCAATCTCTGAAGGCTGGACCGATGAGGTGCCACGCACCCCTTGGTATCTGGCACTGCTTGGATCCCTGCTACCAATCCTGATTCTGGTGCTGCTGTTCTGGTTCCTGATGGGATCGATGGCAGGTGGCGGACGCGGTGTCATGAACTTCGGTAAGTCAAAGGCCAAGATGGTAACCAAGGAGACCTCCAAGGTCACCTTCGCCGATGTTGCCGGAATCGAAGAAGCTCTGGAGGAGCTCACCGAGATCAAAGACTTCCTGAAGGACCCTAAGAAGTTTCAGGCACTGGGCGCGAAGATTCCTCGCGGTGTGCTGCTTTACGGCCCTCCGGGAACGGGTAAGACCCTCATTGCCAAGGCAGTTGCGGGTGAGGCCGGGGTGCCATTTTTCTCAATCTCAGGTAGCGACTTTGTGGAGATGTTTGTCGGCGTCGGTGCATCGAGAGTTCGCGACCTCTTTGAGCAGGCAAAGCAATCCGCTCCCGCAATCATCTTTGTTGACGAGATTGATGCTGTGGGTCGTCACCGCGGCACCGGTATCGGTGGCGGTAACGATGAGCGTGAGCAGACCCTGAACCAACTACTCGTTGAGATGGATGGTTTCGACACCAACACCAACGTGATTTTGATTGCTGCCACAAACCGCCCGGATGTCTTGGATCCAGCGCTGCTTCGCCCTGGTCGATTCGATCGACAGGTCGGAGTTAGCGCTCCTGATTTGAAGGGTCGCGAGCAGATCCTGCAGGTGCACTCAAAGAACAAGCCGTTGGCTGAGGGCGTTGACCTTGAATTGGTTGCGAGAAGAACTCCTGGCTTCACCGGAGCTGATCTTGCCAACGTTCTCAACGAAGCTGCGCTGTTGGCAGCGAGGCTAAACCGCACCGAGATCACTGACGAGATTATCGATGAGGCCATCGACCGAGTAATCGGTGGTCCACAGAAGAAGTCAACTTTGATGAAGGATCAGGAGCGCTTGATCACCGCCTATCACGAGGCTGGTCACGCTCTAGTTGCAGGCTCGCTCAATCACTCCGACCCAGTGACCAAGATCACCATCCTCCCAAGAGGCCGGGCACTTGGTTACACCATGGTTATGCCGCTGGAGGATCGCTACTCGATCACTCGAAACCAGTTGCTTGACCAGATCGCCTATGCAATGGGCGGTCGCATCGCAGAAGAAATTGTGTTCAAGGACCCAACCACCGGAGCTTCGAACGACTTTGAAAAAGCGACCAACATTGCTCGAACCATGGTCACCAAGTACGGCATGAGTGCCAAAGTTGGAGCCATTTCACTTGGTGGTGGCAACGCAGAGCCATTCCTGGGTCGCGAGCTTGCAACCCACAACAACTACTCCAACGAGATGGCTCAGCAGGTCGATAATGAGGTCCGAGCAATTTTGGACCAGGCTCTCGACGAGGCTCACAAAGCGCTAACCCAAAACCGCAAGGTGTTGGACCAATTGGCCAAAGAGCTCTTGGAGAAAGAAACTTTGAACCAGGACGAAATCGCCAAGTTGTTCAAGAGCGTGAAGAAGCTCCCCGAGCGCGAGACCTGGCGTTCTTCCACCAAGCGAGCACTAAGCACCAAGGGACCAATCACGGTCCCCGAGCGCAAGGTAAAGCAACTCGAGGTGCACGAGCCTGTAGTAGCCGAGACGGTTGAAACGGATGCAAAGCCAGAGAATTAGAGCCGCGGTTCGCGAGCTCCTAGAGGCAATCGGTGAGGATCCAGACCGACCCGAACTTGCTAGCACCCCGGACAAAGTGGCCGAGGCCTACGCCTCCTTTTTCAAGGGGATCGGTGTAGACCCAGCAACGGTTCTCGGCGAGACTTTTCCTGCCGAGCACAACGAAGCGGTAATTCTCAAAGACATCGAACTGGTATCTATCTGCGAGCACCACCTGCTGCCGTTCACCGGGAACGCTCACATCGCCTACTTACCGAGTGACCGAGTTGCCGGCCTGGGCCGACTAGCGGCGGTAGTTGAAATCCTGGCTGCACGTCCTCAGCTTCAAGAAAACCTCACGGCTCAAATCGCTGATGCAATTGAGACCGGCCTGGATGCCAAAGGGGTCATTGTTGTGGTTGAGGCAAAGCATCAGTGCGTCGCATCCCGCGGAGCCCGGCAGCCAGAGGTGAACACAATCACCATGGCCTCCAGGGGAGTGTTTAGCGAACCCAGCTATCGCGCTGAGGTCATGGGTTTGATAAACAAGTAACCATGAGCTGGCAACAACCTCTAGTAATGGGTGTGCTGAACATCACCCCTGATTCCTTCAGTGACGGAGGTGAGTTCCTCGATGCCGAGGCAGCCTTCGCTCAAGCCAAACTCCTGGTTGCCCAAGGAGCCAACATTTTGGACATCGGGGGCGAGAGCACTAGGCCCGGTGCAAAGCGGGTAGATCTCACGACCGAGCAGTCTCGCATCCTGCCCGTTATCGAGGCGGTTAGAGGTCTTGGGGTGCCGATCTCGGTCGACACCATGAACTCCCAGACCGCTGTTTTGGCTCTCGAAGCCGGTGCGACCATCATCAACGACGTTTCTGGTGGGCTGGCAGATACCAACATGTTTAGTGCGCTATCTCCATATGACTGCACCTACATCCTTGGTCACTGGCGCGGTCATTCCGATGTCATGGACAACCTAAATGCCTACTCAAATGTGGCACGCGAAGTCGTTGGGGAATTGGCCGAACAGGTAGCGATGGCAGTTTCATCAGGCATCGAGCGCGCGCGAATCGTCGTAGATCCAGGTATTGGATTTGCCAAGGACGTCAAACAGAACTGGGACTTGGTAGCGCGGCTAGATGAGCTCGAGCAGCTCGGTCTGCCGATTTTGGTTGGCGCATCCCGCAAGCGCTTCTTGGCAGCAGCTCTGAACGAATCCGATCCAGCCAGTGTCTCGACTCAGCGTCGCGATGTTGCGACCGCGGTTTTGACGGCCCTGCTTTTGCAGCGAAAACTCTGGGGCATAAGAGTCCACAATGTCGAGGCCACGGTTGATGCAATCAAGGTAGTCTCGGCTCTAAAACAAGCGCAGGGCTGATGGCTGAATTTGAAATCGCGATTCGTGGACTTGAGGTTTATGCCCACCACGGGGTTCTGCAATTCGAGCGGGACTTGGGTCAAATCTTCATAATCGATGCCACATTGACTCTCGAGGCCGGCATCTCAGATGATTTGGAGGAGTCGGTCAGCTATGCAGACATCGCTGAGCTAATCGCTGACGATGTGAAGCAAAATCCAGTCAATCTAATCGAAAGCCTTGCCTATCGTCTGCATGCCAAAGTCATGGCTCGGTCCCCAAGAATCAAGCGTGCCGAAATCACTGTTCACAAACCCAATGCGCCGATCGAGCTGAAGTTTGAAGACGTCTTCGTCACCTATCGCGGCGATAATGCCTAACGCTCGGGCGGTGATTGCCTACGGAGGCAATTTGGGTGAGGTGCGCTCAAATATCAATGCCGCCCTGGAGCTGATTGCAGCTCACCCAGCAATTGAACTGGTTTCAAAATCTTCGCTCTATGAGTCCATGGCTCTCACCCCAGGGGGCATAGATCCGAGCAAACCGAGATACCTCAACGGCGTTGCGATCTTGGATACATCCCTCAAGCCGAAGCAGCTGCTCAGGTTTTTGAATGAGGTCGAGAATCACTTTGGGCGCATTCGATTGCAGCGCTGGGCTTCCCGCACTTTGGATATCGACATCATTACTTTTGGCGATCTATTTGTTGAGAAGAAGACCCTGGTTATTCCTCACCCGAGAGCGAAAGATCGCGCCTTTGTCTTGGTGCCGTGGGCCGAAATTGATCCAACCGCAGTATTGCCTGGCGCCGGTTCGGTTGCTGAGTTGGCACGGCCGCTAAGTGGTGAGGTTTGGCGAAGTGAATAGCTCGAATGCAAAAGGATTGAGCCTGATTGGCCTAGTGGCGTTGGTACTCGGAGCGGCTATTGCCCAACTTACAACCGGGTTTGGTCTCGCAATCCCCGCAGCTCCAATCTCACTTTCAACCTCGGTCTTGGTGATCGGTATCGCTGTCTTGATCGCAACAATTCCAATCGCTCGCTATCGCAAACTCTCCGAGGCGCAAAAGGCCGTGCGAAGACCAAACCCCTTCTACGCGGTGCGCGTACTGCTTTTTGCCAGGGCGGCACAAATCACATCGGCTGCTTTTTTTGGTTGGCACTTAGGCATTGGGTTATGGCTAGTCGCCTTCACCCCATCGCTTGCACTAGCAACGGATTCGTTTCTTGGAGCGCTGTTTTGTTTGGTTGGCCTAGGTGCGGCTTTGCTGGCAGAGTGGAACTGCAGAACTCCGAAAGCGGATGATGAAAAGGGTGCGGCATGAAGATCTCGATCATCGGAGATGAGCCATCGGGTGTAGTGCTCGGTAAGGCCTGGGCCCTTGCGGGCCATGAGATTTCCGGCATAGCCGTGACCACCCCAGAGGCCATTGAGCGGGTAGAGGCATTACTTCCAGATGTCTACATCGGTTCCATGCCGGCGGTTGCTGAAGAGGCAGATCTGGTGGTGTTGGCAGTTCCCTACAGCGATGTCTCGCTGGTGTGTGAAGGCCTAGCTGACCTATCCCTCTTTGGTCCGAAAAAGCTAGTTATGCACCTTTCACCACTTCAAGGTTATGGCGCTCTGGCCTCGGCCGGGATTCACGGAGCTGTGCCCATAGCGATGCACCCGGTGATGCATTTCACTGGAACCTCAGTGGATTTGATGGTTTTGAAAAACAGCACCATCGCGATCTCTGCACCTGAGGTATTCCAACCAATCGCGCAGGCTTTAGCTATTGAACTTGGCGGTGAGCCAATCGTCGTCGCAGAAGAGCAGCGAGCGGCTTATTCTGAAGCCTTCGAGGTCGCAAGCAGTTTTTCTTCCATGGTGGTATCGCAGGCCGTGGGTATCTTGGCCGAAGCCGGGGTGGAGAACCCCGCTGCATTGATTGGTCCAGTGGTGAGAAGTGCCGTTGAGGATGCACTTCATAAGCCACCCCAGAATCTCGATCCCAGGGATTTGATCTAATGCAGCTGGTCCAAAGCGCAGCCGAACTAACTCAGATTGTTGAGTCGGAAAAGCGTCTCGGAAAGCGAGTGGGCTTCGTTCCAACCATGGGCGCTCTGCATCAGGGACACACATCCTTGGTCAATCGCGCCAAAGAAGATGCGGATTTTGTAGTCGTTTCGATCTTTGTAAATCCGCTGCAGTTTGGTGCTGGTGAGGATTTCGATAAGTATCCAAGAACCCTCGGTGTGGATGCTCGATTATTGAGCGATATTGGAGCGGATGTGTTGTTCGCTCCAGCGCTCTTGGACATTTATCCGACCGAGTCTCCGGTGAAAAAAGTCAGCGCTGGAGAACTGGGTGAAGTTTTTGAGGGCAAAACCAGACCTGGTCACTTTGATGGCATGCTCACCGTGGTGAACCGCCTCTTGGACCTAGTGAATCCAGATGTTGTTTTCTTTGGAGCTAAGGACGCGCAACAGGTTGCTCTGGTTCGGAAGATGCTTAGCCAGCAGGTTAGGGCTGGAGAGCGCGCGCCAATCGAGCTTGTCGAATGCGAAACGGTTCGGGACGAACATGGCCTTGCACTGTCATCGAGAAATCGCTATCTCTCTTCGGCACAGTTGGACATAGCCAGAACTCTGAACCAGGCACTTCGAGCGGCAGCGCAATTCGACGACAGAGTCTCAGCACTCTCGGCAGGCAAAGCTGCGCTCAGCCCTGAGGCTAGACTTGACTACCTGGAGCTGGTTGATGCAGACAGCTTCGAAATCTTGGATTCGGCCAAAGGCAAAAAGGCGAGACTGATAATCGCTGCCTATGTGGGTGAAACCAGACTGATCGACAACATAGTCATTGATAGGACATCGTGAGCGAAGAGATCGAGTTCGACGACCTGCCGGAGCAGATTGCCATCCGAATGGCAAAGCGCGAGAAGCTAAATGAGCTATCTAGCGCCTACCCGGTCGCTTTGCCTATCACTCACACCATTGAGGCCACGAGAGCTCACTACCCAAACCTTGAGGCTGACGTTGCAACCGGTGATCTAGTCGCGCTGGCCGGACGAGTTATGTTCCTTCGCAATACTGGAAAGCTTTGCTTTGCGACTTTGCAGTCTGGAACCGGAGAGCGCATCCAAGCCATGGTTTCCCTCGACAAGGTTGGCGAGGAGCAACTCGAGAGCTGGAAAGAGCTGGTTGATCTCGGTGACCACGTTTTTGTTGAGGGTGAGGTAATCACCTCAAAGCGTGGTGAGTTGAGCATTTTGGCTGACCGTTGGTTGATGGCTGCGAAGACTATTCGCCCGCTACCTAACTTGCACAACGAACTCGGTGAAGAGTTCCGCGTGCGTCACCGCTACATCGATTTGATCGTTCGCGACCGAGCACGCGAGGTTGTGAAGATTCGTTCCGAGGTGATGCAGTCGCTTCGCAACACCTTTGCAAACCGCGCATTCATGGAGGTCGAAACCCCAATGCTGCAGGTGATGCACGGTGGAGCATCGGCTAGACCGTTCAAGACCCACTCCAATGCTTTTGACACCGAACTGTATTTGCGCATTGCGCCAGAGCTGTTTCTAAAGCGTGCAGTTGTCGGTGGCCTGGAGCGAGTATTCGAGATCAACCGAAACTTTAGGAACGAGGGAGCGGACCGCACTCACTCTCCGGAGTTTGCAATGCTCGAGGCATACGAGGCCTATGGCGATTACAACACCATGGCGACTCTGACCCAAGAGCTGATCCAGAACGCCGCAATGGATGTCTTTGGTTCACACGTTGTGACACTGGATGACGGCACCGATAACGACCTCGGCGGCGAGTGGGCGCGAGTGTCAATGTTTGAATCCCTGTCTGAGGCTGCCGGCGTGGAGATCACTCACGAGACTCCGATTTCAGAACTGAAGAAGATTGCGGACAAGGTTGGCATCGAGATCGATCACCCACTACACGGTAAGTATGTCGAGGAGCTTTGGGAGCACTTCGTGAAGCCTGGCTTCACTGGCCCAACATTTGTCACCGACTTCCCAATCGACACATCCCCGCTCACCAGAGACCACCGCTCTAACCCGGGAGTTGTAGAAAAGTGGGACCTCTACATCCGTGGCTTCGAGCAGGCAACCGGTTACTCCGAACTGGTAGACCCAGTTATTCAGCGCCAACGCTTCGTTGCCCAGATGGAACTTGCCGCTGCCGGTGACCCAGAGGCTATGAAGCTAGACGAAGAGTTTTTGAAGGCGCTTGAGTTTGGCATGCCGCCATCGGGCGGCATGGGTATGGGCATCGATCGTCTTCTCATGACCCTTACCGGACTTGGAATTCGTGAAACCATTTTGTTCCCTCTGGTGAAATAGGTAATCGATGACTCCGCTTGAGATCGCTTTAGATGTTGCAATTTCGCTAATTCCCCCGGCGCTGGTGGGAGTGCTTTTTTGGATCATCATGCGCTCGATTTTGAGAGCCGACAAGGGAGAGCGCGATACCTACGCTCGAATTGAGGCTGAAGAACGAGCCAAGCGAGCTAACGCCTTGGGCGAACAGCCCTAGTTTCTGACCCCTTAGCCTTCTAGCATCTTCAATACCAGAGTGTTGGAGGTCCAGGCTTGTTCGAGAAATTTACCGACAAGGCCCGTCGCGTTGTTGTTTTGGCGCAAGAGGAAGCAAAGCTTCTAAAGCACAACTACATCGGCACGGAGCACATTCTGCTCGGTCTAATCCACGAGGGCGAGGGCGTTGCGGCGAAGGCGCTCGAAGCCCTTGGCATCAACCTCGAGCAGGTTCGTGAGCAGGTCCAGGAGATCATCGGCCAGGGGCAGCAGGCTCCATCTGGTCACATCCCGTTCACTCCGCGAGCGAAGAAGGTTTTGGAGCTATCTCTTCGTGAGGCCCTGCAGCTAGGTCACAGCTACATCGGTACCGAGCACCTTTTGCTGGGTCTAATTCGCGAGGGCGAAGGTGTTGCAGCTCAGGTATTGACCAAACTGGGTGCTGACACCAACAAGGTGCGCCAGCAGGTTATTCAACTGCTCTCGGGCTACCAGGGCAAGGAGACTGTCGCCGTGGGTGGAGAGACTAACCCACAGCCAAAGGGCTCACAGATTCTTGACCAGTTTGGTCGCAACCTGACTCAGGCCGCCGCCGAGGGCAAACTCGACCCGGTCGTGGGGCGCGAGCGCGAGATTGAGCGAGTCATGCAGATTCTTTCTCGCCGCACCAAGAACAACCCAATTTTGATTGGTGAGCCAGGTGTTGGTAAGACCGCAGTGGTCGAGGGCTTGGCTCAGGCGATTGTCTCTGGACAGGTTCCAGAGACCCTACGCGGTAAGCAGCTTTACACCCTAGACATGGGAAGTTTGATCGCTGGTTCTCGCTACCGTGGTGACTTTGAAGAGCGCTTGAAGAAGGTCAC
>DLPB01000022.1:11479-12493 GCA_002479805.1 Micrococcales bacterium UBA7469
GTTGGTGCGGGTGCTGCAGAGGGTGCAATTGATGCAGCTTCGATTCTGAAGCCAATGCTGGCTCGCGGCGAACTTCAGACCATCGGTGCCACCACCTTGGACGAGTACCGCAAGCACTTCGAAAAAGATGCTGCTCTGGTTCGCCGATTCCAGTCGGTACAGGTTGCTGAGCCAACCCCCGCAATGGCGATCAACATCCTGAAGGGTCTGCGCGATCGCTACGAGGCGCACCACAAGGTCTCCATCACTGATGGCGCAATTGTCGCCGCTGTTGGAATGTCCGACCGATACGTGACCGATCGATTCCTGCCAGACAAGGCGATTGACCTTATTGACGAGGCAGGTGCGAGACTGCGTCTTAGCTTCCTCTCCTCGCCACCTGAGCTTCGTGAGATGGACGAGAAGATCGCTGTCGTCAAGAAGGCTAAGGAGCAGGCAATTGCCGACCAAGATTTCGAGCTTGCAGCATCCAAGCGCGATGAGGAGAAGAAGCTCACCGCCGAGAAGATGCGCATGGAGAAGGAGTTCCGCGAGGGCAACATCGACAAGCCTGGCATCGTTGATGAGGGTTTGATCGCAGAGGTTCTGGCTCAGGCAACCGGAATTCCAGTATTCCGATTGAGCGAAGAAGAGGGCGCCAAGCTGATCTTCATGGAGCAGGAGCTTCATCGCAGGGTTATCGGTCAGGAGGCAGCCATTGCTGCACTGTCCAAGACCATTCGTCGTCAGCGCGCAGGCTTAAAGGATCCAAAGCGTCCTTCCGGCTCATTCATCTTCGCCGGTCCAACCGGTGTTGGAAAGACTGAGCTAGCCAAGGCATTGGCCGAGTTCTTGTTCGATGACGAAGACGCCTTGATTTCGTTGGACATGAGCGAGTACGGCGAGAAGCACACTGTTTCCAGACTCTTCGGTGCCCCTCCGGGATTTGTAGGTTACGACGAGGGTGGCCAGCTAACCGAAAAGGTTCGCCGCAAGCCGTTCTCCGTGATCTTGTTCGATGAGATTGAGAAGGCT
>DLPB01000032.1:0-15677 GCA_002479805.1 Micrococcales bacterium UBA7469
CGCTGCAGCAATGCGGGCCCTTAGTTTTTGACCATACATTTGTTCGGTTATCCACAACCCTCAGGTTCAACTTGAGAGTTTTCCACTTAAATTTATCCACAGGCAAAACTCAGTAATTTACTGGGGTATAGGGATGTTGCAAATTCTTATCCACAGGTTTTCCACAGTTATACACAGTTTTGTTCGGCGTGTTTCCACAGAGTTATCCACAGTTATTCACAACCCTGGTTGAAACCAAGTTGTCAGTGCCCCAAGCTATACAGGATTCATTGCTTGGAAGGAGTAGCACATGACAATGTTGCAGCCAGTTCCGGCTTCGGATCCGCGGGTTTTGCCCCACAACCTCGATGCCGAGCAGTCCACCCTGGGTGGCATGCTCCTCAGCCAAGAGGCCGTTGCCGAGGTTTTCGAGATCGTCTCCGCCTCAGACTTCTATGCCCCCAAGCATGAGCTGATCTTCAACGCCATTCTGAACCTTTTCGGCAAGGGCGAGCCAACCGACGTAATCGCGGTTTCAGATGAGCTAAACAAGCAGGGAAACCTGCTCAAGGCCGGCGGAGCGGACTACCTGCACTCGCTCACCACCTACGTCCCAACCGCTGCGAATGCCAGTTACTACGCGCAAATTGTTGCTGAGAAGGCCATCCTCAGGAGGCTGATCGAGGCAGGAACCAGAATTGCTCAGTCCGGTTATGAGAGCCAAGGTGAAGTCACCGACCTGGTTAACCAAGCCCAGGCCGAGGTTTACAAGGTTGTCAGCCAGACCTCAAAAGAGGACTATGTGGGACTGAGCGATTCCATTGAGGCCGCCATTCACGAAATTGAGACTGCGCAGAAGCGTGGCGGCGAGCTAACCGGCATTCCAACTGGCTTCACGGACCTGGACGCTCTGACCCACGGTTTACACCCTGGCCAGCTGGTGATTGTGGCAGCTCGACCTGCTGTCGGTAAGTCGACGTTTGCACTCGATATTGCTCGCGCAGCATCGATCAAGCACAACAAGGCCACCATTTTCTTCTCGCTGGAGATGGGTCGCGCCGAGATTGCCATGCGCATGCTGAGTGCGGAGTCTTCGATCTATCTCCAATCCATGCGCAAGGGAAACCTTTCGGAGGCAGACTGGACCAGACTTGCCGCCATCCGAGGCAAGATCAACGATGCCCCACTGTATATCGATGACAGCCCAAACATGTCCCTGGTAGAGATCAGGGCAAAATGCCGCCGACTTGCTCAGCAGGTCGATCTGAAGATGGTTGTAATTGACTACATCCAGCTGATGTCCAGCGGCAAAAAGGTTGAGTCCCGCCAGCAGGAGGTTTCAGAGTTCTCTAGAGCCCTGAAGCTGCTTGCAAAGGAACTCGGAATCCCTGTGGTGGCTCTATCGCAGCTCAATCGTCAGACTGAGCAGTCGAAGGACAAGCGCCCGGAGCTCTCTCACCTGAGAGAGTCTGGTTCGCTTGAGCAGGACGCCGACGTTGTCGTCCTGCTCCACCGCGAGGGAATCTTTGAGAAGGACCACCCTCGTGCCGGTGAAGCAGATCTCATCCTTGCGAAGCAGAGAAATGGCCCCACAGGGACCGTCGTGGTTGCTTTCCACGGGCAGTATTCGCGCTTTGTGAATATGCCAAGCTAGTGACCGTGAATCTCAAGCAGGCTTTTAGGGCAACGGTCAGCTTTGGCCTAGGTGTTTTTGTCACTTTCAACCAGGCCCACGGCCCAGACACCGGACTTTTGGTGCTTGGAATCTTCGGCATTGTGCTCGGTGTCGGCCTGGGTGCCCTAACCCTGACCAAAAAGGCTGATTTATCAGCGCTTCAAGAGCTTCCGGTGGCCGTGCTCGCTCTGCTAGTAGGGCTCTTCGCCTTGCTGGCACTTGCTAACCAGGAGACTCAGTTGCCAGCGTTTTTGGCTTTGGTTTCTGCCTGGGGATTGATTTCCGGTGCATTTGAGCTTTACCAGGCCAGACGCAGCTCGTTCAAGAGCCAAGAAGGCAAGGATTTTCTGATCTCCGCAATCTTTGGTCTGCTTTTGGGGCTTCTGTTCCTGGCAGTTCAGCTTGACAGTGTTAGCGCAGTTGGCTTCTTCGGTGCTTATCTGGCGATGTCGGGAGTCCATTTGGGCATCGCGGCCGCATCATCCAAAAAGCCGAAGTAGGCTTTTCCGGTGAAGAAGTTCGCCAATCTCCGTTCCTACATGATCGTCGCGACCGTTACCGGTCTGTTTGTAGGGATTTTGGTCTACTTTGGAACTCGATTCGAGCAAACGGCAATCGCCTGGGGATTGGGCGCGTTCATCTTGGCTTTGGTGACCATCGCAACCTTGGACCTGAGCTACAAGCCTGACGATTCAGACCCCAACCTGCCAAAGCTTCGCTAGAGGTACTTTTTGGCCAGCTGGGCTGCAAGGCCGATGTAGGTTTGCGGCTTTAGTTTCAAGAGCCTCGCCTTGGTCGCCTCAGAGACCTCCAAAGAGTTCACGAAAGCCAGCAAGTCTTCCTCTCCAACCCGCTTACCGCGAGTCAGCTCTTTCAAGAGCGCGTATGGATCGGCAATCTTGGATTCTCCGCGAGCAACATCCGCACGAATTGCGGTTTGAATCGCCTCGCCCAGCACCTCCCAGTTTTCCAACAGGTCGGAAAGCAGGACAGACTCGTTTATAGCCAACTCGTCTAGTCCGCGCGAGAGGTTGTCAATGGCAAGCAGGCAGTGACCCAGCCCTACCCCGATGTTGCGCTGTGCCGAAGAGTCGGTCAGATCGCGCTGCATCCTTGAGGTGACAAGGGTTTGGGCAAGTGAGTCCAGGATGGCATTAGCCAGCTCGAGGTTTGCCTCGGCATTTTCAAAGCGGATTGGGTTCACCTTGTGAGGCATGGTCGAAGAACCAGTTGCTCCAGCAACTGGAATCTGCTTGAAGTAGTTCAACGAGATGTAGGTCCAAACATCGGTTGCAAGGTTGTGCAGAATTCTGTTGAAGTGCGAAACGGCTTGGTACAGCTCGGACTGCCAGTCGTGAGACTCAATCTGAGTAGTGAGCG
The DNA here is from genome assembly GCA_002479805.1 of Micrococcales bacterium UBA7469. Lineage (GTDB taxonomy): Bacteria > Actinomycetota > Actinomycetes > Actinomycetales > Microbacteriaceae > Aquiluna. Next base: position 3,035 of record DLPB01000032.1, read on the forward strand.
GATTCCAACTCAGGCCAAGGTGCTCAACAAATGCCTTGGACTGGGAGACCCAGTCAACACCCGGTGCAGCCACGACGTGGGCGGAGAAAGTTCCAGTCGCACCAGAGAACTTGCCCAGGTACTCCTGAGCTTCAATTCGGTTTAACTGCCTTTGCAGTCGGTGAACGAATACGGCCAGTTCCTTACCCATGGTCGATGGTGTAGCGGGCTGGCCGTGGGTCCTGGAGAGCATTGGTACGTCAACTAGCTCAAGAGAGATGCGCTTCAGCTTCGCTGTTAGATCCTTCGCCCTTGGCAACCAAACCCGCTGCATGGCCTCTGAGACCGTGATGGCGTAGGAGAGGTTGTTGATGTCCTCAGAAGTGCAACCAAAGTGAACCAATTCCGCTAAGTCATCACGGCCAAGTTTGGTTAGGGCTGATCGGATGAAGTACTCAACGGCCTTCACGTCATGGCGCGTGGTTGCCTCAAGTGACGCTAGCTCTTCAACCGATGAGTCATCAAAACCCTCGCCACCTAGCTCACGCAGGGCCTCTGCCTCCGCCTCGGAGATCGGGGTTCTGGTCTCGAGTAGGTCTTTATTGGCTAACCAAATCAGCCACTCGATCTCAACCTGAACGCGGGCACGGTTCAGACCCGCTTCGCTCAGGTATTCGCCAAGCTCTTTGACCTGGCTGCGATAGCGACCATCTAGCGGACTTAGGGGCTGCACAGAGAGTTTGCTCACCCGCCTAGTTTGCCCCATCCACAGACCAATTTCAGGTTTTGATTTGCACAGCACAGCTTTTTTCCGCGACTTCATCGGTGCAACTTTGAAAACTAGCCCCATGTTCGAATTAGACAACGCTCGGTATTTGCTTGTTGATGCACTCCCTGGACCAGGGGCATGGTCAGGACCGGCAGCAATGGCCTTCGAGGTTGAGGTCAGAGCCATCATGGCAGAGCTGGCTGCAATCAGGGAGCTGCTGTGGGGCTAGATGTGTATGGCGGAAACCCGGTCGTAGTAGCGAACTACAACGAACTAGTTCGAGTTTCTAAAGCGCTCCAGCTCGCCGCCAGCAATCTAGACCATGCTCGATTTGCCGGGGTTGGATTCTCGATGGCCGAGCTGGGCCCGCAGATCCAACTCTCACTGCTGCTGCCTGGATTGGTTGATCGGGTCAGGGATTTGGCCATCAAAGCGGAACTTGCTGCCGATGCCTATTTCAGCGCGGAGAGCCGAGTGATTGGGCTCATAAATCAGGTCCTGAGCCCCTTGAGCACACTCTCCACCTACCTGGGTCAGCCGATAGCGGTGATGGATGGCAGCACAAAACTCTTAGCCAACCTCGGGGCTGTTTTCGCGGTCGCGGGACTCAGCGGCCAGGCTAACCTTGCCAAAACCGCAATGGTTGCCGCCTCGATTCGAATGACAACTGCAGCATTTGGCTATAACTCAGCTCAGCATCTGTTGGGTGAGCAGCAGGCAAACCTCAAACTGGCTCACGTCAAACTCGATGTCAATGGATCAGCCAAGCTCGTGACCCTGTCCAAGATCTCATCGGTCAATTCGATTGGAGAGCACGCCTCTGCCGTTGCTAAGGCCTACGACAAGCCAGGGTCCCGCATTCTGATTGATGTTTTCAAAAACGGCTACGGCCGCAACCTAGTCGTCTACATCCCCGGCACTCAATCCCTGAGCTTTGCCGGGCAAAATCCGCTGAACATTCGTTCAAACTTGACCGCCTTCGGCGGATTGGAGAAATCCCCCACTCAATTGGCAATAGATTCAGCACTCAGCCAACTCAAGGCGGGGCCAACAGATTCAGTTTTGTTGGTGGGTCACTCCCAAGGAGCCCTGGTTGCGGCACAAATGGCGACTTCAGAACAGCCCTACAACGTTGCTGGGTTAATTAGCTTTGGCGGTCCAATCTCACAATTTGGTTTGGAGGTGCCAGTCATATCTCTTCAAAACCACGGTGATCCAGTGCCGCATCTGTCGGGGCAGATCAATCCGCTGGCCGAAAACTGGGTAACGGCTTCAAACCCTGGCGAGTACGCCTCGGTTATCGATGCTCACAAAATGGCTAGCTATGTCGAATCGGCCAAGGAGTTAGACCAAAGCGCTGATCCTGGATTCCTGCGAATCCACGAGCAGATTGGAATCCAGCCCGATAAGCCGGGAATGCGTTACGTGTTTGAACTCAGTCGCGGCTAGCGAATCTTTAGGATCTTCAAAACCGTTCTGGTCAAGAAGCTCGCAACACTCATTACCAGTGCAGCAAGTATTGCCCAACCGAAGGATGCAATCTCAAGCCCCTCCGAGCTGAAACCCTCGATGGTGAAGACATCTGCACCAATCAGGTTGCTCAACCAGGCCACCATCAAAAGCAGGGCACCGTTGATCACGAATGAAATAAGTCCAAAAGTGATGATGTAGAGCGGGAAAGCCAGGATTTTGATTACTGGCCCAATGATTGCGTTGACCAGACCAAAGATCGCACCGATCAACAAGAAGGACGCAATTGTCTCCCACAAGCCATCGCCGCCGTATGGGGTTAGCTTGATCTGAGGCACCACTAGGGTCGCAACCCAAAGGCCCACAGCGTTGACGATTGTGCCGATTAGAAAACGCAACATGGCCTTATTCTCTCAGCTAGAGACTAAATTAGCTCTCGTGACCCAAGACTCCCAGCCAATGATGCAATTTTTGGCCCCAGATGGCACCTTCGGTGTGCCGAAGGAGTACGCCCAGTATGGGGAACTGGTTGAAGCTCTGAACATTGATGACCTGACCAAGTTTTATCGAGACATGGCGAGAATTCGCCGTTTCGATATCGAGGCAATCGCACTGCAGCGCCAGGGTCAGCTGGGACTATGGGTCCCAGCTATCGGCCAAGAGGGTGCCCAGATCGGATCTGGCTACGGGGTCGGCCCCAATGACCACATCTTCCCGAGTTATCGCGAGCACGGAGTAGCGATCACCCACGGCGTTGAACTGATGTCGATTTTGAAGATGATGCGCGGCGTGAACCACGGCGGTTGGAACCCTGAGGAAACCAGGTATCACCTATACGCAATCGTGCTCGGATCACAGGTTTTGCACGCGGTTGGCTATGCCATGGGCGTGAAGTTTGATGGATTGGTGGGCACCGGAGACAAGGACAAAGACCTCGCTGTGATCTCTTACTTCGGAGATGGCGCTACCGCTGAGGGTGATGTTTCAGAGTCACTGCTATTCGCCGCCATCAACGACTCCCCGATCGTTTTCTTCGTCCAGAACAACCAGTGGGCTATTTCGTCACCGGTTGAGAAGCAGACCAAGGTCCCGCTGTACAGGCGCGGCGAGGGCTTTGGAGTGCCAGGAATGCGCGTTGATGGCAACGATGTCTTGGCTTGCTACGCAGCGACTAAGTTCCACATGGATCAAGCGCGTGCAGGAAAGGGCCCTTTCCTGATTGAGGCCCTAACTTATCGAATTGGTGCTCACACCACCTCCGACGACCCCACCAAATATCGATCCGAAGATGAGGTCGAATACTGGAAGGCCCGGGATCCGCTTACCAGGTTTGAGAAATTCCTGCGCCGTCAGGGAATTGGCGACGATTTCTTCGAAGAGGTCAAGCATGCCGGGGATGAGTTAGCCGCTCAGATTCGTGCCGAAACATTTGCACTTCAGACTCCGCCGCTTGAGAACATCTTCCACAATGTCTACTCGGATCAGCATCCAGACATCGACCGACAGAAGGCTTGGCTAGAGGCCTACGAAAAGCAGATGGGTGGCCATGAGTAGTTATAAAGACATGGCAATCGCCAAGGCCCTCAACGCCGGTCTTCAAAAGGCGATGCAGGACGATGACAAGGTATTGATTTTCGGTGAGGATGTTGCCGAGCTCGGTGGTGTATTCCGAGTCACCGAAGGTCTGCACAAGGAATTCGGTGAGAAGCGAGTATTCAACTCTCCAATTGCCGAGTCGGGAATTGTCGGAACCGCGATTGGTCTCGCTATGCGCGGTTACCGCCCGGTTGCCGAGATCCAGTTTGATGGCTTCGTTTTCCCCGCATTCAACCAAATCACCTCGCAGCTAGCAAAGCTGACCTATCGTTCCGAGGGTTTTTTGCAGATGCCGGTAGTTATTCGAATCCCATACGGTGGCGGAATTGGTGCCGTTGAGCACCACTCTGAAAGCCCAGAGGCGTATTTTGCCCACACCGCAGGACTGAGAATCATCTCGCCGTCAAATCCCAATGATGCCTATTGGATGATTCAGCAAGCGATTCAGAGCCCGGACCCGGTAATCGTCTTTGAACCTAAGCGCCGCTATTGGCAAAAGGGCCCGGTCAATTTGGATGTTGCACCAATGCCGCTGCACTCAGCCCGGTTATTGCGTGAGGGTAGCCAGGTCACGCTCTTGGCCTATGGGCCAATGGTGACCACCGCACTCCAGGCCGCTGAGATTGGTGCTGAGGAGGGCGTGAGCATCGAGGTAATTGACCTGCGCTCGCTCGCGCCAATCGACTACCCGACCATATTTGCCTCGGTTGAGAAGACTGGAAGGTTAGTAATCGCTCACGAAGCTCCAACCAACGTTTCCCTTTCGAGCGAGATCGCGGCTCGAGTGGCTGAGCACAACTTCTACAACCTGGAGGCTCCGGTGCTTCGGGTTGGTGGATTTGATACCCCATACCCACCTTCCAAGCTCGAGGAGGCATATCTCCCAGATGCTGACCGCATCCTCGAGGCTGTCGACAGAATCATGGCCTACTAGGAGATTTGGATGAGCATCGCTAAGTTCCCGCTGCCAGATGTCGGTGAAGGTCTAACCGAGGCCGAAATCGTCTCTTGGAAGGTTGCACCCGGCCAAAGGGTCGAAGTGAACCAAACCATCTGTGAGATTGAGACTGCCAAGTCAATTGTCGAACTCCCCTGCCCATTTGAGGGCGTGGTTGAAGAGTTGCTAGCCAAAGAGGGTGAGACGGTTGAGGTGGGAACGCCCATCATTGCGGTCAATGTCACCTCTGGCCTAATCCCAACCATAACTACCTTCGATGCCCCTGCAGAGGCAGTGGCCGTTGAGACCGATACCGGAGCTGAGTACAAACTTCCCACCCTGGTTGGCTACGGCGACACCGGCGAGGCCAGCTCTCGGCGAAATCGTGCGGTTAGACAAGCCCCCATCACCACCGCAATCCCAGTTGCTATGGTGCGAGCCACCACGGCAGCCGATGCGGTCTTAGCAAAACCTCCGATCAGAAAACTGGCCAAGGAGCTCGGAGTCGACCTAAACACCGTCTCTGGCACCGGATCACACGGTGACATCACGCGCGAGGATGTAATTGGTGCGGCAAGTCAAGCCAGCGTCTTCAAAAACCTCACTACTCCGGACGCTCCTTCAGAGCGTGAGGAGAGAATCCCGGTCAAGGGTGTGCGCAAGGCAATTGCCAGCGCAATGGTCAAGAGCGCCTTCACTGCCCCGCACGTCAGCATCTTCGTTGATGTTGACGCGACTAGAACCATGGAATACGTGAAGCGACTGAAAAACTCAGTCGACTTTGCAGGCATCAAGGTCACTCCGCTACTGATCATGGCCAAGGCCATGATCTGGGCGGTTAGAAGAAACCGCATGGTGAACTCGACCTGGACCGATGAGGAGATCATCGTTCACAACTTCGTGAATCTTGGCATCGCGGCTGCGACGCCTCGAGGCTTGATTGTTCCAAACATCAAAAATGCTGATCAGATGAGCATGATCGAGCTTGCACAGGCGATCGAACAGCTGGCGGCAACCGCGCGTGAGGGTAAGACCACCCCTGAAGACATGCGTGATGGAACCATCACCATCACCAACATTGGTGTCTTTGGTGTTGACACCGGAACCCCAATCTTGAATCCGGGCGAGGTCGGAATCGTCGCGCTGGGATCGATTCGCAAAAAGCCTTGGGTTGTCGATGACGAGATTGTGGTTCGACAGATCACCACTATCGGAGCGACTTTTGACCACCGAGTGGTCGATGGTGATGTGGCGTCCAGGTTTGTTCAAGACGTAGCCAGCGTCATCGAGGAGCCCGCGCTACTGCTTGACTAATTGGAATTGACAATCATTTTCAATAAGAGTTAGCATCAAGCCATGAAGAAATTTGTGATTGGCGTTGTTGCCGCAATTTCAGCGGGTATTTTGGCTGCCTTCTTCCTAGCCCCTCAACTTTTCGGTCAGGGCCAGGACCCAACTCCAACTTCATCTCCAACCCTTACTCGAGACGGTGAAACTGGCAAGGTTGCCGTTGTCACTTCGACCGAGGTCTGGGCCAACATCACTGCCACCATCGGAGGAGACTGGGTTGATGTCAGCTCGATCGTGCCCGGTAATCAGGACCCACACTCCTACCAGGCAGCCGCTCGCGACCAGCTCGCATTCGAAGGTGCAGAGCTTGCAATCGCAAATGGCGGCGGCTATGACGATTTCATGACCCAGCTCTACGAGGCATCTGAGAAGCAAGCGATTTTCCTGAAGCTCGTCGAGGGAGAGCATCTCCATGGCGATGAAGTCGCCGCTGAGGACACTCATGCTGCCGATGAACACGCTCACGAGAATGAGCACATCTGGTTTGACCTTGCCAAGACCGTTGCGGCCGCAGACCACATCGCAGAATCAATCATTGAGCTACGCCCAGAGGCAAAGGCTGATGTCAGTGCGAACCTAGAGTTCTTCAAGGCCGAGATGGCAAATATCGAGCTGAGGGTTGAAGCGCTCAGAGAGCGCTCCCTGGGAGCCGGATTCATCGCCTCGGAGGGCGTGGCTAATCTGCTGCTGGAACATGCAGGTTTTGAAAACCTGACCCCAGAGGCGCTGGCTGATGCCATCGAAGAGGAACGCGATGTCCCAGTCGCTGCCTTGAATGAGGCAGAAAAACTCCTCAAGAACAAGGTCGCCGCAATCTTGGTAGTGAACATCGGAACCGAAGACCAAACCTCGCAAAAGCTAAAGGCTGCAGCCGAGGCGGGCAATAGGCCGATTGTTGCCGTTGCCGAGACCCCCTCAGCCAACGCGCTGGCAACCACCGACTACCTTGATTGGCTCAACCATGTGGTCGACCAACTACAAGAGGCCATTTACTAATTGTCAGCTGTTCTAAAACTCCAAAATGCCTCGCTCACCCTCGGTGAGCGGGCAATTTGGAGCAACCTAAACTTTGAGATTCAGCCTGGAGAATTCGTTGCCGTCATTGGCGCGAACGGATCTGGTAAGTCCATGCTCTTGAAGTCGATCCTCGGTCAGCAGCGACTCAGCTCAGGATCAATCAGCTTCCTCGATCATCCTGTTGGTCACGGCACTACCCAGATCGGGTACGTTCCACAGCACCGAGCAGTCGATAGTGGTTTACCGCTTCGCGTGATCGACACGGTGCGGTTTGGTCTAGATGGCCACAGCTATGGAATCCCGATGCCTTCAAAGAGCAAGCGAAAGCTTGCCCTTGAGGCACTTCGATCGGTGGATGCAGAGCATTTGGCTCAAAAGCCGGTCGGTTCGCTGTCCGGTGGTGAGATGCAGCGAGTCCGAGTGGCTCAAGCCCTGGTCTCTCACCCGAAGCTGATCCTGGCAGATGAGCCTTTGAGTGCACTGGATCTGCATCACCAACAGGTTGTTAGCTCCCTAATTGCCGAGCGCAGGCAAGAGGGCACCAGCGTGCTGTTTGTCACCCACGACGTGAATCCAGTGATGGACTATGTCGATCGCGTGCTTTACCTAGCTCAGGGTAGGTATTCAATTGGTACCCCTGATGAGGTGCTGAGAACAGAAGTGCTCTCCGAGCTTTATGGTGCGGAGATCGATGTCGTAAGAAACCAGGGGCGAATTGTGGTCCTTGGTGCTCACGATCACGATCATCACGAGGACGAGGAGTGGCGCTAATGGACTGGTCTCAAGTCTTCAACTTCTCGGATTACGACAAGCTGCTACCGCTTGTCACCAATTCACTAATCGCTGGGGCCTTGTTGGCATTGATTGGTGGTTTAGTTGGAGTATTCGTCATGACCAGGGAGCTCTCATTTGCCGTTCACGGCATTGCCGAGCTCTCTTTCGCCGGTGCCGCGGTGTTCTTGCTGATTGGTCTCGACGTGGTTTTGGGATCGGTCTTCGGCTCGATCATCGCTGCCGCCATAATTGCCTTTTTGGGCGAACGGGCCAAGGATCGAAACTCGATTGTGGCGGTTTTGATGCCATTTGGTTTGGGTATCGGAATCCTTGCGCTTTCGCTGTACCCCGGTCGAGCTGCCAATAAGTTCGGACTACTCACCGGTCAGATTGTTGCGGTGGATGACCCCAAGCTGGCTTCAATGGCCGCAATCACACTAGTTGTGCTGGTAGCCATGCTGCTGATTTGGAGACCATTGAGCTTTGCATCGCTGGATGCCGAGGTTGCGGCAGCTAGGGGAGTTCCGACTAAAACTCTGGGTGTGGTTTTTGTCCTATTGCTTGGACTGTCGGTAGCTGCTGCAGTCCAGGTGGTTGGAGCACTCTTGGTATTGGCACTCTTGGTCACTCCAGCGGCTGCTGCGCTGAGGCTCTCAAGCTCCCAGCTTTGGGTGCCAATTCTGAGTGTGATATTCGCGCTGATTGCAATGCTGGGTGGCACCTTGTTGGCACTCGGCGGCACCTTGCCAATTAGCCCGTATGTCACAACGATTTCGTTCTTGATCTACCTGAGTGCTCGCGCAATCGCGCTTAGCAGGTCAAGACTGGAGGTCAAAGCATGACCCAGAAACGAAATACTTGGCAAAAGCTGGCCGTTCGCGAGGCGCTGAGCCAATCCCCCGGCTTTGTTTCGGCTCAACAGCTGCACTCGAGCCTCGTGCAAGGGGGTAACAAACTGGGCCTAACCACCGTGTATCGAGCACTGACTGATTTGGTTGATAGCAATGAGGCGGACGCCCTGACCGGATCTGACGGAGAGACTCGCTATCGGATCTGCGGCACAGACCATCACCATCACCTAATTTGCCAAAATTGCGGCAAAACTGTGGAGTTTGAGCTCACTGGGTTCGAGGCCGCCACCGAGGCGCTTGCCCTCAGCCATGGCTTCACCGGGGTATCGCACAGCATTGAGTTATTTGGAACTTGCGCCGAGTGTGGCGTGTCCAGTTGATTTTTTCTAATCGGGACTTGCTTTTGCCCTCGGCTTTCTCCTAAACTTGCGGGGTTGAGTGGGGTTCATCCCCAACAATCCCAAACTTATGCTTCGGGTCATCGCGCCCCAAGGAGGAAAAATGGCTGCCTACTGCCAGGTCACCCAGACGGGTCCGCAGTTCGGTCACAATGTGTCGCACGCTCAGAACAAGACCAAGCGTCGCTTTGACCCAAACATCCAGAAGAAGACTTACTTCGTCCCATCCATGGGTCGCAAGGTAACCCTTAACCTGTCAGCTCGCGGCATCAAGGTGATTGACGCTCGCGGCATCGAGTCCGTAGTTGCCGAGCTAGTAGCTCGCGGCGAGAAGATCTAAGGAGTTATAGATGGCCAAGGACAAGGACATCCGTCCAATCATCAAGCTCAAGTCAACCGCCGGTACTGGTTTCACCTACGTGACCAAGAAGAACCGTCGCAACGACCCAGACCGCATGGTCTTGAAGAAGTACGACCCAGTAGTGCGCAAGCACGTTGAATTCCGCGAGGAGCGCTAAGAATGGCAAAGAAGAGCAAGATTGCTCGTAACGAGCAGCGCAAGGTTGTTGTTGAGCGCTACGCAGAGAAGCGTCTAGCCCTGAAGAAGGCGCTAGTTGACCCAAACTCCACCGCTGAGCAGCGCGAAGAGGCACGTCTAGGTCTACAGAAGCTTCCTCGCAACGCAAGCCCAGTTCGCGTTCGCAGCCGTGACCTAATCGATGGCCGCCCACGTGGTGTGCTATCCAAGTTCGGTGTCAGCCGTGTTCGCTTCCGCAAGATGGCTCACGCAGGTGAACTTCCAGGTGTCACCAAGTCCAGCTGGTAACCAGATCTAAATCTGATCCCGCCTAGAGAGGCCAATTACCTCTCGATGGCGGGATTAGTTTTTCTGCCCCAACCCAGTTCATGGCAAGCTCAAGCTCAGCCTGCAGATGCGGAGCCATCTCCTTCTCGAGTTGCTTGCTAACCCAAAGCTCTTTCCAGAGAGACAAAACCCTGAGCTCCCCGGACTTCCGATCGTGCTTTAGGTCTACTCGCCCAACCAGCCGGTCTTTGTAAAGGATCGGAAGGGTGTAATACCCGTACTTGCGCTTGGGCTCTGGAGTGTAGATCTCGATCATGTAGTCAAAATCAAAGATTCGCCTGGTTCGATCACGGTGCCAGGTGAGTGGGTCAAACGGGTTGAACAACCTAAGTGGTCGTGCGTAATCAAGCTCTCTGGGGTTTTCTAGAGTTTCCGGGAGCGCATAGGCCGTCTCAGCCCATCCCTCGACTCTGGCTTCTACCAGCTCGCCACTTTCAACCAACTGTTTGATGTAGGGGCGGGCCTCGGTCTTGTAAAAGCGGAAGTAGTCGGCAATTTCACCCTCGGTAGCAAGGCCCAGTGCCTTGGCCGAGCGGCGCATCAACTCAAGCTTCTGCTCGGTCTCTGAGATTTCCAGCCTCGGCATTGCCACCTGTTCCGGCAGGGCGTAAAGCCTTGAGAAGTTAGTGCGACCCGCACTCACCACCTCACCCGCAAAGTGAAGTCGCTCCAGGATCGTCTTCACCTCGGACCAACCCCACCAGTTACCGGTTCGCTTGTTGGCATCGTGCTCAAACTGCGCAATTGTCATGGGGCCGTTGTTGGCAAGCTCGGCCTTGATCCATCCGGCGAGCTTGTGGCTAGGTGAGAGGAGCTCCTTAATTCGTTCGCGAGAGCGGTATTCGTTCCTTCGAAATTCGAATAGATCCCAATCCTGCGGCTTAATCAAAGCCGCGCAGTGGGCCCAATACTCCCTGTAACTTGGAGCACTTCCTGCTCCGAAAGCCTTCGCTTCAAATTCCTCGAGCTCATAGTTTCCGACTCTTGAGAATGCCGGCATTAGGTGGGCTCTGGCGAATACGTTGACCGAATCGATTTGAAAAAGGTGAAGGGTGTCTAGGGCTTTATCAATGGAATCGATTGGTTGGTGGATGCCGAGGGAACCAAGCACTATCTCTCTGGCAGCTTGGTTGCTGAGCATTTTTGAAACCCCTACTTCGACTTTGAAAGTGCTCCACAACTCTAATCCGCGTCGTTATTGGGCAAGCGGGTAATTGCCCGGTTTGGGCAAATTTGGTTCGGTTAGCCCTAGAAAGTCCCAAAAACCGCGTAAATTCGGGGAAAACTCACCCGCAACACGCCGAGTTATGAGCGTTGACTTGGTATCTAGCGCTATAGGTTGATGGAGACATTCCTGTCCCTAGACGTCCAGGAGGACCAAAATGAACAAGAGCGAGCTCGTAGCAGCAGTCGCAAAGCACACCGGCGAGTCACAGGCCGCTGTTGGCCGTGTTATCGACGCAATGTTTGACACCATCGGCGCATCCATCAAGAAGGGTGACAAGGTCACCATTCCTGGTTACCTGAGCGTTGAGAAGGGCCACCGTGCAGCACGCACCGGCCGCAACCCACAGACTGGTGCAACCATCCAGATCGCTGCAGCAGCAACCGTTAAGGTTTCTGCAGGTAGCAAGCTAAAGGCTGCTGTTAAGTAACTAAAGCTAAACAACAAGGCGGTGGCTCTCGGGCCACCGCCTTTGTCTTAACCAAAAGGTAGGGTTAGAGGGTGAACAATCGCTCTCGCGGATACATCTATGTGGCTGGCCAGTTACTGCTGCTAGCCCTGCTGTTCACGGCTCCCCGCATGGAAAACCCTTACGGCGAACTCACCTCAATCTTGAGCATTCTTGGTCTTTTGGTGATGGCGGCCGGAATCGCGATCTTGCTTGCAAGTTTCATGAAATTGGGTAAGTCGCTCACGGCAAATCCCGTCCCAAAAGACGATGCCGAACTGGTCGTGACCGGGCTCTATTCAAGGGTCCGTCACCCCATCTATTTCGGGCTGCTGGTACTTGGTTTGGGAGTAGTTCTCGATGCTGGCTACTGGCCACAGATCATTATTTGGATCTTCTTGTACATCCAGCTCCACATCAAGGCCAATTTTGAGGAGTACCTGCTGAAACAGAAGTACCCCGGATATGCCGCCTATGCTGCCAAAACCCCCAGGTTCTTCCCGAGGTTTAGGTAATTGACGAAAGATCTAGTCAAACGATCTCTACTTGCCGTCGCTCTGGTCGCACTCGGCTCGGTATTGAGCATCTTCGTTGCTCTCATCTATGGCGGTGCGATAGATCCGCTTCCGTTTTCTGACCCTGGGCCAGTGGTTCGTTGGGGGAGCCCAATTGCCAAGCTGATCATGAACCTGAGCATGGCAGTGACGGTTGGGTCCTTGGTCTTCTCTGCTTATTCAGCCAACGAGTCCGAGAGAAATCAAATTCGACCCGTTGCCGCCTGGGCGGCATCACTTTGGTTACTCTCCGGATTCGCATACTTTGTCCTCACCTACCTTTCGGCTTCGGGGACCCAGTTGTCCTTTGGCCCTGAGTTCTCTGAAGGCCTTTGGCTCTTTGCCACCGAAATTGAACTCGGCGTTCTGCTTGCCTGGAATCTGGTGTTTGCCATGGTGCTGAGTCTGAC
>DLPB01000032.1:15746-17646 GCA_002479805.1 Micrococcales bacterium UBA7469
ATTGCGCTTAGCTCACCGCTGTGGGTCGCAATCAACGCGGCGCTAGCAATCGCAGGTCTCTATCCTTTGGCCGAATCGGGGCACGCATCAAGCGATGTGGGTCACGCGGTTGCGGTGAACTCGATGCTGATGCACCTGGTTGGGGTATCGGTTTGGCTGGGAGGGCTCTTTGCTCTGTATGCCGTCTTCTTTTCGGACCAAGAGCGCTCCGGTGAGCTAACTCGTCGTTATTCCACGCTCGCTCTTGTGAGCTTTATCTTGGTAGCGATATCGGGTCTGACCTCGGGATACATAAGGCTTTATCAACCAGCAGATTTGCTGAGCGCATATGGTCTAATGCTGATCGGCAAGGCGGTTTTGCTGATTGCGCTGGGAGCCTTCGGCGCTCGCCATCGGGTCATCCTGGCAGGAAAGTTTGCTGAGCGAGCGAATGGGTTTTGGCGACTGGTTGCATTTGAACTCTTTGTGATGGGACTGGCTTTCGGGTTGGGAACTGCCTTGGCCAAGACACCAACCCCGGTTTCTGATGCAGAGTTTGTGCCACCGACACCAGCTCAGTTGCTCACTGGAGACCCCCTCCCTGAGGAACTGACCCCACTCAGTTGGATTCGAGTTTGGGATATTGATCCCCTTTGGGTAACAGTTGTCGGCTTCGGAATCGCCCTTTACCTGATTGGCGTTTATAAGCTCCGCGCCCGCGGTGACAAGTGGTCTGTCGGTAGAACCGCCTCATGGCTTGGTGGAATGCTGCTTCTTTTTTACGTGACAAATGGTGCCCCGAATGCTTACCAGGAGTACCTGTTCTCGGTTCACATGGTTGGGCACATGCTGCTTTCCATGTTTGTCCCGGTGCTTCTGGTTCCCGGAGCGCCAGTTACTTTGCTGTCTAGGGTTGCGGCAGCCAGAAAAGATGGTTCAAGAGGTCTTCGCGAGTGGGTGCTGTGGGCAGTCCACACCCCTTATGCGTGGTTCTTGTCACACCCATTGTTTGCAGGGTTCAACTTCGCCATCTCGCTGGTGCTGTTCTACTACACGCCAGCCTTTAGGTGGGCTACTGAGCAGCATCTGGGCCACCAGTGGATGATCGTGCACTTCTTGATTACCGGTTACCTGTTTGTTCAATCTTTGATTGGCGTTGACCCGCAACCACACAAGCATGGCTATCCACTCAAGCTCATGCTTTTAATCGGCACCATGGCTTTTCACGCCTTTTTCGGCCTTGGATTGATGAACGAGAAAAGCCTTTTGTTGGCCGATTGGTTTGGGTCAATGGGTCGCACCTGGGGTGATGACCCGCTGACAGATCAAGCGGTGGGCGGAGCGTTTGCCTGGGGCGTCGGTGAGATTCCAACGATTCTGATCACGCTATACGTCGTGTTTCAGTGGTCTCGCTCGGATGATAGAGAGCGTAAGCGGCTTGATCGTGCCTCGGATCGCACCGGAAACCAGGATCTAACCGATTACAACGAGATGCTGAAGAAACTGAGCGAGCGCTCATGATCATTGAACTCAGCCAAGAGCAGCGCAATCTCTTTGATTACATCGAGCAAACCGATGCCCACGTATTCGTAACAGGACGAGCCGGCACCGGGAAGTCAACACTGCTCTCACACCTAGTTGCCAACACAGAGAAGTCGTTTGCGGTGTGTGCACCCACTGGGGTCGCAGCCTTGAATGTTGGTGGCGTGACGATTCATTCACTCTTCACCTTCCCCCTTGGTCTCTTGGGTGAGGTCGATATCGCGAAGCACCTGTCGCGCAGAACCAGAGACGTTCTCAAGGCGCTAGACATGTTGGTGATCGATGAGGTCTCGATGGTTTCGGCTGATCTCATGGATGCGATTGACAGAGCCTTAAGAATCGCCAGGGGCAGGCGCAACTTGCCTTTTGGCGGTGCTCA
>DLPB01000032.1:17789-22528 GCA_002479805.1 Micrococcales bacterium UBA7469
TATATGGAAGAGAACTACCGTTCTGGTTGGTTCTTTGACGCCCACGTTTTTCGGGATGCCGGACTCGAACGTTTCGAACTTAGTGAGATCTTTAGACAGTCCGATTCGCAGTTCAAAGAAATCTTGAATGCCATTCGCGATGGCTCAGTGACCCAGGAGATGCTTGATCACATCAACCGCGCGGGCAACAGATTCCCGCCACATCCCGATGTCATCAAGTTAGCCACGATCAATGAAACCGTGAACTCGGTAAATGCCCAGCGCATGAGCTTGATCCCTTCAGAACCCAAGCTCTTCAGGGCAACTTACTCAGAGGGTGCCGCAAATGCATTTGGCAGGGTATTGCCCGCCGAGACCGAGCTTTATCTCAAGGTTGGCGCTCAGGTGATGTTTATCAAGAACGACGATGGCACTGGTGGCAAGCGTTGGGTCAACGGCACCATCGGACACGTGGTCGACCTAAAGAAATCTGGGTTAGTTGTGGTCGAAGTTGATGGTGAAGAATTTGAGGTTGGACCTGCAACCTGGGAAAAGGTTCGCTATGAAGTCGAAGAAGACTTCGATGAGGCAACCGGCAAGGTAAAAGAGGTGCTTGTTCCTATCACTCTGGCCGAATTCAAACAGATTCCACTGCGATTGGCTTGGGCTGTGACCGTCCACAAGTCACAGGGTCAGACCTATGACGAGGTTCAAATTGATATGGGCCGAGGGGCATTCTCCCCAGGGCAAACATATGTTGCTCTTTCCCGGGTCAGGTCGCTGGAGGGTCTATACCTCACTCGTGCCATCACGATGAGAGACGTGATGGTTGATAGGGATGTAGTCAGGTTTATGTCTGGCGCTAGCTACGACCCGGAGCTTGAAGCCACCAATTCAGAGCATCTGCCACCCTTCTAGCCCAGTAACTTTCGTGGTGACCGGTGTAGGGGTAGTGTGCTGCGACAAACTCTTTCTCTGAGGCATAGCCCTTCGCCTTCAATCGCTCTATCGCCCGCTCGTGAAAAGGTCGGTAGGCGGCGTCCAGCTCTAGGTCACCTCGGTCTGTCCAGATTCGGTGTGACCCGGCAGGTGGCAACATGGCGGTCAACTCATCGACCATTACTTCCCCACCAAAGGGCCAGTGCGTTGAAAAACCAATTGCGGTTCCGAAATGCCCTGGTCGCTTAGCGAGGGTGTAGAAAGAGATGAGACCACCCATTGATGCTCCCATTACAGCGGTGCGATCGGGGCTGTGCTCTATGCCATAGCGTTCCAGGGCGAAGGGCAGGATGGCATCTGAGAGCAGTGACACATACGAGTCAGCAAAACCTGGACCACGTAGTTTTCTAAAGTCTTCAGGCAGTGCATCCCAGAACTCCGGGTGATCGTCCAAAATCTCCTGCGGAGCGAGCTCACGCAACCTTGTCTCATCGCTCAATCCCCAGACGGCGATTACCAGTGGCTGCTCTCCACGGACCTCATCTCGGATCGCGGTTAGCACCTCCCAGGTCTTCCCGGTGAAGGAGTCTTTCTCATCAAAGATGTTTCGACCATCGTGCATTACCAGCACCGGGGTCTTCGCATTCAAAGTGCTGGGTGACCAGATGTCGACCAGGTGCGAGTCAAATTCAAAGCGCTCAAGCTTCCCGGAAGCCAGTCTGTGTTCTCGTAACTTTCGCTCTCTGAATGCCATAAATAAGGGGAGCGTGAAAGCCAGGGCCGTAAAACCGGAAATCAGAAAGTACAGCCAAACCCGCTTCATGCCAAGTTTCCTGGATTCGTAGATCATCCAGGCCGCAACGGTGATTGCCACGATGCTTAGATCTACCGAGAGCACCAAATCAACGGTCGAGCCAAACCAAGCCTTGAGATAGTCGGCCTTCTCAAAAACGGCGAGAGCATTTAGCCACCAAGCGGTGATTAGACCGGCAGCGGCCAAAACAAAGTAGAAGCGCTCTCTGGTAATTGAAGCTTTCAACATCAGATTCCCAGTCCCTTTCTAAGTGCGGAGAGCTTGTTTATCTCGTCCGGTGATATAGGCAAACTTGCGCCTAAGTCCAACAAACCGCTTGCGCACTGATCGCCTGGCAGCAGTTGTAGCGCTGAGATATCCGCGGCTAGGTTTGGGTAGTCCCGCTCAAACCTTCTGAAGGCATTGAGCGAATCGGCGTGAGAGTGTGCAGCTGGTTTGTAGTGGCGAATCAACTTGATTAGCTTCTCGACTGCGTAGCTTTTGAGGTGCTGCTCAGATGCAATTACCTCTCCCCTGCGGAATCTGCCAAGCCCAATCTGAATCAGCGCTAGGAAAAGTTCAAACTCAGCAAGCGGATCAATCTGCCTTGGCACCGATCGCTTGGCGATCGCTGCCATGCGCGCGGAGATATTGGATTTATCAAGTGCCACCGCATAGTCATTCGCAGAGGAGAGTTCAAGCTCATCGTCTTCAAAGACTGCGAACTCCAAGAGCCTGAGGTCTTTATAAACGACCTTCAGACCATGTGCAGTCTCCCTGGGTGCCAAAAGAATCTCGGTTTGGTTTGGGAGCCAGTCGAGGTTTTTGCGATAGGCCTCACCAACTCCTTTTTGCACAATCAAAAAGAAATCGTGGTCTGAATGTTCATCCACTCTGTCGGTTGCCGCTGAGCTCCCCAAAAACACCAGACCCAAAACATCGCTCCGATGCTCCACCTTCGAAAGCAACTGGGCTTGAAACCTGAGGAATGCGTCAACGGATTTGCTCATGTGTTCAAAGCTAACCGATAACCTTTTGACATGTTGCTATCAGATCGCGATATCCGCGCCCAGATTGAGTCCGGTCGCATTGGCCTCGACCCGCTGAACATCGAACTCATCCAGCCTTCCAGCATGGACGTTCGTTTGGATCGCTTCTTTCGCCTCTTTGATAACCACAAATATCCGTTTATCGACCCAAGGGAACAGCAGGACGACCTGACTCGCTTCGTCGAGGTTGCATCCGATGAGCCATTCATCCTTCACCCAGGTGAGTTTGTGCTGGGTTCGACCTATGAGTTTGTCTCGCTGCCAGATGACATCGCAGCGCGGCTCGAGGGCAAGTCATCGCTTGGAAGACTGGGGCTGCTAACCCACTCCACCGCGGGTTTTGTTGATCCTGGATTCCGCGGTCACGTCACGCTTGAGCTTTCAAATACGGCAACCTTGCCAATCAAGCTCTGGCCGGGCATGAAGATCGGTCAGCTCTGCTTCTTCCAGCTCTCTTCGGCAAGCGAAAACCCATACGGCTCGGCCAAATATGGCTCGCGGTATCAGGGTCAGCGCGGACCGACCGCATCCCGCAGCTATCTAAACTTCCACATCACCGATGTGGGAAATGCACCACTAGATAAATAGCCTGCGAGCCGCCTTCAGGGCCGAGACATCCACTTTTCTGAGCGCATAGTTATCGGCAGCACGCTCACAGAGCCGCCGCAGCTCATAGTCAAAGACCTTAGATACCAAGAACCACGGTGCAACAGTCAGTGCGAAGGCACTGACGGCCTTCAGTCTCAAGTGGCCAAGCTTTAGATGTCCAAGCTCATGCCACAAAACAGCTTGCTTTTGCTCAATTGGTAGCCGCAGCGCTTGAGTTGAGAGGAAAATCTGGTTCCGTTGCGCAATCGCAAAGTAGCCAGGTAGTGCCAGCTCCCTAACCAATACCCCCTCGAACTCCTCGAAGTGCTTGGTTGCCAAGCTATCGAGGTCCAGATTTTGGTTCCTTGCCTCAAAATATGGCGCTAGGCGCAAGTTGGTGATTGCCAGCAATACCCCGCCAAATCCCAGCAGCAACCAAGGAGCAAAACTGATGGCCAAGGTTTCCAGCAAACCTCGACCGCTTTGAAGTTCGAAGTAGCTTCGGAAAACAAAACCAATTGCAATTAGAAGTGCTGCCAGCGTTGCTACTAGCGCTGTGAAAAACAGCAGGAACCAAATCCCGATCCCCAAATTTGGAGCCTGGTTGAACCGTCCGCTCAGTGATAACGGGGCGGCGGTTGATATCAGTAGCACCAACTCGACAAGGAGCAAAATGCCAATTAGCTGAGTATCCAAAACCGCCCCTCTCGAGGCGAGTTTAGATGACTTAGGATTGCCAACATGCGCGCCTTGAAGAGTCTGATTCTGCTTCCGCTGGCACTTATTTTGAGTGCCTGTTCGCTTTTGAACCCGAACCCAACCATCTCGCAGAGCACATCGTTGACCGCGAATGAGGTGATGTTTGCTCAGATGATGATTCCGCACCACGAGCAGGCACTTGAAATGGCGGCCATGGTCTCGGATCGAACCGACAACCCAGAAATCAGAGCCCTTGCTACTGAGATCTTCAACGCTCAGCAGCCGGAGATTGACCTGATGCAGAGCTGGATTGATGAATTCGGTGATGTTGGAATGGATCACTCTGGTCACTCCATGGGAGGAATGCTTTCAGAACAGGAGCTACTGACTCTGAAGCAATCAACTGGGGTGGAATTCGAAAAGCTTTTCCTCACCGGCATGATCGCCCACCACGAGGGAGCGCTTGATATGGCCGACATGCTCTCGAACTCCAACTACCCGGCTGCTCAAAGACTGAGAGCCGAAATTATTGAGGTCCAGCAGGCCGAGATCGACCTTATGAAGAAGTTGTTGGAGAACTACTGACCCAGCGCTTTTCTTAGCTGCTCGAGTTGTTTTGCTGAAAGCCCTCCCGCAAAGTGAGAGAAGACCAGGGCTGGGTTTGATTGACCCATAGCCTCCAGTAGCAACTT
>DLPB01000032.1:22642-25370 GCA_002479805.1 Micrococcales bacterium UBA7469
GGAACACGAGTGACCAAACCCTTGTCGGTGAGCCTTGATAGCACTGTCAGCACAGTCGTGACCGCGAGCGAGTCATCTCCCAATAGCGCAAGTATTTGCTGAGAGCTGAGGCCATCAGGCCGGTCCCACAAGCAGCCCAACACCTCGGCTTCGAGCTCACCCTGTTTGCGCTTGGACATGTCGTAATTCTACGTGGTGTAGAGATTAGTTTTGGGAGTCAGTGATAACCGGAAGCGACTCGGTTTTTGGTTCTGGGCCTGGGGTGCGATTGATGATTAGTGCGATTACAACCGCCGCCACCAAAACAATCACCCCGCATATAAACACCGTGATGCGAACCCCAAAATTCTCGGCAAACCAGCCAATCGCTGGTGAGCCAATCGGAGTCCCACCCATGAAGATAAGTAGGTAGATGCCCATGACTCGACCCCTGAGGGTCGGCTCACAATTGGTTTGCACGAATGAGTTTGCACCGATCAGCATCATCAGCGCCATCCCGCCCACAAACGGCAGTATCGCGGCAAAGCTGCCATAACTTGGCATCCAAGCAGTCACCATCAAAAGCGACCCAAAGCCCATGCCAAAACGCATTACCCACTTTGGAACTCTGAGGTGCTCAAGTTTTGCGGAGACCAGCACTCCGGTGAAGGAACCAATCGCCAAGATGCTGCCCAGGATTCCAAACTCGGCTGGACCCTTGCCAAACTCCTGGGTGGCCATCACTGCCATAAAGATTTGGAAGTTCAACCCAAATGTGGTGGCGAAGAAGACCGCAATCATCACCAGGCGAATCTCGGTGTGCGATAGGACGTAGTTCACTGCCTCCTTCAGCTTCGCACTTCGCTCAGGCTTGACAGCGATAAAGAGCTCACTCTTGCGAATCATCAAAAGGCTGATTACAACCGCCAGGTAAGTGAAGGAATTGATTACGAAGGAAAGCCCTGTACCGAACAGCACAATCAGAAAGCCCGAGGCCGCAGGTCCAATCAGGCGACCGGCGTTGAAGTTAGCGCTGTTGAGGCTAATCGCACTGGGGATGTCCTTCTGACCCACAAGCTCAGAGTTGAAACTTGTTCTAACCGGGGCATCGAGGGCCGAGAAGACTCCGACAGTGAAGGCTAAGAGAGCAACGTGCCAAACCTGAACCTGGCCGCTTAGCACCAGTAAACCCAGCGTTAGGGAGCCGAGGCCAGCGCCAACGTTGGTGATCACCAAGAGGCTGCGCTTATCAAAGCGGTCGGCCAAAACCCCACCGTAGAGACTTAGTAGTAGTGAGGGCAGGAACTGCAGGGCCGTGATGATGCCCAGTAGCTGAGCTGAGTTGGTTAGTTCGAGAACCAACCAATCCTGCGCGATGCGCTGTGCCCAAGTGCCGATGTTGGATAACACGTTGGCAGGAAACAAAACTCGGTAATTGCGATGTCCAAACGCTCGGAACGCACTTGGTTTAGACACCACACAAGCGTAAACCTAAGTTTTGCCCCTGCTTTACCTAGTCGTTGATTACTTGGGGAGTTGGGCTAACCCTTGCCAGCAGCAGAATGCCAACCACCAAGACCAACATCAGACCCAAGATGCCGTAAACGGTGGCTTGTGCGTTTCCAATGCCTGCTGAGAGTGCAATCGAAATAGCGGTGGTCCAAAGCAGCGGGCTCAAAAAGCTCACTGCTCGACCTGTTGTCATATACAGGCCGAATACTTCTCCCTCACGACCAGCTGGCGTGAACTTCGCAACAAAGGAACGGGAAGCTGCTTGGGCGGGACCAACAAACAGTGTGAGCGCCAAACCGCCGATCCAATAGGTGATTGGTCCGGCGCTCGCGAATGCAAAGACTCCAAAACCAGCAATGGTCAGACCGATGAGCGAAACCATGATGGTGCGCTTACCTCCGACTTTGTCATCCAAGAAACCACCGATTGCAGCTCCAATACCGGCCATTAGGTTGGCTGCAATGCCGAAGATGATTACCTCGGCGAGCTCAAAACCAAAAGCCAGGGAACCTAGCGCACCACCAAAAGCGAAGACACCCGAGAGGCCATCGCGATAGATCGCAGAGGAGATCAAAAACTTGAATGTCTCAGGCGCCTGCTTGCGCAGTGACTTGAGCTGAGACCAAAGCTTGAAATAGCTCTCAATAATGTTTTCTTTTTCCAGGTTTTCCTTCGCCTTGACCTCTGGCACAGTCACAAACAGCGGGATTGAGAAAACCAGTAGCCAGATCGCGCTGAAGAGGAATACTGCTCTGACGTTGAGCGCATCCTCGGTTGGGATACCAAACCAGGGGGTATCGGTTTGGACGAAGCCAACCAGGGAGACCAAAAGCAAGATTATGCCACCGACATAGCCCAAGCCCCAGGCAAATCCCGAAACCCTGCCGATGTTGTTTGCGGTAGAAACCTGCTTGAGCATCGCGTAGTAGTTGATGAAGGCAATTTCCTGCACGAAGCCACCGAAACTGAAAATGATCAGACCCAGCCAGAGCATTTCTGGGGTGGGAGCGATGAAGAATAGCGATGCCATCACACCCGAGAGCACCAGGGTGTTGATCAGAAGCCATAGCTTTCTCCGACCTTGTTCATCCGATCTTCTGCCGAATACCGGAGCCACCAGAGCAACCGCGATGCCGGCAATGGTTGCCGCTAGGCCTAGGGCTCGGGAAGTGTCTTCCTCTGGGCCGAAGGCCGATGAGGTGATGTAGATGGGGAAGATAAAGGTGGAAAAGATTGT
>DLPB01000032.1:25500-26967 GCA_002479805.1 Micrococcales bacterium UBA7469
TGCAACTGCGCTGTCGGTCATGGCCTGAGATTACTCCCCAAAGGCCAAATTCTTATGACCTAAATGCAAATGTTTATCTCACCGATAACCTTGCCCCCGCCCAAGACCTGCATGGTGTCCTCGGCTTCGATTGCCTGCCGCTGGGAGTCAGTAATGAGTCCGTGTTTGCTGAGCATCGCACCGGTTACCTTCAAGGCGGTGCGGAGTGAGCCGTCAGCAAACTTGATAGCGCCTGAGAAACCATCGCGGGTCACAAAAGTGAAAACGCCCTCGGCTCCAAGCTTGGAGAAGATGCCGTGCTTCATCAAAAGCGCGTCAGGAGTGGTTTCATCGCCGATCAGGTGAGGCTTTGCAAGCCCGGCATCAAAAAGCTCTGGGTCCAATGTCGGCAGTTTTGATAAAGCCTTGGCCAGTGCTGTGGTTGACATCGCGAATAGCGGAGCTCCGCAGCCATCAACGGTGGTCTTGCCGATTTCCTCGCCGGTTATCTCAACAATTAAATCCCGCACCGCGAGCTGTACCGGATGGTTTGGATCAAGGTAGTTGGCGGTTGGCAGCCGGTTGATCTTGGCGGTGGCCAAAAACCCAGCGTGCTTACCAGAGCAGTTCATGTAAATCCGTGATTCCACGGTGGCCTGTGATTTTGCGACGGGGTTCCAGGGCCAAGCGCTGGGGCAGGCAAGATCAAGCTCCTTGATTCCGTGCTCCGCGAGCAGCTCCCTTACCAGGGCAACCTGAGTTTCAGTGGCGTAGTGCGAGGCCATGGTTATCACGGCCTGCTCCGCGGAAGTCTTCAGCCCCAACCGGCGCATCGCCATTGCCTGGACTGGTTTGAGGGCCGACCTTGGGTATATAAGTGCTGCCGCATCGCCCCACGTTTCCAGAATCTCACCCGATGGTGAAACTAGTGATGCAGTACCAAGGTGAAATGACTCGTTTAGGCCATCGCGGCGAATGATTGCGAGCGGGGCCAGGCCCTCGGCGGTGAGTTCATGCATGCGAATCAGATTACTCAGCCTGCAAAGTTGAGTCATTCACACTCAACTTTCAGGAATGGATTCTTGACATCTCGGTTTTCTTATTTGAAACTTGAGCGCAGGTGACTCAACTTTGAGACACGAACAGGATTTAGAAGAAGGAGAAAACAATGGGTAGAGCAGTAGGTATTGACCTAGGTACCACCAACAGCGCGGTGACCGTGCTGGAGGCAGGAGAGCCAAAGGTAATTGCAAACGCAGAGGGATTCCGCACCACCCCATCGGTGGTCGCATTCACCAAGGACGGCAACATCCTGGTTGGAGAGACCGCAAAGCGTCAGGCGGTGACCAACGTTGACCGCACCGTATCCTCCGTCAAGCGTCACATGGGCACCAACTGGAAGTTCAAGGTTGACGAGAAGGAATACACCCCACAGGAGATCTCAGCTCGCATTCTGATGAAGCTAAAGCGCGATGCTGAGACCTACCT
>DLPB01000008.1 GCA_002479805.1 Micrococcales bacterium UBA7469
GGCATTTTTATCCGAATGCTCAAGCTGGTCGATAACAACAATTACCGGCTTGGAGTTTTGCGCTAGGTAATGGGTTAGCTGAGCGATTTGCAGCCGACCTCGTTCACTCCTAGCGGCCTCAGTGGTGTGCCAGCTGGATCCCCTAGCAAGTGATCGTAATTGCTTCCTGATTTCGAGCACCTTGTCTTTCGGAAAGACCGCTGCAGCAATCAGGTAGAAAGAGTCTGCATTTTGATTAGGCGCTTGAAAGCTCTCGTCGATAAAGGCCAAAGGACCGGCAGCCTTGGCAACTTTGTCAAAAAGCTTCGGTCGCAGCTGTGGGAATCTAATCCGCAAAGCCGATTACCCCAGCATCGGTGGCTGCAGAAATCTCTGCTGCACGAATCTCGACCTGCAGCTCTCGGGTTGCCTCCCGCAGCGCACGTTCTGGATCGAGCCCGGCAGCTCGCGCACTCGCCACTATTGCCAGCAACAGCTTTCCGAGGTCATCCTCGCTGTCCATCGGAATAGTTGGAGTTTCAGCAGTCTCCAACAGGCCAATCTTTTCGGCCTTGCCCATCACCTTTGAGGCAAGCGCGAGGGCCGGCATGGCCTGCGGAATACCGTCCAGCACAGAGGTGCGCTCTGGCTTTTCTTTTTTCTTGTGACCTTCCCACACCTGGACGACATCGTCACCGGTGGTTGCGCGGTATTGCTCCTGCTCTTCGGCACTGCCAAAAACATGCGGGTGACGCGAGCGCATTTTCTGCTCCATAAAGCTTGCGACATCCTCTAGGTCAAATGGCTCACCCAGAGTGCCGTCGGATGCCAGGTCGGAGTGAAAAATCACTTGGTAGAGCACATCACCCAGTTCTTCTAAAACCTCGTCGCGGTTACCAGATTCGATGGCATCAATCAGCTCATAGGTTTCCTCAAGCAGGTATTGCACCAGCGAGCGATGGGTCTGTTCGGCATCCCATGGGCAACCACCTGGTGCTCTGAGTTGATGTGCGGTTTGGATCAAACTCTCAAGCTTTTGCACCGTTACCCCTTTGCGAAAATAATCTGGAAAATCTTCCACAGCCAGTCAACCATCTCTTGATCGCGAAGCGGCTCGCCATCGGGTGATGTCGGAGATGGCAGCGTTAGCAGCTTGGAAGTTTGCAGATATCTAAGTCCTGGCAGCTGATGACTCAGCGCCACTAGGCGGGCATCATCCAATTCCACCGGAGCAAGCTTTGCCTGCAACCCCAAAAGGTTTACATCCTTCAGCCCCAGGCGATTGGCCTGCTGGCGAAGGTGAGTAACCTCAATCAGAGTTCGAACCGGCTGCGGTGCTTTGCCATAGCGATCTTCCAGCTCAGCAAAGATGGCATCCAGCTTGGCTCGATCGCTCTTTGCTCCGCTCTCGGCCGAAAGCTTGTGATACGCCTCGAGCCGCAGCCGCTCAGAGTCGACATACTCCTGCGGAATACGGGCATCGACCGGGAGTTCCAGCTTCAGTTCGGCCGGAGATGAGATGTCTTCGCCTTTGAACTCGGCAACCGCCTCACCGATCATGCGCAGGTAGAGGTCAAAACCTACGCCCGCTATATGCCCAGACTGCTCTCCACCCAATAGATTTCCAGCGCCGCGAATCTCCAGATCCTTCATCGCCACCTGCATGCCACTGCCAAGTTCGTTATTTGATGCAATGGTCGACAGGCGATCGTGCGCAGTTTCGCTGAGCGTCTTTGCTGGGTCATAGAAGAAGTAGGCGTAACCGCGCTCTCTAGATCGCCCGACTCGCCCGCGAATCTGATGCAGCTGACTCAGACCAAAATTCTCGGCTCGATCGACAATCAAAGTGTTGGCATTTGGAATATCGATTCCGGTTTCGATGATTGTGGTTGAGACTAAGACGTCAAACTTACGCTCCCAGAAATCCACCACCACCTGCTCAAGCTGGTGCTCTGGCATCTGGCCATGGGCAATTGCGATTCTTGCCTCCGGAACCAACTTCGCCAAATCAGCCGCAACCTTATCGATGGTTGAGACTCGGTTGTGGACGAAGAACACCTGACCCTCGCGAATCAGCTCGCGTCGAATCGCGGCTGCCACCTGCTGCTCACTAAAGCCACCGATGTAGGTGAGGATCGGGTGACGCTCCTCGGGTGGGGTGGCCAATGTCGACATCTCACGAATACCAGTAACTGCCATCTCGAGGGTTCTAGGAATCGGGGTTGCACTCATTGCCAAGACGTCGACATTGTGCTTGAGGTCTTTTAGTTTTTCTTTGTGCTCGACACCGAAGCGTTGCTCCTCATCGATGATCACCAGCCCCAGGTCTTTGAACTTCACGCCTTGGCCGAGTAGCCGATGGGTGCCAATGATCATATCCACCGCACCGTTTTCCAAACCTCGCAAAGTCTCTTTGACTTCTTTATCGGTTTGAAAGCGTGAGATCGGTTTGATGGTCACCGGGAATCCGCCGTAGCGCTCAACAAAGGTTTCGTAGTGCTGTCTCACCAAGAGTGTGGTTGGCACCAGCATTGCCACCTGCTTGCCGTCTTGAATAGCCTTGAAGGCCGCCCGCACTGCCACCTCGGTCTTGCCGTAACCAACATCTCCGGCCAAAAGGCGATCCATCGGGATTGGCTTTTCCATATCCCGCTTCACCTCTTCGATGGTAGTGAGTTGATCTGGGGTCTCCTGGAAGGTGAAGGAATCTTCCAACTCCTGCTGCCAGTGAGTGTCCGGGCCGAAGGCGTGGCCCCTGCTCTTCATTCGAGCCGAGTAAAGCTTCACCAGGTCGATGGCGATCTTGCGCACTGCCTTCCGGGCATTACCCTTGACGCGCGCCCAGTCGGTACCACCCATCTTGGAGAGCACCGGAGCCTCACCACCGACGTAGCGGGTGAGCATATCTAACTGATCGGTTGGAACAAACAAAGTATCCGCAGGGTAATTTCGCTTCGGCGGAGCATATTCGATCAGCAGGTACTCCCGGAAATGCTGTCGGGCGCCGACACCGCTTGGGCGCTGCACCAGCTCTTTGAATCTTCCGATGCCGTGAATCTCGTGCACCACGTAGTCACCTTGCTTCAGGCTGAGAGGATCAACCTGCTGACCGCGGCGTCGGGCAAGCTTGCGCTCACTCGGGGCGAGATAAGACGAGGCAACACCAAAGAATTCCGACTCGGTGAGCAGCACCAGCTTGGATTCAAGGTGGGCAAAGCCGTGGGCATATTGTCCGACCGATACCGTGATGTGCTCTTGGGCTAGCTGCCCGATGTTGCCAGTCAAGATTGCTGGCAACTCCGCCTTGGTCAAAACTTCCAGCACTCGCTCGGCACTGCCGTGACCATGAGCCATGATGGCAATCTTGTGCTGCTGACCGGCTAAATCAGCTAGCCACTCGGTGGCTGGTTGCTCTGGAGTAAAGCGCGGTATCTCCCGAAAGCCTAGGTCGCGGGCCCCCTCGCCAAGCAAAGCATTGAGCGAGACCAGGGTGTTGGTTTTTTGCACCTTGCCGATGAATTCATCGACCGTGAAAAAGTTTCCCCCACTGAGATCAATCGGGGCTTGCGATCCTGAGATGGCAGCATCCCAGGCGGCATGCAAAAACTCCTCGTTGGTCTGAATCAGGCTTTCGGCGCGCTGCTCAATCTTCTGCGGATCCTGCAGCACCACAATGGCGTCTTTGCCGAGATAGTCGGTAATCGGGCCGAGTTTGACTCCCAAGGCTGGCGCCAGTGATTCCATACCCTCAACCGGCATGCCATTCGAGATTTTTTCCAGCATCTGAGTCAGATTGGGAAATTCGTGAGCCATCTCGCGAGCTCGAAGCGCAACCTGCGGAGTAATCAACAGCTCTCGAGCTGGGTAAATATCGAGGTGATCTACCTGACTTTCAATTGAGCGCTGGTCGGCCACTGAGAACTCTCGAACATCCTCAAGGTCATCGCCAAAAAACTCCAGGCGAAGGGCGTGCTCGCTGGTGGTAGGAAATACATCCAGAATCCCACCGCGAATTGCAAACTCTCCGCGCTTTACGACCATATCGACTCGCTGATAGCCGATTTCAATCAGCTTTAGCGCCAGTTCCGGGAGCAGGTATTCCTCACCGCGACTAATCAGAATTGGCGGGTGCGCTTCCAAACCACCGAGCACCGGCTGTAAAGCGGCTCGCACCGACATCAAAACCAAGTACGGCCTGTTCTCTGCCTTCAGCTGCAGCATGCGATGCAATGCGCGCAATCGGCGACCAACCGTCTCAGCGGCAGGACTCAGCCTTTCGTGCGGGAGGGTTTCCCACGATGGAAATTCGATCACCTCAAGGTTGGGCGATAGTTCCCTGGTCGCACTGGCAATCTCCTCGGCCTGCCT
>DLPB01000030.1:0-8127 GCA_002479805.1 Micrococcales bacterium UBA7469
TCAAACACTTTGTTTCGGCGCGATGCCGGAAAGTTTGCCGCCTACCTGGTAGATGCCGAAACTGGCCAGCTTTATGACTCAAGGCTCTCCAACGGACAGCGCGAGAATGACCTAGAAATCGCACGCGTTAACATCGCGGGCGAACTGATGGATCTCATCGCTTCTGGCAAGGCAGCGGCTGAAATCGACGCTAATCAAATCAGTCAGCGCATCGTGGATAAGTACCATGAACTCTGGAAAGAGCTCACCGCCACCGAAGTATTCGATCTGTCAGAGCGCTGGCGAATCTCCAGGCGAGTCCAGCGGCTAAATGATCTTGGTTTTGACATCGAAGAGCTCAGCATGAGCCAAGAAGCCGATGGCACCAAAGTTCGAATCCAACCCAAGGTGGTGGACGCCGGCCACCACGCCAGAAGACTTTTGCTACTGACCGGCCTGGACGTCGAAGAGAACCAAGCTCGGCGATTACTAAACGACATCGATGAATATCGCCTGGCGCATCAGCACCCAGGTGCCGATGAGGAAGTGCTGGCTCACGAGTGGCTCAGCGAAGTTTACGAACCGGTGGTCGGAGCGATCCCAAGTGAATACACCGGCAAACTAGAACCGGCCGAGGTCTTTCACGAAGTGCTCGAGCACCGCTGGTATAAATCAGAAAATGCCGGTCACGATGTCTCGCTGTTAGAGGCAGTGCGAAGCTACGTCTCCGAGGTGCTATCCAAGCGTCGCGATGAAGAAGCCCTAATCGGCTCCCCCACCACCGAAAACATCACCCTTGCGGAAGCAATCCCTTCGGGGCTGATTGTGGTTGCCGACGATGATGAAGAGGGCGACTGGAGAGATCGGGTTTAGGCCCGCATGCTCGCAATCTGATAGAGCGCAACCGATGCCGCGATGCCGGCGTTTAGCGATTCGGTGGCGGCGGTAATTGGAATCGAAACCACCTGATCGCAATTCTCTTGAACCAAGCGCGATAGCCCCTTGCCCTCGGAACCAACTACCACCAAAAGTGGTTTGTCGGCCAGAGTGAATTCGGGGAGCATGACATCGCCATCGCCATCTAGGCCAATCACGAATACGCCACGCTGCTTGTATTCCTTGATGGTCTGGTTCAGGTTCGAGGCCAATGCCACCGGCATGCGAGCTGCCGCACCAGCACTGGTCTTCCAAGCTGCTGCGGTGACGCCAACACTGCGACGCTGTGGCAGGACCACACCGTGACCACCGAAGGCTGCGATTGAGCGAATAATCGCACCTAGGTTTCTTGGGTCGGTTATGCCATCGAGCGCGACCAAAAGCGGAAGGTGACCGGTAGAGAGGGCGCGGTCCAAAAGCTCCATCGGGTGCTTGTAGTTGTATGGCGGAACCTGCAGTGCGATGCCCTGGTGAACACTGTCACCTCCGGTCATGCGATCGATTTCCTGGCGAGTTACCTCATTTAGCGGAATGCCACGGCCATTGGCTATGGCGATCGACTCCTTGACGCGGTCATCCATCTCAATGCGCTGCGCGATGTAGAGTGCGGTGGCGGGAATCTTGGCCTTTAGGGCCTCGACTACCGAATTACGACCGGAAAGAACCTCGCCGGAAATAGCGCGAGCTCCCATTCCGGAACGGCCCGCTACGAATTCGCCCTTGCGGCTAGGTCTGGCCTCGGCCTTTGGCTTCACACCGGCAGCAGCCGCCTTTTTGGCCTTGTATGCCTTGTGATAGGGACGGTCTTCCGCCTTGGGGGTTGGTCCGCGACCCTCTAGGGCCTGACGGCCGTGGCCGCCGGTGCCCTTGACTGCACCCTTTTTACCCTTGGCCGCTCCGGGCCTTCCGATTTTTGCCATTAGTTAAGACTCCAGTGTGTTTGGTTTTGTGAATCCGAAAGCTCGATACCGGCTGCGGAAAGTTGATCTCTGATGCGATCGGCGGTTGCGTAATCTTTTGCCTCACGAGCGCGATCGCGCTCTGTGATTAGCGACTGAACCAACATATCCAATGCGTGGTGTTCCTGCGAGAGTTGAGACTGCCACTGGCTTGGGGCTAGGCCCAGCACCTCGAGCATCAAATTCACCTGATCGCGCTTTTGGGCAGCTTCGCGAAGTCGTTGCTCATCCAAATCTGAGTTTCCAGAGCGCACCAGTTCGTGCACGACCGCGAGCGCCGCCGGGACATTGAAATCGTCATTCATCTCGGCAGCGAATTCTTCAGGGATCAGGTTGGCAGCATCCGGTTCGCTGAATCTGGTTGGTGCAAGCTCACGGCTCGCGCGCTCCAAGAATCCCAAGATTCGCCCCAGGGCCGCATCAGCCTCTGCCAATACCGCTGGCTGGTAATCCAAGACCGATCGATAGTGAGCAGAGCTTAGGTAGTAGCGCACGGTCTGAGCACTGGCTAGTGCAAACAGGTCGCTGGAGTAAACCGAGTTACCAAGCGACTTACTCATCTTGTGCCCTGCGACCGTAACCAGGCCATTGTGCACCCAGTAGTTTGCAAACTTGTGGCCGGCGGCAGCTGATTGCGCCAGCTCATTCTCGTGATGTGGGAAGCGAAGATCTAATCCGCCGCCGTGAATATCAAACTCGGTGCCTAGATAGTGGGAAGCCATTGCTGAGCACTCAATGTGCCAACCGGGCCTTCCGCGACCAAACTGCGAATCCCAACTGGCGGTATCGGGCTCATTTGGCTTCTCGGCCTTCCACAGCGCGAAGTCTTGCGCGCGCTTCTTATCGGCACTCACCTCTTGACCATCCATGTCCTCGGGAGACTGGTTGGTGAGCTCGCCGTAGCTCGGCCAACTCGCGGTGTCAAAGTAGACATTGGCGCTGCCATCCAGTGCCCGATAGGCGTGACCGCGCTCAATCAGGGTTTCGATCAGATTGAGCATCTGTGGGATGTGGCCGGTGGCGCGAGGTTCATAAGATGGCGCTTGAATACCGAGCCTTCGGAAATCGGCGGCAAATGAAAGCTCGTTGTCGTATGCGAGTGACCACCAGTTTTCCTTTTGCTCAACCGCCTTTTCCAGCACCTTGTCGTCGATGTCGGTGACATTTCTTACCAAGGTCACTTCGAATCCGAGGTGCTTGAACCATCTGGCCATCACGTCATAGGACAGTGCCGAGCGAAGGTGACCGATGTGAGCTGAAGACTGCACGGTTGGCCCGCAAACGTAGATTGCTACCCGACCGGATGCAACCGGAGAAAACTCCCGAAGCTGCGCAGTCTTGGTGTCAAAAATCTTCATGTCCAAAGCCTAACCAAGCACCTTCAACAACGCAGTCGCAACCGCAGCAACTCCCCTAGAGTCCGCCAAGAAGCCAAGCCCATCGGTTGTGGTGGCACCGACCGAAACTGGTGCCCCTACGACCTGGCTCAGCCTTGCTTCCAGCTCGAAGCGCCTGGGGCCAATCTTTGGCTTATCGGCGATTACCTGAACCGCCACGTTCTCAACCAGGTAGCCCTTGGCCGAAATCATTTTCAAGGTCTCAGTGACAAACACCTCGCCACTGGCGCCTGCGAACTCTGGTCGATCGACACCAAAGTTCGAACCGATATCGCCAAGCTTGGCCGCCGAAAGCAGCGCGTCCACAATGGCGTGCGCAATCGAATCTCCATCCGAGTGACCTTCGAGCTTGGGTAACTCTGGCCACACCAGACATCCCAAAACCAACTCGCCAGACTCCGAGAATCGATGCGCATCGGTTCCAATTCCGGTTGCCCTGGCCCCAAAATCCCCCCTAGCCCTATCAAGATCGGCTGCGGTTGTGACCTTGAATGCGGTTGCCTCACCCGATACCGACTCAACTTCAAAGCCAAGTGACTGCATTAGCGCAGCCTCATCGGTGAACTCTTCCGAGGTCTGCGCAATCGCAGTCTTTAGCACCTCGGTTCTAAAGCCCTGCGGAGTTTGGGATAGCCGCAGTGCGCTGCGATCCTCGGTGCCGAGAATCTTGGAACCTGAAACTCGCTTTACGGTGTCAGCAACCGGCATCAACGGAATCACAACTTCGCTCGTACTCAACGCACTGGCGACATTCCGAAAGAGCTGCGCCGAAGCAAAGCAGCGCGCAGCATCGTGAACCAAAACCAAATCCTCTGTCACTAGTGCCAGGCCATTGGCCACCGATCCCTGCCGGGAATTGCCGCCCGGTGCAATGGCAAAGCGACCCTCGTAATTCGCGCTGACCTGCTCTTCAAACTCAGCCAGGTGATCTTCATGCGCGACTACGACGAGTTGTGCGGGATTGAATTCTTGAATCGAAATCAAGGCATGCTCAAGTAGCGATTTGCCACCGACTTTAACCAGTGCCTTGGGAATACCCGCACCGAGACGCTCGCCTTTGCCGGCGGCAACTAAAACCACCGCAACGTTCATGATTTAGCTGGCCAATACCTTGTCAAGTTCAGCTGAGGCCTTGACCTCATCAACCTTCCGAGCCAGCGCAAGCTCTGAAATTAGAATCTGGCGCGCCTTGGCTAGCATGCGCTTTTCACCAGCGGAAAGACCGCGATCCTGATCGCGACGCCATAGGTCGCGAACTACCTCGGATACCTTTACGACATCTCCGGAAGCCAGCTTTTCGAGGTTTGCCTTGTAGCGACGAGACCAGTTGGTTGGCTCCTCCACAAACTCGGCACGAAGCACGTCAAAAACCTGCTGCACGCCCTTTTTGTCGATGACATCGCGAACACCGACCTCGGTGACGCTGTCCTCTGGAACCTGAATGATTAGCTCCTGGCTTGGGCGATCAGGAGATGCCTCAGAGCCGGACTCAAGCTTGGAACCCTGAACGACTACGCGAAGGGTTAGATACTTCTTGGTTTCGCCGCGAATGGTCTTCTCGGAAACTTCGATAATTTCAGCAGCTCCGTGGTGTGGGTAGACAACGGTTTCGCCAACTTCAAATTTCATACGCTTCTTTCGGCTCCAAAACCGCAAGTTTACCACAGAACAGGGCTAATTCCTAGGCTAGACTTGGGCCAATACGTCCTTTGGAGAGCTTCGTGAACGTAAAGAAAATCGCTTCTTTGTCCCTTTTGGCCCTGGCCACCCTGTCGCTTGCCGGCTGCTCGTTGACCAACAACGTTGCATCGCTTGAGCCATACGCCCCGAGCGACGGCGTTCAGGTAGATGCTCAGTCACTGAAGGCTCGTAACGTTCTTTTGATTCAGGGCGAGAGCGGCAAGGCTGTTTTGATTGGCTCGTTCGTGAACTCATCCACGCAGGACCTAATGGCAAGCGTCCAGACCAAGGACTCTGCCGGGCAGGATGTCCGCGTTGAATTTGCAGTCAAGGCGGGAACCAAGTTTGACCTTGGCTACAACGGCACCGAGCCGATTACCTTCAAGCTTGATGGCGTGCCAGGCCAGCTTCACGAGGTTGCGGTTTCCGGTGGCGGAGATCCATACGTGCTAGAGGTTCCAGTAATGGACGGCTCGCTTGCGGAATACCGCGGCTATGCCGAGGCGCTGAACTAAATCTCGAACTTGTAACCCAACCCGCGCACCGTCAGTAGGTGACGAGGTCGGGCAGGATCTTCTTCAATCTTCGAGCGAATTCGCTTGACGTGAACATCCAGGGTTTTGGTGTCGCCAAAGTAGTTTGAACCCCAGACTCGATCAATAATCTGACCTCGGGTCAGCACACGATTGACGTTCTCCATCAAAAGCTCAAGCAGCTCGAATTCCTTCAGTGGCATCTGCACCTTTTCACCGTTCACGGTGACAACGTGGCGCTCGATATCCATAACCACCGGCCCAGCCTTCAACAACCCCTGCTCCGGGGCCTGCGGCTCCGCGCCTCTGCGCAGCACAGCCTTCATTCGAGCAAGCAGCTCTCTGGTTGAGTATGGCTTTGTGACGTAGTCATCGGCACCGATTTCTAGGCCTACCACCTTGTCGATCTCGGTGTCCTTGGCGGTCACCATGATTACCGGAACGCTACTCTCCGCCCTAATAGCTCGGCACACCTCGTTGCCGGAGAGTCCCGGCAGCATAAGATCCAATAGCACCAGATCGGCACCGTGACTGCGGAAAACCTCCAGTGCGGTGTTGCCATCCTCGGCCTCTACCACGTCGTAGCCCTCACGCTGCAGCAAGAAAACCAGTGGCTCCCTGAGGTTCTTTTCATCCTCAACTACAAGTACTCGAGTCATTGCATCTCCTGGGTGTCAATAGGGAGTCGAAGAGTAAAAGTTGAGCCAACGCCGGGCTGCGAAAACAGCTTCACTTCGCCACCGTGGTTGGCGGCGACGTGCTTCACGATTGAAAGACCCAAGCCGGTGCCGCCGGTCTCGCGAGATCTTGAAGGGTCCACGCGATAAAAGCGCTCAAAG
The DNA here is from genome assembly GCA_002479805.1 of Micrococcales bacterium UBA7469. Classification (GTDB taxonomy): domain Bacteria; phylum Actinomycetota; class Actinomycetes; order Actinomycetales; family Microbacteriaceae; genus Aquiluna. The sequence goes on from DLPB01000030.1 coordinate 6,324, forward strand.
ATGCGCTTCTGATCGCTCTCCGATATGCCAATACCAGAATCGGTGACCGCAATCTCCGCGACGCCATTTACCACCTTGAGCCCGATGCCGACCTGGCTGGCTGGGTTGGAATAGACGATGGCATTTTCGATGAGGTTTCTGACTGCAGTGACCAACATCTCGTAGTCACCCAAAACCACGGTGCCAGGCTCAGCATTGGAAACCACACGTATGTTGCGCTGCTCGGCAAGTAGCAGATTTCGATCCACCGCATCGGTTATCACCGCTGCGAGGTCCACCTCGCTGGAATTTTCGCCAACCCTCGCACCCTGAACCTTGGAGAGCTGAATCAGTTCCTGGACCAGATTGGCCAAGCGCTGGCTCTCTTTTTGCATGGATTCGGCAAACTTCTTGACCATTTCGGAGTCATCGGTGGCACCCTGAATTGCCTCGGCCAAAAGACCGATAGCGCCAATTGGCGTCTTGAGCTCGTGCGATACATTCGCGACAAAGTCGCGCCTGGTGTCCTCGAGCTGCTTCGACTCGGTGCGATCGTCGACCAGCAACATCACATATTCGCCACCAAACTGGGCGGCTCTCGCTTCGACCCAAACCTTGTCGCGTCGCAGTCCAGTCTCCAGAAAGAGCTCTTTTTGAACTGCCCCCGAGGTTTTCTTGGCTTTTTCGACCAGCTTCAAAAGCGAGGCGTGAATTAGACGGCGATTCTGAACCAATCCGAGCTGAATGGCACCGGGCGAGGCTCGAAGGACGGAGTTGTTCAGATCGAGCACCACTCCGGCGGTGGCCATGACATCGACCACCTGGGCGGCAATGCTTTGAAAAGCATCAAAGTCTTTGGATTCTTGATTTTGAGCGCGCCGAGTTGAGAGAAAGCCCATGGGCCACCCGCTCTCTACATCGCTGGATGTTTACTAGGTTAACAGAATCCTTCACCCGAAAGACTATGGGAACTAATCGCCACGACTCGGCATGTTTGCTTTTGATTGGTTACGAATTAACCTTGAATTAGCCAAGGGTTGAAAAACTCACCGCAACACCGAAGATTTAGGACGCAAAATGCACGGTATTTTTCAAAACGCACTGGCCGATGTTCAGGGAAGACTGATCAACCTCGCTGAAAATGCCGAGTCCATCATGGACAAGGCTTCGAGGGCATTCCTAAATTCAGATGTCACCCTGGCAGATGAGGCGCTAGCCCTTGCCGAGACCAATGAGACCAAAGCTCTGGATCTGGACGAACTGGTAATCAAGGTGCTGGCAACCCAGAGCCCAGTAGCACGTGACCTAAGAATTTTGGTATCAGCACTTCGCATGTCGGCATCGCTAGAGCGGATGGGCTCACTGTCCTCCCACATCGCGGCGATCGCTCGCTACCGCTATCCAGGCAGCGCGATTCCGGCCTCGCTTCGGAAGACCTTTGAAGATATGGCTCGCATCGACCTTGAACTGGTTGGCAAGGCCATCAAGCTGTTGCAGAACACCGATCTAGACCTGGCTCGCGAGATTCAGGCCCGCGATGAGGCGGTCGATCGCCTACACCGCAAGGTTTTCGATGTGGTGCTTGCTCCAGACTGGAAAGAGAACGCCATGTTTACCGTTGACGTGACCTTGGCATCGCGCTACTTCGAGCGCTTCGCCGACCACGTGGTAGACATCTCCTCGAAGGTCAGCTTCCTGCAGACCGGCGAGTGGCACGACTAAGAAGTTTTTACTTCTTGCCCTGGTTAGCTACCGCAGCAGCTCCCGCAGCCGCAGCCTCAGGGTCTAGGTATTCCCCACCGCGAACCAGTGGCTTGAAGTTCTC
>DLPB01000030.1:8285-18970 GCA_002479805.1 Micrococcales bacterium UBA7469
CGAGTTACCGTGAGCAGTCACCAAGACAGTCTTCCCTGCCTTCAGGGAAACCGATATGTCGGATTCCCAGTATGGGATCATGCGAACTAGAACATCCTTTAGGCACTCGGTGCGAGGCACGTCGTCACCGAGGTCCGCATATCGCTCATCGCCAACCTGGGAGTACTGGTTGTCATCGGCAATTGGCGGTGGTGGCACGTCGTAGCTGCGACGCCAAATCTGAAATTGATCTGCTCCGTACTTCTCCAAGGTCTCTGCCTTGTCCAAGCCCTGGAGCGACCCGTAGTGACGCTCATTTAGTCGCCAGTTGCGCAGGGTAGGAATCCAGTTGCGATCAATTTGGTCCAGTGCGATGTGAGCCGTGTTGATGGCTCGCTTGAGCACCGAGGTGTAGAGCACATCTGGCTTTAGACCCGACTCACCCAATAACTCACCAGCACGCTTGGCCTCCTGGCGACCCTGGTCGCTGAGGTCAACATCCACCCAACCGGTGAATAGGTTTTTTTGGTTCCAAACGCTGTTGCCGTGGCGAAGCAAAATTAGGTTGTAAGTCATGCCTCAAGTTTAGTCAACGTGAGGCAACAGCCTGAGTGCTTGCTCGCTCTCAATGCCAGCCGCGACAGCCAAGTCGACGATCATCGGGCGCAGCTGCATAAAAATAACCTGGTCACCCAAACCCGCCCCTGGCATCGATTTCGGATCTAGCTGCCTGATTAGCTTCAACAGGTATTTTTGCGCCTTGGCTCGCAACGAAAAGTCATCCAGGCTCTGCTCCAAAAGATCGACCGCAATTAGCGCTTTGGAAATCACAGCTGCCAATTCTGGCCTCGGTCTTTGATCCTGCAGCGCATAGTCAATGCGCCTTGTGATAACGCGAAGGTTTCGAGTCGCTAGGTCAAGCCCCTTGAAGAGCACGCGTTGATCGGCAATCTCTTTCTGCGCCCATCGGTAAAAAGGTGACAGTTTTGCAATAGCCGCCGCACTCTCCAGTGAACTCTTCCAGTTATCAACCAGCGGTTGGGTTTGGCGAATGTTTTCCAGCGCCAAATCGGCTGTCGCCTTATCGGCGGTAAGCAGCACCTCGCGCAATTTTGCCAAGGTGTCCTTCACGGTTGCAAACAGCAGCCTCGAGTCGGCTCTTGCCAAACGAATTGGGTTCCTGGGCACCAGTGCGGTGAAAGCGAGTGCCACCAAACCACCGATTAGACCATCGATCACCCTGGCAAAGTCGCCGCCGGTTGGGGCGTCTAACAACTGCACCAAAACCGCCTGAATCGCAACCGTCAGAGCAAATGTTGGATTTGGAGAAATGAGCCGGGCTGATAGCAGCGCTAGCAGAATCACCAGTAGCAGCTGCAAAGTTCCAGGACCAAAGAGCACCAGCGCGGTCTCACTCAGCACCACACCGAGCACCATGGCGAGCGCCGTCGTCGCAACTCGCCCGGGGCGAGTGTCGCGAGCAAAACCCAGGGATGAGATTGCAACCGTAACCGCCAACAGTGGCACCGGATGTCCAAACCCAAATCGAGCGATTACGTAGGAGAGGATCGACGCCAGAACCAACTGCATGATCTGCCAGAGCGAGTCTTTGACTCGGCTAAGAGCGTTACTAAGTGACAGCTTCACTTCTTGCCGCTGAGCTTAAATGCACTCGGTCTTGGCAGATTGGCGGCCTTACCCGCATCTGCCGGAACCAAAACTTTTTGAGATGCGGTCATGCCGCAAACCTCTAGATCCAAATAGGGAGTGTTGCGATTCACCAACCCAAGCGCCAGCGAGCCAGCCTCAAAGTGCAGTGCACCTGCCAACACCTTGCCAATAACTCGACCCTGGTAGCCGATCTCCTCACCGGGGTTTGCCACGGTGTCTCCGACTTCAAGGTTTAGTAGCACCAGGCGACGGGGTGGGTGACCGAGGTTGTGCACTTTGGCCACAGTCTCCTGACCGCGGTAACAACCCTTACTCATGTGCACCGCTGATGCCAACCAGTCGAATTCGTGAGGCAGCGACTTCTCATCTACATCGGTAATTTCTGGCCTGCCGGCAGCGATGCGAAGCGCTTCGAAGGCGAGCATTCCAGCTTCCTGAAGCTCTGGGAGAGAACCACTCGACATCAGGTATTCGCGGTAGGGGAAGCTTTCCACTGCCTGCGCGTAGCGAACCGAACCCTTGGGTTCAGAGTCAAAGCCGTCCACCCAAACCAGATCTGCCAAATCCAAATCTTGGAATGCGCCCCAAACCTCTAAGTCGGTTTGGGAGAGCTCGACCTTGGAGCGAAACCGCATGATGGTTAGCCACTTGGTGAGTGCCTCCACCTTCTCGACATTGACGATTAGGTAGAGACCACCCTCGAAGGCCAAGACCTTGATCTGATGCTCGATGTGACCAGTTGGTGAGAGCACCAGGGTTTCGGTGGAATCACCGGGCTTGAGGTTTTTGATGTTTTGCGAGGTGATTGAGTGCAGCCAGCTCAGGGCATCATCACCTGTCAGCTTTAGAACAGCTTGGTCAAAACGTCGAACCACTGCTTTACCGGCGAGCAATTGGCGCTGCTCGCCAAGAGGATTCCCAAAATGCTTAGTCATGGCGCTCAAGTCGAGCCGAGGCGTGAGACTTCAGTGGCTGGCCATTCGCGGCCATATCCCAGGCCCAAAGCAGCGCGCCTTCTACCAAGCCAAAGATTCGCTGACCGGCCGCGTAATCCTTGGCATTCGGTGAGCGCAACACGGCATCGGTTGCGATGTCGATTCGGGCGCCCTTGATTTGCCCAAAGTAAAGTTCGGCAACCTGCGATGGCTGAATGATCAAGGCTTCGATATCAAATCCGCCATTTGAGTTTCGCCAAAGCTCCAAGTCTTCTCGAACTGTCAGCAGTGGAGAGCCATCACCCGGCAAAAGACCTGGACCGGCATCGGCCGCTGAGGCTGGTCTCGATAGCGACCAAAAGCCACGCTCCTGGGAGATTGGGTTGCCCTTCAAATCAAAGACCTCGGAGCGAAACTCCAGTCGAGAGCCGACCGGGATAAAACTCATGGTTTGGCTGAACTCAATTTCTTGGGCCGGTTCATCGCCAATTGGGTAGCTGATTACGCCGGTGCCACGCCAAGACCCCAGCAGGAAGGTAAACGGCGTTAGCTCAATTGGAAGGTCATCTGGGATGACGAACAAATTAGCGCTGCCCCTTGAATAGCTTGTACAGAACTAGCGCGGAGACTCCGGCAATTGCCAGCGAAGCCAGCACCAAAAGTCCGGTGAAGAAAATTTCTAAGGCCAAAAGCATGAGATAAGTCTAACTCAGCAGCGAGACGATGGTCATGGTTCCCAGAATCACAATTGTCCCGGCGGAAACATAGACCTGCTGCCTCACGGTGTCTTTGGTTCGCGATGAAATCAGGTGCTCAATGCTGACAATTGCAATGGCGGCGGCAGCAATCGAAGAGAAAACTAGAAAACGAAGTTCGAGTTCTGCGATGGTGAGGGCAAACAGCGAAGCCGACAGCACCGCCACCCATATCAGAATTATCTGAAGCCACTGCTTACTCACAAAAGAACTCTATCTGTGCGGGGTGCCAAAGCTCGGTATCATTTTGCTCTAGCGAAGGGTGGAAAAATGGCTGTAGTTCTAGCAATCTCCCCCGCGCGAGAAAACCCACTTCCGCAGCTGGAAATTCTGGGCCATCAGGTCAACAACATCGGATTTGATCCAGCTCAATTGGTTTCCGCCCCACGCCACGACGTCACAGTGCTGGATTGCCGAACCGATTTGGCAAACGCTAAGTCAATTGCACGGATTCTTTTAGCGGCTCATTGGTCCAGGCCGCTGATTTTGGTAGTTACCGAAAGCTCGCTGGCTGCGGTCAATGCAGATTGGGGTCTTACCGACTTTGTATTTGATTCGGCAACTCTGGGTGAAGTAGATGTTCGAATCCGCCTTGCAACCAGCGCCAATCAAAAGTTTGTCGAGCAAGCCGAGCTGGATTCCGGCCTGAGCATCGACGAGCAGAGCTATACCGCCAAGATCAGTGGTCGTACCCTTGACCTCACCTTCAAAGAATTTGAGTTGTTGCGCTACCTCAACGAAAACCCAAATCGAGTGTTTACCAGAGAGCAGCTTTTGAGCGAGGTTTGGGGCTACGACTACTTTGGTGGCACGAGAACGGTCGATGTTCACGTCAGGAGGCTGCGCGCCAAACTTGGCGAGTATGAATCGCTAATTGGAACCGTTAGAAATGTGGGCTACCGCCTCGATCCGCAGGGTAATGCCAGCGAATAGTTAACCTCCCCTTAACTCGAAGATGCCAAGATAGAGAGCATGTCAGAAGAGACCACAGCAATTTTTCTCCCGGAGTCCCAGCCGGACTTGCCTGCTGACCGGTTTCTCGATCGCGAATTGAGTTGGCTGGATTTCAATCGCAGGGTCTTGGAGCTTGCAGAGGACGAGTCGATTCCGCTTTTGGAACGCGTCAACTTTCTCAGTATTTTTGCCTCCAACCTCGATGAGTTTTTTATGGTGCGCGTGGCCTCGCTGAAGCGTCGGGTTGCCACCGGAATCGCGGTGAACTCGGCCTCGGGCTTGAGTCCTATTGACGTTCTGGGCCAGATTGCTGCGAAGACTAAAGATTTGCAGGCCCGTCACGCCGCGCTATTTAGGGACAAACTCGGTCCAGAACTTGCCCTCAATGGTGTGCAAATCGAGCACTGGTCGGCACTAGATCAAGCGGAACGTGCCGGTTTAGAGCAGTACTTCCATGATCAGGTGTTCCCGGTACTAACTCCACTGGCAGTAGATCCAGCTCACCCGTTCCCTTACATCTCTGGCCTTTCCCTGAACCTCGCAGTTGTGCTGAGAAACCCAAATAACCGACAGGAGCACTTCGCTCGCGTCAAGGTGCCGCCACTGCTACCCAGGTTTGTGCCGGTGCCAGGCAGCCAAAACCGATTCGTGCCATTGGAAGATGTCATGGGGGCGTTCCTTTCGGAGCTCTTCCCGGGCATGGAGGTGTTACAGCACCACACCTTCCGTGTCACTCGCAACGAAGACCTCGAAGTTGATGAGGACGAAGGTGAAAACCTACTGATTCAGCTCGAGAAAGAATTGCTGCGCCGTCGCTTTGGCCCACCGGTTCGCCTCGAGGTTGCTGAAGACATCGATCAGCAGGTGCTGAATTTGCTGCAGCGTGAGCTGGACGTAGAGGCCAGTGATGTTTATCACTTGGCAGAGCCACTTGACCTAAAGAGCCTGACGGCCTTTGCCTACATGCCAAGGCCTGAGCTGCACTTCGAACCACACCAGATAACCACCAACCGCTACCTAGAGTCCGACCCGGATGAGGCGGCAGATATATTTGCTGCAATTCGCGAGCGCGAGATTCTGGTGCACCACCCGTATGAGTCTTTTGCAACCAGCGTGCAGGCATTTTTAGAGCAGGCTGCTGCCGACCCACAGGTCTTGGCCATCAAGCAAACCCTGTACCGCACCAGCGGTGACTCGCCAATTGTTGATGCGCTGATTGATGCTGCCGAGGCCGGTAAGCAGGTGCTCGCACTGGTGGAGATCAAGGCCCGGTTTGACGAGCAAAACAACATCGCCTGGGCTAGGAAACTAGAAGCCGCAGGCGTCCACGTGGTCTACGGCATCGTTGGCCTCAAGACCCACTGCAAGCTCTCGCTGGTGATTCGCCAAGAGGGTGACTCGCTGAGGCGCTACTGCCACATCGGCACCGGTAACTACAACCCAAAGACCGCTCGTTTCTACGAGGACCTTGGTCTGCTAACCAGCCGTCCGGCGGTAGGTGAAGACCTCACCAAACTCTTCAACCAACTCTCTGGTCACACCCAAGCGCCGCAGTATAAGAGCCTTCTGGTGTCGCCAAATGGCGTGCGCGAGGGGCTGACCGAGCGAATTCGCAGGGAAATTTCCCACCAGCAGGCAGGTCGCCCAGGCCGTATCCGCCTCAAGATGAATTCACTGGTGGATGAGCAGATTATTGATGAGCTTTACCGCGCCTCCAAGGCAGGTGTCAGCGTTGAGGTTTTGGTGCGTGGCATGTGTGCCCTACGCCCTGGAGTGCCAGGACTTTCAGACCACATCAAGGTGCACTCAGTGCTCGGTCGCTATCTCGAGCACAGTCGCATCGTGAGCTTTGATAACGGTGGCGACCCCGACATCTTCATTGGCAGTGCCGACATGATGCACCGCAACCTGGATCGTCGCGTCGAGACCCTGGTAAAGATCACCCAGTCTGACCAAATTCGCCAACTGCACGAGATTTTTGACCTGGGCATGAGTGAATCGGTTGCGGTTTGGGAACTCAAAGCAAACGGTGTTTGGTCCCGCGAAACCCACGATGTGATGGGTCAAAAGCTGGGCGACATGCAAGATCTTTTGATGCAGCGCACCCTTGAGCGAAAGCGCAGCCGATAGTGACGATTTATGCTGCCGGCATTGTTTGCTGGCGCGAACAGCAGGGCAAGCTCGAGGTAGCCCTTGTGCACCGTGAGCAATACAAGGACTGGGGTTTTCCCAAGGGCAAATTAGATCCGGGTGAGCAGTTGCCGCAGACCGCGGTTCGCGAAGTTCGCGAGGAAGCCGGCTTCAAAGTTCGCCTGGGTCGAAAGCTCGGAGTAATCAAGTATCAGGTTGGCGAAGGCATCGACAAAGAGGTCCACTACTGGGCCTCAAAGGTCACGACCAAGGCAATATCAAAGCAAGAGTTCTCCCCTAATCAAGAGATTGCCAAAGTCGAGTGGGTGCTGGCCAAAAAGGCAGTAACGCTGCTGAGCTATGAGCACGACCAGAAGCTGATGGAGCAGGTCATTCAGCTGCACAAGGCTAAGGAGCTGGAAACCAGAGCCCTGATTGTCTTGCGTCACGCAAAAGCCACCCTGCGTTCGGACTGGAAGGGCGAGGAAGCCAAGCGGCCACTTTTAGCCGAAGGTAAAAAACAAGCCAAAGCGCTGGTTCCGCTGATTTCGGCATACGGGCCAAAACGCTTGGTTACCAGCCCGTGGTCACGTTGTCACGACACCATTGCGCCTTATGCCGAAAAGCGAAAGCAAAAGCTAATCGAGCGACACCAGCTCACCGAACTCGGCAACAAAAAGCGTCCAGCGCGAACTAAGGACGTTGTAAAGGATCTGCTCGGCACCAATAAGTCAGGCTTGATTTGCTCACACCGCCCAGCCCTGCCAAGCATCTTGGAGCCCTTTGCCGCTATGGCCTCCAAGGAACTTCGCAAAGAAGTCGAGGCCGGATCGACGCTGGCCCCAGCAGAGTTCTTGGTTTTGCGAATCACCCTTGGTTCAAAGCCCAAGGTGGTCGGTGTTGAGCGCTGCAGCCTGACCGATATCGCCAGCTAACTATTAGTTAGACTTTGGCACCATGACCCGAATTCGCCTTGCAGTTATCGCCCTATTGGGAGTTTGCTTCACCTGGGGTGCTGCCTTTGTGCTGATGAAGGATGCCATTGAGAAGCAGCCATACATGGACTTTTTGGCAGTGCGCTTCACCCTTGCCGCGGTAGCAATGTTTTTGCTGCGGCCTAAGACCTCAAGCCGCTTCGAAACCGGTGACATCAAAATTGGTCTGGGGCTGGGAGTGATTTTGGCTTTTGGTTACATCACCCAAACCATCGGACTAGAGCTGACCACGGCTGCCACCAGTGGCTTTCTCACCGGGCTGTATGTGGTCTTCACTCCGGTGCTGGCATTTTTGATCTACCGCAAAAAGGTGTCCAAGAAGCTTGGGCTGGCTGCCTTACTTTCGGTTGTGGGTCTTGCCGTTTTCTCGGGGGCTGCGACCTCACTCGATTTCCAAATCGGACAGCTGTGGCTGGTGGCATGCGCAATTTTGTATGGCCTTCACATTTTGTTACTCGGCAAGTACGGGGTCGGCAGAAATGCCTATCGATTTGCGATGGTTCAGATCGCCGCGGTGGCAATCGTGTGCTGGGGATTTGCACTAACCGATGGCTATCAACCACCTCCAACCTCAGATGTTTGGGTGGCAATCATTTTCACCGCGGTGCTATCGACAGCTGCTGCCTTTTGGGTTCAGACCTGGGCGCAGACCCTGATGGATGCTTCTCGGGCGGCGTTGATTATGACCAGCGAGGTGGTCTTCACCGCACTGATTGCTATCGCTGCCGGTCAAGAACCAATCACGATCGCCATCACGCTCGGTGGCGCACTGATGCTGGGTGCAATGCTGATTGTCGAGTGGCCTTCAACGAAGGACAAGTTCGACCTACAGCCCCACATCCACTAGCAGGGCCTGCAATTTCTGGTTGTTTGCGATTTCGGAGGCCGATCTCGCCATCGCAATCGGTAGCCTTCTGCGCAGCAGATCCTCTCTGGTCATAACGTCTTCGTGCTGGGCAATCCACTGCAGCTCGGCATAGCAAATGCCCAACCCTTCAAAGACCTCAGCTAGGTCTCCCGAGACGATAATTTCAAAGGACTGCTCGCCGTGTCTGCGCCAGAGCCCCTCGCTAATCCGGGTAGCGGCCGCTGTATCGCTAACCAGCGACTGCACGATTTGCACCAGCTCCGGGAAGCGCTGCTGCGAACCCTCGCCAAACCATTTGCGAGGTAATTTGCCACCCAAGCCAAGCCGGTTAAGTTCGGTCAAAACTTCTTTCCCAACGTTTAGGCAGTCGGTCAGCTTGCCACCGAGAATTGACACCACCGCAGCATCGGGATTGGTCTCGATTACGTGTTTTCTGGATAGTTGGTGCCAGTCCTGGTTATCGCCTTGCGAGCCATCGATGACCAGTGGTCTCACCCCTGAGCGCGCCGAGACGATTTCTTCTTTGGTGATGGGCTCAGCAAGCTCAAGCTGGGCATTTATCTGCCGCAGCACAAACTCAATGTCTTCGTCATTCGCTTCAGTTTGAGGAGCATCGACTCTGGTGTCGGTGGTGCCGATCATCGAGCGATCGCCCATCGGCAAAACATAAAACAATCGGTTTTGCTCATCCCAAAATGCCAGCACTCTATCGCCCTGGGTCAGCTTGCGATTGATCGTGAAGTGGACACCCTTTGAGAAAACCAACCGAGCTTTGGTTGGTGAACCAAACAGCTCAGCAACATTTTTAGCAAATGGACCGGCGGCATTTACAACCGTCAATGCGGTGGCAGAGAAACTGCCTTCGTGAGACTTGAAATCAAGGTGCCAAACCTCTTGGTTACGCTTTGCGCCAACTAGCTCGGTGTAGTTGAGGGCCTTGGTGGAGTTGTGCTTTGCCTTTTTTATAAAGTCGTAAACGAAGCGAGAGTCGTTATCCGGCAGGTGAGCATCAAAATACTGCACCGCTTTTCTGCCGGAGATCAAATTTGGTTCAAGCTCTTTTGCCTTTTTGGCCGAGTAGCTTGATGGCAGCGGGGTGCCCATCAATCCGATACCCCAGTAGAACAAGGTTCCGAAGGTTCCAAGCAAACGCCCAAACGGGGCGTTTGGTCCGAGTGATGCTAAAAAGCCAATTTCTTTGATCTGATTTGGGTAGGCACGAATCAGTCGATTGCGCGCCTGGCAAAGCTTTGCCACTAGACCAAACTCATAGGTCTGCAAATACTTGATGCCGCCCCAAACCAGGTTGCTGGATTCTTGGGATGTGAAATTGGCAAAGTCACCCTTATCGACCAGCAACACCCGAAGGCCGGCTGCGCTGGCTGCGGCAGCAGCGACTGCGCCGTTGATACCGGCACCGATCACCGCTACGTCGTAGTCACTCTGCACGAAATTGTGTGATTTTGTTTGTTTTTGTAACATCACACTAAAAGCATAGGTTATGGGCGGTAGGTTTTAGGTAACGCTCTGGTTTCAAGGAGGAAGCCTTGTCGATTTTGGCTATTGATGCCGGCACTACCGGCGTGACCGCTCTGGTGGTATCTGAATCCGGCCAGATTATTGCTCGCGGCTACCAAGAATTCGAACAGCACTTTCCAAAGCCAGGTTGGGTTGAGCACGACCCGGAACAAATTTGGCAGGCGACTTTGTCCGCTACCACGCGGGCTTTGGCTCTGGCCGATGAAAAGCCAACCGCAATTGGAATCACGAACCAGCGCGAAACAGCTGTGATTTGGGATCGCCGAGATCTCAGCTCTCCTACCAATGCCATCGTCTGGCAAGACCGCAGGACGGCGGATCTGACCTCTGAACTTGAGCGAATCAACCAAGGTGACTGGATTCGCAAGCGAACCGGCTTGAATCTCGACCCCTACTTCACATCCAGCAAGTTTTTGTGGTGGCAAAAAAACCTGCCCGAAGTTTGGCAAGGGGTGGTTGAGGGCAGATATGCAATTGGCACCGTTGACAGCTACCTAGTGGCAAGAATCAGCGGCGGCGCCTCCCACATCACAGATTGCTCAAACGCATCCAGAACCCAGCTGATGAATCTGGAAACCGGGCAGTGGGACGATGAGCTGCTGCAAGCCTTTGGAATTCCTAAATCGGCACTCCCTGCCATCACCCCAAGCTGGGGAGAGTTGGCAGCCAGCGACCCTAAACACTTCTTGGGACTTTCAGTCTCTATCAACGGCATCGCCGGTGATCAGCAGGCGGCGCTTTTTGGACAAGCTGCCTTTGACAGCGGAGATTCGAAAGCCACCTACGGAACCGGGGCTTTCATCCTGACAAACACCGGTTCGGAAATAGTCGAGAGCGCCCACCAGCTATTGGCTACCGT
>DLPB01000030.1:19122-21488 GCA_002479805.1 Micrococcales bacterium UBA7469
TCTGAAAGCGGCGGCGTGGTGTTTGTGCCGAGCCTAACCGGGCTCGGAGCGCCATTTTGGAACTCAAGCATTCGGGGCTCGATGCTTGGCCTAACCCGCGGCACATCTTCGGCACACATCGCATTTGCCACCCTGGAGGCGATTGCTTTTCAAGTGAAAGCAGTACTGGATGCCATGGCAAAAGACTTTGGTCACCCGATTGATTCATTGAGGGTAGATGGTGGTGCGGCGGCTAACAATCTGCTGCTGCAGATCCAGGCCGATGTCACAGGTCACGATGTGGTGCGAGCCAAGGTTTTGGAATCTACCGGGTTCGGAGCTGCGCTTTTGGCAGGTCTGGGCTCAGGCATATTTAGCTCACTGGAAGAGCTGAAAGACCTAAACCCCGCGGAACGGACTTTCACCCCGGCTCAATCTCGCGAGAAGGAGTATGACCGGTTCATTCAGGCCGTGGAGCTCACAGCTAACTGGTCCTAAAAGTATGCTTTAGGCATGTTTGATCCAAGTAAGAAGTTAGCCGCTCAGGCACTAAGTGCCGGCTATTCCGCTGATCAGATTATTGAGAATCTAGACCTCACCTTGCCAGGCGGCACCATCACCGCAGTGATTGGGCCAAATGGTGCGGGCAAGAGTTCCCTCTTGAAGGCCTTGGCCAGAAAAATCAAAACTCAATCCGGTGCGGTCTTATTAGATGGCGTCTCCATCAATGAGCTAAGTCGCAAAGAATTGGATCGTAAGGTAGGGCTACTGGGCGCCATGCCGGCAGCAAGGTCTACCGAAACGGTTTTTGACTTGGTTGCGCGCAGCGCAATGACCTCGCAAGAGATCTCAAGAGTTTCACCAAGGCTCAATCTCGAGATTCAAACTATTTTGGAGCGCACCGGACTTACGAAACTCGCCAAAAAGAAGCTTGGTGAGCTCTCCACCGGTTCGAGGCAGGTCGCATTGATTGCCGCGGCGCTGGCAAAAAACCCAGAGGTGCTGCTGCTTGATGAACCCACCAATTCACTGGATTACTCTCACCAGCTGCAGGTAATAAACCTACTGTCCTCACTAAAGCGCGAACGCGGCATGACGATTGTTGCGGTGGTGCACGATTTGAATCTGGCTGCTCGATTCGCCGATCGAGTGGTGATTTTGAAGGACGGCAAAATCGTCGACCAGGGTTTGGCGAAAGACGTCATCACCCCAAATAACCTGGCAGCAGCATTCAACATTTTGGCTCGCGTGATCGAAGACCCGGTGGGAAAGACTCCGCTGGTGGTGCCAATTCGGCAGCTGGACTAGCAGCAGGCTGATTGAGTTAGTGGCATACTGATTGGGTAGTTCACTTCAGTGAAGGCGCGGTTACACCGTGACGCCATTCCGGCTTTGCGCCTACTGGTGAGCGAGGGCAAGGACTGGGCCCATTACAAATCGGTCAACGTCTGGTTGTGAATCAATGCGTATCTTGCTCGTTGGAGCAGGCGGTGTTGGCGATGCCATCGTCAAAATTGCTGCTAATCGTAATTTCTTTGAAAAGATCGTGGTTTCGGACTACGACCTAAGCCGTGCCGAAAGGTCAGTGGCTTGGGTTGCATCCAATCGCGATGCATCAGTTGCTGCCAAATTTGTGGCAGACAAGGTGGATGCATCTGACTCGGTAAACATTGCCGAGTTGGCTCGCAAGCACCAAATCACTCACGTTATGAATGCGGTTGAACCCAAGTTCGTGCAGAGCATCTTCGAGGGTGCACTGCAAGCCGGTGCCAACTACATGGACATGGCGATGAGCCTGAGCCACGCTCACCCCACTGACCCATTCAACACTCCAGCCGAGAAGCTAGGTGACTGGCAGTATGACCGCAGCAAGCTTTACGCTGACCAGGGTCTGTTGGCACTTATCGGCACCGGAGCTGAACCCGGCATCTCAAATATCTTTGCCCGCTACGCGCAGGATTACCTGTTCCAAGAGATCGATGAAATCAAAATCATGGATGGCGGAAACCTGATTGTGAAAAACGATGCCGGCGAGGAGATCTTCGCGCCATCGTTCTCAATCTGGACCGTGATCGAAGAGTGCCTCAACCCACCGCTGTTGTGGGAGAAGGACAAGGGCTGGTTCACCACTCCGCCATTTAGCGAGCCCGAGGTCTTTGAGTTCCCAGGCGGCATTGGAGCGGTGGAGTGCGTGAACGTTGAGCACGAAGAGGTCAACATGTTGCCTCGCACCCTCAACGCTAAGCGCGTTGCCTTCAAGTACGGTCTTGGCACCGAGTTCATTACCGTGCTGCAGACCCTGCACGCCCTCGGCCTTGATTCGGTTGACCCCGTCTCAGTGCGCAGCAAAGATGGTCGGGTGAGTGTTGCACCGCGCGATGTGGTTG
>DLPB01000007.1:0-119527 GCA_002479805.1 Micrococcales bacterium UBA7469
TATGCGCTGGGAGCTTCCAGGGGTCACCAGACCGTAACCAACGACGACATCGCAGGGCCGATCGATTCATCTGACGAGTGGATCAGACAGCGCACCGGAATCATTACTCGAAAGCGCGCCGACAAGGAGCAGTCGCTAATCGACATGGCGGCAGAGGCTGCAAATGAAGCGATTGCGAAGGCTGGCATCAGCCCCCAAGAAATCGGCACCGTAATCCTTGCCACCATCACCTTCCCATACCAAACCCCATCTGGAGCCTCGTTACTGGCAGAGATGGTCGGAGCCCACGGAGCCGCTGCCTACGACATTTCTGCAGCTTGCGCTGGTTATTGCTACGGCATCGCGCAGGCAGACGCGCTGGTGCGTTCTGGAACCAGCAAATATGTCCTGGTGGTTGGTGGGGAAAAACTATCTGACTTTATTGACCCAACCGACCGCTCGATTAGCTTCTTGCTCGGCGACGGTGCCGGAGCGGCAATTGTCGGCCCAAGCGACCACCCAGGAATCTCAAAATCGATTTGGGGCAGCGATGGCGCGAACTGGGACAAAGTCGGCATGACTAGTTCGATTTTGGACTTCCGTGATGGCAAAGCCGAGTGGCCAACCCTAATTCAAGAGGGTCAGTCGGTATTCCGCTGGGCGGTCTGGGAGATGGCCAAGGTGGCGAAGCAGGCGCTGGCGGAATCAGGGCTAGAGGCAAGTGATCTGAGCGCCTTGGTTACGCATCAGGCAAACATTCGCATCATCGATGAGTTTGCGAAACAGTTGGAACTTCCCGATTCGGTTGTGGTAGCTCGCGACATCGTCGACACTGGAAATACCTCGGCAGCGTCGATTCCATTGGCGATGCACCGTCTGCTCGCCGAAGGTAAAGTGAAAAGCGGGGGTTACGCGCTTGAAATTGGCTTCGGCGCGGGGCTTGCCTTCGCGGCCCAAGTGGTAGAACTGCCATAAAATAAAGCGACTCAATCAAACTTAGGAGAAAAATGGCTCTTTCGCAGGCAGAGGTCCTTGCAGGACTTGCAGAACTTGTAAACGATGAGACCGGCATCGCAACTGATGCAGTGCAGATGGACAAGTCCTTCACCGATGACCTAGACATCGATTCGATCTCGATGATGACCATCGTGGTGAACGCTGAGGACAAGTTCGGCGTGAAGATTCCAGACGAGGAAGTAAAGAACCTCATCACAGTAGCTGACGCGGTCAACTTCATCACCGCAGCACAGGCTTAGTAACAGCATGCGTCGCGTCGTCGTCACCGGTATTGGTGCAACTACACCACTAGGTGGCGACGTCGCGTCCAGCTGGGCCAATCTCTTAGCCGGACAATCCGGCATTTCAACTCTCGAGCAGGAGTGGGTCGCTCGCCACGAACTGCCGGTTACTTTCGCCGGGCAGGCCAAAATTGCCGCCAGCGAGATTCTCACCCCACAAGAGGCCAAGCGCCTTGACCCCTCAAGCCAGTTTGCCCTAATTTCCGCGCGTCAGGCCTGGGAGGATGCTGGCTCTCCAGACGTTGAACCCGAGCGCTTGGCAGTAGATTTTGCCACTGGTATCGGTGGCGTTTGGACTTTGCTAGATGCCTACGACACGCTTCGTGAACGAGGTCCTAGAAGAGTTCTTCCCATGACCGTTCCGATGCTGATGCCGAACGGACCGGCGGCAGCAATTGGCATGGACTTGGGTGCCAGAGCCGGAGTTAGAACAGCTGTTTCAGCATGTGCCTCCGGCAATGAATCAATCGCAAACGCTTTCCGGAGGATTCAGCTCGGTGAGGCAGATGTTGTGGTCGCCGGTGGTGCCGAGGCCGCCATTCACCCAATGCCTATTGCGGCCTTCGCCGCAATGCACGCCCTCTCTAAGCGCAACGACGATCCGACTAAAGCATCGCGTCCATATGACACTGACCGTGACGGTTTCGTCATGGGCGAGGGCGCAGGTGCGCTGGTGCTGGAAACTCTAGAGTCGGCCCAGGCAAGGGGCGCCAAGATTTACTGCGAAATCGTCGGTGGTAGCGTAACCTCCGATGCCTATCACATCACCGCTCCAGACCCTGAGGGCTCAGGTGCTGCCAGAGCCGTTCTCGCCGCCCTTGCGCAAGCTGGAGCGGACATCAAGGACGTTGAGCACGTCAATGCACACGCAACCTCTACTCCGGTGGGAGATATTGCCGAATACACGGCCATCAAGCGAGTTTTCGGTGACCACACGCAAAACCTAGTGGTTGCAGCAACTAAGTCCGCCACCGGCCACCTGCTGGGAGGAGCCGGTGCGATTGAGGCAATCTTCACCATCTTGGCCCTGAAGGAGCAGACCGCTCCCCCGACCATAAACCTCGACAACCAAGACCCGGCCATCGATCTTTACGTTCCTCGCACACCCACCAAGCTCACCCGCCCAGATGCGGTAGCAATTAGCAACAGCTTTGGCTTTGGCGGTCACAACGCTGTGCTAGCCTTCAGAAACCTCTAGACAGCCCTCGGTAGCGCCACGGCGTAATCTGCGACCTTTCGATAAGGCTCCACCAGGTCAAGCCAAGGGACCGCCGTAAGCCGGCGAAATCCTCTTGAGAAATCGGATAAATTGCCACGGGTCTCCAGCAGCAACTGCTCCAACTGCCCTGCTCTAAGAACGACTTCTCCCGCCTCATCAAAAACGTTACGACAAATACCGAGTGATGGATGATGGAGGTAACGCTCGGGATACTCCCCAAAGGTATTTAGCTCGAAGGTTGCCTTCAGGCGAGAAAGCCGAACAACCAACTCTGGAACCCTCGCAAGGTCAAGGTCCAGTGAGTTACGCGACTGGACGGTATTGACCTCAAGAGGTTGCCCCGTAAAGCTCGCGGACACGCCAAACTCGGCCATAATCTTTTTGATTTGGCCCATCGTCTCGACAGGTGTGCTAAACACCCACAAATCGACGTTTGGCAGTTTTCCTCCGATCCAGATCCGTCTTCCCCTACGTTCTGAACCGGTTTAGGAACGATAAACCCAAACCCTGAGAGTTGTCAAACAAACCCTCGCATCTCTCCTAGGATTTCTAGCGATGAGCAAACTATATTTCCGCTACGGAGCGATGAACTCCGGAAAGAGCACAGCGCTACTGCAGGCTGCATTTAACTACGAAGAGCGCTCGCAGCACGTCTTGCTCGCTAAGCCTGCGATTGATTCCAAAGGCGATAGAAGCATCGTCTCCCGCCTGGGTGTGACCAGGCAGGTTGACTTTTTGGTTGAACCGACCGTGAATCTTCGCGAGCTATTGGCAAAAACCATCGCAGATTTCGAAGCAAAAACCGGCAATCGAATCGCCTGTCTGCTGATCGATGAGGCTCAGTTTCTAACCCGCGAGCAGGTAGACCAGTGCCTTGAGATAGCAGTCCTTGACGCTATTCCTGTCTTAGCCTATGGGATTAGAACCGATTTCAAGACCAATGCTTTCCCAGGATCAATGCGCCTGCTAGAGATCGCTCACTCTCTTGAAGAGTTGAAGACGATTTGCCGCTGCGGTCGAAAGGCCATGTTCAATGGAAGATTGCTCAACGGCAAATTCACTTTCGATGGCGAACAGGTGGCAATCGACGGCGATCAGGTGACCTACGAGTCGCTGTGTGCAAGCTGCTATCTCTCGCAGCGAAGCTAAGACTTAGAGCGTCTAGCTTTGATAAAGCGAATCACTAGCTGCAGGCCAATAAAGGCGATGACTGCGTAAACGAGGTAGTCGACGACCGAAGAGAACTGATCTGCAACCTCCCAGTTCTCACCCAGCACATAACCGGCTGTGATCCAAGCGGTATTCCAAACCAGACTGCCGATTGCGGTGTAGCCGAAAAACTTATAGGGGTTCATTCTGGTTAGCCCGGCAGGAATGCTCACCAAGCTGCGAACCACAGGAATTAGGCGACCAAATAGCACTACCGGAACGCCATACCGATCAAACCAAGAGGTCGCCTTGTCAAAGTCCTTGGCGTGAAAACCAACATATTTGCCATAGCGCTTAACCAGATTTCTGATGCGCTCCTCGCTGACCCACCAGCCGATCAAGTACAGCACCGCAGCGCCAAGGAGTGACCCCGCCGTTGTTGCGAAGACAGCGCCAATTAGGGAGAAGTTCCCCTGACCAGCATTTACTCCTGTGAGAAGTAGCACCAATTCGGAGGGAATTGGCAAAATGATGACTTCGATGGCGATTAGGAGAGCTGCGCCGAGAAGACCAATTGACTCAATCACCGACAGTGAGAATTCGAGCACGATAGGTCCTAAGAACGAATCCCGGCCTGAGCCAAGGGTGCCGCGTGGTGGGGCGTGCGGGACTTGAACCCGCGACCGACGGATTATGAGTCCGCTGCTCTAACCGGCTGAGCTAACGCCCCATGCGACAGGGCTAAGTCTAACTATTTACGCTTGCGTTTGATTCGCTTGGCAGCCTCATTGAGCTGCTCTTTGATGTCGTCTTTGATCTCAGAAAGTTGCTCACGCACCTCTTCGCCTACCTCACTGAGTTTTTCAATCGCCTCTTGGGAGATGTCTTCGGCACGCTTACCGAGCTCAACGGCGCTGTGACGCCAACTCTCCAAGCGCGCGCTGATTGCCTCGTTTAGCTTTCCAATTGGCTCCATGTACGAGGGCGAGTTGTCATCGGTGGTTGAGTCTTCGCTTCGGATACCGATGTAGAGATCCTCAAAAATCTTGATAGTTCGCTCGATATCGTGCGACTGAATCAGGTGCAGGCTGTTCTCGCTCAAGCGGTTCAACTCCTGCTGGTCAGCGGTGAGGACCCTTCTGAGTCGATCGGCGAGCGCGTCGGCATCATCGGCCGGGAAAAGGTAGCCGTTGTCACCATCGTGCACAAGGTGCGGCAAGGCCATGGCATCGGCACCGATTACGGGCCTTCCAGAGGCCATTGCCTCCATGGTCGCGATCGACTGCAGCTCCGCGATAGAAGGCATTACAAATGCCGTGCAGCGCTCGTAGGCCTTCGGTAGCTCTTGATCAGAAATGTGACCGGTGAAAATCACACGATCGGCAATGCCGAGCTCGGCCGCCAAATTCGCAAGGTTCTCTCGCTCGCCACCATCTCCGACCAACTCAACCACGACATTTGGATGATCCGTTAGCTTGGCGACCGCCTGAAGCAGAATGTGAATCCGCTTTTCATCGTCCAAGCGGCCCAGAAACAGAAACCTAGGCTCTTTGTTGTTTACAGGTGTCTCGTTTGCAAAACGGGCCGCGTCAATTCCGCAGCTAATGGCCAAGACCCCGGAGACGCCAGCGGCTTCCTCGAGTAGCTGAGCTGCCCTTCGGGTAGGGGTTGTGAGAGCATCCATCTTCTTTAGGATGCGACCGGCATCGGCCCAGGTGATGCGCATGGCGGTTTTGTGCATGAACTTTGGCAGCAGCGAATACTTGATCAGATTCTCAGGCATGATGTGGTTGGTCGCGATGAGCTTCACACCGGTGCCGGCTGCGGCGCGAACTGCAAATCTGCCCATCAAAAGGTGGGATTGGATGTGTAAGGCATCTGGCTTCACCTCGCGCAGGATCTTTCGAATCTCGCCGGTTAGGCCAACTGGCTGAGTCCATCTCAGGGTCTTGTGCTGCGGCACTCGGTGGCTTCGCATGCGGTGAACCTTCATGCGCGATCCGTCGTGAACTTCAAAACGGGCACCGTGGGTTGAGTCTGTGCTTGCGGCGATGATGTGAACTTCATGGCCATGACGTACCAGCCCGGCGGCAAGTCGCTCGGCAAACCTGGCAGCGCCGTTGATGTCGGGTGCGAAGGTGTCACAAGCCATGACAACCTTGAGTTTTTCCAACGCTAAACCTCTTGTTTATTGCTTAGTTGCGGGTGAACCTTAGAGAGCATTAACACACCTAAAACGGCAACTAATCCCGATACACCGAACCCTACCACCTGTCCGGTAGCAGCACTGGATGCCTCTCCAAGGATCACAATTGCAATCCCAACAGCCACCGCTGGGTCGATAACGGTAAGGCCAGCGATTACCAAATCCGGAGGACCTGCTGCATAGGCATTTTGAACGAACCAACCGCCCAGGATAGCGGCAGCGGCTAGCGCGAGCGTGGCCAGTAGGGTGAGCCAGTTGAGGTCCCCCTGGATGATTCTTTGGATGACGACCTTTGCCAAGGATGCCACAAAGCCATAGAGCACCCCAGCGCCAAAGATGTACTGCAGCGGCCCAACCCGACCCTTAGATACCGCAAAAAGTATTCCGAATACGGCAAGGACCGCGATAAGAACGCCAACTACCTGCAGCAACATGCCGTCGTCAAGTTTGACCTGGGTCGCGCTGGTGGCAGTGAACAGCACAAAGCCTGCAACGCCGAGCATGGTGATTGCAATCGCCACGAAGGTCTTAGGGTCCAACTTGATTTTGTGAATACGTGAATTCAGAACGCTGGTGATAATCAGAGCGATTGCGCCGATTGGCTGCACGACAATCAAAGGTGCCAAAGCCAACGCGGTCAGCTGCGAAAGGATCGCGAGCGCCATGAATACCGATCCGGTGAGCCACCTCGGGCGTCGCAAAAGATCAAGAACCTGTTTGATGTGCAGAGACTTTAGCTTCAACTGTTTGGGGGCGTGGTGCTGAGTAACGGCGTCGTTTTGAAACTGTGCGCCGAGTGCCAAAAACACTGCCCCAATAACTGCCAAAACAATGGCTAGCGGGCGAGCAATCTCTGGTTCGAACAACTGCTCTCCTCATCTAAAGTGCAGCCTTAGAAGCCTAAAGCAACAACTTGGGAATTCCTTGAGTAACCTTGCTGTGTGTCAATTCGCCCAATAGTTATCACCGGTGATCCGGTACTTCACACTCGCGCCCAAGAGGTTAGCGAAATCACTCCCGAAATCGAGACCTTAGTTGCCGATATGTACGAAACCATGGCTGCAGCACCAGGTGTTGGGCTGGCAGCTACGCAGATCGGAGTCGGGCTCAGGATCTTCGTTTTCGATTGGCACGATGGCGAAATTCACCATCGTGGCGAAGCAATCAACCCAACCCTTGAACTATCACCAATCAGCGCCGAGTGGCCCGACGAGGACACTGAGTCAGAGGGCTGCCTATCCATCCCGGGTGAGCGTTATCCGCTGAAGCGAGCCGACCGCGCTGTACTGAGAGCAAAAAACCTCGCCGGAGAGGATTTCACCATCGAGGCAACTGGCTGGCTGGCGAGAATATTCCAACACGAATTTGATCACCTGGATGGCTTGCTTTATGCGGACCGATTGCTCAAGCCGTATCAGCGAGAAATCAAGAAGGTAATCAAGTACGAAGGCTGGGGTGAGCCGGGAAATAGCTGGACTCCCGGAGTTGACTATTTAGAACCCTAAAAGTCGCAATCCGCCCGCTACCGCGGCGGCAGCGATTACAACCACGATGTATGGGGCTCTGAGGGCAAACAGAATTGCTGCAACCCCGAGCGCTGGCACTCGGGCATCAAACTCGATTTGATTCGCTGAAACGAAGGTCTGCACCCCAACAAGAGCTGCCATCAGCACCACGGTAACGCGCTCACTAAACTGCCTGATTCCCGCAGTGATCCAGCGCTGCGGAATCAAGTAGCCAAGCATCTTCCAGCTGAAAACCGCGATCGAGGCCAGAATAACCGTTATGGTCACTTTGACCTCCCCGGCACCAATGCCAACAGCACGGTTAGCAAAACAGGAACGCCAGCCGGCAAAAACAGGGATCCCACGACCGCCACAACCGAGGCCGCTAGAGCTAATACCTTGTTGTCCTTAAGCTTTGGCCACACCAGCCCTAAAAAGGCTGCCGCCGCGGCAGCATCAAGACCCCAGGTCTCAGCCGAACCGAGAAAATCACCGGCAATTGCCCCAAGCAAAGTAGCGAGGTTCCAAAACACAAATACCGCAATCCCGGTAGCCCAAAACCCTAGTCGCTGCGATTTCAAATCATCCTGAGCCGCGGAAACGCCGTTCGATTCATCAATGCTCAACTGAGCGGAAACCACCTTGAGAAATCCCCGCGGAGCCAGCACGCTGTTTAGCCGCATAGCGTAGAAACCATTTCGAACGCCGAGCAACCAGGCAGAAGTGATCGCAGATATTGGCGCACCTCCCGCGGCTATCACGCCAATGAATGCGAATTGACTGCCGCCCGAAAACATAAGAAGGCTGAGCAACATGATAGAAAGCAAATCAAGGCCTGCGACCGAAGCTAGCGCCCCGAAAGAGATTCCGTAGAGTCCCGTGGCAACCCCAACGGAAACGGAGGTGGAAAGAACTCGCTTCATAACGATTCCTAAAATTTGGCTCCCCGGCTTGGACTCGAACCAAGAACCTATCGGTTAACAGCCGATTGCTCTGCCAATTGAGCTACCGAGGAATAGCGTCCTAAGACGCCTGACAACATTAGCAGAAAATTTCTACGCCATGTAAGTTCTGCGCTCAGCTTCTAACTCAACAAGTTGTCTTTGAACCTGCGCGTAAGCCTCTGGCTGGGCTGTCATGTCAATTCTCTTGAGTGCAGCAAGCAGATCGTTTTTCTCTCGAGCTAAGGCCTGCAGCATTGCACCGTGCACCACTCCCTTGGAATAGCGCTCCAAATCCGCATCCGATGAGGTCGGAAGTTCAGCCAGAGCCAAAGCACGAAGCAGATCGAGGCGGTCGCCTGACAGTTGATTCGCTAGCTGATTTACCCAGTCTGAACTCGTCAGCTGACTAGAAATTCTCTCGGCTGCCTCTGCCACGTCAGCGAAATCAGGCTGCGTGAAGCCAGCCCCAACGATTCTGGAGAGTCGTTCTGGACTGAAAGCCTGAGGTCGTTGCACCAGGACCTCTAAGACCTGTCGTTCAAACTTTGTCGCCGGGGTTTGCTCGACGGGCTTGGGAGCGCTGGTGCGCATTTGCTCGACACGTTGACCCACCTGCTGCTTGCCAACTTGGGCCACAAGTTGCGATACCTCGGAGATCTCCAGTGATACCCAATCGGCCAACTGACGGGTATAGCCGGCCCTAAGGGCTGGGTCTACTATTTCAGCTACAACCGGAGCAGCAGCTCTAGCCGCGGCCGCGCGCGAGTCAAGGTCGCCAAGCGCGAACTTACCAATTCGGTGACGAATGACAAATTCGAACAGTGGCTTTCTACCCTGAAGCATTTGCCCAATCGCGCCGTCGCCACGCTGTTGCCTGAGGTCAGACGGGTCTAGACCTTCAGGTCCCGAGGCCACAAAGGTCAGGGCGTTGAACTTCGAGGTATCGCCGTAAACCCGAAGTGCTGCCTTCTCCCCAGCGGCATCCGGGTCAAAGGTGAAGACCACCGCTGCCGGTTCTTCGCTGGATCCAAAAAGACGGTTGATGATCTTGATGTGATCCTCACCAAATGCAGTTCCACAGGTTGCCACGGCATTGCTGAAACCGGCAAGGTGGCACGCCATAACATCGGTGTAGCCCTCAACCACAATGATCTCTTTGCGCTTGATGATTTCTTTTCGAGCTAGATCCAAACCGTAGAGCACTGAACCCTTGTGATACACCGGGGTTTCCGGGGTGTTTAGATACTTTGGACCCTGGTCATCCTCATAGAGCTTTCTTGCACCGAATCCCAACACCTGGGAGTTAGAGTCTCTGATAGGCCATAGCACTCTGCCGCGGAATCGGTCGTAGCCGCCTTTTTCGCTTGGCATCGCAAGCCCCGAGGTAATTGCCTCTTCCAGCGTGAAGCCCTTGGCCTTGAGGTGATCCAGCAGCCCCTGCCAGCCCTTCGGGGCATACCCGATACCAAACTGAGCAATGGCCGCGTTATCAAAGCCTCTGGAATTAAGAAACTTTACGGCGGTCTGACCCTCCGCAGTTTCTAACTGCTCGATGTAAAAAGCACTAGCTACTTGATTTGCCGCCAGCAATCTCGCTCTGCCACTGGATTCTTGAGCCGCGCCCTCTTCGTAGCTGAGTTGGAAACCCGACTTTTCGGCTAGTTTTTCAATAGCCTCGGTAAAACCAACGTGCTCAATTTCCTGGATGAACTTATAGACATCGCCACCAGCGCCGCAACCAAAGCAGTGATAAAAAGCCGGCGCTGACCGCACATTGAAGCTCGGCGACTTTTCCGAGTGAAATGGGCAGAGCCCTTTGAAGGATCCCGCGCTCGCAGGCTTTAGCGAGACGTAGCCCGAAACCACCTCGACAATGTCGAGCTTGGCTTTGAGTTCCTCAATGTCGCTCTGTCTAACCCTGCCTGCCATAAGGGAATCCTAGGCGGTCAGCTTCTGATGTAACGCGATGGCGGCCGGATCGGTAAGGGATGCAACCTGATCTACGATCACGCGCTTCCGAGCTTGGTCGCTCGAAGCTTGACTCCAAGCCTCAGCACTTATGGAGTCGAGGTGCTCAACCTCACTCGCCAGCAGAGCATCTGCCAGTTCGATAAGCAGTTGACGCTGGTCCTCGTAGTAGCCCTGTCTGGAATTGTGAGTCATCACCTGAGAGGCGACGATCCCCTTCAGAACCGCAATCTCGCTCTTTACCTTGGAGGGAATGATTACCCCGGCACGGTATCGGGTTAGGCTGTTTTTAGAGGCATTTTCCAAAATCGAATCGGTGGTTCTCGATACGAACGAACCAATCAGATCACTCGTGAGGTTTTTGAGCTGCGCAAGAGCTCTCGGTGAACCATCAAAGGAGTAAAGCCAGAAATGACTTTCCTGCAAGAGATCAAATGCCTCTTCCAGTTGGATCTTGGCCAGCATGCCGCCGGACCACTTACCAACCTCTTCAATCAAGGCGGAACGTGAGGCCGGGTCAGAAATCAAACTCGGATCAATAAACCCCTCGACTATTGCGTCTTCAAAATCATGCACCGAGTAGGCGACGTCGTCAGCGAAGTCCATAATCTGAGCCTCGACACACTTGGCGCCCTCAGGGGCTCCCTGGCGCATCCAATAGAACACCTCGAGGTCATCTTCGTATGCTCCGAATTTCACAGCGTTCCCAAAGTCCCGAGCTTGCGATAGTCGCCACGGGTACTTGGTTGCCGCATCCAGCGAGGCGCGGGTTAGGTTTAGCCCACGTGATCGGCCTTGGTCGTCGTAGATTTTGGGTTCCAGTCTGGTGAGAATGCGAAATGTCTGAGCATTACCCTCAAAGCCGCCGATGTCGGCGGACCAGAAATTCAAAGCGGATTCGCCATTGTGACCAAAAGGCGGGTGACCAAGGTCGTGGGCGAGACATGCCATGTCGACCAAATCGGGGTCTACGCCGAGAACCGATGCCAGCTCCCTGCCCACCTGGGCCACTTCTAGCGAGTGCGTGAGCCTGGTTCTCGCAAAATCGCCCGAGGAAGGTGATAGCACCTGAGTCTTAGCGCTCAGCCTTCGGAAAGCTGCGGCATGCAGTACTCGAGCGCGATCTCGAGCAAACTCGCCGCGACGAACCATCGAAGATCGAGGCTGCGCGATAAAGCGCTCCCGGTCAAAATCTTCATAACCGGGTTCGAGCGGGGTGATCTGCTTCACTTAGCCTCCCGAGACCGATAGTTCAGCTTCTTGAAGCTGAAGGCGGTGCGAAGTGCTGAGTTCTCTGGATTGCAGCCAGTTCTCCGGCAGGGCACAGCTCTTCACCGAACCGAGCCTACCTCGAGGACCCTCGGCGTCATCTCCGGGATAGGGGATATCTCGATCCAGGGTTCCTAAAAGCTCAGCCATGTGAGCCAGCGACTCAACCTGGGCAAGTGCGGCTCGGAACTCGCCACCTACCGAGTAGCCCTTGAAATACCAGGCGACGTGCTTTCTGATGTCACGGCAGGCTCGGCCCTCATCTTCGAAAAATTCCACCAAGAGCTCGGCATGGCGAGTAAATCCATCGGCTACTTCACCCAGGGTTGGCATCACAATGTCGACACTTGGGTTTTTGTCACCAGCGAGGTAGGAGGCAATTGCCTTCTCGAGATCTGCAAAAAGCCAAGGCCTTCCAAGGCAGCCTCGACCAACCACGATGCCATCAACGCCGGTCTGCTCCATCATGCGCACTGCATCGGCTGCTGACCAAATATCACCATTGCCCAGCACCTGAACATCTGGCAACTCTTCGCGCAGTTTTGCGATGGCATCCCAATCGGCGATTCCCGAGTAGTACTCCTCTGCGGTGCGGCCATGCAGCGCTACCGCGGCAACGCCAGCGTCTCGGGCGGCTTTACCGGCATCTAAATAGGTCAAATGGTCGCTGTCGATTCCCTTGCGCATTTTTACGGTTACCGGGATATCGCCAGCCGCGCGAACTGCAGCCTTGACGATGGCATCAAATAAATCGGATTTCCAAGGTAGAGCTGCTCCCCCGCCCTTGCGGGTCACCTTCGGAACCGGGCAGCCGAAATTCAAATCGATGTGGTCGGCTCTATCCTCCGCAACCAACATGGTCACCGCGTCCGCAATGGTCTTCGGGTCCACACCGTAAAGCTGGACTGAACGAATGTCCTCGGATTCATGGTGGCCGATTAGTCTCATTGACTCAGGAGTTCGCTCAACTAGCGCTCGTGAGGTGACCATCTCGGAGACAAATAACCCGCCGCCGTACTCGCGGCATAGCCTGCGATAGGCGGTGTTGGTAATGCCCGCCATAGGGGCCAGGACCACCGGTATGGCAATCTCATGCTTGCCGTACTTTAGCGCCAAGCTAACCGTTGATTCTCTCGAAGATGTAATTGCGAACCTGCGAGAGTGCAACACGCTCCTGTGCCATGCTGTCGCGCTCGCGGATTGTCACCGACTGGTCAGTCGGAGTGTCAAAGTCGACGGTGATGCAGAACGGGGTTCCGATTTCATCCTGGCGACGGTAACGACGACCAATGGCTCCGGAGTCATCAAAGTCCACATTCCAGATGGCTCGCAGCTCCTGGGCTAGGTCCTTGGCAATTGGGTTTAGCTCATCGTTGCGGCTCAGCGGCAAAACCGCCGCCTTGACCGGCGCGAGTCGGAAGTCAAGTCGAAGCACAGTGCGAACGTCAACGCCACCCTTGGCATTTGGAGCTTCGTCCTCAGCGTACGCATCAACCAGGAACGCCATCAGCGATCTGGTCAACCCTGCTGCAGGTTCAATCACATACGGAGTCCAGCGACGCTCTTCGGTTGGGTCAAAGTAGCTCAGGTCAACACCGGAGTGCTCCGAGTGAGTCTTTAGGTCAAAGTCGGTTCGGTTGGCTACACCCTCAAGCTCACCAAATTCACTGCCCTGGAAACCAAAGCGGTATTCGATGTCAACGGTTCGCTTTGAGTAGTGCGACAGCTTCTCTTTCGGGTGTTCGAAGAGTCTTAGGTTCTCAGGGTTGATGCCCAGGTTTACATACCAGTTGTAGCGCTCATTGATCCAGTAGTCGTGCCACTGTTCGTCCTCGCCGGGTTTGACGAAGAATTCCATCTCCATCTGCTCAAACTCACGGGTGCGGAAGATGAAGTTTCCCGGGGTAATTTCGTTGCGGAAGCTTTTACCCATCTGCCCAATGCCAAATGGAGGCTTCATGCGGGATGCGTTTAGAACGTTGTTGAAGTTCACAAAGATTCCCTGCGCGGTCTCTGGGCGCAGGTAGTGCAATCCCGACTCGTCTTCAACCGGTCCGAGGCTGGTCTTTAGCAAACCATTGAAGTTCTTTGGCTCGGTCCAAATGTCTTTGTTACCGCAGTTAGGGCAGGGAATCTCGGCCATTGAGGTGGCCTCGCGGCCCTTCTTCTCCAAGAAGGCTTCCTCTAGGTGGTCGGCACGAAAACGCTTGTGACAGCTGGTGCACTCAATCAGCGGGTCAACGAATGCCTCGACATGGCCAGAGGCCTCCCAAACCTTTTTAGGCAGGATGATCGAGGAATCCAATCCCACGACATCCTCGCGACCAGACACCATGGAACGCCACCACTGGCGCTTGATGTTTTCCTTAAGCTCAACACCCAGCGGACCGTAATCCCAGGCCGACCTGGATCCGCCGTAGATCTCTCCAGCCTGGAAGACAAAACCACGTCGCTTCGCCAGCGAAATAACCTGATCTAGTTTTTGGGGTGCCATGGTTCTCCAATAAATCTTTGCCGTTTGGCGTAAGTAGCTAGTTTAGCGGGAGGTCTGCCGCGGCACCGAAGCGGCGATTGCGATTCTGGTAAGCCTCAATCGCATCCCAGAGCGTCTCCCTGGTGAAATCTGGCCAAAGCTGGGGCATAAACATCATCTCGGCATAGCTGGATTGCCAGAGCAAGAAGTTAGAGGTGCGCTGCTCACCCGAAGATCGAAGAAATAGATCGACGTCTGGAAGCTGCGGAACATAGAGCCTTGACGCGATAGCTTTCTCTCCTATTGAGCCCGGCCTGAGCTTTCCGGCATTCACCTGATGCGCGATCTCATTGACCGCATCAACCAGCTCTTGCCTACCCCCATAGTTCACGGCCATGGTCAATGTGACACCAGTGTTCTTTGCCGTCATGGCTTCTGCACTTTTGAGCTCTGAGATGACACTTGGCCATAACTTTGGTGCCCTGCCAGCCCACCTAATCCTGACGTTCCATTCATTGAGCAAATCGCGACGCCGGCGCAGAACTTCCTTGTTGTAGCCCATTAGGAATCGCACCTCATCGGGCGAACGCTTCCAGTTTTCGGTGCTAAAGGCATATGCCGTGACATGCGTAACGCCGGCCTCAATGGCCCCTGCCAAAACCTCAAGCAGTGCCTGCTCACCAGCCTTGTGACCTTCGGTTCTGGTTAGCCCACGTTGATTCGCCCAGCGACCATTGCCATCCATGACGATCGCAATGTGCTTGGGAACGTTTGAGAAATTGGGGGCTTTACGCGTCGGATCAAATAGCTGCACTATGCCCGCTCCACCATGCTCATTGACCTAAGCCCTCGCTCCAATTGCCACTGCAAGTATGCCGAAATTACTGAACTTACGTTTGATTTTGTGCCCGGTT
The DNA here is from genome assembly GCA_002479805.1 of Micrococcales bacterium UBA7469. Taxonomy (GTDB): domain Bacteria; phylum Actinomycetota; class Actinomycetes; order Actinomycetales; family Microbacteriaceae; genus Aquiluna. Next base: position 14,925 of record DLPB01000007.1, read on the forward strand.
CTGCCACCGCGACCTCAGGCCAGTTTCCAGCCAATAGGTTCCGCATGTGTTCAAGACCTATACTTCCCAGCTTCACAGCCCCCGGCAGCGCGCAATTTGCGCAACTGACGTGCCCGGTGTGGACTGAGAACGATTGTGGCTGTTGCGATTGGCAGCTGTGACAAACCCCAAGCTCAGGCACCCACCCCGATAGCGATAGCGCACGAAGTAGATAAGAGTCCAGGACCTGCGACCCCTCATAATCGGAACCAGCCAGGGCACGAAGACCGCCAAGCAAAAGTAAATACTGCTGCGAATTCGAAGACTCGCGAGTCAGACGCTCGGCGGCCTCGACCATGGCATTTGCGGCGGTGTACTTTGGGTAATCCGCCACAATCTGGGCACCGTAACTTGCCAGCTGTTCCACCTGAGATACGGTGTCCAGGTTTTTGCCCTCGTATAACTGAAGATCGGCAACCATAAAAGGTTCTAACCTTGCACCAAATCGGCTAGATGTTTTTCTTACGCCCTTGGCAACCGCTCGAATCTGACCGTGATCCTTGGTGAGAATCGTCAGAATGCGATCCACCTCACCCAGCTTGTGGGTGCGGAGAATGATTCCCTCATCGCGGTAGTGCGGCATTGCAAAAGTATCGCCGAAGCGAACCCGAAATCCACTCAGGCTAGCTGCGAACCGCTCTATTCACGGCGGAAATAAGTGCCTTGATGGAAGCAATCGCGATATCTCCATCAATGCCGACACCCCAAAGCACCTTGCCATCAACCACCAATTCGGTGTAGGCGGCAGCGAGTGCATCACCGGAAGCGCTCAGGGTGTGCTCGAGGTAGTCATTGACCTTGACGGCCACGCCCTGCTTACCAAGCACATCGATAAATGCTGAAATCGGACCATTGCCGGTTCCAGAAAGCGAAATCTCAGAGCTGCCATCACGCAAAATGACAGAAAGGTTTACCACGCCATCCATTTCGCTCTCGGTGCGCATGCGCTTTAGTTCGAAACGACCCCACTTATTGGTCACATCTTGGCTTGGAAGATATTCGTCCTGGAAGATCTCCCAGAGCTGGTCGCTTGTGACCTCACCACCTTGACTGTCGGTGTGTTCTTGCACAACACGAGAGAATTCGATCTGGAGTTTTCTAGGAAGCTCAAGGTTGTGGTCGGTCTTCAATAGATATGCCACTCCCCCCTTACCAGACTGCGAGTTAACACGAATAACAGCCTCGTAGCTGCGACCCACGTCCTTCGGGTCGATAGGAAGGTATGGCACACCCCAGGTGTAGTCATCCACCGCAATGCCTGCCGCGGCCGCATCCTTCGCAAGGTGCTCAAAGCCCTTCTTGATGGCATCCTGGTGACTGCCCGAGAATGCGGTGTAAACCAAATCACCGCCGTATGGCGAACGCTCTGGAACAGGTAGCTGGTTGCAATACTCAACTGTCCGCTTGATCTGGTCAATGTCAGAAAAATCGATCTGCGGGTCAATGCCCTGGCTGAAGAGGTTCAGACCAAGGGTCACCAAGTCAACGTTTCCAGTGCGCTCTCCGTTGCCAAATAGGCAGCCTTCGATACGATCGGCACCAGCCAAGTAACCAAGTTCCGCCGCTGCAACAGCGGTGCCGCGGTCGTTGTGCGGGTGCAGCGAAAGCAAGATGCTCTCGCGAGGGCTCAGGTGGCGAGACATCCACTCGATCGAATCGGCGTAGACGTTTGGAGTTGCCATTTCAACGGTGGCCGGAAGGTTGATGATCAGCTTGCGCTCTGGGGTTGGTTTAATAACCTCCGCAACCGCGTTACAAACCTCAACGGCATATTCCAACTCGGTGCCGGTGTAAGACTCGGGAGAGTACTCGTAAAAGACCTGAGTGTGAGGAATTGTTGCCTCAAGCTCTAAGCACTTGCGAGCAGCGGAGAGCGCGATCTGCTTGATGCCCTCTTTGTCCTGGCCGAATACCACCCTGCGCTGCAGGATGGAGGTCGAGTTATAGAAATGCACGATAGCTCGCTTGGCTCCAGCAATTGCCTCATAGGTGCGCTCAATTAGGTGATCTCTGGCCTGAGTTAAAACCTGAATGGTGACGTCATCCGGAATGTGATTGTCGTCAATCAAAATACGCACGAAATCGAAATCGGTCTGAGAAGCAGAAGGGAAACCAACTTCGATCTCCTTGTATCCCATGTTCACCAACAGCTTGAACATCTCGAGCTTGCGCTCTGGGCTCATTGGATCAATTAGCGCCTGGTTGCCATCGCGCAGATCCACTGCACACCAGCGCGGCGCTTTCTTAATGCGCTTATCCGGCCAGGTTCTGTCGGCCAGCTCAACCTTTACCTGCTCGTGAAATGGCTTGTAGCGCCCAAAAGGCATCTTTGAAGGTTGTTGATTATTTTCCATTTTTCGCTCCCGCCTAAAAATTTTGGTGGCCGCACGAAGGCTCCGCGACGAGAGTGGGCCGAACTAGGCCTCGTCGCGGCCGCTAAGCAGGAGAGCGAAACGCATAGCCAAAATCTAGCACTAGAAGCCGAGTTTGCCTAGTTGTTTGGGGTTGCGCTGCCAATCCGGAGCAACTCTGACCTGGATGGAAAGATGAACCGGGTAGCCAAGCAGGTTTTGAATTTGAGCTCTGGCCTCCGAACCGATGCGTTTTAGCATCGAGCCGGACTTGCCAATTACGATGCCCTTCTGGCTATCGCGCTCGACCCACAGACTTACGTGAATGTTGGGTTTGTCCTCACCCTGCACGATCTCGTCAAGAGTCACTGCAAGTGAGTGCGGTAGCTCATCCTCAACTAGCTCCAGGGCAGCTTCGCGCACCAGTTCGCAGATCAAGCCATCTTCTGATTCATCAGTTTCGATATCCTCAGGGTAAAGCTGCGGACTCTCAGGGAGCTGCTTGATCAGCAGTTCGGTGAGCAGCTCAACCTGTAGGCCCTTGAGTCCTGAAACGGGAACAATTTCTGCCCAGTTTGCTAGTTCCTGCACGGCCATGAGGTGCTCCGCCAAACGCTCATTGGAGACCGTGTCAACTTTGGTCACGATTGCAATCTTCTTCGAGCGAGGAAAGCGCTCGAGGTCAGCAACGATGTGCTTATCACCCGGCCCGATTCGCTCGTTAGCGGGCGAGCAAAAGGCGATCACGTCTACATCCGTGAGAGTTGAGGTGACCAGATCGTTCAGTCGCTGGCCCAATAGGGTCCTGGGTCGATGCACACCTGGCAAATCGACAATTATCAACTGGCCATGCTCGCGATTTAGAATGGCGCGGATAGCCTTACGTGTGGTCTGCGGCTTTGAGCTGGTGATGGCAAATTTCTGTCCAACGATGGCATTCATCAAAGTCGATTTGCCAACATTTGGACGGCCCACGAAAGAGACGAATCCCGCCCTATATTCAGTCATCGTTTTGCTCAAGCTTCCTAACTAAGACACTCAAGATTCGACCACGCTTGGCATCGACGCGTTCGGCCGTGATTTGAATCCCAGAGATCTCAACCACCTCGCCACCCTTTGGTAATTCACCAAGGCCCTTGATGAGTAACCCGCCAACGGTGTCAACGTCTTCGTCTTCAATCTCAATTTCACACTTCTCGGAAATCTCATCCAACGTAACCCTTGGGTTTACTCGATAGAGATCATCGCCCACCAAAACAATGTCTTCGGTTTCACGGTCATGCTCATCGCTAATCTCACCGACGATTTCCTCGAGCAAATCCTCAATGGTGGCAATACCGGCAACTCCGCCGTATTCATCTGAGACGATTGCGATCTGAGTGCCTGACTTTTGCATTTGCCTTAGCAATTGGGCAACTGAAATTGTCTCCGGTGTAAATAGCGCCTTTCGGCTGGCTTCCCGAGAGTTCGTGGTTGCCAAAAGGCCCGGGTCTTGGTGCGTGTAGCGCGCCAGATCCTTTAGGTACAGCACTCCGACCACGTCATCGACGTCCTCACCGATAACGGGCAATCTTGAATAGCCGGTTGAGATAAAGACTGCCAGCGCTTTTTCTAAGGAATCATCAACGTTGACAATCTCCATGTCGACGCGCGGAACCATCACCTCTCGCACCACGGTCTCCGAGAAATCTTCAACGGACTCAATCAGCTCCGCCTCGTACTCCTCGACAACCTCTGGGATGGAAAGCCTCAGTGGCGTGGCGAGCTTGGACCAAAAAGCCACGAAGGGCTCGAACCTCATCGTTAGCGATTCACCAATTTTGCCCTTGCTTAGAGCGCGACCGATTAGCTGCTGGATTATCCAAATCAGAAGTAGAGCAATCGAGAGCACCATTGCGAAAGGTGCCGCAGCTGATACCAGGGCCAGCCAACTGGCGGCCAAAACAACCAGCAGAGCCGTTCGCGCTATCGAAATAGCGCTGGATCTTTCGTCCTCGAGGGTTTGCAGGTGACCCTGAACAATCGACAGCAGCGAGACTACAACCAGAATCAAGAACCCAAGTAAAAACTCAAGCATTGCCGGATTCACCCGCGTAGAACTTTTCAAGCAGCTCGCGCTGCAATCCAAACATTTCTTTTTCTTCTTCAGGCTCGGCGTGATCAAACCCGACAAGATGCAACATGCCGTGAGTGACCAGCAGCAAAATTTCATTGATCATTTCATGACCGGCAGCTTCGGCCTGCTTTGCAGCGACCTGTGGGCAAACCACAATGTCACCCAAAACCCCCTCGGGCGACGGCACAAGATCGGAACCAGGTCTTAGTTCATCCATTGGGAAACTCAATACATCGGTAGGACCAGGCTCATCCATCCACTTGATGTGGAGGTCGGTCATCGGCGCTTCATCAACAAAGATGATTCCGACATCAACCATTGGGTGAAGTTTTAAAGCGTCACGGACCGAAACCGCCAGGGCCTGCACTCGGTCAACATCAATGCCGATTTCCGACTCGTTGGAAATCTCAACGCTCAATGTTGCTCCTGTCGTATGCCTCTACTATGCGGGTGACCAGTTCGTGTCGCACCACATCTTTACTACTCAGGCTAGCAATGTGCAGCCCTTCAACCCCGCTAAGAATGTCTGTTGCGACTTTCAGTCCAGATTTTCCAAATGGCAAGTCAATCTGCGTGGTGTCTCCGGTGATCACCATTTTGGAGTTAAAGCCCAAACGGGTCAGGAACATCTTCATCTGCTCCGCTGTGGTGTTCTGTGCTTCATCGAGAATGATGAAGGAATCGTTCAAGGTTCTTCCGCGCATGTATGCCAGCGGCGCGACTTCAATCACTCCAGCTTCGATAAACCGTTGAGTCGCCTCGGGCTCAAGCATCTCTTGCAGCGCATCAAACAGCGGCCTGAGGTATGGGTCAATCTTCTCGCTCAGCGTGCCAGGCAAAAAGCCCAACCGCTCTCCAGCCTCAACAGCCGGACGGGTGAGGATGATTCGACTAACTTGCTTGCCGTACAAGGCGGCTACCGCCTTGGCGACGGCTAGGTATGTCTTTCCAGTTCCAGCCGGGCCAATTCCAAAGGTGATGGTGTGCTCGTCGATGGCCTCGAGATACTGCTTTTGCCCAATGGTCTTGGCGCGCACGGTCTTGCCCGGGGTGTTAATAGCTCCGGTGCCAAGCACTTTTGATGGCACTTCGAGCGGATTATGCTCCAGGATTCGAACACTTTCAACCACCGAGCGTTCATCTGGAACAATGCCCTGTGAAATTAGATCGGCCAGCTCCCGAAGGATACGCTCGGCACTCTTGATTTGTTCGTCACTGCCATCGAGCATGTAAGAGCTGCCTCGGTTTTGAATCTTCAAACCCAAAAACTCGCGTTCTAGTCGCCGAGCCAACCTATCTTCAGCGCCGAGCAGGTCGAATGGCGATACGTGGGTTATCTCGAAGGTCTTTTGAGCCACTACTTGCCAACCGCACTGAGAATGTGGGCGTGGGTGTGGAAAACAGACTGACCCTCACGAGAGCCGGTGTTGAACTGCAGTCGGAATTGACCATCGGTCCTATCAGCTGCCACCTTGCGAATCAGCTCGAACAGACCGCCTAGGATTTCAACCGAGTCCAGCTCCGAGATGTTGGAGGTGTGATTCTTTGGCACGACCAGGATGTGGACCTTGGCCTGTGGGTTGATGTCCAGAAATGCCACCGCATGCTGATTTTCGGCAATAAATTCGGTGCCAAATTCACCGCTGATGATTTTGCAAAAAATACAGTCCAACTAATCCTCCAAACCCAATCCTAAGTCTTAGTCCCAGAGCCCAGACGCGAATTGCAGAGCCGCAATGGCAGCAGGTCCGGCGCTTGAAGTCCTAAGCACGGTGTTGCCAAGTCGCACGCGCTGAAAACCTTTGGCTTCCAGGAGCTCAAACTCAGGCTCGGAAATACCACCCTCGGGTCCAACCACCAAAGTGACATCCGACTGCAGAGGTAAAAAGTCATTGAGAGAAGTTTCGGCTTTTGGATCTAAAACCAGTGCGGTGCCCTGTGCCGAAATCTGCTTCGTGGTTACCATAGGTTTTACCTCGCACAAAAATGCCTGCTGAGACTGTTTCATGGCTTCGATTGCAATTTGCTGCCAGCGGGCTTGGTTTTTTGCTTCCTTACCATCCCAACGAACGATCGAGCGCTCCGAGCTCCAAGGGGTCACACTGGATAGACCAAGCTCAACGCAAGTTTGCATGGCGAGCTCATCCCGATCACCTTTAGCGAGAGCTTGGATTAGATGAAACTGCGGAGTGCTTCGCGAAAGCTCACTCGACTGCACAATCTGGTAGCTTCGCTCGCCCGTCATCTCTGCCGTCGCAACAAGCCCGTTTCCGTTTGTGATGCATACCTGCTCACCAATTCGAAGCCGAAGCGATTTCGCATGCACAGCTTCGCCATCCGGCAGATCGGAGCTGTCGCCCTGAAGCCTCGGGTCATACAGCCAGTGCACTAGAAGCGGCCCCTGACTCTTCTGGAACCAAGCCTTGGGACATCATCACGATGCAGCTCGCGAAGTTTTTTGAAGATGTCTTTGCCCTTGCCATCCAAGCGGGTAGGGGTCAAAACTTTGAGTTCCAGGCGGAGGTCTCCGCGACCCTTGCCACGAATTCGAGCAGCACCGAGCCCTTTGAGAGTGATGACATCGCCATGCTGAGCACCGGGCTTGGATTCAACCTTCACTGCACCATCGAGCGACTCAATCTCGATCTCGAAACCAAGTGCTGCATCCGCGACCGGAACCTCGAGCTGAGCCACCAGGTCATCACCATCCCGCCCGAAAATCGCGTGAGGTCTAACCGAAACCTCCAGGTAAATATCTCCCGCGGGGCCACCGGCAAAACCAACTTCCCCCTGACCCGCAAGGTGAAGCCTCATGCCATCGGCAACACCGGCCGGGATGTCTAGATTTAGATCACGCTTGGATCTAACTCTTCCCTGGCCTCGGCAGGTGATGCAAGGGTCTGGGATTACCTCGCCGGTGCCACGACATGAGCCACAAGGCGAGGTGGTAACCATGACACCCATGAATGATTGAACTTGGCGCTGAATTTGACCGGAACCCCGGCAAATGTCACAGATGCGGACACTGGTGCCAGGTTTACAGCAACTGCCCGAGCAGGTCTCGCACAAAATCGCGGTGTCGATGGTAAGCGTCTTTTCCGCCCCAAAAACCGCCTCGGACAGCTCCAGGTCGACTCGCAAAAGCGCGTCTTGACCTCGCTGCGCCCTGGATTGCGGTCCACGGGATCCCCCGCCACCGAAGAATGACTCGAAGATGTCGCCTAGCCCAAATCCAGCATCCCCACCCTGGTCGTAACTTGCCCGCTGCTGCGGGTCGGAGAGCACTTCATAGGCATGAGTGACCAACTTGAAGCGCTCTGAGGCTTTCGGGTCCGGGTTTATGTCTGGGTGCAGCTCACGCGCTAGCTTCCGATAAGCCTTCTTGATTTCATCTTCACTCGCATTGCGAGAGACACCCAAGACCTCGTAATGATCGCTCAAGCGTTAGCCTCCAAAATTCTTGACAGGTAACGTGCAACCGCACGAACCGATGCAATGTTTCCCGAATAGTCCATGCGGGTTGGCCCCAGCACGCCAAGTTTGGCAACCTCGGTTCCGCGGTTTTCGTACCCAGTCACCATGATTGACGCGCTCTTGAGACCCTCCACGCCGATCTCAGAACCGATTCGAAGCCCAACGCCGTGCTGATCGCTGTGAAGCTCATCGAGCAGCTTCAACAGCACCACCTGCTCTTCGATGGCCTCCAAGACCAAGGAAAGCTCCCCGGAGAAGTCCTGCTCCTGCTTCGCAAGGTTTGCTGCTCCAGAAACAGTCAGCTTTTCCTGTCGGTTGGCGTCAACTAGCGATTGCAATGACTGAACCACCTGAACCACCAGCGGCCTGCGATCAAGCGCAAACTCGGCATCCAGAGCATTGAGCTTGCCCTTGACGTCTGCTAGAGCAGAGCCAGAGAGCATTCCGTTCAGGCGGCCACGAAGTTCTTGAACCAAATCCTCCTGCACGCCCGAGGCCTCAATTTGCAATTGCTGCACCCTGCCCGAGTCGGTGATTAACATCAGCAGAAGGCGACTGCTGCCGATTGGGATCAGCTCGATATGACGAACCGTTGACTTGCCTAGCGAGGGGTACTGCACCAAAGCCAGCGAGTTGGTCAGCATGGCAAGTTGACGGGCACTGCGTTCAACAATCTCATCGAGATCGTTCGCGCCCGCGAGGAAGCCTTCGATAGCGGCCTTTTCGCCGGTCGACAACGGCTTCAAATCTGCAAGTTTGTCGACGAATAGTCGATAACCCTTTTCAGTTGGTATACGGCCAGCGCTGGTGTGGGGGGCGACGATCAGCTCTTCCTCTTCCAAAAGAGCCATGTCATTGCGGATGGTGGCGGCGGATACCCCAAGTGGATGGCGGTCTAGCAGAGACTTTGATCCAACCGGCTGGGATGAGTAGATGAAGTCCTGCACGATGGCGCGAAGCACCTCGAGAGAGCGTTCTGGAATCATTGGCACTCACCTTCCTCGAGTGCCAATTCTAAGTCAAGCCTTGGATTTTGAGAGGAAATCCAGCACCAGCCCATCAACTAGCAGCCTGCCCGACAGGGTTGCCCGAAGCTGACCTGCGGCACCAAGTTCAAGCAGTCCATTTCCAATCGCCTCGGCCACAAGTTCTGCCGGAACCCCAAGCTCACGAAGCAGACCAGCTGGCACACCAGCCTTGGTTCGAAGCTGCAGAAGTAGCTGCTCCTCAAGCTTAGTTCTGGCATCCAGGTACTCGACACCCTGCGCGGGAGAGCCGCTTTCGAGGGCACTGGCATAGCTTGCGGGGTGCTTTTGATTCCAGAACCTTGCCCCCGCGATGTGGCTGTGTGCCCCAGGGCCATAACCCCACCAATCCTTCGACTCCCAGTAAGCCTGGTTGTGCCTAGATGGCTCTCCCCAGTTTGAGACTTCATAGTTGGTAAGGCCGTTTTCCGTGAGCAGCTGTTCGGTTAAGAGGTACTTATCGGCATTCAAATCTTCGTCGACATCTTGAAGCTCACCGCGCGCGATTTTCCTAGCTATCGCTGTTCCCTCTTCTACGATCAGCGAGTAAGCGGAAATGTGCTCAACGCCCAGCTCTAAGGCCTGACCAAGAGTCTGGCGCCAACTCTCCAAACTCTCCCCAGGAGCGCCGTAAATTAGGTCAATGCTGACCCTAAAGCCCAGGCTCTTGGCGGCGGAAACCGCCTCTAAAACCTTGGACTTTGTGTGAACTCGATCAAGAACTCTTAGTACCTGCTCATCAAAAGACTGCACGCCAAGACTTAGCCGATTTATCCCGGCAGAACGCAAATCTGCGAGCTTTTCAAGGTCCAAACCCTCTGGATTCGCCTCCAAGGTAATCTCAACATCCAGCTCAAAACCAAATTCCGATTCCAGCGAGTTCAAAATCGCCGCTATTTGGCCCGCCTCAAACATTGAAGGAGTTCCACCGCCAAAGAAAACCGTTGTGAGCTTTCGAGACGGCATTTGCCAAAGCGTTAGCAGCTCTTTGCTTAGTCCAATCTCCTTGATTAGCGGCAGGTGAAAGTCGGCTTGAGAAATTCCACGCAGTTCAGTTGAGACATAGGTATTGAAGTCGCAGTAGCCACAGCGCACCGCACAGAACGGAATGTGCACGTAGGCGTGAAAGGAGCTGTCGGTTGTGGTGTCGACTCTAAGCCGGTTATCGCCCGGCCAGCTCAGCCCCAGAGGTAAGGAAGCGGCCAACTACTTCTTCTTATCGGTCTTTGGCTCGTCGGTGGAAAGAGCAGCAATGAAGGCCTCTTGTGGCACTTCGACGCGACCGACCATCTTCATGCGCTTCTTACCCTCTTTCTGCTTTTCGAGTAGTTTGCGCTTTCTCGTGATGTCACCGCCGTAACACTTCGCCAAAACATCCTTGCGAATCGCACGAATGGTCTCGCGCGCAATGATGCGCGAGCCCACGGCGGCTTGAATCGGGACTTCAAACTGCTGTCTTGGGATCAATTCGCGAAGCTTCGCTGCAATCCTGGTGCCGTGGGCATAAGCCTTGTCCTTGTGGACGATAGAGCTAAACGCATCCACCTTCTCACCCTGCAACAAAAGGTCAACCTTGACCAAATCACCTTCGGCGTAGCCATCGTCTTCGTAATCCAGCGAGGCATAGCCCTGAGTCTTGCTCTTGAGCTGGTCAAAAAAGTCAAAAACGATTTCGGCCAGTGGCAACTTGTACCGCAGCTGGACCCGATCCTCGCCCAGATACTGCATGTCAATCATGCTGCCTCGCTTGGTTTGGCAAAGCTCCATGATGGTGCCCACGTAATCCTTTGGGCTAAGGATGGTGGCCTTCACCATGGGCTCCTGCACCTCGCGGATCTTGCCCTCTGGATACTCAGACGGGTTGGTCACCACGTAGTGACTGCCATCGTCAACGGTGACCTTATAGACCACTGATGGCGAAGTTGCTATCAACGAAAGGTTGAACTCGCGCTCCAGACGCTCGGTAATGATTTCTAGGTGCAACAAACCTAAGAATCCGCAGCGGAAGCCAAATCCAAGCGCTGCCGAGGTCTCAGGCTCATAGACCAGCGAGGCGTCCGAAAGCCTTAGTTTGTCAAGGGCTTCTCGCAGGTTTGGATAGTCGCTGCCGTCAATCGGATAGATTCCCGAGAAAACCATTGGCTTTGGTTCGGAATAACCCTTGAGCGGCTCCATAGCCGGCTTGAGCTTGGTGGTTACCGTGTCACCAACCTTGGACTGACGCACGTCCTTCACGCCGGTGATCAGATAGCCAACCTCGCCAACCGAAAGCCCCTTCGAAGGCTCAGGCTCTGGTGAGATAACACCTATTTCCAATAGCTCGTGAACGGCCTTGGTCGACATCATTTGAATCTGCTCGCGAGGGTGCAGGGTGCCGTCAATCATTCGAACGTAGGTCACCACACCGCGATAAGAGTCATAGACCGAGTCAAAAATCATGGCTCGCGGTGGCGCGTCAGCATCTCCGACCGGAGCCGGCACGGTGCGCACGATCTTGTCCAAGAGTTCTGCAACGCCAGCGCCAGTCTTGCCGGATACCCGCAGGCAGTCCTCTGGGTTTCCGCCAATCAGGCTGGCTAGTTCTTCCGCGTACTTTTCTGGCTGAGCTGCTGGAAGATCGATCTTGTTCAACACCGGAATGATCTCGAGATCGTTTTCCATCGCGAGGTAAAGATTTGCCAGGGTCTGAGCCTCGATGCCCTGTGCGGCATCAACCAGCAGCACCGCACCCTCGCAAGCTGCCAGCGAGCGGGAAACCTCATAGGTAAAGTCGACGTGTCCAGGTGTGTCGATCATATTCATCGCATAGGTGACGCCCTCTAGCTCCCATGGCAAACGAACGGCCTGGCTCTTGATGGTGATACCGCGCTCGCGCTCGATGTCCATGCGATCCAAATACTGCGCGCGCATGTCGCGATCGCTCACGATTCCAGTTAGCTGCAGCATGCGGTCGGCAAGAGTCGATTTGCCGTGATCGATGTGAGCGATGATGCAGAAATTGCGGATTTGGCTGGGGGCCGTTTGAGACGGAACGAGAGCCTTTAGGGCGCGTGGCGACAAACTAACCTCTGCTTTGGGAAACTGGATGAAGGTATTCTCGCATGGTGCTTGCCCTTATTGCATCAAACTGCTAGAGTTTCCCCTTGTTCTGAGGTGATTCACCTCAAAAAAAGTTTTCGCCTAAGAAAGTGAAACATGGCAAACATCAAGTCGAACATCAAGCGCATCGGAACCAACCGCAAGGCCGAAGAGCGCAACAAGTCCGTACGCTCGGAGCTAAAGACTGCAATCCGCGCAGTACGCGAGGCTGCTGAGGGTGGCGACAAGGCTGCTGCAGCTGCTGCGCTAGCAAACGCGAACCGCAAGCTAGACAAGGCTGTTTCCAAGGGCGTAGTTCACAAGAACCAGGCTGCTAACCGCAAGAGCGCCATTAGCAAGAAGGTTTCCGCTCTCTAAAGAGCTGTTGAAAAACCGGGCTTCGGCCCGGTTTTTTTATTTACGGGCCATTGCGAACAGCAGTTTTTCAATTGAAAAACCAGGATCGCGACTAGCGCCCTTCACATCAGCATCGGTTTGCGCGGCAAGCTGAACTAACTTGATCAGCTGTGATTCTTCCCAGCCGGCGAGTTCTCGCCGCGCCTTCTCTAGCTGCCATGGCTGCATCCCCAGCGCCCCTGGAGATGCGTTTCGGTCATTAAACAACCTCGCCAACTGCCGGATTTTCATAGTCAGGGCTGCGCTAAGGGCAACCGGGTCTATCCCGGTGGTAAATCCATGCCTAAATAAACGAATAGCCTCGGCCGCATTGCCAGCCAAGGCGGCGTCGGCGATCTTGAAGGCGTTTGTCTCAACACGACCTTGGAAGGTTTGTTCTACGACTTCCAGGGTGATCGTTCCCGAGGCTGCGGTTGCCAACTGAGAACATGCTCCACCAAGTTCTGCCAAGTCCTGATTGAATGCTGCCAAGAGCGCTTTGAGCCCAGCGGCATCAATCTTTTTGCCAAGTGCCTGCAGCTCTGACTTTACAAAGTCGGCCTTTTCGGCATCCTTTTTTAGCTCCTCACACATAACCACCAGCGACTTAGGTCCGAGGGCGGTTTTGACCTTGCCATTGTTACCTACGGCATTTGGCAGCCTCACCACAACGGTGCAGTTCTCGACCGGCTCGGCTACAAGTTGAGTGAGATCTTCCAACAAGCCCTCGGAAGCGCTGTTGATTATGACCAGTCTCGGCTCCGCAAAAAGCGAGGGTGCTGCCACCGTGAAAAGTAACCCGGGCGAGTATTCACCCTCTGCGACGTCGGTAACTTCAAGGTCTGGATACTCTTCACGCAGCCTTGCCTTCAAGGCCGCAATTGCTCGGGATGCTAGATAGCTCTCATTACCGGTCACCAATACCAGTGGAGCAACCTCCGCCTGGTTCCAGTAGACCGTTTTCCCGCTCACAGCGAAAGTTTACCGCCGGTGGCTGCGACCAACTGGCCCGCCTCGACTCGAATCGAAATTGGGCCAAGCAAATCCGTGCGTAGCGTTCGAGCTTTAGCATCAGCCAAAATTGCAAGCAGGTTTCGAGAGGGGTGACCGTAGTCGTTGTCCATTCCTACCGAAATCAGCGCCACGTCGGGCTGGACAAGCTCATGAAGCTCGTTGGACTGATCTTTTGAGCCGTGGTGGGCCACTTTTAGAATCAAGGGCATTTGCCGCAGTTCAAAAAGAACCGGCCAATAATTTCGAACCAACCGCAACTGACCTCGCTCGCCAAAATCACCAAGAGTGAGGACATTGAAACCGGTCATTTCAAACAGCACCACAACCGATGCATCATTGCTGTCCTCCGCCTCATTCGCAGCAAAGCTTGGAGCTAACACCCTCCAGCTTGCCGACCCTAGAGACCCGGTAACGCCGGAGTATCCAATCTCAACCCGTTGGGCGGTTACCGAAAGCACATCGGACACTAGCTTCACCATTGGCCTGTCATCGTCAAATCCGGACAGCAATGCCAGTCCGACGCTGCGCCCTTCTAGCGCCCCAGCTATACCACCTACGTGATCTGCATCAAAGTGAGTAAGCACCAATAGATCTATGTGTCGAATACCAAGGTCATCAAGGCAGTTATCGATCGGCGCATCTTCCCGACCAACATCGATCAGCGCCACCTCTCCCCCGTCGCGCAGCAGCAGAGCATCACCTTGGCCAACATCGCAATTCAACACCTGCCAACCCCGATGAAAATTGGAGTGCCTAACCAAATCACTGGCAACCCAACCGATCGGCACTAAAAACAACGCAGCAAACACAAAGCCCAGCATTCGAAGGTTTGGGCTTTTGGATACCAAAACCAAACTGACCCCAATTACCAAAAGGACCGTGAAGAAGATGCCCAAATCTCCTGGCAGCATCGGTATCCGAGTCATTGGCAGCTGGGCGAGCTGGTTTGATACCACTTCAATCCACCAGGTTCCAAGCGAGGCAAACCAGGTGAGCAGGCTGGTCAGTGGCGGCGAAACCGGGGTTGCAATCACCGCCAAGATACCCAGCACCGTCACCGGTGCTACCACGACCTCAACGGCTAGGTTTGCCAGCACAGAGTACAGCGGAATTGAGGGCTGAAGCGCCAACAGCACCGGCATGGTGTACAGCTGGGCGGCCAGCGAGGCTGAGACTCCCAATGACAACCAAGTCCCCAAACGTGGCTCTAGTCGCAGGTGCAAAGCGGCGGCCAATATCAACAGGCCTAAAGTGGCAAAAACCGACAGAGCAAAACCAAAATCCACGGCGAGAGCAGGATCTATCAAAAGCAGCAAAATCACCGCCCACGATAGTGGGATAAGTGGATTTACCTTTCGACCAAGCCACCAGCTGGCCATCACAAAAGCTGCCATCGCACCGGCTCGCAAAACACTGGACTCTGGTCCAACCAAAACGATGTAAAGGGCTATCGCCAAGTAGGCGAGAAAGAATCGCCAGAATCTCGAGACCCCAGTAACCGACGCCAACATGAAAACTGCTGCCGCTACGATCGCCAGATTGGCACCACTCACCGCTACCAGATGGGTGAGTGAAAGCTCCTTCATGTTCTCACTCAGGGTCTGACTTATCAGGCCGCGCTCACCAATCGCCAGACCCGCCACAAGTCCTGCACTGTCATCTGTGACGCCAGTTAGCAGAAATAGGAATCGGGCACGCAACTCTTCGACCAGGTCGACGCTCGGGAAATTGAGCTTGAGCGAAGATTCGTTGGAGTCTGAAGCGGTCAGCCACAAATAGGCCCAGAGTAGCGACGCAGTGACAACAATCACAGAGTTAGCAGCACGGAGATCTTGGCGTAGAGCTTTTCGCCGATTCCGGTGACGTCTCGGAGTTGGGTCAGATCGGAGAACGAACCTATGGCATTGCGATGTTCGATAATTCGAGATGCCAGGGAAGGTCCGACACCCGGCAAAGATTCGAGTTGCTCGGCGGTTGCATTGTTGAGTGAAATAAACTCCGAAGCAACCCCACCGCTTGCAATCTGAGACTTATCCAGCACTACAATCTGCTCCCCATCGGACACCATTCGGGCGAGATTCACGCTCTGTTCAAATGCCGATTTGGTCATGCCGCCGGCAAGTTCAATGGCGTCCTCTACGCGCGACCCGACCCGCACTGCATAGAGCCCAGGATTTTTTACCTCACCGGCGACATGCACGAATATTTCACCTGTCACCGCCGTGGATTCGGAACTGATGGTGGCCACGTAGCTTAGATCAAGTTTGTTTGCCTGCTCTTGGGAACTGAATGAAGTTCCGAATAGATAGAGAACGGCAGCGCCCAAAGCGCCAATCACGACTTTTTGGCTTAGCGACAACGCAGCTAGCCAGCTAATTATTTTTTGCACGCCAAAAGCGTCCTCGAATCACTCCGGCCTGTTGAGAGCAGGTTGCGAAACCGTGGAGAACTAGCTACTTGGTTGCGATGTTTACAAGTTTCGGGGCTCGCACAATTACCTGGGCCAGCTCTTTATCTCCGATAGCGCGCATTACAGCCTCAGAGTTCAGTGCCAGCTCGCGAAGCTCCTGCTCCGAAATTCCTGCTGGAACCTCAAAGCGATCACGAAGCTTGCCATCAACCTGTGCGATTGCCACCACCGAATCCTCGACCAAAAGCGAGAGGTCCGCGCAGCGGAACTGGGCCAGCGACACGCACGGTTGGTGTCCAAGTAGCGACCACATGTCCTCGGAAGCATATGGAGCAAAGAGTGACAGTGCCTTGGCAAGCTCCTCAGCCCCTTCGCGAACCGCTGGGTCATTGGGTCCGCAACCGGTATCGATTGCTTTGCGCAAAGCATTGGTTAGCTCCATAGCCTTGGCAACACCAACGTTGAACTTGAAAGATTCAATTGCCTCGCTAAAGCCAACTAGGAAAGAGTGGGTGGCTTTTCTGACTGCAGCATCTCCGGTTGTGACATCAACTCCAGGTTCGGAAGTGACGTCCTGGGCAATACGCCAGGCTCGAGCCAAGAACTTTGAACTTGCTCCGGGTGACACATCGGCCCAGTCAATATCGTCTTCTGGCGGACCAGCAAATGCCATGGTGAGTCGGATTGCATCCACGCCGTGCTCATCCAGCTGCTCAGATAGTCGAACTAGGTTGCCGCGGGATTTACTCATCGCAGAGCCATTCATCAAAACCATGCCCTGATTCAGCAATCTGGTGAATGGTTCTTCGAAGTCAATCAGGCCGATATCGTGCAGCACCTTGGTGAAGAATCGGGCGTACAGCAGGTGCAAGATGGCGTGCGTAACGCCACCGACATACTGATCAACCGGTGCCCACTGCTTCGCAGCCTGCGGGTCAAATGCAAACTCTTCGCTGTTTGGGTTCAGGTAGCGAAGGAAGTACCAAGAACTGTCCACGAAGGTGTCCATGGTGTCCGAGTCACGTCTTGCTGGCTTGCCGCAAGTTGGGCATGAGACGTTCACCCAATCGCTTGCCGCACCCAGTGGTGAAGTGCCTTTCGGCGACAAATCCAAACCAGCGCTGTCTGGCAGCTCAACCGGTAGCTGATCCTGCGGCACTGGAACCTCGCCGCATGAATCACAGTGAATGATAGGAATTGGGGTGCCCCAGTAGCGCTGACGAGAAATCAACCAGTCTCGCAACCGGAAGTTCTTGGCGCCAGCGCCAAGATTCTTCTCGGAAATGATTTCAATTGCCTTGGCAATCGCCTCCTGCTTGCGAAGGCCATTCAGTGGGCCGGAGTTGATAACCACTCCATCACCGGTGGTGGCGACACGTGAAACCGAAGGGAGTTCGTCACCGGTGTCTACTACGTCAATGACCGGCAGGTCCAGGGCATTGGCAAATGCCATATCGCGCTCATCGTGAGCTGGAACCGCCATGATCGCACCGGTTCCATAATCTGCCAACACGTAGTCGGATGCCCAAATTGGAATGCGAGCGCCGCTCAGTGGATTAATGGCGTAGCGATCTAGGAACACACCGGTCTTTTCGCGATCGGTGGCCAAGCGCTCAATGTCGTTGGACTGCTTTACCTTCTCTAGGTAATCCTGAAACTTCATACGAGTGGTCGGCTCGGCCATCGAAGCGAGCTCTAGGGCAAGGTCACTGTCTGCTGCCACAACCATGAAGGTCGCACCGTACAAAGTGTCCGGTCTGGTTGTGAAAACGGTTAGCTTTTCAGATCTGCCTTCGATTTCAAATGCTACGTTTGCGCCCTGCGAGCGACCAATCCAGTTGCGCTGCATGGTGAGCACCTTGGCTGGCCAGTTGCCCTCTAGGGTGTCTAGGTCATCCAGCAGTCGATCGGCATACTCGGTTACCTTGAAATACCACTGGGTTAGTGCCTTCTTGGTTACCTGGGAGTCACAGCGCTCACAAAGTCCCTGAACTACCTGCTCGTTTGCCAAAACAGTCTGGCAACTTGGACACCAGTTGACGTTTGAATTCTTGCGGTATGCCAAACCGCGCTTGTAGAACTCTAGGAATAACCACTGGTTCCAGCGATAGTAAATCGGGTCGCAGGTCTGCAGTACACGATCCCAGTCAAAGCTAGAGGCATAGCGGCGCATCGAAGACTTCTGCTGCTCGATGTTCTCATAGGTCCACTTACGCGGATCCAGCCCGCGCTTGATGGCCGCGTTCTCAGCAGGCAGTCCGAAGGCATCCCAGCCGATTGGGTGCATGACATTGAAGCCTTTTTGAGCCCAGTAGCGGGCAATCACGTCCCCTAGGGCATAGGCCTCGGCGTGACCCATGTGCAGGTCGCCCGATGGGTATGGAAACATGTCGAGGACATACTTCTTGGGGCGAGTGTCACCCGGCACTGAGGAGTTGAATGGCTTACGCTCATCCCAAACCGGAAGCCACTTTTGCTGAATGGCGTGAAAGTTGTACTCAGTGCTCAATGGAAACCTCAAAACTTTTAGGGTAAAAGGTTACCAACGCACAGCAGCAGATAGTGCGCTTACGTGGGCTCGAGCCTTGATTTGTATCTCCTGGTGCTCTGTCTCGGGATCTGAATCCGATGTGATGCCGCCGCCAATACCGATGGTTACCCGACCCTGATCAAAACAGGCGGTCCTGATAACCATCCCAAGGTCGAGATTGCCGTTTCCTGAGATGAAACCGATAGCACCGGAATAACCCAGGCGATTGGCCGACTCAAGCTCGTTGATGATCTCCATGGCCCTGATCTTTGGCGCTCCGGTCATTGAGCCACCTGGAAATAGTGCGGCAATAGCCGCCTCGGTACTAACGTCTGGGCGAAGCTTTCCGCTGACATCGGAGACCAATTGGTGCACGGTTGAATAACTTCTTACCCTCAAAAGGTCAGTAACCACGATGGTTTCTGGCTCGCAAATTACCGAGAGATCGTTTCTCACTAGATCAACGATCATCAGATTCTCGGCTTGTTCTTTTTCGCTTTCACTGAGTTCAGTCGCCAATTGGGCATCTACCTCAGGGTCTTCGGAGCGGGGCCTTGTCCCCTTGATCGGACTGGAAGTCACAACTGTGGAGTCGATGGCCATAAAACGCTCTGGAGAAATCGATACGTAGGTCTTGGTTGCGACTCGAATAAAAGCGGCGTAAGGGGCGGGGTTGGTTTTGCGGAGCCTTAGGAAGTAGGAGAGTTCATCGCCCTGGTATTCGCCAGCCAGCTGAGTTGTGAGACACAGCTGGTAGACATCGCCTTTTGCTATAAAGCCCTTGGCCGTGTTGATCTTCTCTAGGTATTCGGCTTTGCTATCTAGGCAAACCAGTTCCGGGCTGGTAGCAGCCGGATTGTGCAGCTCATACCTGGCCGAATCACCGCCAATTAGGGCAAGCCTGAGTAGAGCCGCGTGATGCCACTGCTCGAATTCGGCACGGGAAGCAAACCTCCCGATGAAATAAAGCCGTCGATCGGTGTGGTCATAGACAAACGCGCGGTCAACCCTAAGCCAATCCCCCGCCACCCTGAATTCACCGGAACCGAGGTAATGCATCACGCCGATCAGCATCGGGCGAAAGCTAAATGGCAACTCCAAGTCATCAAATTCCTGATCAAGTGAAATCTCGGAACTTGGGAGACCCACCCCCATCACGGTATATGGCGCGGTCGGGTGATGTTGGCGATCGAGCCAGAAAGCATTTGGTTGATGGGCAAACATCGAACAAAAAATATCTTTTGCGGAGGTCCAGGATTGCAACGATTCGCAGTAGAGCGGCATTGGGCCTCCTTTCGGCACCCTAATCTAGTTCAGGTGAGCGTAGCTGGTGATTTCTTCCAATTCCGCGATGGAGAACTCCGTCGCGTAGATGTCAGACTCAGTGAATCTCTAACCGTAGCGGACAGCTTTCTAGTCCGAAGTGGCAGAGTCAGAGCGCTCGAGCGACACTTTGCCCGCTTTGGGTCCTCAATTCAAGATCAGCAAACTCAGGGCGAACTGGCCTGCTACTTCGATGCGCTCAAAGACATCATTCCTAAGCAGGGTGATTGGTTTCCCCGGATGGAATACCGCGATCAGCTTCCGCTTGGAGAGCGATTGGTCTTTAGAATCCGCGAGGCACCGGAGCGCAGCGAATCGCTGACGCTTTGGACTAGCGATGAACCAGATCCAAGAAGGCAGTATCGAATCAAGGGCCCAGATCTGTCGATCGGCCAGCAGATTAGAAGACGAGCCAACCTCAGCGGAGCTGACGAAGCGGTGCTGCTAAGCGAGTCGGGTCACATTGCCGACGGTGCGCTGAGCGCCATAGTTTGGTGGCGGGATGAAGTGCTGCTCGGCCCAGATGACAGCACCAACTGGCTTCCTTCTATTACCCGCGAATTAGTCTTCGAGCTAGCGAACCAAGCCGGCTATAAAACCGCGACCGAGCGAGCCAGGCCCGCAGATTTAGCTGGCTGCGAAGTGTGGAGTCTGAGCTCGCTGCAGGGAATCCGCTATGCCACAGCCTGGGACGGTATTGAACTTGCGCCTGGCAGATTTGCCAGCTCCTTTGCAAAGCGCCTCGAGCTATTAGCTCAGCCGATCTAGCGAGATTTGCTGATCACAACTTCTTGCCAGCTCATGATCGTGCGTAAGCGCAATCACAATCATTCCGGCTTTTGAGAGTCGACTGAGCAGTGCAAACAGATCAGCTGCATTTTGGCGATCCAATCCCGAACTTGGCTCATCAAGAATCAAAACGCTGGCCTTTGCAAGCAGGCCGCGAGCAATTGCTAATCGCTGAGCTTGACCGCCTGAAATATTTGTTGAGTCTTCACTAATTTCTGCTTCGAGTAGGCCCCTGTTTTCAAACTCAGCCAACAGCCCAACCTTCTCGAGAGCCTGGAGCATTTTTACCTCGTCGACCTCACCTGAGATCTCTAGATTCTGCCTGAGTGTTCCGCGGAAAAGGTGTGGATTTTGCTCGATCAGAACGATTTGGCTTCGCCTGCTGACCAGTGAGAACTGCTGGGCCAGCTCCCCGTTGATCTTATAAATGCCTGATTTTGGAGCTATCAGCGAGGCGATCACCATAGCCAAGGTGGATTTACCACAACCAGAAGCTCCGGTCACTGCGGTTAGCTCTCCGGCTTTGAATCTCAAACTGATGTTTTGCAGCACCCGTTTGCCAGTTCTGGTCACCGAGAGATTCTCGAGTTCAAGGCTTCTAACGCTCTCCAGATCTCGAGTCCCTTCCGAAACCAACAGCTCTTCAGAACCTTCTCTGCCGAGAAGTTCCTGAAGTCTAAGTTTTGAGATGCGATACCCCCGATAGGCCCCAGCTATCGGTTGAAGCTGACTGTATACGTCGAATGCCGCAAGTGGTAGCAGTAAAAGTGCTGCGGTATGAACAGGATCAAAACTTCCAGCATGAGCAAGCGCTACCCAGCCTGCCGCAACAGCCGCCACAGCACCCCCGAGGCTTATCGCACCGCCGGCTAACGAGAGTGGCAACACTCGGCGACGGTCCAGACTCCATAATCGGTTCTCCAATTCTGCGAGCTGCAACCGCATTTGCGAAGCCCAGCCATAACTTGAGATTAGATCAGCATGAGACAGGAGAATCTGAATTTTGGAGCGCAATTGTTGCGAGGCATCAAGGCGTGGTGCTTCGACATTCTTTGAGGTGGAAGCACTTAGCCAAATAGCTCCCAAAGCAGACAGTAATGAAATCAAGAGCAGCCAAATCCCCGCTTCCGGGAGCACCAAGCTAGCGATTACAAACATTGCGGCCGTTGCGCTAGCAGCCTGAAGTAAGGGCGTGAAGACGCGCAGCGGCCCATCTTGCAATCTCTCGACATCGGAGGTGAATCTCTCCAGCGACTCCCCGCGCTCACTGAGCCCACCAGGGGCCAAAGCGGCCAGCTTTTCGAAAATAAGGGGCCTGAGAGCACCAAGATTTCGGAACACGGCCGCATGCAGAGCTAACCGCTGGAAATACCGGAAACTCGCTCTACCGAGGGCAAAAGTTCTCACTCCCACCACAGCGACCATCAGGTAAAGGATTGGGGGTTGTTGAGAGGCCCTGGAAATCAAAAAAGCGCTGGTGGCAAGAAGTGCGACCGCACTAATCGCCTCAAGGGCGGCGAAGAGAAAACCTGCGACGCTGGTCCTTGTAAGCGGCAGCTTTAGTTCCCTAGTCAAAATTCACCAACCTATCGGCAGCGCCAATCAATTGCCTAGAGTGAGATATCGCGACCACGCTTATGCCTTGTGTCGCGAGCTCGCGTAGTTCGCTTATGACTCTGGCTTCAGTATCTGCATCTAATTGACTGGTCGGCTCATCCAGCAGCAACAGATCGCCACCGGAGATTGCTAGGCGGTAAAAAGCTCTAGCCAAGCCCACTCGCTGACGTTGCCCACCGGAGAGCAAGTCCGTGTCGCTGACCAGCACCTCTGGAGGCAATTCGGTTAGCTGAGCACGTTCGAGGGCGCGATTCACCGCGGCATCATCGCCCGGATTCGGACCGGTGATATTTGAGCGAATGGTTCCCGGAATTAGTTGGGTTTGCTGCGGCATCCAAGTTGCCAGCGGTTGATCTAGTCGCTTTAGTGCAATCGATTTGCCGATACCGGATTTGCCAACGATGACCGTTATACCTGGTTGAGGTTCGATTTCAAGCTCAGCAGCTGGCTTGGTTGCGGAGTCCTCCAGCAAGTCCAAAACTTTTGAGGTAACGGCAACGCCCTGGGCCGCGGCATGAAATTGCGCACCGACATTTCGAAGCGGAAGGTAAACCTCAGGGGCGACTATCAGAACGAATAGCCCGACAAATAGCGTGATTCCACCCTCCACCAAACGAAGACCAATTCCAACCGCGATTAGTGCAACACTCAATGAGGCTGCCAGCTCAAGAGCAAAACCTGAAAGGAATGACAGCCGCAACACTCGCAGGGTGCGGATTCGATACTGGTCGGAAACCTCAGCAAGAATCTGATTTTGCAGTCGAGTGCGATCAAATACCTTCAGGGTCACAATTCCCTTCACGATCTCCAGGAAGTGACCATTTAGTCGCTGAAGTGCTTCCAGCTGCTCTTCTTGGACGTTGCGGGTGGCAAGTCCAATCAGGACCATAAAAAGTGGAATCAGAGGCAAGGTCATTAGGACTGTGATTCCTGAGGCATGGTCTAACAACCAAATCAGATAAGTCAAAGCCGGAGTCACAAGAGCCGTGAAAACCAGCTGAGGCAAATACTTTGCGAAATAGACATCAAGCGAATCAAGACTTGGACCGAGTAATTGACCTAATTCTGCGCTGCCATGCTTGGCTACCAAAGGGCTGCCATCGCGTTCAATTACATCTAGAGCCTGGGCCCTAAGTTGAAATTTGACTCGACCCGCTGCCCAGAATCCCGCAAACTCTTGAGCAAAGTGCACGACAGCACGAACGCCTCCGGCGACCAGCGTCACCACTAAGAATTGCCCAAGATCTTCGATGCTTCGCTTGTCAACAAAGACCCCCACGACAAAGGAACTCAGCGACCAGGCAATTGCAACTGTTGAGGCTGTGGCGATTGCAGCCAGGGCAACCACAAGGACTAGATATCCAGCGGTTGCCCTGGCCTTAGAAACTAATCTGAAATCGATAGGTTTCATTAGTGCGCGTGGGCCGGGATGCTTTCTCGTCGAATTCGCTTTCTGAACACCCAGTAGGTCCACGACTGGTAGGCCAGCACCAGTGGGATCATCACCACGGCAACCCAGGTCATAACTCCAAGGGTGTATTGGGAACTAGAAGCATTCTCAATAGTCAGGGAGTAGGCATCGTTGATTGTCGAGGGCAGCACGTTTGGGAACAGCGCCACGAACAAACTGGATACGGCGGTCACAATGGTGAGCACCATCGAACTGAAGGCCAACCCCTCACGGCCGACCAAGTTCAACGCCAGCGCGGTAATTAGCGAAACTGCCGCCACTGCGGAGAGCACGAGTCCAGGCAATGTTGGGTGTGCAATCAAAGTCCAGATCAGAAATGCAGCAGCAAATAGTGTGGCGAGCGTGCCGACCTTGGTCGCCAGAGCTCGAGCACGCTGCTTTAGTTCACCTTCTGTTTTCAACGTCAGGAAGATCAGCCCGTGAGTGAAGAAGAGGGTCAAGGTAACTAATCCACCCAGCAGCCCGTATGGATTCAGCAAGACGAGCAGATTGCCCACCAGCGGAATGTCATAGCCACGGAAGATGTGATCTTGGTCAAGCGGGACACCCTGCACGATGTTTGCAAAGGCAACTCCCCACAGCAGCGCCGGCAGTGCACTGCCAACAGTTATCATCCAGTCAAAGGTTCGCCTCCAGCGCAGACTCTCACCTTTGCCGCGGTATTCAAATGCCACACCGCGAGCAATAAGCGAGATCAGCAGCAAAAACAGCGCCAAATAGAAGCCTGAGAATAACGACGCATACCACTCGGGATATGCTGCGAATAGCGCTGCACCAGCAACAATTACCCAGGTTTCATTCAGGTCCCAAACTGGCCCAATGGTATTGATGATGACTCGGCGATCCGTATCGTCTTTCGACAGGAAAGGCAGCGACATTCCGACTCCGAAGTCAAAACCATCGAGGACAAAGTAGCCAACAAACAAGAAGGCAACGATTACAAACCAGATTTCATTGAGTTGCATTTTCATTACCTCCTAGTAAGCAACAGCTAGCTTGTTTGAGTCAGCCGCGATCAGCTGCTCTTCTGGACCCTGCTTGATGGCCGCCAGCAGAATCTTGAATTCGACCACCGCTAATGCGCCATAAACTGCGGTGAATCCGATGAGGGATACTAAAACCTCAAGCCCGGTTACCCCAGGAGATACGGCATCTTGGGTTTTCATCAACGAGAACACAATCCACGGCTGACGGCCCATTTCGGTAAACATCCAGCCAATCGAGCTGGCAAGCACTGGAATTGGAGCACTCCAAATCGCAACGTTCCATGCCCAGGCCGGCACCTTGAGGTTGTTGCGTCGGGTGATCCACAGCCCGACAACCGCGATCAGCCAGCTCAAAGCCCCCAGTCCAATCATCCATCTGAAAGCCCAATAGGTGATCCAGATGGTTGGCATGTAGTCTCCAGGCCCCCACAGGGTTTCATACTGCGCCTGAAGATCGTTTAGGCCCTCAACTTCACCGTCAAGGGTGTGGGTCGACAGGAACGAAAGCAGGTAGGGAATCTTCACCGAGAACAATTCGCTCTTGCCATCGGGGGTGCCGAGGGTAAACAGCGAGAAGGCGGCTGGCGCGCTGGTTTCGTAGAGGGCTTCGGCTGCAGCCATCTTCATGGGCTGAGTCTGAACCATTGCCAATCCCAGGCCATCTCCCGAGATCCCCGTACCAATGCCACCTATTACAAGAGTCCAAAGGCCAATCTTTAGTGATGACTGCATGGTTTCGACGAACTGTCTGCGCTTTAGGTGATAGGCGCTCACGCCTGCAACTACCGCACCGGCAAACATCAAAGCTGAAGTGATGGTGTGCGGGAACTGATTGACCGCCACGATGTTAGTGAGGACGGCACCGATGTCTACCAATTCGGCGCGACCTTTAGCCTCGTTAATCTCAAAGCCCACCGGATTTTGCATAAAGGCGTTGGCGGCGAGAATGAAGTAGGCGGAAGCTATTACTCCAAACGCGGTCATCCAGATGGTGAGCAGGTGGACACCCTTGGAAAGCTTGTCCCAACCAAAAATCCAAAGGCCAATAAATGTGGCCTCGAAGAAAAAGGCGAGTAGGCCCTCCATGGCCAATGGTGCGCCAAAGATGTCTCCTACAAATCTTGAATAGTCAGACCAGTTCATTCCGAACTGAAACTCCTGGACAATTCCGGTTACCACGCCCATGGCGAAGTTGATCAGAAAGATTTTTCCAAAGAATTTGGTCTGCTTGAGGTACTTCTCTTTCCCGGTTCGATACCAGGCGGTTTGCATTCCAGCAACCATCAGAACCAATCCGATGGTTAGCGGAACAAAAAGGAAGTGATAGATGGTGGTGAGCCCGAATTGCCAACGCGCTAAAGAGAGCGCGTCTAGTTCTGTCAGAATCACCGGCGCATTCGCTAACACGGTTTTCTTCTTTCCGGAGGGTTTCTCCAGCCCCTCCATAACCAACCTATAGCTTTTTGACACCGATATTCAGCATTTATGAGATTTAGTTTCTAAATTCTTTTTGAGGCTCATGTGACAGGATTCTTCTTACTGGTCAAAGGAGGCGAGGCGAGAGATGTGCGGTCGATTTGTAATTGCCAAAACCCCTGATTTCATCACTGAGCTTTTCGAAATCGATGAACTCGAGACCGACTTAGATTTCCGCAGCTACAACGTTCCACCCACAACCCAGATCCCTATGATCGTGGAGCGTGAGATTGATGGAATGCCATCTAGGCAGCTGCACGCTGCTCGCTGGGGCCTGATTCCGAACTGGGCCAAAGAGGTTTCCAGCACTCCCCTGATAAACGCCAGAATCGAATCGGTGCTTGATAAGCCTAGCTTTCAAGAAGCTGCTCTCTCTAAGCGCTGCGCTATTCCGGCAGATGGCTACTTCGAGTGGCAAAGCACCATTGTAGATAGCAAGGTTCCCTTTTTCATTCACCCAAGCGATGGCATGCTGGCCTTTGCCGGAATCTACTCCTGGTGGCGCAATCCCGCCAAGGCAGCTAATGATCCAACCAGGTGGGTTTTGACTTGCTCGCTACTTACCAAAGAGTCGGCACCGGAACTAAGCCAGATTCACAACCGCAATCCGGTAATGCTCTCCGAGGAAAACCTAAGCGCATGGTTAGCGCCGGACTACCAGACCACCGCAGAGGTTTTAGCGGCGCTTAGTGAGGAGTCTGATGAGGTTGCGGCAGCGCTTGAGTTCTACCCGGTTTCTAGTGCGGTGGGTTCAGTTCAGAATAATTCGGCCGAACTTATCACCAGGGTCAACTAGCTCATTTTGAAAATGTCGGTGCCACCAATACACTTCTAAGTATTCGAACATTTGTTCGATTTGCGAGAGGTTTGGGGAATGCGACTAGAGGAAATTACCGGCGTGATGCTGGATTTTGACGGTGCTCCGGTTGGCTTTAACTACCAGGGCAGATCGTTTTTGGTGGCCTCCAGACCGGTTCGCTGGTACTCGCGAAGACTCTGGTGGGAAGAAGCCCAAGCGGCCCCCAAAGGAGCGGGGGCAGCCCTACTTGAGGTTGAGATGTGGCGCTTGTGGGCAGCAAGCGGAGAACTGCGCTTTTTCTTTGAGCTAAGGCACCAGCAGCCCGAAGGTCGCTGGGAAATAAACCAGCTCAACAGTCAATGAGTTTTGTTCACCTCAACGTAGCTTCTGCCTTTTCTGCCCACTACGGAGTAACCCGACCTGAGCGCTTAGCCATCGCCGCAAAGTCAATGGGGTTTGACGCGCTTGCGATAACCGATCGAGATGGCCTCTACGGTGCGATAAAGCACATCGGAGCTTGCGTTCAACTCGGCATCTCCCCCATCATCGGGGTGAATTTGCGGATCGTTGATTTTGGCAGGGTGACAATCCTTGCCCATGGTCATGATAAAGGAAAGGGCTGGGCTGGGCTCTGCCGAATCATCTCAGCCGCGCAGGCCGGCAGGGGTAAACAAAAGAACATCGCCATCGAGCCAAAGCTATTGTCTGAATTAGCAAGCCACTGCACAGTTTTGGTTGGCCCCGAGAACATTGTCTCGGAATCGGTACTTACCAACCCGCAGTTGGCTCTGGCCCGACTGGGTGAATTACACCAGCAACTGAACGCCCCGGGTCAGTTAGCAATTGAGGTCGTAACTCACCTAACCGAACCGGGAACTGCACTTTCGATAGAGCACGCTAGGGCGATGCTGGAACTTGCTCGAGTTAGCAAATTACCCAGCGTGCTGAGCAATGCCGTTAGATACCTGGAACCAGACGATGCGGTAACCGCAGACGTCTTAGATTCCGCTAGAAACCTAGAACCGCTGGGACTATTTGCCCCGCAACCGAATGCGCAAGCGTGGCTAAAGCCACAGGCTGAGATGGTCAGGTTGGCACTGGAAATTACCGAAGATCCAAAGCAGTCGATTGAACTTTTGAAAACCAGCTCAAACCTCGCTGATCGCTGCCGACTAGAACCGCAATCCGATTGCGGTTGGGGGAAACCAAAGACTCCGGAACAATCGGCACTTGGGATTGATGGCAATCCATTTGAGGTGCTCTGGCAAAAGACCCACGGTGCCATCGATTGGCGCTACCCAAATGCCCCGGCAGCCAAGCTGGCGGAGATTCAACACCGGCTGAGTAAAGAGCTGATTGCGGTAAACCAGCTTGGTTTTGCCACCTACTTTCTCACCGTTGCTGATGTTGCCCAAATGATTCGAGATATGAAAATTCGTATTGCGGCTCGAGGTTCGGGTGCTGGATCACTAATCAATTACCTGCTCGGGATATCCGGAGTCGACCCGATCAGCGAGGGATTGTTATTCGAAAGGTTTCTCTCCACCGAGCGCTCCACGCTGCCAGATATCGATATCGACGTTGAATCTGCCCGCAGGCACGATATCTACAAGGCAATCTTTCGTCGCTACGGCGGCGATCGAGTAACGCTGCTGTCAATGCAATCCACCTACCGCGGACGCGGTGCGGTGCGAGACTCGGGCCTTGCCCTTGGAATTGAGGAAGATCAGATTGATGAAATCGCAAAAAACATCTGGCGCTTTTCAGCCAGGAGTTTCCGCGAGGCAATGGCTAAAAAACCAGAGTTGGAAGATTTTGCAAAGCAGTCCTCAGAAGACCGAAGACTAAACCTGCTGGTTGATATTACTCAGCGCCTGGATCGACTACCAAGGCATATCTCAATGCACCCCTGCGGCGTGATACTTGGCAACCGAGAGCTTTTGAACCTCACCCCAACCGAACCAAGCGGAGTCGGACTGCCAATGAGTCAGTTTGATAAAGACGACATGGATCCGATGGGATTTCTAAAACTCGACGTACTCGGGGTCAGAATGCAATCCGCGATGGCCTACACGATTCAAGAAATTGCCAGGGTAAGCGAAAAGACAGTAGATCTAGATTCGGTGGATCGAGCCGATCCTGCCGTCTACCAAACCATCCGCACCACCAACACCCTTGGGATGTTTCAGATTGAATCCCCTGGCCAACGCGAGCTAACCGGCAAGCATCAACCCACCAAGTTCAATGACCTTACCCTGCAGATCTCGCTGTTTAGGCCGGGGCCGATGAAGGGCAACATGATTTCGCCATATCTAGATGGCCGCCACGGCTTTCGGGAGCCGGATTACATTCACCCAGACCTAAAGCCAATTCTTGAGGAAAGCTACGGAGTGGTGGTGTTTCACGAGCAGCTGATGCGCATTATGCAGGTTATGACCGGCTGCACGCTGGCCCGGGCCGATGAATACCGCAGGCAACTGGCAAAGCCTGATAAGTCGGTGAAGATAGCCGAATACTTCAAAAAATCGGCCGCCGCCCGGGGTTACAAAAAGGAGGTAATTGAGCGAGTCTGGTCGATTATCGAGGGCTTTGGTTCCTTTGGCTTCTGCAAGGCTCACGGGGCAGCTTTTGCACTCCCCACCTATCAATCAGCGTGGCTAAAAACCCACCACCCCACCGAGTTCATCGCGGGACTGCTGACCCACGACCCGGGCATGTATCCAAGACGGTTACTGCTGGCAGAGGCAAGGCGGCTCGGAGTAAAGCTATTGCCGATAGATGTGAATTACTCAACCGATGAATACCGGGTTGAGCGCAGCGGAGAGCAACTTGGGGTCAGGATGGCACTGTCCGACGTAGCTGGCATATCAAAGCCAGAACTGGAGCGCATCAAGGCAAATCAACCCTTTGTTAATCTCAGCGACTTCTACCTCAGGGCTAGGCCTTCCAGAAGAACACTCAGCCGCCTGGCGCTAATCGGAGCACTAGACACTCTCGCCAAAATCAATTTGCAAACCGATAGCAATCGTGGCGATTTGATGGTGCGAATTAGACAGCTCAGTGCCAAGGCAGCTCCGAAGCTAGACCTGAACCAGATGGCATTTGATTTTGATGCCGAAACTCCGCTTGGCAAGGGTGAAGCGAAGCCCACGAGACAGCAGCAGATAGACCAGGAGCTCTCGATTACCGGAATGGAGATTACCGGCCACCAAATCGAGCAGTTCCAAAAGATGCTGGATGAGATGGGCGTGGTGCGCGCAAGCGAGTTGGTATCGCTTAGAAGCAATACCGAGGTGTTAATAGCGGGGGTTCGAGTCGCTACCCAGTCTCCCCCGATGCGAAGCGGTAAGCGAGTGGTATTCATCAGCCTCGACGATGGCACAGGTTGCGCAGATGCAACCTTTTTTGATGAGGCTCAGCGCAGGGCAAGTCAGGTGCTTTTCCACAACCGACTGCTCCTGATATCAGGAAAGACCCGCCGCACCGGGGTGCGAGGGGTCTCTGTCCTGGCTGAGAATGCCTGGGATCTGCGACAACTTTGGTCGCAGTGGCAATCTAAAGCTAGTTAGTCGTTGCTGTTGAAGATTGCGAGCAAGCGCAAGATCTCAACGTAAAGCCAAATCAGCGAGGCGGTGAGGCCGAAAGCAGCGCGCCACTCCATCTCCTGTGGCAAGCGCTGGGTGGCACCCTCACGAATTGCCTCAAAGTCGAGGTTTAGGGTGAAGGCAGCAAGGCCAACACCAACCAGGGCGATAAGCCAGCCGAATGGCGAAGAGTAAACGCTCATGCCGGCAAACATTGCGAAACCGAAGTTCACCAGTGCGAAGACGCCGTAGCCAATCAGCGAAAACATCATGATTCTGGTGAATCGAGCATCGACCTTGACCCAGCCAAAACGGTAGGCGGTAAACATAGCTCCAGCGGTGGCCAAGGTGCCGAGCACCGCGGTCTGAGCAATACCTGGGTACATTCCCTCAAAGATCATCGACAATCCACCGATGAAGACACCCTGCGCTGCCGCATAGGCGATCATCACGGCTGGGCGAACCTTCTTACCGAAGGTGGCCCAAAGCCCCAGCCCAAGGCCAACCAGCATTGCTGGAAGCAAAAGGCCGGTTAGGTTGAACATCCAGGTAGCACCCGCTGCGATAGCGAGCACTACAAACAATCCCAAGACCTTTGACGCGGTTCCCTCGATGGTCATCGGGGTTGCGGTAAGGCGAGAAAACTCCTGATCAACCTGCTGCTGGTCCAATTCGGCGTTCTTTACACCGGTGACCATGGCCTGATTGAAAATTGGGTTGTGGGATATAGCCAACTTGAGTCCTTTCACGAAGCTGAAGTTACCTGAGCCTAAGCGATAAATCTGGAAATTTGCTGGAAGTTTGCCCACCCTCTAGATTCAAGATGTGCGCATAACGGTTAGAGCCAAGCCCGGTTCCAAAAAGGGCAACCTGGTCATCGAGAATGCCGATGGCAGCTACGAAGTACACATCAAGGAGCGTCCAGTCGATGGCAAGGCAAATGCGGCGCTAATCAAGATTTTGGCTGAGCATTTTGATCTACCCCAAAGACAAATCAAGATCATCACCGGGTCGGGCTCAAGGCAAAAGATTGTGGAAATAGAAAAGCCCGCCTAGGCGGGCTTGTTCTTTGGTGGACCTGAGGGGACTTGAACCCCTGACCCCCTGCATGCCATGCAGGTGCGCTACCAGCTGCGCCACAGGCCCTTGAACCTCAATAGTCTACACAACTATTACTTGATTGGCACAACTGGGCAGTCTCGCCACAATCGCTCTAGCGAGTAATACTCGCGCTCTTGCTCGTGCATGATGTGAACCACCAAGTCACCAAAGTCCAACAAAATCCAGCGACCAGTCTCGCGACCCTCTCGGAACCTGGTCTTTAGGCCAGCCTTGAGCAGCTCGTCTTCAACATTGTCCGACATAGCCTGAGCTTGACGCTCATTCTTTGCGGAAGCAATCAAAAATATCTCTGCCAGGGCGAATGGTTCTGAGACATCAAGTGCAACCAAGTCCTCACCGAGCTTGTCTGAGGCTGCCTTTGCGGCAATTTGAAGCTGTTCAATTGTTTCTTTGCTTGCGGACAAGTATTACGCTCCTAGCGCGTTCAAGATTGTGATGGTAGCAACGATTGCCGCCACGGTCATGATCACTCCGGCAATACCCATAACCCAGGGACGCCACCAGCCCTTGCGAAGTACCGACTTTGGCACGACTCCAACATTCAAACGCTGGTTGATAATCTCTAGGGCTGAAACCGGCTCAACGATTGAAATTACTCCGGTGACTGCATCCTGACGATCGGCGTTATCGAGCTCGATTCCATCAAGGCCAGTAGTCATCGAACCGGTATTCGGGTCGGTTAGAACAGTGATTGACCCTGTGATTGCAATTTCGCCGGTTTCGATAGGAAGCGCGATGGCCTCGGGAGCAACCTCTAGAACGATTGACTGGGTGCTTGGCTCGGCGAGTAGGTTAGTTCCGGTGAAATCCGCCGGCGGCAAATCCAAGGCGCTGAAGTCTGACTCAACAATCTGCTCAAGCTCCGCCGATGCAGCGCCCTCGTCTTCGACTTCAACGTCCGGCAGGGTAATCTCAACCGAGTCGGTTGCAGTCCTAGCAATCTCCGGTTCAATGGCCGCGGCAGGTGATTTTCCCTGTCGCTCCAGCTCTCGAAGTTCACGACGAGTCAGTCCAATCGGTGCACTGGGCACTACAGGGGGCTCGAATCCGGCTTCTTCAGTTAGCGGGCTCGGAACTTCAATTACCACGGCCTCAGGCTCGTGGCTAGGTTGTTGCGTAAGTTCGGGTTCGAAGGTCGGGACTGGAAGTTGGCCTGAGCGCTCCAGCTCGCGCAGTTGCCTGCGAGTTAGTTGCTCAGTCAATTTTCACCTCGATAAAGCTTGTGCTTACCAATGTATTGAACTACACCATCGGGAACCAGATACCAAACCGGTTTTCCAGCGTTGATTCGGTCTCTGACATCGGAGGATGAAATTGCAAGCGCTGGGACCTCAAGAAGCGACATCGAAGCACCTGGTGCCTCGGGGAGTTGAAGCTTGTGGCCAGGGCGCGTCACACCGATAAAGGTGGCAAGTGGCCAGAGTTTTTCAATGTCCTTCCAGGCGAGAATCTGCGCAATGGCATCTGCCCCGGAAATAAAGAAGAGATCTGCGTCAGGCCTGTCTTGCGAAAGCTGAGTCAAGGTATCGATGGTGTAGGTAGTGCCCGGGCGGTCTATGTCGACCCTGGAAACGGTGAATCTTGGGTTCGCTGCAGTTGCAATAACCGCCATCAGGTAGCGATGCTCAGCTGACATGACTGGTTTTTTGTGCCAGGGCTCGCCAGTTGGAACGAATATCACTTCGTCGAGCGCAAACGCATCCGCAACTTCACTCGCGGCGACTAGGTGGCCATTGTGGATTGGGTCGAAGGTTCCGCCCATTACCCCAATGCGTGGCCGCTTGATGGTCATCAGGAACTAGTGGTGTGCCTGCTGCGACGAGGTCTTGTGGTCGTGACGGTTCGCAACGTTGCGGTAGGACCAGGTAATTCCAGCAAGCGCTAGAAAGACAGTCATCGCAATGACGCCATACATGAATCCGGGAATTGGAAGCTCGCTGTGGTGAACCACAGCCTCACTGGCAAGAATTGAAAGCAAGATATCTCCTTTTGCTATCGATAAGTTTAGTCTCGGACCTGGCCGTTACCGCGAACAAGCCACTTTGTACTCGTCAATTCCCGAAGCCCCATGGGTCCTCGAGCATGCAGCTTCTGAGTGGAGATGCCGACTTCGGCACCAAATCCAAACTCGCCACCATCAGTAAACCTGGTCGATGCATTGACCATCACAACGGCCGAGTCAACCTCTTGCAAGAAGCGCTCTGAGTTGGATTGGTTCTCGGTAATGATCGACTCGGTGTGGTGAGTTGAGTACTGGGCAATGTGACCAAGCGCATGATCTAAATCGGGTACTACTTTTACCGAAAGGTCCAAGCTGTAGTACTCGGTTTTCCAATCCTCATCGGTAGCCGCCACACCCGAAACATACTTCAGGGTTTGTTCGCAACCGTGGATAGTCACACCCTTTTCCTCAAGCGCTGTTGCAATCAATGGAAGTGCCCGGGCAGCGATTGACTGGTGCACCAGAAGTGTCTCAAGTGCGTTGCAAACCGATGGGCGCTGCACCTTGGCGTTGACGATCATCGGAATCGCCTTTTCGATGTCGGCAGATTCATCCACGAACATGTGCACCACACCATCTCCGGTTTCAATAACAGGAACCTTGGATTCTGTTACGACAGCGTGAATTAGCGACGCTGAGCCTCTTGGAATCAAAACGTCGATAAAACCACGGGCCTGCATCATCTCCACCGCACCCTGGCGCCCGAATGGATCAACGGTCTGAACCGAGCTCTTTGGTAGTCCTACCAACTCCAAGCCGGCCTGAATCAACTCAACCAAAATGCGGTTGGTATTTTCGGCGGCACTTCCACCACGCAACAGCACGGCATTGCCACTCTTCAGCGCCAAGGCAGCGATGTCGACTGTCACATTTGGTCTGGCCTCATAAATTACGCCCACAACGCCAAAGGGGACCCGCACCTGTTGTAGCCTCAGACCATTGGGCAAAGTCATGCCGTCAACATTTTGCCCAATCGGATCTGGCAGTGAAATCACCAAGCGCACCGCACTGGCTAGAGACGCAATTCTTTTCTCGTCGAGCCTCAGGCGATCTTGCAACCCGGCGGCTACCCCGTTCTGAACGGCGTTTTCCAGATCGATGGCATTGGCCCTAAGGATTGCCGAAACATTGCTTTCGAGCTGAGTCGCGATTTGCTCCAGAGCAGAGTTCTTCAGATTGGAGTTGGCACGCGCAAGGGCTGAACTAGAAGCCTTGGCCGCCTTGAAAATCTCCACAATGCTCATTTTGCAATCCTATCCGCCGGCTCAAACCAGGTGTTTCTGCAATCAGCCTGATCCACGCTGGCAATGTTCGCCGTGCTGGTCAGTAGCACTCCGACACCACCACTGGTCGCCAGTTGGGCCGCCGCCAGCTTGGTGAGCGCTCCTCCGGTGCCATATCCGGTGGAGGTTCCGGAGACCTGGAGGTGACTTAGGTCTGCGCCGAAATCCACTACGTCGATCGGCTCAGCACCAGCTTCCGAGGGTGGTCTGGTGTAAAGCGCATCGATGTCGCTGAACAGCACCAGCAGGTCGGCGTCTGCCAGCAGTGCAACGCGAGCCGCGAGCTGATCATTGTCGCCAAAGCGAATTTCCTGGGTTGCCACCGAGTCGTTTTCATTGATGATTGGCAAAACTCCGATTTCCAGCAAGCGCTCGAGCGCTCGCATGGCGTTCTCGGTGGTGGATTCTTGGTCTAGGTTGTCGACCGTCAAAAGCATCTGACCAGGCAAAATGTCATACCTGGCTAGGCTGCGCTCGTAGCGACCCATCAATTTTGCCTGACCAATACTCGCTAGCGCCTGGGAGGTGGCGAGGTCCTCGGACTTTACTGTGAGTCCGATTAGTGGCATGGCGGTGGCGATGGCACCTGAAGAGACCAGGATTACCTCTTTTCCCGAAACCTTCAGCCGGACCAGGAAATCAACCAGCAAGTCTAGGTTTGCTTCATTTTGCCCGGTGATTGAACTCGAGCCGACCTTTACGACGATTCGGTTAGCGCTTGCAATCCGTTGCGAGGTCTTGATCATTCTTCATCCTCCGCAAACACGCTTGCTTCTCTAACTGCCTCACGCTCCGCGCGACCGCGCGAACGCTGGTCCATCATCTCGTAATACTCCTGGCGGCGCTCTTGGTTGGTTCTCCGCTCATCGCTGACCAACTCGGCAACTGAATCAACTAGTGGATCCCAGTCAAACACCACACCATTTTGCTCACCGATGATTACGGTTGAACCGCGCTTCGCACCCTTTTTGTAGAGTTCGTCTTCGATGCCAATCTTCTGCAAACGCTCCCCCAGGTAGCCAACGGCGTCCTGGTTGCTGAAGTCAGTCTGCGCAACCCAACGCTCGGGCTTTGGACCCACGATTCTGTAGATGACTTCGTCGCCCTGGGATTCGGTGCGAATCTCGTACTTCGAATCATCCTTCTTTGGAGGAAGCAGCGAGATTCGCTTCGCAACCGCAGCGGTCTGACTCTTGCGCTCCTCGGTAACCAACTGCCCAAGTGCATAATTCAACTCACGCAAACCCTGCTTGGTGGCACTAGAGATCAGGTAGACCGGATATCCCCTAGCTTCAAACTCGGCCTTTACGAACTCCGCCAATTCAAGAGCATCAGGAATGTCAATCTTGTTCAGGGCAACCAACTGAGGCCGCTCTATAAGCGGTGTTTGCCCCTCTGGAACCTGATATGCCTCCAGCTCAGCCAGAATTACATCCAGGTCACTTATCGGGTCTCTACCCGGCTCCATAGTGGCGCAATCGATAACGTGCAGCAGTGCACTGCAGCGCTCAACGTGTCGAAGGAATTCAAGACCTAGACCCTTACCCTTGCTTGCGCCCTCAATCAAACCTGGAACGTCAGCAATGGTGTAGCGCATTTCGCCAGCCTGGACCACACCGAGGTTTGGGTGCAGGGTCGTGAAGGGGTAATCAGCGATCTTTGGGCGAGCAGCACTCATGGCCGCAATCAGTGAAGATTTTCCAGCGGACGGGAATCCAACTAGCGCGACATCGGCAACCGTCTTCAATTCGAGGATTACATCGCCAGCCCAGCCTGGGACTCCCAGCAGATGGAAGTTCGGGGCAATTCGCATGCGGTTGGCAAGGGTCATGTTGCCTAGACCGCCCTGGCCACCCTCGGCGACCAAAAGCTCCATACCTGGCTCTGAGAGGTCAGCCAGGATCTTGCCGTTGGCATCCTTCACCACAGTTCCAACTGGAACCGGGAGAATTAGGTCTTCGCCTTTGGAGCCATTGCGATAGTCACCAGCCCCCGAGCCTCCG
The DNA here is from genome assembly GCA_002479805.1 of Micrococcales bacterium UBA7469. Lineage (GTDB taxonomy): Bacteria > Actinomycetota > Actinomycetes > Actinomycetales > Microbacteriaceae > Aquiluna. The sequence continues at coordinate 51,813 of DLPB01000007.1, forward strand.
GAGGTCGCCACGCGGTGTGGTCGGTGGTGATAGTCAAGCAAAGTTGTGACGTTGTTGTCGGTCACCAGCTTGATTGAACCGCCATCGCCACCATCAGCGCCGTCTGGTCCAGCCAATGGCTTGAACTTCTCGCGCTTGATTGAGGTGCAACCGTCTCCACCGTTACCGGCGCGCAGATGGAGCGTTACCTGATCTACGAAAGTAATCATGAACTGCTCCTTATACAGAAAGAGGCGGACCTCATGGCCCGCCTCCCCTTGAAAATTAGTTACTGAGTAACTACGTTTACGACTCGGCGGCCGGCCTTAGCACCGAATTCAACGGAACCTGCAGCTAGTGCAAACAAGGTGTCGTCCTTGCCACGGCCTACGTTTACGCCCGGGTGGAAGTGAGTTCCACGCTGACGAACCAAGATCTCACCGGCGTTTACAACCTGACCGTCGTGGCGCTTTACGCCTAGACGCTGGGCGTTTGAGTCACGACCGTTGCGGGTGGAGCTAACTCCCTTTTTGGATGCCATTTCTACCTACTTACTTGATCTCGGTGACCTGGACACGGGTTAGGTCCTGGCGGTGGCCCTGACGCTTCTTGTAACCGGTCTTGTTCTTGTACTTCTGAATGATGATCTTTGGACCACGGGTCTGGTCTAGAACTTCTGCTACAACCTTTACCTTGGCTAGCGCCTTAGGGTCGGTTACGACCTTGTCGCCATCTACAAGCAAAAGTGCAGGCATCTCGATGGTGCCTGAGGTAGCGGCAATGCGGTTCATGGTAACGATGGTTCCAACTGAAACCTTCTCCTGGCGACCACCGGCGCGAACAACTGCGTAAACCACTTCAAAACCTATCTGTCTTGGAATTTGAATCTGGCCCATCGGAAACCCGTGGGCAACAGCGCCCCAGCCTAGCAAGAAACCAGACCGGGGTCAACCTCATTGCTCGCTATTTTCAGACGAGTCTGAAGACTGCGGAGCACGAGCGGCGCTGGTCACCCTGCGACGCTTTGGCTTCTGAACCAGCTGTGGCTCTGGAAGGGAATCCAAAACTGCATTCAAAATCTCGGTCTTACCCTCGGGCTCCTTTGGGGTTTCCTCGGAGTGGGCCGCCTGGGCGATCTGATTCACCACATTCTTGAAGGCATCCGCCTGTTCAGCCGTGACAACCTTCTTGACGACCTCAGGCTTCTCTTTGCCCTTTTGCTTGCCCTTTTGCTTGGAATTGGACTGCTCTGGCATCTTGAACCTTGGTTCAGAGTGAATTACTACTCCCCTACCTGCGCAGCAGTCACAGGTCTCGCCAAATGTCTCCAGCAGTCCGACACCGATCTTCTTGCGAGTCATCTGAACTAGCCCCAGCGAAGTTACCTCACCAACCTGATTCTTAGTGCGGTCCCGGCTCAGGCACTCAAGCAGGCGACGGCGAACCATCTCCTGGTTTGACTCCTGAATCATGTCGATGAAGTCGACCACGATAATGCCACCGATGTCGCGAAGCCTGAGCTGGCGAACCAGTTCTTCCGCAGCCTCGAGATTGTTCTTGGTTACGGTTTCCTCGAGGTTTCCACCTGAGCCGATGAACTTCCCGGTGTTTACATCTACAACGGTCATTGCCTCGGTGCGGTCGATGACCAGCGAACCGCCAGATGGTAGGTAGACCTTGCGATCAAGCGCCTTCACGATCTGATCCCCAATGCGGTAGAAGTCGAAGATGTCTTCCTGCGAGGTGTATGCACTCAGGCGCTCTACCAGCTCTGGGGCCACCGATGAGAGGTATTCGCTAATGGTGGCGAAGGCGGACTCGCCTGAGATGACAAGCTTTTGGAAATCTTCGTTGAAGACATCGCGAATGATCTTCACCAATAGGTCTGGCTCACTGTGCAGCAGCATTGGGGCCTTGCCCTTGGCTACCTTTTCATTGATTGACTCCCACTGGGCCTTAAGGCGCTCAACATCGTGAATCAGTTGATCTTCGGAAGCACCCTCGGCCGCGGTGCGAACGATTACACCGGCGTCCTCAGGAAGGGCGTGCTTCAAAATCTGCTTCAGGCGCTGACGCTCACCCTCCGGTAGCTTGCGAGAAATGCCAGACATGTTGCCACCCGGCACGTAAACCAAGAAACGACCTGGCAAAGAAACCTGAGAGGTCAATCGGGCACCCTTTTGGCCAACTGGATCCTTGGTCACCTGGACCAGAACCTGATCACCGGACTTTAGCGCCAGTTCGATGCGACGAGGCTGGTTTCCAGTCTCGGCGGCCTCCCAGTCAACTTCGCCGGAGTAAAGCACTGCGTTGCGTCCGCGGCCGATATCTACGAAGGCAGCCTCCATAGAAGGCAGTACGTTCTGGACCTTACCTAGGTAAACATTGCCTATCAGCGAGCCGCCCTGGCTTTCAGCTACGTAGTGCTCAACCAGCATGCCGTCCTCCAGGACGCCAATTTGGATTCGCGCATCTTTTTCCCGCACCACCATGGTGCGCTCGACAGATTCTCTGCGAGCTAAGAACTCAGATTCAGTCACCGAAGAACGACGTCTGCCGCCATCGCGCGAGTCTCGACGACGCTGACGCTTGGCATCAACTCGGGTGGAGCCGGTTTCCTTCTCGGATTCCTCCGGCTTGGTCTTTTCCTTCTGAGCCTTTTCTTTAGGCTGCTTGGCCTTAGGCTGCGGCTTCTCGATTGGCTTTTCCTCTTCAATGGCGAGTTTGCCGCTGCGCGGATTTACCTTCGGAGTTGGCAGATCAGGAGCCTGAAAGATCAGTTGGATTGCTGCCGGCTTTGCCGGTTCTTCTTTTTTCTTAGCCAATTTTTTAGCCTCTTGGCCTGTGGGACACACCCGCTGGGCCATCTGTCGTGACCTAGGCCGCAGCCGAGGTCGAATTCTAAAAGCGTCAGAATCAAAATCTGACCAAACCTTCGATGCGAGTGTGTTCGCATCTAGTGACGATTATGCCAGCATTCAGAAACAAATGCGATAATTCGGCTGTGGTATTTCCAATAACTCTGATTCTTACCGGCGTCTTGGGCTGGATTGCAAGCTTTGGTCTAACCCTCGAGCGACTGCACGTGATGTCCAACCCGGCGGCAGTCACATCTTGTGACATCAGCCCCTTTATCAGCTGCAAGTCAGTGATGCTCAGTGAGCAGGCTGCTTTGTTTGGCTTCCCGAACCCATTGATCGGAATAGCGGCATTTTTCGCACCGGTGATTCTCGGGGTGGCGATTTTTGCCGGAGCTAAATTCAAGGGCTGGTTCTGGAATCTTTTCCTCGGTGGCACCGCACTAGCTTTAGTTTTTGTTATCTGGTTGATGAGCCAGAGCGTTTACGTGATTGGGTCACTTTGCATCTACTGCATGGTGGCCTGGACAGCAACCATCCCGCTGTTCTGGAGCACTCTCGGGCACAACCTAAAAGAAGGTTTCCTGGGTGAGAAACTCAAGACCGCGGTGGTCTACGAGTGGGCCTGGGTGATAGTTCTCTTGAACTATCTAGCCTTCTGTCTACTAATCCTGATTCAGTTCTGGAACTTCTGGCCGACGCTGTTTTAGAACCAGAGCGCCAATTCTCTAGCGGCAGACTCTGCCGAGTCTGAGCCGTGCACCAGGTTCTGAACCACCTTGGTTCCCCAATCTCTCGACAAATCACCACGAATGGTTCCAGGGGCAGCAACAGTTGGGTCGGTGACACCGGCAATAACGCGGAAACCCTCGATTACTCGGTGACCCTCTAGGCGAATAGCCACGATGTCACCGGAGAGCATGAACTCCATCAGTGGCTCGTAAAAGGACTTGCCTTCGTGCTCGGCGTAGTGCTGTGCGAGCAGTTCACGAGTTGGGGTCAGCTTCTTCAATGCCGCCACGGTGTAGCCCTTAGCTTCACAGCGAGCGATGATCTCTCCGATCAGATTTCTGCGAACTCCGTCAGGCTTGATCAATACCAAAGTGGCTTCAGACATTCTTTCCCTCAATTTCTGCTTCGAAATAGATTCTCTTTGCGTTATCAATTGTGGATCCGGCAATTAACGCCCAGATCCAAAGACCAGCGAGCATTACGCCAATCAAAAACATTCCCCACAAAAGCACACCTGAGGCAATCAGTAGTACCTGCCACAAGCTACCCAGCCAATATCCCCAGCTAAAGCGCAGCACGGCTGGTGTGAGCATCATCAATAGTGCCGATGTCAACCCAACCGCCCAGACCAGCTCGGCATCGGCAACTTTCAAACCAAAGGCCGCCAAAGTGGCGAAAAATGCCACAAAAGACTCAAAAGCCAAGACTATGGATGCCAAGGTTTGCTTGGAAGATCTATTCCTCATCTTCGTCGTCCATTCTCTGGTCTTGGATGTACTTCAACACATCTCCGATTAGGTAGAGCGAGCCAGTGACGAACAGTGCCGCCTTTTCCTCTGCAGCAAGCCTATTGGCTAACTTATAGGCGGCGCTGACACTGGGCTCAACAGCCAGCACCTCAATGCCGTAGTCCTCACAAATTTGCGCAAGCTCAGCCGCCGGGAGACCGCGAGGTGAGGCTGGCTGCGTGCAAATCACCTGGTCGAAGGCTTTTGCCATTTCGGCGATGGTGCCGCTGAGATCTTTATCGGCAAGCATGGCCACCAGTCCCAGGGTTTTTGGTGAGTTGAAGCTCTGATCCAATGCAGCAGTTAGCGATGCCATACCGGCAGGGTTGTGAGCCCCGTCGAGCACCACCAGCGGGTCCTTGGAAACTACCTGCAGTCGACCCGGGCTTACCGCATCCGCAAGCGCTGCGCGCAGCACCTCATCGGCAATTGGCCGCGATCCCTCACCCAAGAACAACTCAACCGCGGCAATGGCGGTGGCGGCATTTTGCGCCTGGTGGAAGCCAATGATTGGCATCCAAACCTGCGGGTAATCGCCGGCAAGCCCGCGAACCGAAAAACGCGTGCCAAAGCCATCGGCAATCACATCGCCGTATTGGAAGTCCCTGCCCGAAAGCCTCAGGTTTTCACTTCTTGACTGAAGAACTTCAACCACGCCTTGGTATTGCGGACTGGAGACGACCAGGGACTTGTCCTTGATGATTCCAGCTTTGGTGGTGGCAATTTCTTCCACGGTGTTTCCGAGAGACTTTTGGTGGTCGAGATCGATAGCTGTGAACACCGCAACATCGGCATCGGCGACATTTGTGGCATCCCACTTTCCACCCATTCCAACCTCTAGCACCAAGACATCCACCGGGGCATCCGAGAACAACTGGAAAGCCAAAGCAGTAAAGGCTTCAAAGAAGGTGAGTGGTTGGTGACCCTCTGCGATCAACTGCTGGTCAACCAAATCCAAGAGCGGCTTGTTGTCACGATAGGTCTCAACCAGCATTTCATCGCTCACCGGATCGCCGTCTAAGGCGATGCGCTCGTTGAAGCTAACCAGGTGCGGGCTGGTGAGCCGTCCGGTGCGCAGGCCGTGCTCGCGCAGAATGCGCTCGATTATTCTCGAGGTAGAGGTTTTGCCGTTGGTGCCAGTGATGTGGATGATTCCGTAGTTTTTCTGCGGGTCTCCCATCAAACCAACCAACCTCGCGGTTGGTTCTAGGCGTGGACGAATGTGCTGCTCGGGTTGCCGAGCGTAGAGCTCGGCGAGAATCTGATCTAGATCGCTTTGCTGGGTCACTTCTTCATTAGCTCAATCTCGATCAAGCCGGATTCGCCGATCGCCAGTTCCCCAGTGACCGAAGCAGCGCTGACAAAGAACTCGGTCGCTAGAGTCTCACTGGAAATGAATTCACTGTGAGCCTGAAGCGCCGCTAGTGAACCCTCGTCACAGCGAATGGTTAGAGAAATTCGGTCCGAGACATCCAGCCCGGCATCCTTGCGAGCCTGCTGGATGTGGCGGATGGCGTCTCGTGCCGCACCCTCTGCGGAGAGTTCTTCAGTCAAAACAGTGTTCAGCAGCACAAAACCGCTTGAGGTAATACCGACTGCTTGATTAGCATCAGCCTGGTTTGCCACCATTGCGATTTCGAACTCCCCCTCGAATAGTTCGGTGCCATCGACGACAACCAAATCACCCTGTTGGGACCAATTGCCCGCCTTCGCCTCGCGGATAATTCGCTGCACCTCACCACCGACGCGAGGACCGAGCGCCCTGGCGTTGACGGTCAGGGACTTCAGCAGACCGTACTGGCTGGCAACCTCGTCGCTAGCCTGAACCACGAATACCTGCTTCACGTTCAACTCATCCGCGATCAAGTCGGCGTATGCACTAAGGCTCTCGGCATTCGGTGCAGCGATTGTCAAATCACTCAGCGGCAATCGCACGCGCAAACCAGCTGCCTTGCGAAGTGCCTGAGCAACCGAAGCCGCTTCACGAATGGCATCCATGTCCATTACCAACTGCTCGTCGGCTGGGAACTCGGAGGCATCCGGCCAGCTCTCGAGGTGAACGGATCTACCTCCGGTAAGACCTCGCCACATCTCCTCAGCAGTTAGTGGTAGCAGTGGCGCAACTACTCTGAGGACAGCCTCCAGCACGGTGTAGAGGGTGTCGAATGCATCCTTGTCACCCTCCCAGAAGCGGTCGCGTGAGCGCCTTACGTACCAGTTGGTTAGAACTTCGGCGAAGTCCCTCACCTTGGCACTGGCCTGGTAGCTGTCAAAGACATCGAGATCCGCTTGGACATCTTCAATGAGCTTGCGGGTCTTGGCCATGATGTAGCGATCCAAGAGCTGCTCTGAAGCAGTTGATGGCGATGCCTCGTACTTGGCTGCGTTCGCATAGAGCGCGAAGAAATAGTAGGTGTTCCAAAGCGGTAAGAGTGCCTGACGGACACCTTCACGAATTCCCTGCTCGGTAACCGAGAGGTTGCCACCGCGCAGAATTGGGCTAGACATCAAAAACCAGCGCATGGCATCTGAGCCATCGCGATTGAATACCTCGTTCACATCCGGGTAATTGCGAAGGCTCTTCGACATCTTTTGACCATCGTTACCGAGCACAATGCCGTGGCTGATGGCGTTTTTGAAGGCTGGCCGATCAAACAACGCGGTTGCTAGAACATGCAGAGTGTAGAACCAGCCTCTGGTTTGACCGACATACTCCACAATGAAGTCACCCGGAAAGTGAGAGTCAAACCAGTCTTGGTTCTCAAATGGGTAATGCACCTGAGCAAATGGCATCGAACCTGACTCGAACCAACAGTCCAAAACCTCAGGGACTCGACGCATCATTGACTTACCAGTTGGATCGTCAGGGTTAGGCCTAACTAACTCATCAATTACCGGACGGTGGAAATCTGAGGGGCGAACACCGAAATCGGCTTCCAGTTCTTCCATCGATCCGTAGACGTCGATGCGCGGGTAGTTTGGGTCATCTGATTTCCAAACTGGAATCGGCGCGCCCCAGAAGCGGTTGCGGGAAATCGCCCAGTCGCGAACATTCTCCAGCCATTTGCCGAAGCTGCCGTTCTTGGTGTGTTCAGGAACCCAATTGATCTCCTGGTTTAGCTCCAACATCCGATCGCGCAACTTGGTGGTCTCGACAAACCAAGAGGAAACCGCCTTGTAGATAAGTGGATTCTTGCAGCGATAGCAGTGCGGATAGCTGTGCTCATAGGAAGCCTGGCGCAACAAACGACCCATGCTCTTGAGGTCTTGGGTGATTGGCTTGTTGGCGTCAAAAACGTGCTGTCCCTGGTACGGAGTAACTACCGAATTGAACTGCCCGCGCTCATTGATTGAAACGTAAGTTGGAATGCCCGCAGCCTGACAAACGTTTTGGTCATCCTCACCGTATGCCGGAGCCTGGTGCACGATACCAGTGCCATCGGTGTCGGCCACGTAATCTGCCACCAACACCTGCCAGGCATTCTTGACATCAAAGAGTTCAGGATTGGCATAGAAGTCAAAAATCCGCTCATACTTCAAGCCATTTAGTTCAGTGCCTCGGTAGCTCTTTGTGATTTGAGCCTTCAGCTCTTCGGCAGATTCGAAACCAAGCTCTTTGGCGTAGCCGCCAATCAGCGAGGTCGCCATCAAATATCGTGCCGAGCCGTCTTTACTTGACACCACGGAGTACTCGATCTTCGGACCAACCGCAAGAGCAAAGTTGGTAGGCAGGGTCCAAGGAGTGGTGGTCCAAGCCACCAGATTCACACCATCGAGTTCGTGGCCAGGGGCGGTGATTGGGAACGTTACGCTCACCGACTGGTCTTGACGGTTCTTGTAAACCTCATCATCCATTCGAAGTTCGTGGTTAGAAAGCGGAGTCTCGCATCTCCAGCAATAGGCCAGAACCTTGAATCCTTCGTAAACCAAACCTTTTTTGTAAAGCTCCTTGAATGCCCACAGCACACTCTCGGTGTAGTTGGTGTCCAAGGTCTTGTAGTCGTTGTCAAAGTCAACCCAGCGTGCCTGGCGAGTCACATATGTGCGCCAGTCCTCGGTGTATTTCAGAACCGAGGTTTTGCAGAATTCGTTGAACTTGGCGACTCCGAACTTCTCGATCTCAGGACGGCCTGAGATGCCCAGCAAGCGCTCGGCCTCGACCTCAGCAGGAAGACCGTGAGTGTCCCAACCGAATCTGCGTTCGACTCGCTTGCCGCGCATGGTTTGGTATCTCGGGATTAAATCCTTGGTGTAGCCGGTCAGCAGGTGACCGTAGTGCGGGAGGCCATTTGCAAACGGAGGGCCATCGTAGAAGACAAATTCGGGTGCGTCTTCGCCTACTCGGTTGTCGATTGAAGCCTGAAAAGTATCGTCCTTAGCCCAGTAAGCCAGAACCTCCTCTTCGACCTTTGGGAACGAAGGAGAGGCGAGCGGACCATCAGGTCGGTCTGAGTGCTTTGGATACATCACGGCTTTCGAAGAAGTTCTAGAACTTAACAATGTTAATCTAGAGCCCTGCTAACTCGGAGACTAAATAAGTGAACGCTTCAAAACCAGAACCACTAAGACCGGCCAGTATTCCGGAAAAGGCCACCGTTGACGGCCTAGAGGCCAAGTGGGTGCCCAGCTGGGAGACCAACCAGGTATTTGCGTTTAACTCAAAGGCTGCCAAAGAAAACATCTTTTCGGTCGACACTCCCCCGCCAACGGCATCAGGTTCACTCCACGTCGGTCACGTGTTTAGCTATACCCACACTGATGTAATTGCCCGCTACCAGCGCATGCTAGGCAAAGATGTCTTCTATCCGATGGGTTGGGATGACAACGGTCTTCCCACCGAACGTCGCGTTCAGAACTACTACGGAGTCCGTTGCGACCCGACCCTGCCATATGTAGAAAACTTCACCCCACCCTACGAAGGCGGCGACAACAAGAGTTCGAAGGCTGCCGATCAACTTCCAATTTCCAGAAGAAACTTCATCGAGCTCTGCGAGCGTCTGACCGAAGAGGATGAGAAGGCATTCGAGAACCTCTGGCGCGATCTTGGCATCTCGGTGGACTGGGCACAGACCTACCGAACCATTTCAAAAGAGGCCCAGCAGGTATCGCAGGCAGCATTCCTAAACAATCTGGCTCGCGGCGAGGCTTACCAAGCCATGGCTCCAACCCTCTGGGATGTTACTTTCCGCACCGCGGTAGCTCAGGCAGAGCTTGAAGACCGCGAGATGCCGGGCGCTTACCACCGCATTGGATTTGATGGCCCTGAAGGCAAGATCTTTATCGAAACCACTCGCCCAGAGTTGATCCCAGCCTGTGTTGCACTTGTTGCCCACCCAGATGACGAGCGTTACCAGCCGCTATTTGGCAAGACTGCAAAGACCCCGCTTTTTGGTGTCGAGGTGCCGATTGTGGCCCACCGTCTGGCGCAAAAGGACAAGGGCTCTGGCATTGCCATGATCTGCACCTTTGGTGATGTGACAGACGTGATTTGGTGGCGTGAACTGAACCTCCCCAACCGTGCAATCATCGGCTTTGATGGCCGAATTGTGCCAGATGCCCCAGAGGTCATCGCTGAGAGCAAGGGTGCTGCGCTGTTTGCGCAGCTTGCCGGCAAGACAGTGTTCTCCGCCAAGGAAATCTTGGTTGAAGCTCTCAAGACTTCAGGAGACATGATTGGCGATGCAAAACCGATCAGCCACCCGGTTAAGTTTTTCGAAAAGGGTGACAAGCCGCTCGAGATTGTCTCCACTCGCCAGTGGTACATCACCAACGGTGGTAAGGATAAAGAGCTTTCCCAGCAGCTGATTTCTAAGGGTCGCGAGCTCGAGTTCCACCCAAGCTTCATGCGAGTTCGTCTTGAGGACTGGATCAACGGTCTGAACGGCGACTGGCTAATCTCTCGTCAGCGCTTCTTTGGAGTGCCAATCCCGGTTTGGTACAAGATCGACTCGGCAGGAAACCCGCTATTCGATGAGCGCATTATCCCGACCCTGGAACAGCTCCCGATTGACCCCAGCTCCGATGTCCCAGCCGGCTTCACCGAGGACCAGCGTGGTGAGCCAAATGGTTTTATTGGCGAGCTCGACATCATGGACACCTGGGCAACCTCGTCGCTTACTCCACAGCTTGCAGGTGGCTGGCTTTCAAAGCCGGAACAATTTGCCAAGGTATTCCCATTTGATCTTCGCCCGCAGGGCCAAGACATCATTAGGACCTGGCTGTTCTCTACCCTACTCAGAAGCGAGCTTGAGCACGGCGTCCTGCCCTGGAAAAACGCAGCTATTTCGGGATGGATCCTCGACCCAGACCGCAAGAAGATGTCAAAGTCAAAGGGCAACGTGGTAGTTCCAAACGAGCTGCTAGAGACGCATGGCTCCGATGCCGTTCGCTACTGGGCCGCTAGCGCAAGGTTGGGAACAGATGCCGCATTTGACGAAGGTCAGATGAAGATTGGTCGACGCCTAGCCAACAAGCTACTCAACGCTGGTCGCTTCGCGCTCAGCTTCGAATTGCCTGCTGGCGTAACCCAAGTTTCCGAACCGATTGACCAGGCGATGCTGGCGGCACTTCGCGAGGTTGTGGATAGTGCGACCAGGGCATTTGATGCTTATGACCACACCAAGGCCCTGGAGATTACAGAGACCTTCTTCTGGACCTTTACCGATGACTACCTGGAACTGGTTAAAGAGCGTGCATACGGCAACTCTGGCCAGTCGGCCCAGGAAATAGGCTCTGCGGTAATTGCACTTCGTGAAGCACTGGCAATCTTGGTGCGACTATTTGCTCCATTCATTCCATTCGCAGCCGAAGAAGTTTGGAGCTGGTGGCAGCAGGGTTCGGTTCACCTCAGTCCTTGGCCCCAAACTTCGGAAATCCGCTTCGAGGATGCAGCTCTGATGCAGGTGGCAAGCACTGCCCTGGTGCAGATTCGCAAGTCAAAGTCCGATGCCAAGCTCTCCATGAAGGCAGAAATCAAAACCGCAACCCTAACCGGAGTGCAGCAACTCGCTTTGATTGCGGATGACCTTAAGTCGGTTGGCAAGATCGCTGAGTTGAGGTTGCTAATTGGCAACGAATTGGCACTTTCCGACTTGGAGTTCGCCTCGGAGGAATAGCATTTTGGGATGACAAATGCCTTGATGCAACCATCCCAGCTGGAAAACGAACTACCGGATTTCGCAAACCTACGCGATGAGCACTACCTACCCGCCTTTGAACACGCGGTAGCGGAGCACAACAAGGAAATCGCGGCGATTCTGGCGCAGCCAGAGGTCACGTTCGAGAACACCCTCGAGGCGATGGAGCGATCCGGTGGACTCTTGAGCACAATGCTGATGGTCTTCTACAACAAATCTTCAAGCGACACCAATGAGACCATTCAGGAGCTCGAGGCAGAGATTGGACCCCGCTTAGCTGCTCACATGGACAGCATTCGACTAAACCCGGCTTTGTATTCGAGAATCACCGAATTGGCAGCAAAGCGCGATGAGTTGGGGTTGGACGTCGCGAGTGATCGCCTACTGAGCAAATACCTAGAGGATTTCAACTTCGCCGGGGCTGGCCTAAGCGAGGCATCGCGTAAGCGAGTCGCTGAAATCAATGAGCGCTTGAGCTCACTCGAGGCCGAGTTTGACAAGAGACTTTTGGCAGACACCAACGACCTGGCGGTTCACCTAGAGGATGCCAGTCGGCTCGCCGGCCTCACTGGAGACGAGATTGCCAGCCTCGCTCAGGCGGCAACCGAGCGCGGAAAAACCGGATTCGTGATTCCACTTTTGAACTACTCTGGCCACCCCTTGATTACCTCTCTTGAGGACCGTGAGCTTCGAAAGGAGCTGATGCAGCGCACGCTATCTCGCGGTGCTAGAGGCAACGCGAATGACACCAGCAGTGTGATCAAGGAGCTGCTAGACCTGCGCCGCGAAAAGGCAGCTCTTTTTGGTTACTCGAACTATGCCCAGTACGTGCTGACTCAGCAAACTGCAAAGAGCCCCGATCGGGTTCACGAAGTGCTGCGCAAAATTGCCCCGGTTGCCAAGCGCAATGCTGAGGCCGAGGGCAAGGTATTGGCCGAGCTGATGCAACGTGAGGTTGGCGCATCTGACCTGCAATCTTGGGATTGGGACCGCTACACCGAGCAGCAGCGCAAAGAGAAGTACTCAATCGACACCTCAGTGCTCAAGCCATATTTCGAACTAAACCGCGTGCTAGAGGACGGTGTCTTTTTCGCCGCCGGTCAGCTCTACGGATTGCGATTTACCAAGCGTTCAGACCTAGTCGCATACCACCCTGACGCAAGCGTCTACCAGGTGGATTTTGAGGACGGTTCACGCTGCGGCCTGTACATCTTTGACCCGTATGCCCGCCCATCCAAGCGAGGCGGGGCGTGGATGAATAACTTGGTCGACCAGTCTCACCTGCTGGGCAAGTTGCCAGTTGTGGTCAACAACATGAACATCCCAAAGCCGGCCGCTGGAAACCCTTCGCTGATGACACTCGATGAAGTAAACACGCTGTTCCACGAGTTTGGACACACTCTTCACGGATTGCTGTCGAACGTGAAGTATCCGCGCTTTTCCGGCACCAGCGTTGAACGTGACTTCGTCGAGTTCCCCTCTCAGGTGAACGAGATGTGGATGCTTTGGCCACAGGTTCTGCAGAACTATGCGATTCACCACAAGACCGGTGAGAAGCTCTCGCTGGAATGGATTGACAAACTGCAAGCCACCGAGACGTTCAACCAAGGTCACGCCACCACGCATTATTTGCAGGCGGCAATCCTTGACCTCGCCATGCACGAGGCCGAACAGACTCCAGAAGATCTAGCGGCTTTTGAGGCGCAGGCAATCAGCGACTACGGCCTTGACTTCCACCCGGTACCAACCCGCTATCGCCCGAATTACTTTGCCCACATATTCGCCGGAGGTTACTCGGCCGGGTACTACGGCTACATCTGGTCTGAGGTGCTTGATGCGGAGAGTGTTGATTGGTACAAGTCGCAGGGTGGTCTCAGTCGTGAAAACGGGCAGCGGTTTGCCGATGCCCTGCTTTCTCGCGGAGGCGAAACGGATTCAATGGATCTGGTCAGAGAGCTGCTGGGTCGCGAACCTGAAATTACGCCACTGCTAAAGCGTCGCGGCTTGCTCTAAAGCTTTTTACCTAAAAGCCAAACGATCACGCCCACCAAAAGCGCCCAGAAGGCTCCGCCGATCCCCAAGATTGTGACGCCTGCTGCGCCGATTACAAATGTGACGACACCAGCAAGTCTGGTCGAGTCATCGGTCACAGCGCCCTTGATAGCGTTAGCGAAGGTGTTGATAAGTGCAATACCAGCAAGAGATAGTAAGAGTTCGCGCGGGACTGCCAGCACAAAGGCTGCGAAGGGCGCCGCAAAGAGCGCGAACAGAATGTAGACCACCCCGCCCCAGCTAGAGGCGATCCAGCGTTTAGAAGGGTCTTTAGCTGCGCTCGAATCAGCATTCAGTGCAGCGGTAATCGCTGCGAGGTTTAGACCAAAACCTCCAAAAAGGCTGGTTAGAAGCGAGGCGGAACCGGTGGCGGCAAACACCTTGCCGGCTGGAACTTGGTAACCCAGCGAGGACATGATCGCCAGCCCTGGGAGGTTTTGACTCGCCATAGTGATCAGATAAAGCGGGATCCCGATGGCAATGATGGCAGCGAGCTCAAACTGCGGCATCACAATCGCAAGTTCAGGCCAGAAGCTTCCAACACTTGCATCGCTTGCCTCGGAAGATGTTCCTATCAGCAAGAATCCAAGCGCAATCGCAATTGGCGTAGCCCAAAGTGGCAAAAAGCCATTTATCAAAAACCAGGTAATCACAACCGGCAGAATCAGCACTGGGAAGTCAATGGCGGAGTGCACGGTGGCAATGACGAACGGGAAAATTACACCCGCCAACATAGCGGCGGAGATTTGCGGTGGAATCTTTCGCACCAAGTTTCCCAGCGTGGGCCAGAGACCGGTCAGCACAATCAGCACGCTGGAGACCATAAAGGCACCAACTGCTAAGTCAAAGCTCAAACCAAGTCCAGCGCTAGCAGCTAGAAAAGCGGCACCGGGCGTGCTCCAGACCACACTGATTGGCATCTTCAGCCAAACACTAAGTGCAATCGACATTACGCCGTAGCCAACCAACATCACAGCCAGTGCGGTAGAGATTTGAGAGTTGGTGGCACCCATCGCTGCAAGCCCAGCAATTGCAATGGCGAAGGTAGCCACCGAACCGGTAATTGAGGCGACCGTGCCCGCAATGTACGGGGCTAAACGTTCGGAGTGAAGGTTGATTTTGTCTACCTAGGCAGTCTTGTCTTTGAGGCGCTGCGGCAGTGGCTGAACTGTCGGCAAGGACTTGTGTTCGACGATATCCTCGGTGATCACTACCCTGCCCTGGTCAGTCGAGCCTGGCAGTTCAAACATAATTGGACCTAGAACTTTTTCCAAGATGGCCCGCAGACCACGCGCACCGGTATCCCTGGAAACAGCAAGGTCGGCAATCTTCTCAATTGCTGCGGGTTCAAACTCCAGCTCGAAACCGTCTATTTCAAACATGCGCTGGTACTGCTTGATAAGCGCGTTTTTTGGTTCGGTCAGAATCGAAATCAACGCAGGCTTGTCTAATTGCTCAACTGTCGCAATCACCGGAAGGCGACCAATGAACTCTGGGATCAACCCAAACTTGCGAAGGTCTTCTGGCTGCACCTGCTTGAAAACATCTTGGTTCTCGGTTTTCTCTTTGAGAGGCGACCCGAAACCGATGCCCTTCTTGCCGGTTCGCTCCCCCACGATGGTCTCAAGACCTGCGAAGGCTCCGGCGACGATGAACAGCACGTTGGTGGTATCAATCTGAATGAACTCTTGCTGTGGGTGCTTGCGACCACCCTGCGGTGGAACCGACGCGACGGTGCCCTCGAGGATCTTTAGCAGTGCCTGCTGCACACCCTCACCGGAGACGTCTCGAGTAATAGATGGATTCTCAGCCTTGCGGGAAATCTTGTCGATCTCATCGATGTAGATGATGCCGGTCTCGGCCTTCTTGGGGTCGTAGTCAGCGGCCTGTAGCAACTTCAGCAGAATGTTCTCGACATCCTCGCCAACGTAACCGGCTTCGGTTAGCGCAGTAGCATCAGCAACCGCGAATGGTACGTTTAGTCGCTTTGCAAGGGTTTGCGCTAGGTAAGTTTTGCCACAACCGGTTGGCCCCATGAGCAAAATATTTGACTTGGCAATTTCAATGTCATCGTGACTCTTGCCACCTCGAGTCAAAGTGCCGGTGGCGCGAATGCGCTTGTAGTGGTTATAAACCGCTACCGCTAGCTGTTTCTTGGCGTTGTCTTGGCCAATGACGTACTCATCTAGGAAAGCTTTGATCTCGCGGGGGTTCGGAAGATCTAGCGACTCGGTTGACTCCTTGGCTTGAGCACCGAGCTCTTCTTCGACAATCTCATTGCAGAGTTCGACACACTCGTCACAGATATAAACCGATGCTGGACCCGCAATCAGCTTTCGCACCTGGCGCTGGCTTTTGCCGCAAAAGGTGCACTTCAGCAGTTCGCTGGTCTCGCTCAATGTCATGCAAAAACCCTATATCCGTATGCAGACTTTTTGCGGGAGGTTGAAAGACTTTTTAGCCCTTGCGAGAAGTCAGCACCTGGTCGATAAGGCCGTATTCCAAGGCTTCTTGCGCGGTGAGGATCTTGTCGCGGTCGATGTCCTTGTTTACCTTGGCCAGATCCTGACCGGTGTGCTTGGCCAAAGTCTCCTCGAGCCACTCACGCATGCGCATGATTTCGCGAGCCTGAATCTCGATATCTGACGCCTGGCCCGAACCACCGCCACCGGTTGCTGGCTGGTGGATTAGCACTCTTGCGTTTGGAAGCGCAAGGCGCTTACCCTTTGCGCCAGCTGCCAGTAGCACCGCGGCAGCCGAGGCTGCCTGACCTAGACAAACGGTTTGAATCTGTGGCTTGATGTATTGCATGGTGTCGTAAATCGCAGTAAGTGCGGTGAACGATCCACCTGGGGAGTTGATGTACATCGTGATGTCGCGGTCTGGGTCCTGAGACTCCAAAACCAACAGCTGAGCCATGATGTCGTCGGCAGAGGCATCATCTACCTGGACGCCTAGGAACACGATGCGGTCCTCAAACAACTTGGTGTAGGGGTTGTGACGCTTGAAGCCGTATGAGGTGCGCTCCTCGAATTCCGGCAGGATGTAGCGCGACTGCGGCATCGGAATCCGACCTGCGGCTGATTCTAGATAAGTCATCTTTAGGCCTTTCCTACACCGGTTGAACGGTTTGCAAATTCCTGAATGTGATCTATGAAGCCATATTCCAGCGCTTCTTGCGCGGTGAACCAGCGGTCGCGATCGCCGTCCTGCATGACCTGCTCAACGGTCTTACCGGTCTGCGCCGCGGTGATCGAAGCTAGCTGACGTTTCATCGACATGATCAACTCAGCCTGAGTCTGAATGTCGGATGCGGTGCCACCAAAGCCACCGTGCGGCTGGTGCAGCAGCACTCTGGTGTTTGGGGTGGCATATCTCTTGCCCTTGGCACCGGAGGTGAGCAGGAACTGTCCCATCGAGGCACACATTCCGATTCCGACGGTCACAATGTCGTTCGGTACGTACTGCATGGTGTCGTAGATTGCCATGCCCGCGGTAATAGATCCACCTGGGGAGTTGATGTACAAGAAGATGTCTTTTTCGGCATCCTCCGCTGCTAGCAACAAGATTTTGGCGCAGATCTCATTGGCGTTATCGTCGCGAACTTCGCTGCCCAACCAGACAATACGGTCCTTAAGCAATCTGTCAAAAACGCCGTGACCTAGATTTTGTGGCTCTGCCATTGCAACTCCTTAGCTAACAAGACACAAAGATAGCTTCGGTTTAGCTAAAAACTTGGCATGTTCGCCATCGGCGTTAGCCTTCGACTGAGACCTTGTTCCCCTTGGCATCGGTAATCTCAGCGTGAGCAACCAGTGCATCGACAGCCTTGCGACGAGAAAGCTCGTCAACAAACATTGGAACCTGCCCGGCGTTTGCTACCTGCTTGATGAATTCGTTCGGGTCCATACCGTAGTTGCGGCTCTGGAAGGCTAGGTACTCGATCAGCTCTTGGTCCTCGACCTTGATGCCCTCGGCGTCAACGACTGCATCTAGCAAAAGCTGAACGCGGAAGTTCTTCTCAGTCTCTTCCAGCACCTCGACACGGTGTGGGTCATCCATCGCCTTGCCTTCTTGCTCGAGGTGGTGGTCCACCTCACGCTTTACAGCTTCGTCAGAAACTGGAATCTTTGCCTTTTCAACCAACTGGTCCACGATCTGGTCGCGAGCCTGGAGAATCTGCTTGCGAACAAAGTTTTGCTCTAGCTTCTTCTCGATGTCGGCCTTCAGCTCGTCCAGGGTGTCAAACTCACTAGCCAGCTGAGCAAATGCATCGTCAGCCTTTGGCAGCTCGCGCTCCTTGACGGCATTTAGAGTGACGGTGACCTCGGCCTCGCTGCCAGCCCGGTCGCCACCGACCAGCTTGGAGCGGAAAGTGGTGGTCTCGCCTGCGGTCAAGGTCTGTAGCGCCTCGTCAATGCCGTCTAGCAACTGGCCAGAGCCAATTTCGTAAGAGATGTCCTTGGCGGTGTCAATCTGAGTTCCACCGATCGAAGCACTCAGGTCAATCGAAGTGAAGTCACCGCTCTTTGCTGGGCGGTCAACGGTCTTCAGGGTGCCGAAGCGGGCGCGCAGTGCGTCTAGCTCGGTCTCGATGTCGAGCTTCGCAATCTTGACAGCGTCAACCTTGACCTTGAGGCCCTTGTACTCTGGCAATTTAAACTCTGGGCGAACTTCAACCTCCAGCTCAACGACCAAGTCGTTAGCAGGCTCTTGAGCATTCGGAGCGCTCTTGACGTCTGCCTGAGGGGTGGAAAGCGGCTTGAGGTTCTCCTGAATCAGTGCCTCGCGGTAAAAGTCATCTAGGCCGTCATTCACCGCCTGGGCAATGATGGCGTCCTTGCCAACGCGCTGGTCCAGGATGGTTGCCGGAACCTTACCCTTGCGGAATCCTGGGATGTTTACCTGAGAAGAAACAGTCTCGTAAGCCTTCTCCAGGGCTGGCTTGAAGCCGGCCTGATCAACGGTGATGGTCAGCTTTACGCGAGTCGGGTTTAGGCGCTCAACAGTGGTCTTCACTTTTTCTCCATGGATTAGACGACAGGAATTACTTACGTGGTCGGGATGACAGGATTTGAACCTGCAACCCCCTGTACCCAAAACAGGTGCGCTACCAAATTGCGCTACATCCCGGAGGTTGTTGCAACCCTTGAGTTGCGAACTGGAACACTCTACCCCATAGAATGGTGTCGCGTCCAACGCTTCGCGAGTGTAGCTCAATGGTAGAGCCTCAGTCTTCCAAACTGATTACGCGGGTTCGATTCCCGTCACTCGCTCCAGATCAGGCCTGACAGGCCGAACAGAAGTAGAGCTTTCTGGTTGCCATCAGCTCAATCGAAATCAAATTTCCACACTCGCGACACGCCAATCCCTCACGCTTGTATACGTAATAGCGGTCAGCTTTTTTGGTTTTAGCCTTCAAAAAACCTTCGCGAGTGAGCATCAAGCCGGTCTTTACCCCGAGCGGCATCAGCGCCACCGCATCCCGCCAAATCGCTTCCACAATCTCTCTTGGCACCAATTTTCCTGGGGTGTGGGGGTCCAGATTCGCTCGAAACAACAGTTCGGCCCGGTAAACGTTACCAATGCCTGAAATAACCGATTGATCCATCAACAGCTGCCCAATAGAAACAGCCGATCGGCCCACCTTTTCGACAAACTTCGTCATTTCCGCTCCCGGATCAAGCGGATCCGGCCCTAGTCGAGATAACACCTGCAGGTATTGCTCATCGGTTAGCAGCTCGCAGGCAGTCGGGCCGCGAAGATCAGCCAAATGTCCAGCTGCGATAAACCTGGCCCGCACCGCACCTCTGGGTTCTGGCAACTCAGCCGGTTGACTAAATTGCCACTTGCCATAGATGCCAAGGTGAATTCGCAAAATTGCTGGTTCGAAGTGAAGAAACAGCTGCTTACCAACCGCCTTGGCGCTAATTAGCTTTGAGCCGTCAATCAGCTTTGAGTCGGTGAATCTCCCCTGCGGCGAGGAGACAGCAACATTTTGACCCGCGAAGTTCTTTCTAAAGTGATTCGCAGTTCGATGAACGGTATGACCCTCTGGCATTTAGCTAGTAGACGATTTCGCCGGTGGTTTCGTAAGTCACAATCTTTCCGATTCTGCGAACGTGACGCTCGTCATGGGAAAAGTCTTTGGCAATAAAAATCTTTACCAGTTCCAAAACCTCGGACTGACTGTGTTGGCGAGCCCCGAGTGCGCAGACATTTGCGTCATTGTGATCGCGTGCCAGAGCGGCAGTATCAGCATTCCAAATCAAAGCGGCGCGAACTCCTGCCACCTTATTGGCTGCTATTTGCTCACCGTTGCCGGAGCCACCCAACACGATTCCCAGTGCCTGAATACCCGCTGCCTGATCGGCAACTACCGCCTCGGCGGCTGCGATGCAAAAACCTGGATAGTCATCGAGCGCGTCATAGACCTTTGGTCCGTGATCGATCAGCTCATGGCCCAACTTGGTGAGCTCAGAAACCAGGTAGGCGCTCAGTTCCATGCCGGCGTGATCGGTTGCAATGTGAATGCGCATTTTGCTCCTAGATCTTCGGATTCAGTGCGGCTAGCAGGTTTTCCACCTGATTACTGCGAACCAAGATTACTTCGCCGGCATGGGTGGTGATTTCCAACGCTGGTCCTCGAGAAGGGATAAATGCGACCTTCCCCTTGGCAAAGCGCAATCCCCAACCTCCGAATTGCGCAGGCCTAACCTCCCGGCTGGTAAGCGATGCAATCTCGCCATACTCCAAAGTGAGAACATTTAGGCCCCAGAGCTGAATCCGCAATTTATCTGAGATTACGACCTTAGGCATGGAAAGCGCCATCGGAGTCAAGAGCAATACCGGAAGCACAAACCAAAGCACCTCAAGCCCTACTCTGACATCGGCAGAATTTGTCAGGCCAATCTGAACAGCGACGACATAAATCATCAAACCGAAGATGAAAAACCAAAAGTATCCGGTGAGCGCAAGCAAAATTCGCCTCAGTGCCGCGTGGATTCTTGGCAACAGCAGTGAAACTAAGACCATGGCGCTTGCTAGCACAAGGGCGAAATTTGCCCAAATCAAATGCTCGATAACCGACGCAAAGCCATCGGCCTTACCACTTACGCCCCAGTGAGTAGCGAGCGGGTTTGGAAGCAGAGCCTGAGCATCAAGCCACAGCACCCAGAAGCTGTAGGCGAAAGGACCCAAGCAGCAAATTGCTATGGCCAAACGCTTCATTTTCTCTCCAAGCTGCTGCGGGTAAATCGCAGCACAATCGAAGCCGCAAAGGCTGTGATGATTACGTAGGCCAAAGTCAGTGCCTGCAATTGAACTTGCAGCACAATTGGAGCGGCCAGGGCGGCGATTACCATCGAGAACTCTCCCCTGGCAATTAAGAATCCGGTTGCCCGCCAGGTGCTGAGTCGATCCGTCATGTCTCTGGTAACCCACCAACCGACCAGATACTTACCGGCAATACCCAAGGCCGCCAGTAGCAATGCCAGCGGCAAAACACTGGGCAGATCAGCAGGATTTGTGGTGATGCCAAAAAACAAAAAGAAGATCGCGGCAAAGATATCTCGGATTGGGCTGAGTCTGGCTCTAGCGGTTTCGGCAACCTCACCGGTTAGCAGTAGCCCAATGAGGAAGGCTGCTACCACGCCTGAAAATCCAACCAGATCGGCAAGTCCGGCAGCCAAAAGCGCTGCTCCAAACACCGTTAGCAGAAGTCCACCGGGTTCGCTGGGGTCAAGGATCTTCACCAGCTTGCTTGAACCCTTGAAGCTAATCAGTATCACGAGCCCGGTGATTGCCAAGGCGATGGCAACCGACAGGAACCCACTCCAGACTGCAACTCCCAGCACTACGGATGTCAGTAGCGGTAGGTATGGCGCAAGAGCGAGGTCTTCGAAAACCAGTATTCCGGTGGCACGCTTGGCCACCTCGGAACGACGCCAGCCCATCTCTTTGATGAGCTGAGCAGCGATACCTGAAGATGAAACATAGGTGATTCCAGCCAGCGCAAAGGCTCCAGCAACTCCCCAGCCCAACACCAAACCGAGGATGAATCCCGGAATCGAATTCGCCAAGAAGTCAATCAAACCTGCGCTTTTGCGCTCCTTGAACGCTTTAGACAGGTCATAAGCGCTGTATTCCAGACCCAAAAGCAAAAGCAGCATGATGGCACCAATTTGCGACCCGGTATCCAAGAATTCCTGGCTCACCGACATGGGAATTAGGCCGCCTTCGCCGATAGCGAGACCGATCAGCAGGTAAAGCGGCACTACCGAGAATTTCAAGCGATTTGCAATGAATGCGACAATCCCCAAAACCAATAGCGCAGCACCGATTTCAGTCAGCCGAACTGAATCGGCCGGATTGGTGCTGGCTGCGGTTAGAAATTGGAACATGCTCAATTATCCCGAAGTAATTCGCCGTAGGCTTACTCGAAACAAACTCTTTACAGGAGAGCACATGCCCGGCGAAAACCTAACTCGCATAGAAGCCCAAAAGCGCGCAGCCACCATCGCAACCGAAAGCTACCTGGTCAAATTGGACGTCACTAAAGATGCCAAGACCTTTGACTCTGACACAACTATCGTTTTCAGCTGCGAAGCGCCTGGCAGCGAGGTCTTTGTTGATGCCATCACCGATTCGGTTTCGCTTATTGAGCTAAACGGTGAGGTTTTAGATCCAGCCCTGCACTCTGATGGAACCAGGATCACGGTTCCGAACCTCGGGGCAAACAACACCTTGAGAATTGTGGCAAAGGGCATCTACTCAAATACCGGTGAGGGGCTTCACCGTTTTGTTGATCCAGTCGATGGTGAGGTATACCTCTACACCCAGTTTGAGGTTCCAGATTCCCGCCGGATGTTCCCAGTCTTCGAGCAGCCAGATTTGAAGGCCACCTTTGAGTTCCACATCACTGCGCCTTCGAACTGGCAGGTGGTTTCCAACTCTCCTACTCCAGAGGCAATTGACTTAGGAGAGGGCAAATCTGAGTGGCGCTTTGCCCCAACCCCAAGAATCTCCAGCTACATCACGGCATTGATTGCTGGACCATACTCGGTTTGGCGCGATGAGCTCACTTCGCTGAGTGGTAAGACCATTCCGCTGGGTGTGTTCTGCCGTGGATCTTTGGCGCAATACATGGACCCTGAGTACATTTTCGAGAAGACCAAGGAAGGATTTGCCTACTTCGAGAAGGCCTTTGACTTCCCATATCCGTTCGAGAAGTATGACCAGCTATGGGTTCCGGACTTCAACGCCGGCGCCATGGAGAACGCCGGTGCAGTGACCTTCACCGAGACCTACGTGTTCCGCTCCGCGGTAACCGATGCGGTCCGCGAGCGCCGAGTTGTGACCATCCTGCACGAGCTTGCCCACATGTGGTTTGGCGACCTAGTAACCATGCGCTGGTGGAACGATCTGTGGCTAAATGAGTCCTTCGCTGAATATGCCTCGACCTTGGCAACCGCGGACGCAACCGAGTGGAAAGAAGCCTGGACCACCTTTGCCGCTCTGGAAAAGAACTGGGCATACCGTCAGGACCAGCTGCCTTCTACCCACCCAATCGTGGCTCAGATCAACGACCTAGAAGACGTTCAGGTCAACTTCGACGGCATCACCTACGCCAAGGGAGCTTCGGTTCTAAAGCAGCTGGTGGCCTGGGTTGGCCAGGAGCCATTCCTGCGCGGTGTTGCCAGCTATTTCAAGAAGCACCAGTGGCAGAACACCGAGCTCAATGACCTTCTTGTAGAACTAGAGCGTGAATCCGGTCGCGAGCTAACCAGCTGGTCCAAGCTTTGGCTCGAGACCGCAGGTGTCAACACCCTCAAGCCCGAGATTGAGACCGATGAGAATGGTGTCATTACTCGATTCGATGTGATTCAAACCGCAATTGCCGAGCAGCCAACCATCCGCCCGCACCGCATGGGCATTGGCTACTTCAACCTTGAAGGCGACAAGTTGGTCCGCTCCCACTACGTGGAGACCGACATCGATGGTGTATCGACTTCGATCACCGAGCTAGTCGGAACTAAGCGTCCTGACTTTGTGCTGCTAAATGACAAGGACCTGGCATACGCCAAGGTCCGACTAGATAGCCACAGCCACAAGGTTGCGATGTCTAACCTTTCAGGCATTGAGGACTCACTGGCTAGAACTCTGGTCTGGACCGCAGCTTGGGATGCCACCCGTGATGGCGAGGCATCCGGAAGCGACTTTATTGAGCTGGTGCTAAACCACATCGGCCCAGAGACCGAGTCGACCACCATCTTGACCCTGCTGCGCCAGCTGGTTACCACCGGAAACCTCTATGTTCACCCAGCCAAGCGTCAGGCCGCTCTTGAGCGCATTGCCGACGGGCTGATTGACCTTGCCGAAAAGGCAAAGCCGGGCTCTGACTCGCAGCTGCAATTCGTGAAGTTCATTCCGGGTTTCGCGAGAAGTGCAAGCCAAAAGAAGTGGATGTCGGACCTACTCTCGGGCGAGACTCAGCTTGCGGGCTTCACTGTTGACCAGGATGTGCGCTGGGAGCTAATAACCGGTTTGGTATCGAACGGCGTGATTGGCGAGGCAGAAATTGCTGCCGAACTCGAGCGGGACAACACCGCCAATGGCCAGCGCTTTGCCGCCGGTGCCAGGGCAGCCATCCCAACCGCCGCCAACAAGGAGGCGACCTGGAAGGTATTGGTACAGACCGAGGAGTACTCCAACACCTTGGTTCAGGCGGCTTCGATGGCTTTCTACCGCGTCACTGACCTGAGCCTGATTGAGGGTTACTCCAAGCGCTATCACGAGGCAGCCCTTGGAATCTGGGAGCGTTTCAGCTACAAGATCGCCGAGTACCTACTGATCAACCTCTACCCGGTCAAGTTGGCATCTGCCGAGCTCGCTTCTGCGACTAAGGAGCTAATTGCTTCCAAAGAGGTGAGCGAGAAGCCAGCGCTGCGACGTATTTTGGTTGAGAACCTTGCAGATGTTGAGCGTGCTCTGGCGGCTCAGCAGGCAGACTAGGTAAATCATGGAGTTTCTTGAGATCCCGCAGTCGCTGCAGCCTGCTATCCGCATTGCGGTAATTTTGGCGGCAGCAATATCGCTGCGGGTTATCCTCAAGATTCTCGCCAACCGAGTGGTTTCGAAGCTTCGAAGCAAGGCCCAAGACGGCAGCATCACCGCCGAGCAGCGCATTATCTCGAGATCTGCGACTATCGCCTCCATCAGCAATAACTTTGCCACCTGGGCGATTGCCATCACCACCTTGGTAATGGTGCTCAGTGAGCTAGGGGTGGACACCGGTGCGCTAATCGCCGTCACCACGATCTTGGGTGCGGCGCTTGGTTTTGGTGGTCAGGCCTTGGTCAAGGACGTCATCAGCGGAATCTTTATTGTCTTCGAGGATCAGTATGGCGTCGGCGATACCGTGAATCTTGACGGCGTAGTTGGAGTCATCGAGGCCGTCGAGTTACGAGTTACTCGAGTGCGTGACGCCGATGGCACACTGTGGTACCTGCGCAACGGAGAAATCCTCAAGGTCGGAAACGCCAGCCAAAAACGTGGATAGTTCACGGTACGAACAATTTGGCGGAGAGGCAACCTTCGCCAAATTGGCAAAGTTGTTTTACCAGGGCGTGGCGCAGGATCCGCTTTTGAAGCCGATGTACCCGGAGGAAGATCTTGAACCCGCAGAACGCCGACTGAAGCTTTTTCTCGAGCAGTACTGGGGCGGACCTGACACCTATCAGCAAGAACGTGGCCACCCAAGGCTTCGAATGCGTCACTATGCCTTCAAGATCAACCCTGCTGCTCGTGACGCCTGGTTGGCTCACATGCGAGCTGCGGTTGATCAGCTAGAACTTGCCCCGCTTGACGACGCCGAGCTTTGGGATTACCTAGAGCGCGCCGCCCACGCAATGCTGAACACCTTTGAGGATTAGCACGCAATGATTATTGAAACCGAGCGCTTGATCCTTCGCGAAATGCGAGAAAGTGATGCGGCAGACCTGCTTGAGTATCAATCAAATCCAGCGATAGTTCGCTACATCCCATGGCCAGAAGGTAACCCAGAAACCGTTCAACGCCACATCGAAAAGACACTCGCGAACAGCAAGACCTCACCGAAAGAAGAAGGCGACTATTTGGTCTTGGTCTGGGAGCTAAGGAATTCCGGAAAGGTTATCGGCCAGTCCAATATTTCCATCCAATCGCTCGAGCACCGACGCGGTGAGGTTGGCTGGGTCACTCACCAAGACTTCCAACGTCAGGGATATGCCTATGAAGCTTCACTCGCGATGTTGAAGTTTGGCTTTGAGCAGATGAACCTGCACCGCATTGTCGCCGAAATGGACACCAGGGTTCCCGCCTCGGCCGCGGTAGCTAGGAAGCTAGGAATGCGCCAAGAGGCCGAGCTAAAAGAAGTTGAGTTTTTCAAAGGTGAATGGTGCGATATGTGGACATACGCAATTTTGAAATCTGAGTTTGAGGCTGGACTAGCTAGCTGACTGGAAGCGGCACAGCACGTGGCCGTTTTGACTGGAGAACCTAAGCCAACCCGGAGCCTGAAAAACATCCACAACCTCATCGGGGGTTAGAAATCCAAGGCCCGACATCGCAAATGCGGCACCCGCTGGATATGTCATGTCTCCCGCAATCAGTCTCCCCCAAACATCCTGCCGAACCTTTCCGGCTATCGATGCTCCGATACTGGTCGGCAAAAGGCCCGCCACCTCTGCGATTCCTGCCTTCGCGACCTCACTGAGTTCAGGCTGCGCAATACCAGCAGCCTTGACCCAGCCATCTCGAGGAGGTGTGATACCCGCCCAGGCCACCTTCACTGAGGCCGGAGGCAGCTCTAACGCTGCGGTCATGAACACCGTTGGTTTTGCTAGCCGGTCCAAGATTGCGGAGATCTCGAAGTTTGCGTCCACCTGAACATCACCTCTAAGACGCATGGTGCGCAGGCCAAGGATTGTGGTGCCACCACCTAACAGCGATCCAGAGAAAATCGGCGCCACATAAACAGCAAGGACATCGCCGGTCGCCTTGAACTTGACTACACCGCCATCATCGAGGCGCTTTGCTCGCTCGAGAAAAGATTTGAGGTCGGAGATATCCGCAGGTTCGGAAAAGGTGATTTTGGCTGACATGTCGCTCTCTAAACTAGCTAACGAATCGAGGTTGAAAATGCCAGAACCCCAAATCCCCTCAGATCCAGTTGCCGACCTAATTGATGTTTTAGACATCAAGTCATTGGGCAGTAACGAGTTTGTTGGCCGCACCCAGTGGATGCCTCACGGCCGAGTTTTCGGAGGTCAGGTGCTCGCTCAGGCTTTGATGGCAGCTATGCGAACCATGGTTGACAATCGACCACCACACAGCCTGCACTCTTATTTTCTTCGGCCGGGAGACATCACCAAAGACATCAAGTTCTCGGTTGAAATTTTGCGTGATGGCCGCAGCTTCAGCGCTCGTCGAGTCCATGCCCTGCAGGATGATCAACCAATTTTCTCCATGATCGCCTCTTTTCAGCAGCCAGACGCTGGACTGGATCACCAAAGCTCGATGCCTGAAGGCATCACTCCCCCGGACGAGTTACCTTCAGCTGCCGAGTTGCTATCAGCATTTGATCACCCAATTACTAACTACTGGTCTAAGGCCAGGCCGTTTGATCTTCGTCACGCCAGTGAGCCGGTTTATCTGCAGCCAGCCAAGCAACACCTCGCAGAGCAATTGATTTGGTTCAAGGCACTTTCGGAGTTGCCCGATGATCCGAAACTTCAAGCTGCTGCTCTGGCATATGCCAGCGATTACAGCATTTTGGAATCCATATTGCGGCGTCACGGCATCAGCTGGGCGCACCCGGGGCTGGCATCGGCAAGTTTGGATCACGCCATGTGGTTCCACCGTCCAGCTCGCGTTGATCAGTGGCTGCTCTATGCGCAAGAGTCGCCGAGCGCGCAAGGCGGCCGTGGTTTATCGCTTGGCAAGATCTTCGATCGCGAAGGTCACCTGGTGGCATCGGTTGCCCAGGAGGGCATGATCAGGATCCCTGAGGTTTCTTAGTCGCGAGTAAGGCGACGGTATGTAGAGCGGTGTGGCTTGGCCGCATCCGCTCCCAGTCGCGAAATCTTGTTCTCCTCGTACGCCTCGAAGTTACCTTCGAACCAGTACCACTGGTCTGGCTTCTCGTCGGTGCCTTCGTAAGCCAAGATGTGCGTTGCGACGCGGTCCAGGAACCAACGGTCGTGAGTGATAACCACCGCACAGCCCGGGAACTCCAGAAGCGCATTTTCTAGCGAGGCTAGGGTTTCAACATCCAGGTCGTTAGTTGGCTCATCCAGCAGCAATAGATTTCCACCCTGCTTCAGAGTCAGCGCGAGGTTCAAGCGGTTTCGCTCACCACCGGAGAGCACTCCGGCCTTCTTTTGCTGATCTGCACCTTTGAAACCAAAGGCAGCCACATAGGCGCGAGAAGGCATCTCGACCTGGCCAACCTGGATGTAATCCAGACCACCGGAGACGACCTCCCAGAGCGACTTGTTTGGGTCGATACCGGCGCGGGACTGGTCAACGTAGCTGATCGATACCGTCTCGCCGATCTTGAGCTTTCCAGAATCTAGTTCGTGCAAACCAGTGATGCACTTGAACAAAGTTGACTTTCCAACACCGTTTGGACCAATGATTCCGACGATGCCGTTTCTTGGCAATGAAAAGCTAAGGTCACTGAACAGCGGGCGACCATCGAAACCCTTGCCAATTTTGTCGGCCTCGATCACAACATTTCCAAGACGAGGTCCTGGTGGAATCTGAATCTCTTCGAAATCTAGCTTGCGAGTCTTGTCCGCCTCGGCAGCCATTTCTTCGTATCGAGCCAGACGAGCCTTCGACTTAGTCTGCTTAGCCTTTGGGGTGGAGCGCACCCACTCGAGCTCATCCTGCAGGCGCTTTGCCAGCTTGGCATCCTTC
Organism: Micrococcales bacterium UBA7469; assembly: GCA_002479805.1. Taxonomy (GTDB): domain Bacteria; phylum Actinomycetota; class Actinomycetes; order Actinomycetales; family Microbacteriaceae; genus Aquiluna. The sequence continues at coordinate 80,319 of DLPB01000007.1, forward strand.
TTGCCGGCTACCTCGAGGCGCTCTGCCTTCTTCTCCAAGTAGGTGGAGTAGTTGCCCTCGTAAGGGTAGGCACGGCCTCGGTCAAGCTCCAAAATCCATTCGGCAACGTTGTCCAGGAAGTAACGGTCGTGTGTAACAGCAAGCACAGCGCCCGGATACTTCGCCAAGTGCTGCTCCAGCCAGAGCACGCTTTCGGCGTCTAGGTGGTTGGTTGGCTCATCCAAGAGCAAAAGATCTGGCTTCTGAAGCAACAATTTGCAAAGCGCGACGCGGCGACGCTCTCCGCCCGAGAGGTGGGTCACCGGCTCATCGCCCGGAGGGCAACGCAGAGCATCCATCGCCTGCTCCAACTGGTTTTCCAAGTCCCAGCCATCGGCAGCGTCAATCTGCTCCTGCAGGGTTCCCATTTCGGCTAGTAATGTGTCGTAGTCAGCATCTGGGTTGGCAAGCTCTGCCGAGATTTCGTTAAAACGGTCGATCTTGCCCTTCAGCTCAGCAACCGCCTCTTCGACGTTACCCAAAACTGTCTTTTCTTCATTTAGCGGTGGCTCCTGCATCAGGATCCCAACGCTAAATCCAGGACTCAGGCGCGCTTCTCCGTTCGAAGGCACATCCATGCCTGCCATGATTTTCAGAACAGAGGACTTACCCGCACCGTTGGGCCCCACCACGCCGATTTTGGCACCGGGGTAAAAGGCAAGGGTGACGTCGTCAAGAATTACCTTGTCGCCATGCGCCTTGCGCGCCTTGATCATCTGATAAATAAATTCAGCCATTAGAAGTCCTTGGGATAGACGGCAAAAACCCTCTTTGCCGCATGCTTTGGATAGTTTATCCGAGCTTTGACAAAGAGGGTTCTGCTGACCCGGGCGAGCAAATGGGGGGTTGGGTCCCGGGTCAAGCCTTATGCCGGTTGCAGTTCAGTTTCTACATCGGCATCTTCGACGTCTTCCGGGTCGGAAACGACTAGGGAACGACGCTCAAAGGTTGCGGTACCAAAGGTTAGATCGTGCCCGATGGCGGAAGCTTCGACTTCAACGCTGGTGCCACTGCGCTCACCGTTATCCCAATCGCGAACCTTGATACGGCCGGTAACAACGACGCGCTCTCCCTTAGAAATTGACTGCGAGATGTTGGCGGCCAGTTGACGAAATGCGCTGACCGTAAACCAGTTCACGTCCGAATCAACCCACACCCCGGTCTCGCTGTCGAGCTTTCGAGTGGTGGACGCAAGCCGAAATGAGGTGACCTCGAGACCGCTCTCAGTTGTGATGTGTCGCGGTGAGGTTGCCACTAGCCCGCGGAGTGTGATGTTGTCTGACATTGAATTCCTTTCCTTGTGTAAGGAAAGTTTGCGCAGCTACGGGCAGTGCCGTAAGTGGGCTTTCAATATCTGTGGATAACTCTGGATTACTTGAGTAGGTGGGTAAATTTCGAGCGAACCTTGTTTACCTTTGGTGCTACCACCGCAACGCAGTAGCCCTGGTTTGGATTCTTGGCAAAGAAGTCCTGGTGATACTCCTCGGCCGCGTAGAACTCTCCAAGCTCGGTTACCTCAGTAACAATGCCGTTGCCCCAGATCTCCCTGGCTCGCTCGATGGACTGGGAGAAGATTTCTTTTTGATCCGCGTCCGCAAAATACATGGCCGAGCGATACTGCGTGCCGATGTCGTTTCCCTGACGGTTTAGCTGGGTCGGATCGTGCAGGGTGAAAAAGATGTCGAGAATGTCACTGGCAGAGATCACCGACTCGTCAAAACGAATCGACACCACCTCGGCGTGATCAGTATTCCCCTCGCAAACTTGCTCATAGGTTGGATTGACGACTTTGCCTCCGGTATAACCGCAGGTCACATCCTCGATACCGCGAAATTGAGAGTAAGCAGAGTCAAGGCACCAGAAGCAACCGCCGGCGAGCACGAATTCAGTCATTGCTATCTAAACTTTCAGTTATCGATTGTGATTCCAAATTGGTCTTACAAATCTGGAAGGTATGGCAAAAGCCTAATTGACTCAAAAACACCCAACCCTCGGAGCTATCTTCGCTCTCATCGCAGCCATCCTGTTTGGACTGAATGCTTCCACCACCAAGGTGATTATTGAAGCTGGCATCAATGCCGAGCAGGTGGTCTTCATTCGCTCGCTATTTTCATTTGTGCTAGCACTTGGTTGGGCGCTGGTTGCAAACCGTAAAGAGCTCTTTGTAAAGCCAAAAATGCTGCCGCGACTTTTTGTGCTTGGCGTTATTGGCGTTGGAATGCTGCAGTGGACCTACTCGATGTCACTGGTTCGACTCCCGGTTGGAATTGCGCTGCTGATCGAGTACACCGCGGTGCTGTGGGTTCCGATTGTTGCGCTGGTGCTCTTCAAGGAAAAGGTCAGCAAAGTTATTTGGCTGGGGGCAGCTCTGGTCATCGGTGGCCTGGCAGTAGTAGCTCAAATATGGGATTCGCAATTAGACCCTTTCGGAATGCTGTTGGCATTTGGTGCGGCCATTTCACTCACCATTTACTTCATCACCGGTGAACGCATACAGCGCGTGCTACCAACCAATGTCGCGCTGGCATACGGAATGTTTTTTGCGACGCTTTTCTTTTTGCCGCTTTCAAACTTCGGCAGCTTTGACTTCTCAATCATCAACTCAAGCCTGGATTTATCGGGCAACCTAGCCGGCATTGAAGTGCCGATGTGGGGTGCTTTGATCTGGCTCGGAGTGCTAGGAAGCTTCGTTCCGATGGCTTTTAGCTACCTTGCGCTTCGTCACCTCAGCGCCACCGTGGTGGGAATCATTGCAACTAGCGAGACCGTGTTGGCCTTCGGGTTTGCACTGGCTTGGCTTGGGGAGCTGATTACCTTCACACAAGCCCTCGGCGGTATCGTGGTCGTGATTGGAATCTTGATCGCGCAGACCGCGCGGAAGCAATCGGCTGAGAAAGTAGTTGAGTAAGGCATGGCAAGCATCGAACTGACCCTCGAGAACTTCGAGGACACCATCAAGCAAGAAGGCATCACCTTCGTTGACTTTTGGGCAGAGTGGTGCGGACCGTGCCGGATGTTTGGACCAATCTTTGAACAGGCTTCCGAGAACAACCCCGAGATCCGATTTGGCAAGGTTGACACTGAGGCTCAGCAGCAGCTGGCCGGCATGGCTGGCATCTCCTCAATTCCGACCTTGATGATTTTCCGAGATGGAATTTTGCTTTTCAACCAGGCCGGAGCGCTGCCAGCACCTGCGCTGGATGACCTCATCGGCAAGGTGAAGGATCTCAACATGGACGAGGTTCGCGCCGAGATGGCAAAGCAGAACGAGAACTAACCAACTTGCGCAACAATTCGCTAGCGATGCTGGCCACCATCACCGGGGTCGGCATTCTGGCGTGGGCAATTGGCTTTTTTGACCCAACCACCTGCACCCCGGATGTGCAGCAGGATGGCTGGACCTCTTGCGAGGCAATTGCTCAGGAGCGAACCATTGCGCTTTGGATCCTGATTCTTGGAACCCTGGGCATAGTTATTTTTCTCTGGCTCAGGGGCCGAAAGAAGAATTAAGCGATAACCGCTTCGACTGACGCGGTTGCAAGAGCCGGGAAGGCCTGCGCTACGCCGGAATTCGTAATCAACCCTTCGTGAGCATTTAGGCCAAGTGCCAGTGCTGCATCATCCTTTAGCGCCTGCTTCCAGCCCTTGGTTGCCAGAGCAATCACGTATGGGAGTGTCGCATTGGTTAGCGCACGGGTTGAAGTCGCAGGAACTGCACCGGGCATGTTTGCGACGCAGTAGTAGGTGGTGTTGTGCACCTGATAGGTCGGCTCATCGTGAGTGGTTGGGCGAGAGTGCTCGAAGCAACCGCCCTGGTCGATAGCGATGTCAACCAAAACCGCACCTGGCTTCATTTTCTGCACCATGGCATCGGTGACCAACTTTGGAGCTCGCTCACCTGGAATCAGCACCGAACCAATTACCAGATCAGCATCCTTGAGCTGCTCTGCGATTTCGTAAGAAGTTGACACGCGGGTCTGAACCTCAGAGTTGAATCGAGCATCGAGTTCGCGCAGTCTTGGTAGCGAGAGGTCAATCACGGTCACGTCGGCACCCATGCCGTTAGCAACCAGCGCGGCCTCAGTTCCGGCAACGCCACCACCAATCACCACTACCTTGGCGCGTGGAGTTCCTGGAACGCCACCCATCAAAACGCCGAGACCGCCATTGGTCTTCATCAACTGGTAGGCACCGATCTGAGCGGACAGTCGACCTGCGACCTCGCTCATTGGCTGCAGCAGCGGCAGCTGGCGATTAGCAAGCTGAACCGTCTCGTAGGCAATGGCAGTGGTGCCGCTGGCAACGATGGCATCGGTGCAGTCCTTAGAGGCAGCTAGGTGCAGGTAGGTGAATAGCACCTGACCATTTCGCATCAGTGGGTACTCGGCTGAAATTGGCTCTTTGACCTTCACGATCATCTCGGCAGCAGCCCAAACCTCTTTAGCGGAGTCGGCGATCTTGGCACCGGCGTCTAGGTAGTCCTGGTTGGAGAATCCGGAGCCAACACCGGCGGCGGTCTCAACCAAAACCTGGTGTCCACGGTTTACCAGCTCAAATACGCCCGCTGGCGTCATGGCCACGCGGTTCTCGTTGTTTTTGATCTCTTTTGGAACTCCAACTAGCACTTTGACTCCTTGACTGAATTTCCTAGATTCTTGCGAATAATTCGACTTATCCGCTTGGCAGATGAAGAAGATTTTGCGAGAATGACAAAATACGCAAATTATTCAGATTATTGAGGGCAAACCATGTTGGATTCGAAGAAAATTCACCAGTATCCAACCCTGGATGACTACGACCGCTCGATTTTGCGACTGCTGGCTCAGAATGGCCGCATGTCCAACGCCGAGTTGGCCGAGCAGGTTGGCTTGGCTCAGTCCACCTGCCTGGGGCGAGTCAGAACCCTGGTTCAGGCTGGGGTGATTCGATCGTTTGCCGCCGAGATTAATCCAGAGGCGCTTGGGCTGCAATTGCAAGCCTTGATTTCGGTCACCCTGCGCGCCGGAGCGCGGGCCAACCTCAGCGAATTTATGGCGCAGATGCGCAATCACCCGCAGGTAATTCAAATCTTTTTCCTCGGAGGCACCGAAGACTTCATCGTTCACGTGGCGGTGAGAAATTCAGATGAGGTGCGGGAATTTGTGCTGGAGCAACTCTCCAACAATGCCTCGGTAGCAAACACCAGAACCAATATCGTGTTCGACCACTTTCACAAGGGACCGCTGGGCTAAGTAGAGTAGGTATCCGTCGAAGGAGACCTGTGACAGACGCCATGCACCAATCTGGGCTAAACCCCAGGGTGAGAAACGCCATTTTCCACTACGCATCCGATCGCATCGATGTCGATCCACCGCTTGATGGCCCAAGGTCTTTGGAAGAACTTACTGAGCTGGCAGGGCAAACGATTACCGAGCAGGGCCTGGGTGGCGAAGCTGCTCTGAAGCTTTTCGCCGATGTCCTAGCTCCCGCAACTATTTCTACCGACCACCCCAACTACCTCTCGTTTATACCAACCGCCCCAACTGAGCTGTCCACAATGTTTGACCTAGTGGTGTCGGCTTCGTCAATTTATGGTGGCAGCTGGAAAGAGGGCGCTGGCGCGGTTTACGCTGAAAACCAGGTGCTGAGCTTTTTGGCAGCCGAGTGCGGGCTGCCAGAAACCTCGGGTGGGCTCTTCGTTCAAGGTGGCACCCTGGGCAATCTCAGTGCGCTAGTCACCGCCAGGGAGAAGGCCAAGACAAAGCTGGGCAAAAAAGCCTGGGCCATTATTTGCAGCTCCGAGGCGCACTCTTCAATTAAGGCAGTCGCCAAAGTGATGGACTGCGAAGTTGTGATCGCACAGGCTGGTGAAAGTGGATCGCTGGGCAAAGAAGCAGCGCAGCTAGCGGTTATCGAGGCAAAAGCATTAGGGCTAACCCCATTTGCCATTGTCGGCACCGCCGGCACCACAAACTTTGGCATCGTCGATGATCTGGCAGGCATCGCGGCGGTGGCGAAGGAAAATAATCTTTGGTTCCACGTTGATGGCGCGTATGGCCTAGCGGGCATCTTGGCTAAAGAACTCAAGCACCTTTATAACGGCGTTGAGTACGCCGACTCTTTCATAGTCGACCCACACAAGTGGCTGTTTGCTCCCTTTGATGCCTGCGCACTGGTTTATAGAGAGCCCGAGTACGCAAGAATTGCCCACACCCAGCACGGAGAGTACCTTGAGGTGCTCAACCACTCTGGGGACTTCAACCCCAGCGACTATGGTTTCAACCTCACCCGCAGGGTGAGAGGTTTGCCGCTTTGGTTCTCGATGGCTTCCCACGGTGCAGAGCTTTATCGCCAGGCGATTTCGGCAAATGTTGAGCTTGCTCACAAGATTGCAAAAGAGATAAACAACCGCTCCTACTTGAAACTGGTTCGTGACCCGCAACTCTCAGTCGTGGTGTTTGAGCGCCTAGGTTGGGAGCAGTCTGACTACGAGAGCTGGTCAGAGAAACTGTTGACCGACCAGTTTGCCTTCGTGGTGCCATCGAGTCACCAGGGCAAGCCCAATACCCGTTTTGCAATCGTTAACCCGCTAACCAAATATGAGGACCTAGTCACAATCCTCGATTCAATGGAGTGAGCATGAAAGTCACCATCGCGCCCAAGCTAGAGTCCCCAGCTAGAAAGCATGCCCCCGAGCGAGCCTTGGTTCGCGTGGCCGCCGTGCAGGTGAGTTGGCGCAGCGATGAGCTAGAGCACAAAGCCAATCTCGAACTGGGCATCCGAAAGGCACACGAGGCTGGTGCACAGGTCGTGTTCCTTCCAGAACTGACGCTGTCTCGCTACCCAGCGGATGTTTGCCCAACCGGTATCCCGAGTGAAACCGCTGAACCGCTGCTCGGTGGTGAAACTTTCAGATTTGTTTCTACCTTGGCCAAAGAGCTCGGGATTTTTATCCACGCCTCGCTTTATGAATCGACAGGCTTTTCCGATGGCCGCGGTTTGAACACGGCAATCGTGATTGATAGTCAAGGACAGCTGGTTGGGCGCACTCCGAAGCTGCACATCCCAGTGACCGAAGGCTACTTCGAAGACAAATACTTCCAGGAGGGGCCAAACCAAGACCCTTACCCAACCTACAAACTCAATCTGGCAGGCTCACCGGAGCTTGGACTGCCAACCTGCTGGGATGAATGGTTCCCCGAAGTGGCAAGGGCTTATGGCCTGGCCGGTGCAGACATTCTCTGCTACCCGACCGCTATCGGTTCAGAGCCAGATCACCCGGATTTTGACACCGAGCCGCTGTGGCGTCAGACCATCGTTGGTCACGCGATTGCCAACGGTTTATTTATCGTGGTCCCAAATCGCTGGGGTAATGAAGGCCTAATCAATTTCTATGGCTCCAGCTTTATTGTCGACCCATATGGTCGCATCCTGGCCCAGGCTGCCAGGGAGGGCGATGAGGTTTTGGTGGCGGATATTGACCTTGACCAGCGCAGGGACTGGCTGGAGCTGTTTCCGTTTTTTGGAACCAGAAGGCCAGACACCTACGGTTCTCTGACTGCAGCTCGAGTTAATGAACGCACCGAGGGTGGCAAGGGCATTAACGGCGGGATTCCGGGACTAAACAAATGACCTGGCGGATGCCTACCGAATGGGAACGCCATGAGCGCACCTGGGTCGCCTTCCCAACCTCCGGCTACACTCTGGGCGACACGCAGAGCGAGCACGAAGCAGCCCGCTCCACCTGGGCAAATGTTGCCAATCGGGCCAGCGAATTCGAAAACGTCACCGTAGTTGTGAATCCGGGCGACGAAGCAATCGCCAGGAAATACCTCTCAAGCCAGATCGAATTAGCACCAATCCCAATTGACGATGCCTGGATTCGGGATTCCGGTCCGACCTTTGTGGTCGATAGTGGCAAGTTGGGAGCAGTTAACTGGGTGTTCAACGGCTGGGGCGCTCAGGGCTGGGCTGAGTTTGGCAAAGATGCCAAACTCGCTACCGCAATTGCAGCTGAAGTTTCTGCCACGGTAATCGACTCGGAGTTGATCAACGAGGGCGGTGGCATCCACATCTCGCAGGATGGGACTGTCTTGCTTACCGAGACCGTGCAGCTTGGTAAGGGCAGAAATCCGACCTGGTCAAAGCAGCAGGTTGAGCAAGAAATTCACCAGCGGCTTGGCACCACAAAGGCAATTTGGCTAAAGCGTGGCCTTACCCGCGACTATGAAGAATTTGGAACCCAAGGTCACGTTGACATCGTGGCATGTTTCGCGCCCGATGGCCGAGTGCTCTATCACGATCAGAAAAACCCAAACCACCCGGACTACCAAGTTTCATCCGAGGTGCGGGAGACCTTTATTCGTGCTGGCCTCGAAATTGTCTCAATCCCGGCGCCGAATACCCTCACCGATCACGAGGGTTATGTGGATTACAGCTACATAAATCACTACGTGCTGAATAACGGGGTTTTGCTCTGTGCATTTGATGATCCCCGCGATAAAGAAGCCAAGGCAATTCTGCGCGAGGTGTATCCAGGCCGTGAAATTGTGTTGGTGGACGCGCGTGAACTATTTGCACGCGGTGGCGGAATTCACTGCATTACGCAGCAACAGCCGGCTTTTTAGTTTTTTACTGCTTTAATACAACGGAAACAAAGTTGTGGTCGGATGCTCTTCGACTTATTTCCCCTACCCGAGAGGCAACAACACCCAATGGCATTTAACTCCCTTCGCAAGCGCATTTTGGCGCTAGTGGCAACCGCAGCGGTTGCATCCGTAGCACTTTCCGGTTGCGCCGCAACCGAGAGCGCATCCGAGTCCGACTTTGGCAAGCTTGACGTTCAGTTCAGCTGGATCAAGAATGCCGAATTTGCTGGCGAGTACTTCGCCGACAGCAAGGGCTACTACACCGAGGCTGGCTTCTCCGAGGTTAACTTCATCGCCGGTCCTACCGCTACCACCGCAGTTGTACTAGCCGGTGACGCTCTGGTTGGTCTTAGCGACGCAGTTGCCGTTACCCCAGTAATTCTCGAAGAGGGCGCGCCACTGAAGATCATCGGCGCTACCTACCAGAAGAACCCATTCACCATCCTTTCCCTAAAGGACGGTGCCAACATCCAGACCGCGCAGGACCTAATCGGTAAGCGCATTGGAGTTCAGGCCGGTGGCAACGAGACCCTGTTTGACGCACTGCTCGCAGCAAACGGCATCGACGCATCTCAGGTAACCAAGGTTCCGGTTGAGTACGACCCATCACCACTGGTAAACGGCGAGGTTGACGGCTTCTTGGCATACGTAACCAACGAGTCCATCACCGTTGCAAACCAGGGCTTTGAAGTCACCAACCTACTGTTTGCTGACAACGGACTTCCATTCGTAGCCGAGGCATTCGTGGTTACCCAGGACTCAATCGACAACAACCGCGAGGCGCTAAAGGCATTCCTTTACGCCACCATCAAGGGTTGGAAGGACGCTATTGCTGACCCGAACGAGGGTGCACGTCTAGCAGTTGAGATCTACGGTAAGGACCTTGGTCTGGACATCAGCAAGGAGCAGCAGCAGTCTGCCGCTCAGAACGACCTATTGGTTGTCACCGATGAGACTCGCCAGAACGGTCTATTCACCATCTCAGAGGCACTGCAGCAGCAGAACATCGACACCTTGGCAGCAGCTGGTTACACCATCACTGCCGAGCAGCTGTTCGACATGTCGCTACTTGCCGAGGTTTACGCAGAGCACCCAGAACTTCTGGACTAATCTCTAACCTTATGAGTTCAACTAACGCCGCTGCCCAGGACGAAACCGTTCTGGGCAGCGGCATTACAATTTCCGGGCTGTCTAAGACCTTCAAGCTCGGCAACCAATCCATCACTGCGCTGCAGGACACCACCTTGCATTCCGATAAGGGAAGCTTCCTATCGCTGCTTGGGCCCTCTGGCTGCGGTAAGTCGACCATCCTGCGAATTTTGGCAGGCCTAGAGACCCCAACCTCCGGAACCGTGACCGTTGACGGCATGGACCCACAGGAACTTCGTCGTGACCACAGGTTGGGCATTGCTTTCCAAGACTCTGCCCTGATGCCCTGGCGTTCGGTGACTCAAAACATCCGACTCCCCTTTGAGCTGGCAAGAGTTGCACCCGATGAAGAACTAATCAAAGACCTGATCAAACTTGTAGGCCTGCAGGGATTTGAAGATGCCAAACCTGCGCAGCTATCCGGAGGAATGAGACAACGAGTCTCAATTGCCCGAGCCCTTGTGGTGCAGCCATCTGTGCTGCTACTAGATGAGCCTTTTGGTGCGCTGGATGATATGACCAGGCAGCGCCTGAACCTTGAACTTCTTCGAATCTGGACCGAGAAGCCGGCCACCACCTTGATGGTGACACACGGCATCTCCGAGGCCATCTTCCTGAGCGATCAGGTGGCAGTAATGAGCCCAAGACCTGGCCGAATCAAAGAAATTATCGAGGTTGACCTCCCACGTCCTCGCACCCCTGAGATGATGCGCACCCCAGAGTTCCACGCGCTCCACGACCGAGCTTCTGACTTGCTATTTGGTTCCGGTGGAGTCGTTCCACACGATGACTGAGCTGCTGGCTAAAAACGATCGCAAGCGTCTGCCCTCTTGGGCAACCGCAACCATCGGCATTAGCCTCACTATCGGGGTTTGGTGGCTCTCAGCGGTTACGGTATTTGCATCGATTGGCAAAAGACCAGACGGCTCCGGTGGGGCAATCCCCACTCCCCTAGCGGTATTGCAGCAACTTTTTGAGGATGGATTTGAGTTTTACTGGCGCAATGCCGCGGTGACGCTTTCTGAGGCAGCAATCGGCTTTTTGTGGGGGAACCTGCTGGCTCTCGCATTTGCGGGCTTGGCTCTTGTCGTTCCAAAGCTTGAGAACCTAACAACTCAAATTGCAGTTATCACCTACTGCATCCCAATTGTGGCAATTGGCCCGATTGTGCGACTGGTGGTGGGGGCTCCAGACTCTGGCGAGCCAGCGGGCGCAGCGATAGTTCTCGCTGCGCTATCGGTATTTTTCACCACCATGGTCGGCGCCCTAACTGGCGTCAAGCAAACCGATAAGCGCATGCTGGATGTGGTCACCGCCTACGGTGGCGGTGCTTGGCAGCGCCTTGTGAAGGTTCAGCTACTCTCCGCACTACCGTCGATTTTTGCTGCCTTCAAGATTGCGGCACCGGCTGCATTTTTGGGAGCAATTCTGGGCGAGTATGTTGGCGGACCGGACCTCGGATTTGGTCCGGCAATGGTGAATGCACAACAGAGCCTGGAGATCGCCAGAGTTTGGGGCGTGGCTCTGGTCTCGGGATTGATTGCCGGTGCGGGCTATGCGCTGTTCGGCCTGATTGGCAAGTGGTTAACCCCATGGGCAAAGGCGGGTGTGCGATGAATTTCAAACTAGAAGACACCTCAGACAAGTCGTTGATTGCGGTGCGCTCCAAGGTGAAGCGTCAGGCCACCAAGGAAACTCTCAAGGTGGTCTACTCGTCCCTGGTAAACACCGGAATCTCGCTCGGTGTTGTGGTTTTACTCTGGATCTTTGCGCTGTGGGCACTGGATGTCACTCCTTACATCGGTAAGGGCCCGCTCGAGGTCTTTAACTGGATGTTCGTCGAGTCGGATGCCAGCGAGAATCGAGAACTGGTTTGGAGCGCTTTGGGTCAGACCATGTATGACGCCACCATTGGTTTTAGCTTCGGCCTGTTCTTCGCAACCTTAGTTTCAGCACTTTTCACGATGTCTAAGTCCTTGGAGCAGGCCCTGATGCCAATCGCGATGCTGCTTAGAAGCGTGCCACTGATTGCAATGGCGCCGATTTTGATCTTGATCTTTGGTCGCGAACAGGCAACGGTTGCGGTGATGGGTGCGATTGTGGTGCTGTTTCCGGCGCTTGTGAACATTGTTTTTGGCCTCAGAAGTGCATCGAGTGCAATGGTCGATGTTGCCACTGTCTACGGAGCAAACAAATTGGCAGCGCTTCGGTACGTCGCATTTCCCTCGTCCCTGCCGTCGTTTTTTGCGGCGGTAAAAATCTCAGTTCCGGGTGCGATTACCGGTGCGCTACTGGTGGAGTGGCTAGCCACCGGCCAAGGCATCGGCTACGGCATCATCTCTGCGGTCGGTAGGGCAAAGACCAATGAGGTTTGGGCATACGTTGTGGTAATCACAGTGGTCTCGATCCTGCTCTACAACCTCGTTGAGCTACTCGAGGGCTACGTCCTAAAGCGCTTCGCTCCGCAACTTTGGAAAGCTCGCTAAAAATTCACTAAAACTTTGTGCCCGGATTGGGTAAATTGCCGTAATCTTTTGGCTTTGATTGTTATTCGAAAGTGAGAGTGATTGTCCGAGCACGCTTTTGGCGCAGCCACACTGCTAGATCCAAATGACCCGATGGGGCTTAGAAGCTCCGCACCATTACTAGATGCATGGATCAGAGACATCACATCCGAAAGATATCCATTCCAAATTCCAGGCCATAAAGGCCGAACCGACCTAACCGGTCCGGTGGTGGATGGAGACATCCCAGTTCTGCCCGGGAATCACCCGAATCGAATCAGCCCATCCTTGATTCTCGAAGCCGAGGCACTTGCCGCCAAACTCTGGGGTGCAGATCTTTGCCGCTTTGGTGTGAATGGCTCTACCGGCACCAACCACGCAGCCGTGATGGCAGTTGCCGGACCCGGCGATAAAGTGATCGTTTCAAGGACCCTGCACAAGTCAGTACTGGTGGGCATGGTCTATGCCGGTGTGGTTCCTGTCTGGGTGAGACCCGAGATTAACCCCGCCACCGGACTGCCGGAGTACCTGCCGTCAACCAGGCTGCGCGAGACACTTGAGCAACACCCGGATGCCAAGGCAGTGCTAATAGGCGAGCCTAGCTACGTGGGGACAATGTCGAATGTTCCGCGCCTTGCCGCCGCCTGCCACGACTTTGGCATTCCACTGGTGGTGGATGCAGCCTGGGCTGCACACTTTGGATTCCATCCAGACCTGCCTAAGAATCCACTGGATGAGGGTGCAGATATTGTCGTCACCAGCGCGCACAAGACTTTGCCGAGCTACTCGCAGGCATCCTTTGTGCTTGCCAAGGGGGAGTATGTTGACCTACCAAGGCTGAATAAGACTTTTGACTCAACCCAAACTACCTCGATGTCTGGTCGCATCTTGGCATCTATCGATGCCGCTCGGGCACTGATGCAGCGCCACGGTCTCGAACTAATTGCTCCAGTTATCGAGGCAACCGCCAAAGGCAGGCAGGCACTGCGCGATGCCGGCATTGGAGTTATCGATGGCGAATACATCGATCCACTCAAGATGGTGATTTTGCTAAGTGAAACCGGAGCCGATGGCAACCTAGTCGAAGCTGACCTGCTAGCGGCAAATATCGATCTGGAAATGGCAAATCAGGACGTGATTATTCCAATGATCACCCTCGCAGATACGCCGCAGCGCATCGAGAGCCTTGTGAAGCGAATTATCGAGCTGGTAAACAAATACCGCTCGACACCAAGGCCGATCAAAATCGCCGCTGCCTTCGCAATCGAACCAGAGGTTGTTACCACTCCGCGCGAGGCATTTTTTGCACCGTACGAGGTAGTTTCGGCCGAGGAAGCGGTGGGTCGAGTCAGTGCCGAACTTATCTGCCCCTATCCACCTGGAGTGCCGGTGCTCTCACCCGGTGAGCGCATTACCCAAGGTGCCATGACGGCACTGCTTGATGCTAGGGATCTGGGAACCAGAATTGCATTTGTTTCTGACCGCACGCTGGCAACCTTCAAGGTGCTGAAGGACTGAAAAGTGTGGCAACGTTGTGGGGTTGAAAGGACTCCGCAATGAAGCGTGCAGAAACTCAGATCGACCAGCTTGCCAACCAGTGGGTCAAAGACCAAGCGGCAAGCTATCCATCATTTGCGACCTCAATCGGCTATCCCGGTGGCGAGGGCGACATGGATGACTACTCACCGGAGGCATTGGCAAAAGAGCAAAGCGATATCAAGGCACTGATTTCAAAGCTCGAGGCCCTCTCTCCGGTTGACGAGGTTGACCTAGTTACCAAAGAGGCAATGCTGTTTTCCCTCAACGGTGAGATCGAAACCTACGATTCGGGTTTGGCCTTTCGCAGTCTGAACAACATCGCTTCACCAGCACAGGGTGTGCGCGATGTCTTTGACCTATCCCCTACCGCAACGGTTCAGGACTGGGAGAACCTAGTCTTGAGAATGTCCAAGGTGGGCGAATCACTGCGTGGTTATGCCCGCAGTCTCGAGGAAGGTGCGAAGCGCAACGATGCGCCAGCGCTGCGACAGATCTCTGAGGTAATCGCTCAGGTTGAGCAGATCACCACCGCAGATGGCTTCTTCCACACCTTTGCCAACAGTGCCAAGTCTGAAAGTGGTGAGCTTCCAGAGTCTCTAAAGAAGGAGCTAGCCAAAGCCGCTGAGTCAGCCACCGCTGGCTATGCCGAATTTGGCGAGTACCTCAAGGGGCTGCTACCACGCAGCACCTCACCAGATGCAATTGGTCGTGAGCGCTATCAGATTCTTAGCCGTCGGTTCTTGGGTGCAACCGTTGATCTTGATGAGACTTACGAGTGGGGCAAAGAAGAGCTCGCCCGCGTGGTCGCAGAGCAAACCGCGGTTGCAAACGAGATCCTGCCTGGCGCAACGGTGGCTGAAGCGGTAAAGCACCTTGAGAATGACCCAAGCACCAAGCTGCACGGCACCGAGGCACTGCAGAAGTGGATGCAAAAGCTCAGCGATGAGGCTATTGAGAAGCTATCCGGCAGCCACTTTGAGATCGCAGATCCGATAAAGAAACTCGAGTGCATGATCGCGCCAACCCAGCACGGCGGCATTTACTACACCGGACCATCAGATGACTTCTCCCGTCCGGGAAGAATGTGGTGGTCGGTGCCGGTAGGCGTTGAAGAGTTCGACACCTGGCGCGAAACCACCACCGTCTATCACGAGGGTGTGCCGGGTCACCACCTGCAGGTAGCGCAAGCTACCTACATTCGCGACACCCTAAACGCCTGGCGCAGACTCTCGTCTTGGACCTCCGGTCACGGCGAGGGTTGGGCACTATACGCAGAGCGCCTAATGCAGGACCTCGGCTTCCTGTCCAACCCAGCAGATCGACTGGGAATGCTGGATGGCCAGCGCATGAGAGCGGCTCGCGTGGTGTTGGACATTGGTGTTCACCTTGGCAAGCAGAACCTCGAAGGCACCGGAGTTTGGGACTTTGACTACGCACTGAACTTTATGAAGAGCAACGTAAACATGAGCCCAGAGTTCGTTCGCTTTGAGGTGACACGTTACTTCGGCTGGCCAGCACAAGCGCCGAGCTACAAGGTTGGGCAGCGCATCTGGGAGCAGATTCGCGATGACTATGCAGCTCGCAAGGGAGCCAACTTCGATATCAAGGAGTTCCACAAGACCGCACTGAACCTTGGTGGTCTTGGCCTAGACACCCTAAGAAGTGCAATGGCGAGGGCATAACGGGTAGTTTTCCGTTACCCTTGAGCCTGTGTCTAAGGTTCTAGCTTCTCTACCAGTTGGTCAAAAGGTCGGTATCGCATTTTCTGGCGGTCTCGACACCTCAGTTGCGGTCGCGTGGATGCGCGAAAAAGGCGCGATTCCGTTTGCCTACACCGCGAACTTGGGTCAATACGACGAGGACGATATCGATTCGATCCCGTCTCGCGCAACCGAGTACGGTGCCGAGGCCGGTCGCCTGGTCGACTGCCGTGAATCACTGGCCGAGGAAGGTCTAGCCGCTATTGCCTGCGGTGCTTTCCACATTCGCACCGGCGGCAAGGTCTACTTCAACACCACACCACTGGGTCGCGTGGTAACTGGAACTTTGCTGGTTCGCGCCATGCGAGAAGACGGTGTGGAGATCTGGGGCGATGGCTCAACTTACAAGGGCAATGACATCGAGCGCTTTTATCGCTACGGACTGTTGGCAAACCCAAACCTGAAGATCTACAAGCCTTGGCTGGACAACGACTTTGTATCAGAGCTTGGTGGTCGCCATGAGATGAGTGAGTGGCTGCAGGAGCGCAAGCTCCCCTACCGTGCCAGCAAGGAAAAGGCTTACTCAACCGATGCCAACATGCTCGGTGCCACCCACGAGGCCAAGTCTTTGGAATACCTTGACACCTCGTTTGAAATCGTCGAGCCAATCATGGGCGTGAAGTTTTGGGACCCAAGCGTCGAGATCAAAACCGAAGACGTCAAGATCACTTTCTCGCAGGGTCGCCCGGTAGCCATCAACGGCAAGAAGCTGGACTCGGCGGCCGATGTAATCATGGAGGCCAATGCCATTGGTGGTCGTCACGGCCTAGGCATGAGCGATCAGATTGAAAACCGCATTATCGAGGCCAAGAGCCGCGGCATCTATGAAGCCCCTGGCATGGCCTTGATTCACATTGCCTATGAGCGCCTGATGAGCGCAATCCACAACGAGGACACCATCGCCAACTACCACGCCGAGGGTCGTCGCATGGGTCGTCTGCTATACGAAGGACGCTGGCTAGATCCGCAGACTCTAATGCTTCGGGAGTCACTAACTAAGTGGGTGGCAAGCGCAATCAATGGCTCGGTGACGCTGCGGCTTCGTCGCGGCGATGACTACACGATTGTTGCCACCGAGGGCGAAAACTTTAGCTATCACCCGGAGAAGCTATCGATGGAGCGCACCGAAGACGCAGCCTTTGGGCCTGCGGATCGTATCGGTCAGCTCACCATGCGCAACCTGGATATTCAAGACACTCGTCAAAAGCTCGATCTCTACCGCAAGCAGGGTCAAATCGAGGGCGGACAGTTCGAACTAACATGAGCACCCACATCGCTGCAAAATCCGGTGAGATAGCCGAGGTTGTCCTACTACCCGGAGATCCACTGCGAGCAAAGTGGATTGCGGAGAACTTGCTCCAAGACGCGGTGCTGTATTCCAGCGTCCGCAACATGTTTGGGTTCACTGGAAGCTACCAGGGCAAGCGCATTTCAGTTCAGGGCACCGGCATGGGTGCACCTTCAATTGGCATTTACGGTTACGAACTTTTCCATGACTACGGAGTCCAGACTGCAATCCGAGTCGGAACCTCAGGAGGCCTTGCGCCAACCAAGCTGCGCGATGTTGTGATTGCAATGGCTGCCTCCACCGACTCCGCCATCAACCGCCGAGCCACCAACGGACTCGACTTCTCCCCGATCGCTGACTATGAACTTCTTGAAAAGGCAGTTGCCAAGGCACGGTCGATGGGTATCGATTTTCACGTCGGCGGAGTTGCCTCGGGCGATCTGTTTTATGACGAAACCGATTCGCTAGAACACTGGAAGAAACTAGGTATTTTGGCGCTAGAAATGGAAACCAGTCAGCTCTACACCTTGGCTGCCAGATTTGGTCGCAAAGCACTTTCCATTCTGACGGTATCTGACCTAATGGATGGCTCTGCCTCAACCTCATCAGAAGAGCGCGAAACTGGCTTTAGAGCGATGGTTGAGATTGCTATGGCTGCTGCATATTGATTTCATGTTTTCCGTGATGTTCGCGCAGCTCCCACCAAAGAAACATCAACAAAATCGGCAAGAGTAAGTCGGTTGCGATGAATATTGGATGTAGCAGCAGGTAGTCGAAGTACCAAACCGAATCACGAATGAAGAGCAAAATCTGGTTAATAACAACGCTAATCGGCCAAGTCAAAGCTGCGAAGGGCAGCAATCTTAAGGCCTTAGATTTTCCCATGGCATGAAGTATCAAGGCGACGGCCGGGACGGTTGCAATCATGGTCCAACCTGCCAATGAGAGCCAGAGTGTGGCCTGCCTTAACCCCCAAGCATCATTGGCAGGGTTGAAGATGAAAAAGCTTGGGTAGGTGGCTACAACGAGCCAATAAAAGGCCCCCAAGAAAATAGCGAAGGCAACGAACGAACTGCGCAAACTTGGGCGGCCGTGTCTTGAATCAGTCATTATGGTTTCCTAGGGTGACAAATCGCAGGATAGGTAGTAATCATTGTTTCCGTCCTCTTCCCATTTATAAACTCCGGGCAAAAAGTTTGGCCCAGCCCGACAAGGCAGACCCGGCCCGGCAGCCAATGTTGTACTTGTGGACACCAAGATTGACCCTCGGGTTGCGTGCCGTTCGACTATGTACCCGATCTCCATCACGGCACCCATGATTGGCCTAACTGTAGTTAGCGCCCCTCCCCCATCCACAAAGACTGCGTCTCCTGGGTTACCAATTGTGGTGTCGAGGTCCCTCACTAAACCTTGAGCCGTTACAAAACCCACTCCTCCAGCTGGGATATCTTGAGTCAGTAACCCGACGACAGCCGTAGTGAGGGCTGGATTGGATGCATCGGCATAACCCACTGTCATGAGGCCATCGATCGCCCCTGTAATTCTCACGGCCCGACCGTCAAGCAGGGTAGAGGATCCGATGTTCTTCACTGGTATCACGGTTTCCTGCCCAATTTGGAGGGTAACTTCCCCGCCACCAAGACTGAGGTCCAAGGTTCCGTCCGTTGAGTTCCAACGTAGTCGCCCAATTTGAGGACTCGCTGAAGTTTGGGTGTCAAATTGGAGGTACCCCAGTCGCTCAAGGAAAGTAAAAGCTGATTGATCTACCCCCACGAATTTGCCACTGGCATCGTAGGTAGCCGGGCTTTGAGCAAAGACCACCCCGGTTTCACCCTGCGGACCCACTGGACCCATCGGTCCCGTGGCGCCAGGGGGACCCTGTGGGCCCTGTGCACCCGCCAATCCGGTTTCGCCCGCTACACCCTGTAGACCCTGAGCGCCTTGAGATCCTGTCTCGCCGGGCTCACCCTGTGGGCCTTGAGCTCCCACCTCGCCTTGGGGTCCTTGCGGCCCCATTGGTCCGACAGCCCCTCGTTCGCCGGCTATTCCTTGAGCGCCAGCTTGCCCGGCGGGACCAGCTACCGATTCGCTTGATGGAAATTGAGACCGATTGTTCACACCCTCTTGAGCGGCGGCATTGACTGCGGTGGGTGAACAAGAAGCGGGTTCGATGGCACATTTGACCGCATTCACGCCATTGCTATAGCCGACAATGGCACCGCCTACTGTCCCCAACCAAAGCGTTACGGCGCCGACGCCGAACAACAATCCGAACTTTTTCATTTTCCCCTGCCCCTGCAAGTCTAGGAGACACCTGCTATTTTGATGCGATGCCCTCGAGCGAAAAATTTGTCGGATTTCTTATTTTGGCGATGGTAATAATCCTCGTCCCAGGACCGAGCGTGCTTT
Source organism: Micrococcales bacterium UBA7469 (assembly GCA_002479805.1). GTDB lineage: Bacteria > Actinomycetota > Actinomycetes > Actinomycetales > Microbacteriaceae > Aquiluna. The sequence goes on from DLPB01000007.1 coordinate 99,634, forward strand.
TTACAATTGGCAGGGCACTAATTCTCGGCACCAAAGCGGCGGTTTTGAGCGTGCTCGGAAATGCCTTCGGAGTAGGAATGCAGATCGTGGTCATTTCGCTGGGGCTTGGCGTTGCCATTCAACAATCCGAGCTGCTGTTTCTCGCAATTCGAATCTTTGGCGCTGGCATGATCATCTACCTCGGTATCAAAGCAATCTTGTCGCGGGCAGATTTTGACCTCAAACTCAAGGCGGAGCAAACTTCATCAGCCACCGTGGTTCGGCAATCCATCTTGGTGGGAATCACCAATGCCAAGACCTTCGTGTTTTTCATTGCGGCGCTGCCCTCATTCACTTCTCCTGAGTTGGGAAACCCGGTTGTTCAAATGTTGCTCTTAGGGGCAATATTCAGTGTCATAGGAACACTCTCGGACTCGGTTTATGCAATAGCCGCCGGCCAGGCGAGAAAATGGTTGGCTGGCTCAAACCAGCGACTGGCTACTTTCCGAGGAATCGGCGGCATTGCACTCACTTTGCTTGGCTGTTACATGCTCTACGAAGCATTCGTGCATTAGCCTGGCAAAATAAAAAAGCGGTTGTGAGCAAACTGAGCTAAGCTCCAATTAATGAGCAAAGGAACTCATTGCGTCGTAGAACGCTTTTCCACCTCGGTGGCAACTCTTTTCCTTCGGCGAACGAATGCATCAAATGATGCATCCGCCATTTCGAGTTTTAACTCCTAGAACCATTCGATGCCAAGCATCGAGCGAAAGTAAAAATCCTTATGTCACAAAAATCATTTATCGACCTTGGCGTGCCGGTCGCGATCGCAGATGCCCTGAGCGAGCAGGGAATTGATTCTCCATTCCCGATCCAGGTCGACACCTTGCCAGACACCTTGGCTGGACGCGATGTCTTGGGCCGCGGCAAGACCGGCTCAGGTAAAACCCTGGCCTTTAGCATTCCTATGGTCGCCAGACTGGCTAGTAAGCGCTCCCCTTCGGATCGCAAACCGCGCGGCTTGATTCTTGCTCCGACCCGCGAGCTAGCAACCCAGATCACTCAAACCCTGCAGCCCTTGGCGGAGGCGATGAACTTGCGCGTCACCACCATCTTCGGCGGTATTTCGCAAAACCGACAGGTGCAGGCCCTAAAGAACGGTGTCGAGATCATCGTCGCAACCCCGGGTCGCGTCGAAGACCTGATGAGTCAGGGCTTCCTAAAACTCGACTCCATTGAGATCACAGTGTTGGATGAGGCTGATCACATGGCAGACCTGGGCTTTTTGCCCGGCGTCACCAGAATCTTGAACGCCACACCGCAGGGTGGTCAGCGTTTGCTGTTTTCCGCAACATTGGATAACGGTGTAAACAAGTTGGTGGACAAATTCCTCTCGAACCAAGTTTTGCACTCGGTCGACGAGGCCAACTCTCCCGTTGCTCAGATGACTCACCATGTCTTTGAGGCAGCCGACGCTCAGTCAAAAAAGCAGTTGGTGCAGGCCCTTGCCTCTGGCACCGGGCGAAGAATCTTGTTCATGAGAACCAAGCACAACGCTAAAAAGCTGGCCAAGACTCTAACTCAAGCAGGCATTCCGGCGGTTGATCTGCACGGCAACCTTTCGCAGCCCGCAAGAGATCGAAATCTAGCTGCGTTCAGTGAGGGCAAGGTGAAGGTATTGGTCGCAACCGACGTAGCTGCCCGCGGTGTGCACGTTGACTTTGTGGACCTAGTAGTTCACGTTGACCCACCCGCTGAACACAAGGCATACCTTCACCGCTCCGGTAGAACTGCCCGCGCCGGGGCAACCGGAGACGTGGTCACAATTTCCCTTCCAGAGCAGCGCAAGGACGTTTCTGACCTGCTGAGAATGGCCAAGATTGACCTGACACCGATCCGCGTCAATACAAAATCCGAAGAGGTTGTTGCCCTAATTGGTGAGGTTGCGCCTTATGTGAAGCCAGTAGCCGAAGCGCCAAAGCAGCAAGGTGGTGGCACATCAACCGGTCGTAATGCTCAGCGCAAACGAGCTCTGAAGGAGCAGGGCAGAGCTCAAACTCAGCCTGGCAAGCCAAAGGGCCAGGGCAAGCCCCAAGATCGTCCAGCTCGACCCGCAAACGCTAATCGCAGTCGACAGCGAGCTCGGTAGCTAGTCAGGCCTTGGTTTTGGGCGCGTCTTTGCCGGGCTTCTTGGTGGCGTAGGCGAATAGCGCTAGGCCTGCAACAAGTGCTCCGGCTGCAACACCGTAAGAGATGACATCGGCACCGCGCTTGGAATCGACAAAGATGCCAACGAACACCACGGCGATGATGGCAACGACTACTCCGATGAGTTTGGATTTGAGATCATCTAGATCTCTTACCTGCAACCAAGCTGGAACTTCGATTTCAGAGTCCACAAACAATTCGTAAAGACCGTAGCCAATCACCAGCAGCACGGTGCCGAGCAAGATCGCATCAACGGCAGTCAATACCTCAACGATGGTGTCCTTTAAATACGCTCGGTTGATTACGGCGTCATAGACCACTTGGATCATGGCAACTGATCCGCGAAGCATTAGCAGCAGTGCTCCAATAATTGATGCCACCGCGGGAATGATTACCGCGTATCTGGTGAGGCCGAGAAGTTTGCGCATGGGCTCAGTTATAGCATCAATAAGGGCTTACGGGCTATGAAAGCGCCCTCGGCAGGAATCGAACCTGCGACCAAGAGATTAGAAGGCTCTTGCTCTATCCACTGAGCTACGAGGGCAAGAAGCCAATTCTATTGCCCCGAGATGGTTAGAGTTAAACCTGCAAATTTCATTCCGCTTGCTAGGGGACCAATGTCGCTTTCCACCACTCAAATTCCTGCAGTTCAGGGCCGCGAAGAGCTGATTGAGGCGACCATCGCCCAAACACAAAGCTGGATTGAGCAGGCAGCCAAACTCCCGACCCCAAAAGCCTCGCAGCGCCTGGCTGGCTTGCTGCAGGACCCGAATGGACTTGAGTTTGCAGTCGGCTTCGTGGATGGCGTAATTCGCCCGGAGGACAAAACCGTTGCTGCCAAGAACCTCTACCAACTTCGAAAGCTCACTCCAAAGTTTCTACCAATAGGTCTACGCGCTCTAATTGGTCTGGGCGCAATCTTCGCACCGGCATTCCCTTTTATCGTGGTACCAATTGCTCGCAAGGTGCTGCGCAAGATGGTAAGCCACCTGGTTATCGACGCGTCGATGGGCAAGCTGGGCCCTGCGCTCCGAAGAATAAGAAATACTGGCGCAAAACTGAACATCAATTTGTTGGGCGAAGCAGTTCTCGGTGATCTTGAAGCTAAGCGCAGACTAAATAAGACTGCTGAGCTGCTGACTCGTAAAGACATCGACTACGTGTCCCTAAAGGTTTCCGCCACCACTGCACCGCATTCCAAGTGGGCATTTGATGAAAATGTCACCGAGGTTGTGGAGCGACTGACTCCGCTTTACGAGTTGGCGATGCGTGATGGGGCAAACAAGTTCATCAACTTGGACATGGAGGAATACCACGACCTAGACCTAACCATCGAGGTTTTCAAACGCATTCTGTCCAAGCCGCAATTCAAAAACCTGTCCGCCGGAATCGTGCTGCAGGCCTACCTGCCAGATGCGCTGCGCGCCATGATCGACCTGCAGCAGTGGGCGGCTCTTCGAGTACTCGCCGGTGGCGCTGCGATAAAGGTTCGCGTCGTAAAGGGAGCGAATTTGCCGATGGAGCAGGTGGATGCCGAAATGCACGGTTGGCCACTTGCCACCGTTGATTCCAAAGCCGCAGCCGATGCCAATTACAAGCGGGTCTTGAACTACGCGCTAACTCCGGAGCGCATTCAGAATGTTCGAATCGGTGTTGCCGGTCACAACCTTTTCGACCTTGCTTTTGCCTGGACCCTCTCGCAGCAACGCGGCATTGTGGACGGCATGGACGTCGAAATGCTTTTGGGCATGGCTCCGGCCCAGGCAGAGGTAGTTCGCAAGAGCGTTGGTTCGCTTGTGCTCTATACCCCGGTGGTTCATCCGCAGGAATTTGATGTGGCCATCGCCTACCTGATCAGAAGGCTGGAGGAAGGTGCCAGCAAGGAGAACTTCCTCTCCAATGCCTTCCAGTTGAGCAAGCAAGAGTCCTTCGAGATTGAGAAGAACCGCTTTGTCAGCTCAATGGCGATGCTCGACCAAGAAGTACCAATCCCGAATCGCCTTCAGGACCGCCGCAATGATTCTGCCGTGGTGCCGGCAAACGGCTTTGAAAACGCTCCCGATACCGATCCGGCTCTAGCTGGCAATCGAATCTGGGCCTACGAGATCATCAAGCGCTCGGCATCTTCTCGATTGGGCAAAGTCGAAGTCGAGCAGCAATACATCGAGTCTGAGGCGGCTCTGAATCAGGCGATTGCGACCGCCGAGAATGCCGGAATCGAGTGGGGCAAGCGAGACCCCTATGAGCGATCCAGCATCCTGCACCAAATCGGTGTCCTGCTAGAGCGCAAACGTGGCGACCTCATTGAAGTTGCAATGAGCGAGACCGGCAAAGGTTTTGACCAGGCGGATGCAGAAGTTTCAGAGGCTATTGACTTTGCTCACTACTATGCGGAGCAGGCGAAGAATCTTGCAAACCTAGATGGCGCGGTTGCAAAACCGCGTCGAGTAACTCTGGTTACTCCCCCGTGGAACTTCCCAATTGCGATTCCTGCCGGTAGCGCGCTAGCCGCGATCGCCGCTGGATCTGCAGTGGTCTTCAAGCCGGCTGGGCAGGCAGCTCGCTGCGGTGCAGTGGTGGCCAGGTTGCTGAATGAGGTGTTACCAGCCGGGGTCCTAGTCCCGATTCAGCTCGAGGAGCGCGCACTCGGTGCTCAGCTGATCTCCCACCCGGATGTCGATCAGGTGATTCTCACCGGTGGCTTTGAAACCGCACAGCTGTTCCGTAAGTTCAACCCAAATCTGAAGTTGTTCGCAGAGACCAGCGGTAAGAACGCAATCATCGTCACACCAAACGCCGACCTAGACCTCGCCGTCAAAGACATTGCTTACAGCGCCTTTGGGCACGCTGGTCAAAAGTGTTCGGCAGCATCGCTGGTAATTCTGGTTGGTTCGGTTGCCAAATCGAAGCGCTTTATGCGACAGCTAGAAGACGCCGTGAAATCAATTCACGTTGCTCACCCTCAAGATCCAATGGCTCAGATGGGTCCGGTCATTGAAGCGCCGCAGGGCAAGTTGCTCGAGGGTCTAACTAGTTTGGAAAAGGGCGAGAGCTGGCTATTGGAGCCGAAGAAATTGGACGACTCTGGAAAGCTTTGGTCTCCGGGTATTCGAGTTGGAGTTCGCCCAGGTTCAAAGTCACACCTAACCGAATACTTCGGTCCAATGCTTTCGATCATGACCGCGCGGAGTTTAGAAGATGCAATCTCGCTGCAAAACTCGGTCGATTATGGCCTAACCGCAGGCTTGCACTCTCTGGACCCAGTAGAGATCAACGACTGGATCGCCAAAGTTCAAGCCGGAAACCTATACGTAAATCGCACCATCACCGGTGCGATTGTGCAGCGCCAGCCCTTCGGAGGTTGGAAGCGCAGTTCGATTGGACCAACCGCAAAAGCTGGTGGTCCGAACTACCTTGCAACCCTCACGGATTTCGGCAGCAAACAGGCAAGTGCTCGCGAGGTCATCAAAGACAAGCAACTACTGCAGCTTCTTGCGCTAGCGGCAGCAAGTGAGTTGACCGACGGCGAAGTTGAATCGCTCACCCGTGGTCTGCAGAATGACCTAGCGACTTTGCGCGATTACTTCACGCAGAGCACTGATCCAAGCGGACTCAAGAGCGAAATCAACGTGCTTCGCTACCTTCGATCGAACTGCGAACTTCGAATCAGCGAGTCGGCATCAAGGTATGACTCGTGGAGATCAATTGCGACCGTGGCAGCTCTGGGTAATGGCACTGTTTCAGCCTTCGAGATTCCAGATCGGCTTCTCAAGCCGCTTCGCAAGCTCGGTATTGAGATCAAGATCGAGTCTGAGCAGCAGTGGCTTGACCGTATTCGTGGCTCGCAGAGCAGAGTTCGTTGGATTGGAGCCAGCGCAACAAACGCACCCGACTCGCCTTTGGCCAGCTGTGAAATTGCGATTTACGATCAAAAACCAACTGAATCTGGATACCTAGAGCTACTTCCCTACTTCAAGGAGCAGGCTGTGACGATTACCGCGCACCGCTTCGGTAACCCGGTTAGGTTTATCAAGTCCCTGAAGTTCTAGGTAGCCAGTTCTCCCCAGCCCACAATTACTGGGGTTTTGGGAGTAATCTTGCTAGTTGGCTGTTTTATATAGTCACCTAAACATTCGAGGTTGATTTTGTTCATTCTTTCCAAGCTTTCGCTAGCTAATCGTGCAGTTGTGGCTCTGATTACCGTGATCATCGCGGCATTCGGCTTCCTCTCGCTGGGCAACCTAAAGCAAGAGCTCATCCCGTCAATTGAGATCCCATCGGCTGCGATCGTCACCAGCTATCCGGGTGCATCTCCTGAGGTGGTTGACGAGCAGGTTTCGGTGGTCATTGAAAATGCGGTGTTGGGACTTGAGAACCTCGAATCAACAACAGTAACTTCGACCACGGGTCTCTCGGTTATTCGAGTGTCATTCGAATATGGCACCACTGCTGCCCAGGCAACCGAGCGTTTGAACAATGCCATCAGCAAGGTGCAGTCAAGCCTGCCTCAGGATGCCGAGCCACAGGTGCTCTCCGGATCCTTTGACTCGGTACCGATTATCGTTTTGGCAGTATCCGCAAACGATGGTGACAATGAGGCGATTGGTCGCGAGTTAGAGGCCAGTGCACCAAGCATTTTCCAACAGGTTGATGGGGTTCGCGATGTCGCAGTATCAGGTGCAGTTTCTAAGCAGATCAACCTAACTTTGAACCAGTTCCAGCTGGCTGCCGCTGGCCTTAGCCAGCGCGATATCGCCACTGCACTGACTGCTAACGGACTTGTCCTACCGGTTGGCACGCTAACCGACGAAAAGGGTTCAATCGCAATTCAGATGGGTTCGGCCGTAAACACGGTTGAGGCCATCGAGGCACTCCCTCTGGTAGGTGGCAGCTCAAGCAACGTTGTGACAATTGGTGATGTTGCCGATGTGGTTTACGAAGACTCACCGGTCACCTCAATCGCCAGAACCAACGGCAAAGAGTCTCTTGCAGTCTCCATCACCAAAACCCCAGACGCCAACACCGTGGCAGTTTCGCACGGTATTCAGGACCTAGTTCCTGAACTCGAGGCAGCGCTGGGTGGCGAGGTCTCCATCGTTACCACCTTGGACCAGGCTCCATTTATTGAAAAGTCCATCAAGGACCTAACTACCGAGGGTCTTCTCGGACTTACCTTCGCGGTGATCATCATCTTAATTTTCTTGTTCTCGGTGAAGTCCACCCTGATCACTGCAATCTCAATCCCAACCTCCGTGCTAATCACCTTCATCGGATTGCAGACTGCCGACTACTCGCTCAACATCCTGACCCTGGGCGCCCTAACCATCGCCATCGGTCGTGTGGTTGATGACTCGATCGTTGTAATTGAAAACATCAACCGCCACCTCAGCTACGGCGAGAAGCGCAAGAAGGCGGTGCTTACTGCCGTAAAGGAAGTTTCTGGCGCAATTACCGCATCCACCATCACCACGGTTGCGGTGTTCCTACCAATCGCCTTGGTCGGAGGCCTAATTGGCGAGCTATTTAGGCCTTTCGCCTTCACGGTTGCGATATCACTTTTGGCATCGCTCTTGGTTTCGCTAACCATCGTGCCGGTTTTGGCCTACTGGTTCCTAAGAATGCCAAAGCGCTTGGTGGCAATCAAGGAAGCAGATCCAAAGCACTTCGAGAAGAAGCAGCGTCACGCCGAAGAGGAGCGCGAGAAGAAGTCATTCCTACAGCGCGGTTACCTACCTGCCCTAAACGGCACTCGTCGCCACCCTTGGCTAACTCTTTTTGCATCGTTGTTGATTTTGGGCTTCACCTTCTCACTCGTGCCACAACTTAAGACCAACTTCATCGACGGCGCCGGTTCCAGCCAGTTCATCGCGCGCCTTTCGATGCCGGCTTCAACCACCTTTGAAGACCAGGACAAGGCAGCAGCCGAACTAGAGCAGCAGATTCTGGATGTTGAAGGCGTCACCGTGGTGCAGTCCACCGTTGGCTCGGCAGCGGATGGTCGCGTGGCATTTGGTGCGGCAGCCTCTGGAATCTCAATTACGGTTCAGGTCTCCGAGGAAACTGACGTTGAAGCAGTGAAATCTGAGATTCTAAAGCTCGAGGTTCCAAAGGTTTCCGATCTCACTGTCTCTTCCGGTGGCGGTTTTGGATCCTCTGAGACCATCGACATCGAGGTCTCCTCGAGCGACAACGAACTACTCCAGGAAGCGGTTGACCTGCTCACCAAGGAGATGGAGACCGTTGCAAACACCTCTGGTGTTACCAGCACTTTGGATGCCGATGAGCGCGTGCTAGAGATTGTCGTTGATCGCGAGAAGGCTGCGGCCATCGGCTTCACCGAGACTCAGGTGACCGGCATTGTGGCAGCTCAGCTGCGCCCAAGTCCACTGGGTCGCGTAAGTATCGACGGTGAGGATGTCGCTATCTATGTAGCGGGTGCAAACGTACCGGAGAGCATCGATGAGATCGGCGCTTTGGTGATTCCATCCTTCACCGGTTTGGTGCGACTTGACTCAATCGCATCGGTTGAAGAAGTGCTGAAGCCGACTTCGATCACCTCGAAGGAGGGTAACCGCACAGCCAAGGTATCGATCGCCCCAGAGGGTGACGACCTAGGTGCAATCACTCTAGACATCACCACCAAGCTGGATTCAATTGAGTTGCCAGCAGGTGTAACCGCAACCATTGGCGGTGCAGCAGCCGACCAGGCAGAGAGCTTTGAGCAGCTGGGTCTTGCGCTTTTGGCAGCAATCGCCATTGTTTACGTGGTCATGGTTGCAACCTTCGGATCCTTGATTCAGCCGCTTCTGCTTTTGATCTCAATTCCATTCGCAGCAACCGGTGCCCTAGGGCTATTGCTTCTGACCGACACTCCGCTTGGCGTGCCGGCGCTGATCGGTATGTTGATGCTGATTGGAATCGTGGTAACCAATGCGATCGTATTGATTGACCTAGTCAACCAATACCGCAGAGAAGGTCGCTCAGTTGAGGACTCTTTGGTTTCAGGTGCAAGACAGCGTCTTCGCCCAATCCTGATGACTGCGCTAGCGACTATCTTCGCGCTGACACCAATGGCAATGGGTCTGACCGGAGATTCCGGCTTCATTTCTCAGCCACTGGCGATTGTGGTTATTGGTGGTCTGTTCTCCTCCACCCTGCTAACCCTGATCCTGGTGCCAACCCTCTACTGGTTGGTTGAAGGTCGCAAGGAGCGCAAAGCATTGCGCATCAAGCGACGTGAGGCTAAGGCTGCCAAGAAGAGCGAGGCTCCGAAGACAAAGGATTCGGCCAAGCAGGCTTCTTCCGCCCCAGCGGTGGTAGAAAGTGCGGCACCTGCCGCTGTGGTAACCGAGAACACCCCAGCCCCACAGCTGGTCGAAGAGGTTACCGAGGACGCGCTGGCAGATGCGATCGCCGAGAGCTTCACCCCAGCTCAGCCCGCTGAAACTCCAAATCTTTCCTGGTCAATTTCCCAGGATGAGGTCGAGTTGGACAGCGAAGCAACCATGCAGTGGAGCGAATCCAGGACCGAAACCGCTCCGATCGCAGCGGTGCAGCCGGTTGAGGAGTCTTTGGACTTCCTAACTCGCGAGAATCCAATTGTTGCCGAACCTTCCAAGAAGGAACTGAATGCTAAGCGCAAGGCCGAAAAGGCTGAGCTAAAGGCCCAAAAGAAGGCTGCGAAGAACTCTCGTCACTCTGGAGACTAAGCAAACATGTCTGACTACATAGTTTGGGTTGACTGCGAGATGACCGGTCTCGAGGTCACCGTTGACGAGATTTGCGAGATTGGCGTGGTCGTCACCGATGGCGAACTAAACGTAATTGATCCGGGGCTGCAGTTGGTCATCAAGCCAAGTGAGGCAGCCCTTCAAAACATGGGCGATTTTGTCCGCCAGATGCACACTGACTCTGGGCTGATTGAGGAGATTCCGCAGGGAATCACAATTTCTCAAGCGGAGCAGCAGGTTTTGGATTACATCAAGCAGTGGGTAACCGAGGACCGCACCGCTCCCCTGGCCGGCAATTCCATTGGCACCGACCGTATGTTCCTCAATCGCCAGATGCCGCTGCTCGATAAATACCTGCACTATCGCAACATCGATGTCAGTTCGCTCAAGGAGCTAACCAGGCGTTGGTACCCCAGGGTCTACTTCCAGCTTCCAAAGAAGACTGGCAATCACCGAGCGCTGGCAGACATTCTGGAATCGATTCAAGAGCTGCGCTACTACCGCAAGGCAATCTTGGTTGAAGAGCCCGGACCGGATTCAGAAACCGCAAAGGGTATAGCTAATTCGCTGAGCGCTGATAGAATCTAACCCGTTCTGGCTTGCCAGACATGGTGGGTATAGCTCAGCTGGTAGAGCACCTGGTTGTGGTCCAGGGGGCCGCGGGTTCAAGTCCCGTTACTCACCCCAAAGAAAAAGACCGAGGATTTCTCCTCGGTCTTTTTACTTTTCTAATTACTTAGCGCGCTCCAAGATCAACTCGCGAACTCGGGCGGCATCCACCTGACCACGCATCGCCTGCATGACCGCACCAATTACGGCACCGGCTGCCTGGACCTTACCCTCGCGGATCTTCTCCAGCACATCTGGCTGCTTGGCGAGTGCTTCATCGATCGCAGCGATTAGAGCGCCATCATCAGAAACCACCTTTAGGCCGCGCTTTTCGATAACCGCCTCAGGCTCACCCTCACCAGCTAGCACGCCGGCAACAACGTCACGTGCCATGCGGTCGGTTAGTTCGCCCGCATCGATTAGCTGCTGAATCTTGGCAACCTGGGCCGGAGTAATGGCGAGGTCCTGAACGGCCAACTCTTGTGCGTTGGCAACTCTTGCCAGTTCACCGGTCCACCACTTTCTAGCAGCCTGTGGGGCGGCTCCAGCAGCCACGGTGGCCTCAACCTGGTCAAGTAGGTCGGAGTTCACCACATCTCTAAACTCGAGCTCCGCAAAGCCCCAGGCTGCCATCAGGCGCTTGCGACGAAGCGCTGGGTTCTCAGGCAGTGCGGCACGAATTTCTTCAATCCACTGGGTTGAGGGCTGAACCGGGACCAGGTCAGGCTCTGGGAAGTAGCGGTAGTCATCAGCATCGGACTTTGGTCGTCCCGCCGAGGTGTAGCCGCGGTCTTCGTGCCAGTGCCTGGTCTCCTGGGTGATGGTTCCACCATTGGCCAGAATGTAGGCCTGGCGCTGAATCTCATAGCGAACGGCATTTTCCACCGAGCGCAGCGAGTTCACGTTCTTTGTCTCGGTGCGAGTGCCGAGCTTCTCTTGCCCCTTAGGGCGAAGCGAGACATTCGCATCGCAGCGAACGTTGCCACGCTCCATGCGAGCATCGGAGACGTTCATGCTCTTGACGATGTCGCGAATCGCGTGAACATAAGCAGCGGCTAGCTCTGGAGCTTTAGCACCTGCGCCAAAGACCGGCTTGGTGACAATCTCAACCAGCGGCACACCGGCACGGTTGTAGTCGACCAGCGAGTACTCGGCACCCTGAATGCGACCGGTTGCACCACCAACGTGGGTTAGCTTGCCAGCATCCTCCTCCATGTGAGCACGCTCGATAAGCACCTCAAACACCTCGCCATCTTCTAGCTCGATGTTGATCTTGCCCTCGAATGCGATTGGCTCGTCATACTGCGAGGTCTGGAAGTTCTTGGCGAGGTCCGGGTAGAAGTAGTTCTTTCTAGCAAAGCGACCGGTTGGAGCAATTTGGCAGCCGAGCGCCAAGCCGATCGCGATTGAAGACTCAACCGCCTTCTTGTTCACAGCAGGAAGCGATCCAGGCAGACCGATGCAGATCGGGCAGACATTGGTGTTTGGTTCGTTGCCAAACACGTTCGCGCAACCGCAGAACATCTTGGACTTGGTGTTTAGCTCAACGTGAACCTCAAGGCCAATTACAACTTCAAACCGCTCGATTGCCTGCTCGTAGGGCATCAACTGTTCTTTAGCCATTAGAGCACCTCCAACTTCGGGGCTTTCGCAATTAGTGGGGAGCCCCACTCTGCCAGATACATCTGCTCGATGATCGAGCCCACTCGATACATCTGGGCATCCTGCATCGCAGGTGCCAGAATCTGAATACCGGATGGTAGGCCATCCTCAACCGCAAGACCGTTGGGAACGCTCATGCCCGGGATTCCAGCGAGGTTCGCTGGAATGGTGGCGATGTCGTTCAAGTACATCGCGAGCGGGTCATTGACCTTCTCACCGATCTTGAACGCGGTGGTTGGGGCGGTTGGGGTAAGTAGCACGTCAACCTGACTAAATGCCTTGTTTAGGTCCTGCTGAATCAGGGTTCTGACCTTCTGAGCCGAACCGTAGTAAGCGTCGTAGTAGCCGGAGGACAGTGCGTAGGTGCCGAGGATGATGCGGCGCTTTACCTCTGGACCAAAGCCTGCCTCGCGGGTGGCTGCCATGACGCGCTCAATGGTCGGGTTGCCATCTGGAGTAACGCGCAGACCAAAGCGAACCGAGTCAAACTTGGCAAGGTTCGAGGAAGCTTCTGCGGGCAGAATCAAGTAGTAAGCAGCAATTGCATACTCAAAGCTTGGGCAGTCAACCGTTACCACCTCGGCTCCAGCTGCCACCAATTTTGCAATGGTGTCATCGAAACACGCCTTGACGCCGGGCTGGAAAGCATTGGAGTCCAACTGCTTTACAACTCCGACTCTTAGGCCCTTCACATCGGCATTGCGAACCGCATCCGCCATCGAACCTAACGATTGAGGCAATGAGGTCGAATCGTGCTTGTCGTGACCAGAAATCACGTCCTGAAGTAGTGCACTGTCCAAGACGGTGTTTGAAACCGGACCAATCTGGTCCAGCGAGCTGGCAAGGGCAATCAAGCCGTAGCGAGAAACCGCACCGTAGGTCGGCTTAGCGCCAACCGAGCCGGTAACCGCCGCTGGGAAACGAATCGAACCACCGGTGTCGGAACCAATTGCGATCGGGGCCAGGTGCCCTGCTACTGCAGAGCTAGAGCCACCGCCGGAACCGCCTGGGATTCGAGTTAGATCCCAAGGGTTCTTGGATGGTCCATAGGCGGAATACTCGGTCGAAGATCCCATCGCGAACTCGTCGAGGTTGGTCTTTCCCAAAATCGGCAGCCCGGCCTGGCGCAGCTTTGCAACCACGGTTGCGTCATACTGCGGCACCCAACCCTCGAGAATCTTCGATCCAGAGGTGGTGGGGGCGTCGGTAGTGGTTAGGTTGTCCTTCACTGCGATTGGAACACCGTGCAGCGGTGACAATTTCTCGCCATTGGCCAGGGCAGCGTCTGCGGCCTTGGCGGCGCTGATGGCGTTCTCGCGGTTTAGGTAAAGGTAGGAGTTGGTCTTTGGGTTTAGCTCAACAGAGCGGTCAAAAAATGCCTCGGTGACCTCGACCGACGAAACGCTCTTTGAAGCAATTAGTTCCGCAAGTTCGCTGGCGGATTTGTGAATTAGATCAGACATGGCTTACTCCTCGTCCAAGATTGCTGCGACGCGGAAGCGGCCCTCAGCGCTGTCCGGAGCGCCAGATAGCGCTGATTCCTGGGTCAGCGAAGGCTCCACTACATCCTCGCGGAAGACATTTGCCATGGGGATTGGGTGGCTGGTAGCGACTACATCGCCTTTCACCGCTTGGGTGACAGTTGCGACCGAATCAACGATCAATCCCAGTTCACCGGCGAGAGTTTCAACCTCTTCGTCGGTAACCAAGATTCTCGACAGCGACGCCAAGTGGCGCACTAGGTCGGGAGTAATTTCTGACATTAAATGCTCAATTCGTATAGAAAGCGAATGGCACAAGTTTACTTTGTGGAATCGGCCAATCGGGCCAGGAATGTGGCTTCATCGATAACCTCGACCCCCAGCTCCTCAGCCTTGCTGAGCTTAGTGCCGGCACCGGGTCCGGCAACCACAAAATTGGTCTTTTTCGATACCGAGGACGCTGCCTTGCCCCCCTGCTCAATGACCTTGGCCTCTGCCTCTTCTCGGGTCATACTGGTCATCGTCCCGGTAATCACAATTGACATTCCGGTAAAGATGCCGCTTTTGACAACCGAACCAGGACCCTGATGACCCGGTATTTCAAGCTGTACACCGGCGGCTCGCCAACGATCAACAATCTCTTTGTGCCACGGCTCGGAATACCAGTGATGAATTGACTGCGCCAAAGTCTGCCCGACACCTTCAACCGCCGATAGCTCCTCGATGCTGGCAGCGAAAATCGCATCGAGTGAGCCGAAGTGATCGCAAAGGGATCTAGCGGCGACCGGGCCTACATGCCTGATGGAGAGCGATACCAGTATGCGCCAAAGCGGCTTGGTCTTAGCTTCTTCGAGATTTGCCAGCAGCTTTAGCGCGACTTCAGCAGGGCTGCCATCTTTTTTTGCAAAGAAATCCACAACTTTGGGATTGCCCGCAGAATCGTGCTTAGGAAGACCGGTGTCACTATCCAGCACCAGTGACTTGATGGGCAACAGATGCTCGAGGGTAAGGTCAAAGAGATCCGCTTCTGAAATTAGGGCGGGCTTCAAAGGTGCAAGGGGTTGCGTGAGGGCAGTTGCCGACACGTAGCCGAGGGCTTCGATATCCAAGGCTGAACGCGAACCTATGTAGGCAATTCGCTCACGCAGCTGAGCTGGACAACTTTGAGAGTTAGAACAGCGCAGATCCACATCACCCTCGGTGGCCGGAGCCAACTGAGTGCCGCACTCCGGGCAAGTATTCGGCATAACAAATTCGCGTTCCGAGCCATCTCGTAGTGAAGCAACCGGCCCAAGAATCTCAGGGATCACATCGCCTGCTTTTCGAAGCACGATGGTGTCTCCAATCAGCACGCCCTTAGATTTCACCTGATCCTGGTTGTGCAGGGTGGCGAATTCAACCTCACTACCTGCAACAACTACCGGGGCTAAAACAGCAAATGGCGTGGCCCGGCCGGTGCGACCGATAGAGATACGAATATCCAACAGCTTGGTGTTTACCTGCTCGGGTGGGAACTTGTAGGCAATCGCCCATCTTGGTGCCCGCGATGTCTTTCCCAGCTCTTGTTGACGCGATAGCGCATCAACCTTGATTACCACGCCGTCAATCTCGTGCTCAATTTGAGCTCTTTGCTGATTGAGGGCCTGAATGTACTGGTAGGCCTCGCTCGCCGTGTCTTTCACCTCGAAGCGATCGGTGGTGGGAAGGCCCCACTGTTTTAGCTGGGCATACACCGCACTTTGCGATGCAATCTCGCCTTGCCAGAGCGCGAAACCGTGCACCAACATGCGAAGCGGTCTGGATGCGGTGACGCTTGGGTCTTTTTGGCGCAGCGAACCAGATGCACTATTTCTTGGGTTTGCAAACGGCTTTCCGCCGCCGGCAACAATCGATGCGTTCAGCTGAGCGAAATCTTCGATGCCGTAAAAGACCTCGCCGCGGATTTCGATGACAGCCGGATGATTAGTGCCGGCAAGCCGATGCGGGATTGACTTGATGGTTAGGACATTTGCCGTGACGTCCTCGCCAACTTCCCCATCACCGCGGGTGGCAGCCTTGGTTAGGACGCCATTTTCGTAGGTTAGAGAAACGGCCAAGCCATCGATTTTTGGCTCGCAGAGAAATGGCCCACCCTCGACGCGTTGCGCCCACGCCATAAATTCTTCTTCGCTGAAGGCATTGTCGAGACTGAGCATTTGCTCGCGGTGTCGAACTGGTGAGAAGACCTCGGATGCTGCGCCGCCGACTTTCTGAGTTGGGCTTTCGAGCGCGTACTCTGGGTGCTCTAGTTCAAGTTGGCGCAGCTCTTTTTCCAGCACGTCGTATTCGGCATCCGAGATCAGGGTTTCGTTCTCGAGGTAGTAGGCATTTCGGTGGCGCTCAATCTGGCTTCGAAGTTCCTCGATGCGCTGGGCAACATTAGACATTTGCCACCGCTGCGCTGACCGTGCGATCGATGGTGGTCTGCCCCAAAACCCTGGTACCGACATACAGCACCGCGGTTTGACCAGGTGCGACCCCATAAAGCTTTTCTTTGAGATTGATTACCAGTTCGCCATCGATGAGAGACACTGTGGCATCAATCGCATCGCCGTGGGCACGAACCTGCACCTGGCAGTCAAACTCAATCTCCGGTTCCTCGGGGGCTTTTCCGCACCACGAATAACGAGACCCGGCCAACTGAGCGATAAGCAGCGCAGCTTCTGGGCCGACCACTACCTCTTTGGTCTTGGGTCGAATCTCCAGCACATATCGCGGCTTACCATCCTTCGCTGGACGACCGAGGTTGAGGCCTTTGCGCTGACCAATGGTGAAACCCACGTGACCGTCGTGAGTGCCGACCTGATTACCTTCCTGATCAACAATCACCCCCGGCTCGGCCGACGTAAAGTCCTTAAGCCACTCCCTGGTATCACCCTCTGGAATGAAGCAGATGTCGTAGGAGTCTGGCTTGTTGGCAACACTCAGGCCCCGGCGATCGGCCTCTTCTCGAACTAGAGACTTCGATGCCGTAGCGCCCAGCGGAAATAGCGAATGCCTCAGCTGCTCAGCGGTAAGGACGCCCAGCACATAAGACTGATCCTTGGCCATCTCTAGCGATCGATGTAGCTCAAGATTCCCAGCCTCATCCTCAAAGATCGAGGCGTAATGACCGGTGCAGACCGCATCAAACCCGAGCGCTAAACCCTTTTCCAAAAGAGCCGCGAACTTAATGCGCTCATTGCATCTCATGCAGGGATTTGGGGTTCTGCCGGCCTGATACTCCGCCACAAAGTCGTCCACCACATCAAGCTTGAATCGCTCGGAGAAGTCCCAAACGTAGAAATCGATGCCGAGCTTTTTGGCTGCGCGCTGGGCATCCATCGAGTCTTCGATGGTGCAGCAACCGCGAGATCCGGTGCGCAGGGTTCCCGGCATGCGAGAAAGAGCTAGGTGAACACCCACCACCTCGTGACCCATGTCAACCGCGCGAGCAGCGGCTACGGCAGAGTCAACTCCACCACTCATCGCCGCCAAAACACGCATTAGACAAGTCTAAATTGCTAATTGCATTAGTGGTTGAGTCCAGCCCTAAGTGCCATTTCGTAAACTTCGGAAATTGCCTGCGTGAAAGCTTTAATATCTGCCTCAGTGGTTGTGTGTCCGAGGCTTACTCGAATCACAGCCGAGGCTTCTGCCTCGTCATAACCCATGGCCAACAGCACGTGAGACGCCCGCAACACACCGGCCTGACAGGCGCTACCGGCTGAAACGCTGACGCCTTTTTGATCAAGCAAAAACAATAGTGAGTCGCTTTGCACGCCGGGGAATATGAAGCTTGCGGTGTGGCCAATCCTTGCACCCGAGATGGTTTTTAGGGCCTGCGGAACTTTCTCTAACACCTCGGCCTCCAACTGGTCGCGAAGTATTTCAAGTCTGGCCTCACGTTCAACCATGTCTTTGACGGCTAACTCAGAAGCGGTCGCAAGACTGAGCGCATGCGGGTAGTTCATGGTTCCGGAGCGCAGCCCACGTTCCTGGCCGCCGCCGTGGATAAGGGATATCGGTTTTTGACTGCGGGAAACAATCAGGGCACCTACCCCAATTGGTGCACCGAGCTTGTGACCTGAAATCGACATGGCAGCCAGCCCGGAGGCTCGGAACGATATTTCAGTGTGACCAAAAGCCGCTACCGCATCGCTGTGCACCGGAATGCCGTACTCATTAGCCATTGCTGCGATTGTCGAAATGTCCCAGATCGCTCCGGTTTCGTTATTCACCCACATCAGCGAAACCAGCGCTATTTCATCGCCGAACTCGGTAAGCCAAGCCCTGTAAGTCGAAAGGTCTGGCTGTCCGGTTTTATCAACTGGTAGCCAGAGCACCTGCACATCTTCGTGCTGCTCCAGCCACTCGATTGGATCAATTACGGCATGGTGCTCAGTGAGAGCAGAGATTATGTAGTTACGCGGCTTGTCCTGCTGTCGCTGCCAATAGAAGCCCTTGATCGCGAGATTATTTGCCTCTGAGCCACCGGAGGTAAAGACCACTTCGGCTAAGTTGCAGTCGGCCGCCTGAGCCAAAAGCTCTCGAGCCTGCTCTAGAAGTTCTCTGGTTTCACGCCCGTGGGCGTGAACCGAAGACGGATTGCCCAGGTGCGCGAGAGCCTCAAGATAGGCATCCAGCGCCTTGGGTCGCACCGGTGTGGTGGAGGCGTGGTCCAAAAACGTGGACATGACTCAAGCCTAATTGCCCAAGCGCTGAAACCTTCGGTTGCTAGGGTGAGTACCTGATTTAGATGATGGATGCACAAATCGAAAAACTAACTGCCCCGCTTGGGCTATCCCTATTGGATGGCGGCGGAGTTTTTTCGACCTGGTCGGAATCAGCCACCAGCATCGATCTGCACATCCTGGATCCCGAGGACACCTCAAATTCGCTGCACGTTTTGCCGCTTCAGCCAGGCGATGGCGGCATTTGGTCGACCGGTGATGATCGCCTGGTGCAGGGAATCAAGTACGTGCTTAGGGCAAATGGCCCCGAAGGTCCAAGGCACGCCTTTCAGCCTGAGCGAAACCTGTTAGACCCTTACGCCAAAGGCCTGGTTCGAGAATCTCCCAAGGACTACCACTGTGTTGCAGTGGATCGAGGTTTTGATTGGGAGGGCGTCACTAAGCCCGGCATCGCACTCTCAGAATCCATCATTTACGAAGCACACGTTCGCGGGCTCACCCGAATTAATCCGGCGATTCCAGAGGAAATTCGCGGCTCCTATGCAGCGCTTGGTCACCCGGCCACCATTGAGTACCTGAAGAATCTCGGCATTACCGCTATTGAACTATTGCCGATACAGACCTTTATATCCGAGCCAAGACTTGTGAACCTGGGGCTTATCAACTACTGGGGCTACAACACCATCAATTACTTCTCCCCGCACATGAGATACGCCGCCGAGGGAACCCGTGCCATGGGCCCGGATCACATTCTCAGAGAGCTCAAGACTGCCATCCGAGAATTGCATCGAGCCGGCATCGAGGTGATTATGGATGTGGTCTATAACCACACCGCCGAAGGTGGTTCGAAGGGGCTGACCTACTCATATCGCGGGCTCGATAACTCCAACTATTACCGCCAAGATGACCAGGGCAATTACCACGACACCACCGGATGCGGTAACACCTTGAACTTTGCCAACCCGATGGTTCAGAAATTGACCCTCGACTCCCTGCGCTACTGGAGCGAAGAACTGCAAATTGACGGTTATCGCTTCGATTTGGCCGCCACCTTGGCACGGGATGAGAACAACCACTTCAATCCTCAGCACCCGCTTTTGCAGGCGATGCAGCAAGACCCCGTTATTTCGCAAACCAAGTTAATTGTTGAACCTTGGGACGTTGGCATGGGCGGCTGGCAGACCGGTAATTTCCCAGTCGGCTTCCCCGAGTGGAACGACCGCTATCGCGATTCGATCAGAAAGTTTTGGCTGGCCGATATTTCTCAGGCTCGCAACAACGGAAATCACGGCTCCGGGGTGCAAGAGCTTGCCGGTCGCATTTCTGGCTCTCAGGATCTGATGAACAATCGCCAGGGACCAAATGCCTCGGTGAACTTCATTACCGCACACGATGGCTTCACGCTGTGGGATCTGGTTTCCTACAACGTCAAACACAACTCCGCGAACGGTGAGGGCAATCGCGACGGGGCGAACCACAACATCTCCTTCAATCACGGGTTCGAGGGTGAATC
>DLPB01000007.1:119635-141320 GCA_002479805.1 Micrococcales bacterium UBA7469
TCGGCCGGCATCCCGATGATTACCGCAGGTGACGAGCGACTAAAGACTCAAGGCGGAAACAACAATGCCTACTGCCAAGACAATGTCATCACCTGGCAAAACTGGGATCCAAACAGCCACCAGCTGGACTTTGAAAAGACTGTTTCACACCTAATTTCACTGCGAAAGCAGTATCCGGCGCTCAGACCCAGAACCTTCACCAAGATCGAGGAGCCAACCCCAGAGCATGATCAGATGCTCTGGTTCTCGGTTCGTGGCGATGAAATGAGCATCGAGGACTGGCATAACTCTGAGCGCAGAACCCTGCAGCGCTTGGCGTACCACCTAATGAATGACGGCTCAAAACAGGGCATTCACCTGGTGATTAATGGCACCGAGGCAATCAAAAATGTCACCCTGCCAAAACCAAAGGGCGTCAAGGAATTTGAGCTGCTCTGGGACAGTGCGCTGGAACTTCCACCCAAACGCAGCATCGTGCTGCCGGCAGGTTCGAAACTGCGGATGGTCGAAACCAGCATGCAGTTATTTATCGTTCGCTAATCAATTGCGTGGATTTCAACCCGCAGCGCGACAAACTCACTAAATTGACAACGTGGGTAATGAAAATAAAGTCATCGGACGCATTCCAATCAGCAAGGTCTGGCCTGAGGTTGACGGCGGAGACTTCCCCGCTAAGGCCTTTGAGGGCGAAGTAATCGACTTCGGAGCTATCGCATTTCGCGAGGGACATGACCTAATCGCCGTAGAGCTATTACTCACCTCACCAAAGGGTAAGTCACAGCGCATTCGACTTCTAGAGGGTCGCCCAGGGTTTGATGAGTGGACCACCAAAGTTTTACTTGATGAAGTTGGTAATTGGAGCTTCCGGGTCAGCGCTTGGGATGATGAATATCACACCTGGCTCCACAATACCGAGGTCAAACTTCAGGCAGGTGTCGATGAAGAGCTAATGTTGCTCGAGGGTGAGCGCTTGCTAAAGCGCCTGGCTGATTACAGCTCAGCTAAAGATAAAAAAGCACTTCAAGACGCAGCCTCGCAGTTGGTCAAACCCGGGAAGACGCCTGCCGAGCGTCTAGATGTGGCGCTTGCCGCCGGACTAACCGAGCTCGCTGATCGCAATCCACTGCGCAACCTTGAAACCCTGAGTGAGCCAAGGACCGTGCGCTGCGAGCGCCGATTGGCTGGCTCCGGTGCCTGGTACGAGTTCTTCCCGCGCTCCGAAGGTGCAACCAAGGACAAAGACGGTGTAATCGTCAGCGGTAATTTCAAGACTGCACTCAAGAGCTTAGATCGAGTAAGCCAAATGGGCTTTGAGGTGCTCTACCTCCCACCGATTCACCCAATCGGCACCTCTCACCGCAAAGGACCTAATAACACCCTGATTGCCGGCCCGCACGACCCTGGTTCCCCCTGGGCCATCGGCAATAGCGCAGGCGGTCACGACACCATTCACCCAGAGCTCGGCAGTGAAGCAGACTTCAAGGCATTTGTGAAGGCGGCCAACAAACAGGGCATTGAGGTTGCCATGGACTTGGCCCTGCAGGCCTCCCCTGACCACCCGTGGGTCAAGAGCAATCCACAGTGGTTTACCCAGCGTGCCGATGGCTCTATCGCCTATGCCGAAAACCCGCCCAAGAAGTATCAGGACATTTACCCAATCAACTTCGATAACGACCCAGAGGGCATCTTTGATGAGGTGCTACGGGTGGTGAACAAGTGGATTTCATTCGGGGTAAAGATTTTCCGGGTAGATAACCCTCACACCAAGCCAGTTGACTTCTGGCAGCGCCTGATCTCGGAAGTAAATCGCATAAACCCCGAAGTGATCTTCCTGGCAGAGGCCTTTACCCGTCCAGCCATGATGCATGCGCTTGGTAAGGCTGGGTTCCAGCAGTCCTACTGCTATTTCGCATGGCGCAATCGCAAGGACGAATTAGTTGATTACCTAAACGAACTTGCTCACCAAAGCGCTGACTTCTTCCGGCCGGCGCTATGGGCGAACACCCCGGATATTCTCACCAGCTACCTGCAGTTTGGTGGCAAGCCCGCATTCAAGATTCGTGCCACCATCGCGGCAACCGCGGGAGCCACCTGGGGCATGTATTCCGGTTTCGAACTATACGAATCGGTTGCTCGCCCCGGGGCTGAAGAAAATATCGACAGCGAGAAGTTCGAAATCAAGATTCGCGATTGGGAGACTGCCCTTAGGTCTCAAGAGACCCTGATTCCGCGAGTGACCTTGTTGAATCAGATTCGCAAAGAGAACCCAGCTCTTGCACAGCTTCGCAATCTGGTGACGCACTTTAGCGATGATCCCGAGGTATTGGTTTACTCCAAGCACCTAGCTGCTCAGCACAATAATGGCAAGGCCAACACCATCCTGGTGGTGGTAAACACCGATCCGCACTCGGTCCGCGAGACCACAGTGCACCTGAATCTTGCTGCGCTGGGTGCTCAAGGTCAGATCAACGTCACGGATTTGCTTACCGGCCAAAAATTTGTCTGGGGTGAGCACAATTACGTGCGACTGGATTCCTTCACCGAACCAGCCCACATCTTGAGAGTGGAAGCATGAATCCAGAAGCCGAGGGACTACAGCTCCTAGCCGAATCCAGGCACCACAGCCCGCACTCGATCCTTGGCCTTCACCAGGATGGCAAAGACTGGGTGATTCGAGCCCTGCGGCCATTTGCCAAGTCCGTTACCGCGAAGTCGAAAAAGGAAAGCTACGAACTCACCCACCGCTTTGGCGGTGTTTGGGAGTATCAGGGCAAGGGCAAACTCCCCGGTGACTATCGACTTATCGCCAGCTACGAATCTGCTCCTGACTGGGTGAGTGACGACCCCTACCGCTACCTTCCGATGATTGGTGATTTGGATCTGCACTTGATTGGCGAAGGTCGCCACGAACAGCTTTGGCAAGCGCTCGGTGCGCACCATGTGGAGCAATCGGATTCGCTTGGTGACACCTCCGGCGTTAGCTTCACGGTCTGGGCACCGAATGCGCAGGCGGTGCGTGTGGTTGGTGACTTTAACTCCTGGGATGGCGCCTGCTATCCGATGCGATCGATGGGTGGAACCGGGGTTTGGGAGTTGTTTATCCCAGGCGTGAAACCCGGTGCGCTGTATAAGTTCCAAATCCTGACCAAGGCCGGAAACTGGATCACCAAGATCGACCCGATGGCTAGGAGAACCGAGGTTCCCCCCGCCACATCATCGGTTGTGGATGTCAGCGACTATAAGTGGCGCGACAAAGACTGGATGAATCAGCGCGCCAGAACGGATGCGCTGAAGTCTCCGATGTCTATCTATGAGCTACACCTGGGTTCCTGGCGCGGGCCAAAGAACTATCGTGAGTTGGCTCCCGAGCTAATTGGACACGTGAAGTACTTGGGTTTCACTCACGTCGAATTCATGCCGCTGGCCGAGCACCCATTTGGTGGCAGCTGGGGCTATCAGGTCACCGGTTACTACGCCCCCACCTCACGCTTTGGGACGCCCGATGACCTTAGGTTTCTAATCGACGAACTTCACAATGCCGGCATCGGTGTGATTTTGGACTGGGTTCCGGCTCACTTCCCGAAGGATGATTGGGCGCTGGCTCGCTATGACGGCGAAGCGCTCTACGAAGATGCCGACCCAAGACGTGGCGATCACCCGGACTGGGGAACGCACGTCTTCAACTTCGGCCGCACCGAGGTAAGAAACTTCCTAGTGGCGAATGCCAGCTACTGGCTGGAGGAGTTTCACATCGATGCGCTGCGAGTAGATGCCGTGGCATCGATGCTCTATTTGGATTACAGCCGAAAAGACGGTGAGTGGCTGCCGAATATTCACGGAGGCAGAGAGAATCTCGATGCGATTCGCTTCCTGCAGGAGGCAAACGCCACCGCCTATCGCCGCAACCCAGGCATCATCATGATTGCCGAAGAGTCCACCGCTTTCCAAGGCGTTTCTGCACCGACCGACTTTGGCGGTTTGGGATTCGGGTTTAAGTGGAACATGGGCTGGATGCACGACTCACTGGAATACATCCAGCGCGATCCAGCATGGCGCAAATACCACCACGGTGAAATTACCTTCTCGATGCTCTATGCCTACGACGAGAAGTTTGTGCTGCCGATCAGCCACGACGAGGTTGTCCACGGCAAGGGATCACTGCTATCCAAGATGCCAGGCGATCACTGGCAGAAACTTGCCAACATGCGGGCATACCTGGCGTTTATGTGGACTCACCCCGGCAAGAAGCTTTTGTTTATGGGCCAAGAATTTGCTCAACCGAGCGAGTGGAGTGAATCCAGAGATTTGGATTGGTGGCTGTTAGATCACCACCCGCATCGCGGCATGCAACAGCTGGTGAGCGATATGAACAAGCTCTATGTCGAAAACCCAAGCTTGTGGGAGCTAGACCACGATCACGCTGGTTTCCAGTGGATCGATGGCGGCAATGCCGATCAAAACATCCTGAGCTTCCTGCGATTTGATGCCGCTGGTAATCCAATAGCGGTCATCGTGAACTTTGCCGGTCACCCGTATCACAACTTCAGAATCGGGTTGCCAAAACCCGGATTCTGGAAAGAGATTATGAATACCGATGCGGAGAGTTATGGAGGCAGCGGGGTGGGGAACTTCGGAGGAGTTCAAACTCAGGAACACCAAAGTCACGGTCGTCCATACTCGGCAGAGATCACCGTGCCACCGCTTGGTTCGGTGTGGCTAAAGCTTTCCTAGAACATCAGTGAGGCAAGTCTTCTTCTCGCCTCTAAAACAGCCTGGTGGGAGTCACCTGTCACGGTGAATAAGTCCAAAAGGCGCTGTCTAATTTGCTCGCGAAGGTCGAAATCAACGGCAAAGCGATCCAGCAGCAGCTTAAATGCCTCGGCCGGTTCTCCGGAAATCAATACCTGATCGGCTTGGGCAAATAACTGCTCCAGCTCGGTCTCAGTAACTGGGTTTTGCAAGCGGTGAAGCAGCTGCACCTGGGCGAGCCCGGCTTTGATCTCCTGATCGCTTGGGTATTCGATTACCAACTTTTCAAACTTCGCTAATGCATCAACCAAGTCACCGCGTTCGACCGCATCGATTGCGACCTGGTGTTCTGGGGTGAGTTTTTTTATCGGCTGGGCGGCGGCATCAGAAACCGTGACCGTGCCGGTGAGATTACTCTGAGCGGCCATCTGCAATACCTGACCTAACACCTGAACCAATTGCTCTTGGCTAATTACGCCCTTGAATAGCGGGGTTGGGGCACCGGCAAGGATCGCCGCCATTGCAGGAGCCTCGCTCACGCCAATTGCCTGGGCCAACTGCGGTGAAGTGCGCAGGTCGACCTGGATACCGGCAAATCTTCCCTTGGCCGACGCGATTACCTGCTCCACGAGGCCGCTGACGGCGTTTGAACTCTCTGAGCCGTCAACTATCAACATCAATACCGGAACGCTCTCAGAGAGCTGCAGGTAGCGCCTGAGCACCTGCTCATCGGCTGGCACCAACCAACCCGCAACCGCGTTGCCGGCAGGTTGGTTTTGGTTGGTCAGCTTTGAAAGATCAAAAGCTCCAGAAAAGTTACTCATCGCGCTCCTAGGGATATTGCGGTCAGCAGCTGCTGGGTGGCACCAAGCAGTCTTGCTCGGGATTCGGAACCGGCAGCCGGCATGTGGAAGAGCAACATGGCACCGTAGCGGGTTTCGATACCGGTGGCACTACCGCCGGCTCCCAGCAGGATCGCCTCTTGCCCAGAGATTGCAACGGCGTCGCCCGGGGACTTGGGGATGATGGTGTAGGTGTCGATCATGTAGACACCAACCAGCGCCCCACCCTCACCGGAGGTGAGCAATACCATCTCGTCATTAGAAATTTTGTGGTCGAAGGTCACATTGGCATTACTCAACGTCTCGGCGAGGCTTTGCTGAACCGATGAAACATCCTTGATGTATTGGTTATCGCCATCCACCAGGATGCTCCACGCAGAATCCGGACCTTCGTTGAGCAAGCTGCCCACCGCCTTGGCAAGATCAGCCGGTGGCATCAGCAAGAATTTACTGTCTTCCTTGACGGTGTTGGCACCGACCTCTTCGGCCGCTACGGCTGGGAAGTCAACCCCTGGCAAGATGTCCATGTACTGGTAGAGGCGATACTGATCGCGAGCGCTCTCTTGGCGCAAAATCATCATGGTGAGGGTCTGCTCACCGGTTACCACCATGACCGAACGAGGCCAGGTATCGGTGGCGCTTGGCAAGAACAGCTGAATCGGAGCGGCCACCAAAGGTGCTGGAGGTTGCGGATCCTCTGTGCGTCTAGCGATGTTATAGGCAGCTCTTCTGGCGACCAAGGCCGGTCCGGTGACCCTGACCTCGATGATCTCGCGATCCAGCTCAGCATCGGCTTCTGCCACCACCGCGGTGATTTCCCCTAGCACGCGCTTGAGCTGATCTTTTGTCATTACTGGTGTCAGGGTGTCCTGCGCGGGCGATGGGCTTGGGCTCAAAACCGGGTTTTGATATTCCGGGGTGCAACCCGACAGACTGGCGGCAACCAAGGCGAGTGCCACAAACTTCAATCCCCGGGCCTGGCGGCGGGGGCTGACTGGGGCATCGGCCTCAGGATCCTTCTTTTTGAATTTCGGCAATTCCAGCTGCAGTTTTGGTCGACGTGGTCCATTCCAATTTCTAGTGATTCCAGACTTGCGATAGCCGGTAATAAAAAGCCACAGGCTCCAGAGCGCGCCGGCGAGCATCAGGCCCAACCCGACCATGGTGATCGGCGCAACCGGAACACCCTCATCGGGCAGGTCCCACTCGATTTTTATTTTGCGTGGCGCCATGTCGATGCCCTTGGCGGCAATTAGCACCCCGACTTCATTCCCCTCGGGCACGGAAATCTTGCCCTCGAAGTTTTCTGCCACCTCTAGGCGCCACAGGTCAGAGCCTCGTGGGTCAGCAAGCTCCCCGCCGCCGCTGCGCTCCACCTCGGAAATTAGTACTTCCTCTTTGGCCTGATTCACCCCGAGCCGGGTTTCGGCATACTGGGCTTTGCCGATCCAGCCGACGATATCGGACTCACGCCCTGCTGCCAAAAACACCTGTCCATCGTTATTTGCGGTAACCGAAACCTTGCCTGGATATGCGGTGAGCACCTTGTTTGGAATCATCACGTAGGTGGTTGGCGTCGTGAGCTCGGCCTCGGCAATAATCATTCGCAGCGGTTGATTCTCCAGCTGATTCACTAGCCCAATTGCGGTAAGAGTCAGCCCAACCACGAATGTGGTGAGGGCGAGCCAAAAGCGCAACAAACAAACTCCAAAGGTCTATAACAGTCCCCAAAGTTTACCCCGAGCAGCTCCAAATCAGCCCCTGCTCGGTTTACCGGCAGATCTCAAGGTGGGGGCAAAACGAAATCTATCGGTGCCAATCAGGGTGATTGGCACAAACCTGCGTAACTTGGTACCTGATGCTTGATTGAATGAGGGCGGATGGAACAGAGAACTAGACTCACCGG
Source organism: Micrococcales bacterium UBA7469 (assembly GCA_002479805.1). GTDB lineage: Bacteria > Actinomycetota > Actinomycetes > Actinomycetales > Microbacteriaceae > Aquiluna. The sequence goes on from DLPB01000007.1 coordinate 127,133, forward strand.
CGGTTTCCAGATTGGACTAACCGCGGGTCTTGGTGTGATGACTGCCATTTTGATTGCCACCGCGGTATCCCAGGTCGCGACCGTGATCACCTACGTAGTCTTTGCGCTGCTTTTGGCCCTGGGTCTAAACCCACTTGTGAAGCTTTTAGAGAAAATCAAGTTTCCAAAGATTCTTGCCATCACGGTTGTCGTGCTGGGCTTTTTTGGTTCTTTGGCGGTTTTGATTGCCATGGCGCTTCCGCTGGCGATAGAGGAAGCTGCGGTTCTGATTCAGCAAGTTCCTTCACTGGTGAGCAATTTCTTCAGCTTAGAACTTATCTCTCAGTGGGATCAGCGACTCGGCGGCTCCCTCACCAACGCCAGCAACGGCATTGTGGACTTCATCTCGAATGCCGAAAACTGGCCGACTTTGCTCGGAGGGGTTTTTGAGGTTGGTCTGGGTGTGGTTAGCACCACATTCGGCGTAATTCTGGTTGGTATTTTGACGCTTTACTTCATGGCCTCGCTTGATGAACTAAAGGGCTACCTTTCCAGACTGGTTGCAAAAACCAAGCGCGAGGCGTTTCTAAACATCACCGATCAGATTTCGAACTCGGTTGGTCGCTGGGTCATCGGGCAGCTTTCGATTGCGGTGATTCACGCCGCCGTAGTGTTCACCTTCCTCAGTATTGTGCAGGCTCCATTCGTGCTGCTTTTGAGCTTCATTGCATTCCTATTCGCGCTGGTGCCACTGGTTGGTCCGGTTATCGCATTTGTTTTGATTAGCTCGTTCTCGCTGCTAGCTGGCTACGAGACCGCGATTGCGGTTGCAATCTTCTACCTGATCTATCTGCAGATTGATGCGTACGTCATTAGCCCAAGGGTTATGAAGAAGGCGGTTTCCATTCCTTCTGCGGCAGTTGTGATTGCAGCGTTAGCTGGTGGCACGCTAATGGGAGTATTGGGCGCACTAATTGCGATACCGGTAGCAGCCAGTGCACTGCTGATTGTGCGTGAAGTTTGGATGCCGAAGCAGGAATTGATTTAGTAGTGGGTTGGCAGCGGTGCTGAGCCGGGAACAACCAACTCACTAATGGCATCTAGCGCTCGTCTGGTGGCTTTTTCGCCGACCCAAAGGTGCTTCTCGCCCTCAAACCCGTAAACCTTAGCTTGTGGCACCAAAGCGAATCTGACTGCAGCCTCCTCGGGCTGCAAATAGTCGTCCTCTCCGGGAACCAGCGCAATCAGCGGCTTTGCGAATGAATTCCAGCGCATAAGGTCGGCGTCTGTTGCTCGATGCAGCGGCGGTGAGATCAAGATTGCTCCCGAAACCTTGTGGTCAGGGCCGTATTTGATGGCGAGTTCGGTGCCAAAGCTCCAACCCACCAGCCAAAGATTTTTTAGCCCGCGGTCTTCGCAGAACTTCACCGCGGCAGCAACGTCAAATTCTTCAGCTACTCCCCCATCAAATGACCCGGTCGAGACTCCTCTAGGTGAACCTGTGCCACGGGTATTGAAGCGCAAAACAGCGACTTTTATAAGTGCAGGCAAGCGATTGGCCGCCTTGCGATAAAGGTGGGAATCCATAAAGCCACCATGGGTGGGCAAAGGGTGCAGGGTGATTAGCGTTGCCACCGGGTTCATTCCAACCGGCATTGCCAGTTCGCCAACCAGAGTTTGGCCATCTTCGGTGTGGAGGGTGATTTCCTCGCGAATAGCCGGCAATTCAGTCGCGGCGCGAATTTCTTCCATTAGGGCAACAACCCGTCAAAGATCTTGAAGCAGTGATTGTGAAAGTGACGCCTAGTCTGCACCCCGCGGTGAGTATCCCAGGCGACGGTATGCATAAGCCCAGGCTCAATCGAAATAACGCAGACCGGGCAGATCCAACTCTTGCCGGCCTCGGCATTCGAGCCATTGGTCTGCTGCACGGTGAATTCAACACCGCGCTTCACGACGGTGTGAGGCAGAGACATTTTCAAAAGTGAGACATCAAGTTCGCGATACTCAGGCTGCTTAGCTCCCCGACGTCTTCGGTCACGCACGATTAGTACCAGTTTTTGTCGTTCGAGTGTGCCAGTGCGCCACATGGAGTGCCGTAGCGGCCGGAGATGTAGCCGATGCCCCACTTGATCTGAGTGGCTGGGTTGGTGCGCCAGTCCGCTCCGGCAGAAGCCATCTTGGTTCCAGGCAATGCCTGCGGGATGCCGTAGGCACCCGAGGATCGGTTCAGCGCATTCCAGCGCCAGTTACTCTCGCGCTCCCACAATTTGACCAGGCAGGAATACTGGTTGTAGTCCCAGCCCTTGGCCTCAACCAAATCAAGAGCAATTCCCTTGGCGGTCCCAGGAACTGGCAACGGAGCGCCGTCGACAAACAGCTTTGCAACACCCTCACCCGAGAGAATCTCAAAAGAACCGCGTTCGTAGCCCTCGCCATCGACCGCAATAAAGGTCAGCTGCTGATTTTGCTCTTGCTCGGTATCAAAAACCTGCATGGTGTCGGCCGAAGCCATGGTTCCAGAATACGGATCAACCGCGGAAACCATTACCAGTGAGGCGGCGAAAAAGAAGCCCAGGGTCGGCAAAGAACGCGACTTAGCGCGTGGCTTTAAACCATGTCTACCCAAGGGACTCCTTATGTGCAGTCTCTAAGCCTAAACGCACCGGCCTAAATCGGCAATTAGCCCAAGAGTTGCTGCCGGTGCAGCGCGGATCCCACGGCACCCAAAAATTCGTCTACCTGATCGCGATCAAAGCCATTTGATGAGCGGCCTAAAGACGCAGTTCTCAGCTCAAAAGTGGTTGGCCCTGACAGCGTGCTGCGCTTGATCTCGACCTTTTTTATAAGAGCATTTACCTGTCTCGGGTTATAGCCCTGCGAGACTCTTTCGAATCTTGACTTAGGGTCGGTCTCTAGAACCTGCTTTAGAAGCCTTAGGAGCGCCGCGAGGTCTGCTGCTGCTTGGGCCTTACCCTTGACCCGAAGTTCCCGCTGCAGCTCGTTTACTTCAAAGGCATCTGCCGCTTTCGCAATTGCCTCGTCAACAGCTGGAATCTTGTAACCACCTGGCACCAGGTCAAACTTTGCAATGGCCACCACAGCCGAGCTGATTAGCTCGCGATCTGGATTATCGTGCTGGCTTTTCACCCTCGCCATGAGCGCGTCAACTTGCTTGGGGTCATACCCCTGAAGCTTGGCGCTGGCCATCGGGAAGTTCATTAGCTAAAACAATACGTGAGAGAGCAGATAGGCGATGAAAGTTGATGGCAAAAGGGAATCTAATCGATCCATCATGCCACCATGGCCGGGCAGGATATCGCCCATGTCCTTGACCTCAAGGTCGCGTTTAATCAGCGATTCAGAGAGATCTCCCATCACCGAGGAGACCAACAGGGCCGCGCCGAATAGCAACCCGAACCAAATAGAGGCACCGGTCACGAGTGCGGTAATCAGACCGCCGAATAGCCCACCGAGGATTGATGCAAACAAACCCTCCCAGGTCTTTTTCGGCGAGATAAGTGGCGAGAGCTTCGTTTTTCCAAAGAATCTGCCAACCAGGTAGCCGAAGGTGTCGATGGAGACCACGGTTATGACCAGGCCAAATATCCAAGCGGTGCCATTGGGACGGTTTATCAAAAGGGAGCCAAAGCTGAGCAAAAGCGGCACATAAAACAGCGCCCAGTTGCTCGCACCAAAATCCCGCAGCGTTTGCTTTAGGGTTCGACGCTCTTTGGTTACCAAAAGGTATGCGGTTCGCCAAATCACCATCGTGGCGCTGGCAATCAATACCGTCAGCCACTGGGCAATTGGACCAAAGAAGAAGGCCGTCCAGGGGAGCACAAATCCGGCCAGGCCAACCAAATATTTAGGAACGTGCCAGCCGCCGCGCTTTAGCACGCTGGCAAGCTCAAAGCTCGCTGCTGCGGTGGCTACCGATAGCAAGCCAACGAAGAGAAATGGGCTAAAAAGCGAGAGCAGGAAAATGCCACCGAGCCCAAAACCTACGGCCAGTCGTGGCCCCAGGGTTTTGGTCTTCGAGGTTTCCAACTAGACCTCGAGCAGCTCGGCTTCTTTGTTCTTTAGCGCTTCATCGATCTTGTCGGTGTGTGCCTTGGTGATGTTCTCGAGCTCCTTTTCGGCGCGCTCGACCTCATCCTCACCAGCTCCACCATCCTTCTTTAGCGCTTCCAGGTCTTCCTTTGCGCTGCGACGAATGTTACGCACCGAGACACGACCGTGTTCGGCCTTATCGCGGGTGAGCTTTACGTATTCCTTGCGGCGCTCTTCGGTGAGCTCTGGCAGGTTGATTCGAATAATTGAACCGTCGTTATTTGGCTGAGCGCCGAGGTTAGGCATAGCCATCAGGGCCTTTTCGATGGCCTGAAGAGCGCTCTTGTCGTAAGGGTTGATGATGATCGAGCGGGCCTCTGGGTTTTGAATTCCGCCCAGCTGACCAAGCGGGGTCATGGTGCCGTAGTAGTCGACCATGACCTTTTGAAACATTGCTGGGTTGGCACGACCGGTGCGCACAGATGCGAAATCGTCCTTGGTGGCCTCAACAGCCTTGTCCATCTTCCCTTTAGCTTCCGCCAAAATCTCGTTGATCATGTCTTCTCTTCTCCTCTGATAAATCTAGGCTCGCACCGCGGTGCCAACTGGCTCACCCAGTAGCGCCTCGGATATCTTTTCCATGCTGAATACTCGCATTGGCATCTTGTTGTCCATGCAGAGCGAGAATGCGGTGGCATCTACCACCTTCAAGCCGCGGACCAAGGCGTCTTGATAGCTAATCTCGGTCAGCATGGTTGCGCTTGGATCCTTGCGAGGATCTGCAGTGTAAACACCATCGACACCATTCTTAGCAACCAAAACTTCTTCTGCACCAATTTCAAGTGCGCGCTGCGCAGCCACTGTGTCGGTGGAGAAGTAAGGAAGTCCGGCTCCGGCACCAAAGATCACGACTCTACCCTTTTCGAGGTGTCGAATCGCACGTAGCGGCAGATAAGGTTCTGCAACCTGAGCCATGGTGATTGCGGTCTGGACACGAACATCGCCACCGGCTTGCTCAATAAAGTCTTGCAGCGCTAGCGCGTTCATGACGGTGCCCAGCATGCCCATGTAGTCGGCGCGACCGCGGTCCATGCCGCGGTTGGAAAGCTCTGCTCCGCGGAAGAAATTGCCGCCACCAACCACAATCGCGATCTCGACCTTTTCGGCTGCCTTCGCAATGTCCTTGGCAATTTCAGAAACCACATCCGGGTTCACACCCAGAGATCCGCCGCCGAAGGCTTCACCTGAAAGCTTTAGCAATACTCTGCGCTTTTCGCCCATGTGTTCCACCTTTTATGCGACTGCGAATCGGCTCCGCATCGAGTCAATACTAGAGCCCAAAAAGATAGATGGCCCGGTCTTTCGACCGAGCCATCTAAAAGGATTTTTGCTTAGGCGCCGACGCGGAAACGCACGAAGCCGGTGACCTTTAGGCCAGCGTTCTCCAATACCTTGCCGACAGACTGCTTTGAGTCCTTAGCGAAGTCCTGGTCTAGCAAGCAGGTCTCCTTGAAGAAGCCGGTAACGCGGCCTTCAACGATCTTTGGCAGTGCAGCCTCAGGCTTGCCCTCGTCGCGTGCGGTTGCCTCGGCAATCTCGCGCTCCTTAGCAACGATGTCGGCTGGGACCTCGTCGCGGGTTAGGTAGCTAGGGCTGAATGCTGCGATGTGAACAGCAACGTCGTGTGCGGTCTCTGCATCTGCACCTTCGAAAGCAACCAATACGCCAACCTGTGGAGGTAGGTCGCGGCTGGTGCGGTGTAGGTAAGCGTCAACGCCAGATGCCGAAACGGTGGCAACCTTGCGAAGCTCAACCTTCTCACCCAGGATTGCGGCCTGGTCGGTGATGGCGTCTGCAACAGTTGCGTTGCCGTGCTTAGCTGCAAGTGCAGACTCAACATCGGTGGCGCCGGCTGCTACCACTGCATCTGCAACGGCGTCAGCTAAAGCGATGAAGTTCTCTGCCTTGGCAACAAAGTCGGTCTCGCAAGCAAGCTCGATTAGAGTTCCGGTGCCGCCAGAAACACGAGCAACGATTAGACCGTTGCTGGTGGTGCGACCCTCGCGCTTGGAAACACCCTTTAGGCCCTTGAGTCTTAGTAGCTCAAATGCCTTCTCGATGTCGCCATTTGCCTCATCTAGAGCAGACTTGCAGTCCATCATGCCTGCGCCGGACTTCTCGCGAAGTGCCTTTACGTCTGCGGCGGTGTAGTTAGCCATCTTTATGCGTCCTTCTCTGCTGGGGTTTCCTCAGCCGCTGGAGCCGCAGCCTCAGCTGCAACCTCTGCTGCCTTTGCCTCGCCAGCCTCTAGAAGCTCGCGCTCCCACTCGGCTAGCGGCTCTGCCTCTTCGCCGCCCTTGTTGTGGCGAGCAATCATGCCGTCGGCTGCTGCATCCGCGATAACGCGGGTTAGCAACTCGATCGAGCGAATGGCGTCGTCGTTTCCAGGAATACCAATGGTTACGTCGTCTGGGTCACAGTTGGTGTCCAAGATTGCGATTACTGGAATGCCAAGCTTCTTAGCCTCAGTGATGGCTAGGTGCTCCTTGTTGGTGTCAACGACCCAAAGTGCGCTTGGGGTCTTTGCCATGTTGCGAATACCACCGAGGGTCTTCTCCAACTTGTCCTTCTCGCGGCGAAGGATCAATAGCTCCTTCTTGGTAAGACCTGACTTCGACGAGTCGTTGAAGTCCATGGTCTCCAGCTCCTTGAGGCGCTGAATACGCTTGTTTACGGTGCCGAAGTTGGTCAATAGACCACCCAACCAGCGCTCGTTGATGAATGGCTGGCCAACACGCTTTGCCTCAGCGGCAACTACGCCCTGGGCCTGCTTCTTGGTGCCAACAAACATGATGGATCCACCGTTTGCAACGATGTCGCGAACGAAGTGGTATGCCTTGTCAATGTGGTCCACCGACTGCTGTAGGTCGATGATGTAGATGCCGGAGCGATCGGTAAGAATGAATCGCTTCATCTTTGGGTTCCAGCGACGGGTCTGGTGACCGAAGTGGACACCCGCGTCAAGTAGCTGACGCATAGTGATAGTTGCCATTAGGCACTCCTTTTGGGCACACGGGTGCGCCCCTCAGTTTCATGACTTGACCGATTGGTCAAACCCCTGGCATTCCTTCCGGCACAACCAAACCAAAGTTTGGACCGAGGTGACGGGATTTGTTGGAACACGCGAATTCGATCTGGATTACTCCAGACCGTGGATAACCATACCAGTTGAAAGGCGGTTTTTCCACTAATTTCTTGGCCAAGCGCCCCATTCCAGCTAGATTGCTCAGGCTGGTTACATGTTGCGATTCACTCCCCTTTTAGCCATGAATTTAACTATTTTGACAATTACCCCAGCCTCCTCGGCGTGGGTAGAGCCTTTTTGGCCGCTCGATTCAAGCTGGAGCGCTGAATATCGAGCGCCAGAGACTGAATATGGCCCAGGTCACCGCGGCTTGGATCTGACCTTAGAAGTAAATGCGAGCATCAAAGCACCGACCGATGGAACTGTTTCATTCGCCGATTTGGTAGTGGATCGCCCCGTGGTAACCATCCGCACACAATCCGGCTACCTTGTGAGTTTCGAACCGGCCTGCACGAACCTAAAAGTAGGCGATACGGTCCAAAGAGGCTCAGAGATTGCCCGACATTGTGAGCCTGAGAGTGATTACCGCTATCACTGCGAAAGCTGCGTTCACTACTCGGTTCGAAGTCAATTCGGGTACCTCTCCCCCGAATACTTTCTTGCAGGGCTCAGCGCAAACGTGCTCTTGGACTAGGCCCTGGGGTGCGCTTGCTCGAAAGATTTTTTGAGGCGCTCAACTGAGACGTGGGTGTAAATCTGGGTGGTACCCAAAGATGCATGCCCAAGAATCTCCTGCACCGCTCTCAGATCGGCCCCGTGGTCCAGCAAGTGGGTGGCCGCGGAATGACGCAGGGTGTGCGGCCCGGCAGCTCCGGTTGGGGTTTCTTCGAGCTGTTTTGCAACCAGCGCGTAAATCTGTCTGACACCGATTCTTTTACCGCGCGAGGTCAGTAGCAGTGCCTGCGGTGACTCAGGGAGGGCGTAAGCATTTCGACCCTTTTGCATCCAGCGCGCTACCGCATCGGCTGCGGCATCACCGTAGGGCAGCATTCGCTGCTTATTTCCCTTACCCGTCACTCGAATCAGCTGCCTCGAGAAATCAAAGTCATCAACATCTAACGCTGCCAATTCACTCACCCGCATACCAGTTGCATAGAGCAATTCAAATGCGCATAGATCGCGCAGGGCGGCCGGAGTATCAGTGGTGGCAAGGTTGTGAAGCCGCGTCAGAACTGTAGAAACTGAGTCTTCGGTAGCGACCTTGGGAAGTGAGCGATCGAGCTTTGGTGAGCGAAGCCTGAGACCTGGGTCAACCTCAATTACCCCGCGCTCTAGTAGCCATGCCGTGAATGCCCTCACCGAGGAGGACTTTCTAGCAATCGTGGATTTTGTCGCCCCCGCATCGGTCAAGACCCAGAGCCACTGCCGAAGCGCATTTAGGTCTAACCCAGACTTGGAGTCTTTGAGAAAGGTAAGAAATTCAGCGATGTCCGTGCCATAGGCCTTTTGCGTGTGAGGCGAATTACCGCGAGCCGAAAGAGCCCGAATAAAGGCATCGCGCTCAAGCAGTAGTTTCTCCACCCAGCCAGATTAGGTCCAAAGCAAATGAATTGGCAGTAACCGATCAGGCATCAAGCTTTAGGCGAAAGAGTTCTTTTTTGACTTCTTCGATGCTTAGGCCAGACTCTCGGGCAATTGACGGAAAATCTGCTGCGCCTTCTCGCAAGGCATCTAGCACCCGCTTTTGAGTCGGTGATTCTTCCAAGTAGGGCGCTCGGCCTGGCTGCCAAGGCTTGGCCAGACCCTCCTTGATCATCGCATTGCAGCCCTGTGAAGCTTGGTCTGACCAAGCACCGGCTAACGCATAAACTTCCCGACCGCAGGCTCTAGCGTGGTTGGCGGTGTTGCGAGAACCGGAGCGATAACCCGCCTCAATGACAAAGGTCGCATTTGCTGATGCAGCGATCAATCGATTTCGATTCAGGAACCTAAATCGACTCGGGGCGGTAAACGGAACAGTCTCACTCACCAGCGCTCCACCACTTCGAACAATCTCGTGAAACAGTGGCCAGTTCTGGGTGGGGTAAGCCCGATCGATTCCGCCGGCCATAAACGCGGCGGTTGGCAACCCAAAGTCCAAGGCTGCCCTGTGAGCTGCGTAGTCAATGCCGGTCGCGCCCCCGGAGATGACACCGACTCCCAGTTGCCTAACCAGCTTTCGTGCGTTGTTTATGCCGCGCAGTGTCGGGTTTCTGGTTCCTACGATTGCATTGCTATCGCCTTCAAAAACCTTGACCGATCCGGCCACCCAGATTAGATACGGGCGATGAACTTCCAAGTCTGAAAACTGATCCCATAGTCTGGGCAGCTCGCTTGGAAAGACTGGCCTGGCATTCCAGCGGATCGCCCGCTCAACCAAGCCGGGAACGTGAGTTTTTGGGAGCCGAAGCGCGAATCTCTCAAATAAATGTGGCAGGTTGGCCGCATATTCAGGTGCCAGCTGATGGATTTGCTCGGGCCAAATCTTCTTTGCGCGACCGGATTTGAACTGCTCTATAGCCTCTGGTCCGTTTTGCTCAAAAATCAAATAGGCCAGAGCATCGCCCGGCTCTGAAAGGGCAGAGTAGGCAATAGTTGCCTCTTGTTCGAAGGTTAGCTGCATGCCCAAAGGCTTGCAAAAGCGAAGGTTTTGATCTAGAGCTGGTGGAAATCTGTGGAGAAGTTGTGGCTATTCGCCTACTGCGAATTCCTTTGGAATCTCAAGTTCGCGATTTCCGATTTCCTCGACATTGACGTCTTTAAAGGTCATGACCTTCACCTGCTTCACGAAGCGATCGGTGCGGTAGATATCCCAAACCCAAACATCTTGCATGTTCAGCTCGAAGTAAAAATCAGTGGCGGTGTCGACTCGCTTGAGCTCAACATCGTTTGCCAGGTAGAAGCGGCGTTCGGTCTCAACCACGAAACGGAACATCTTCACGACATCGCGATACTCGCGATAGAGCGCTAGTTCCGCATCTCTGTCGTAGTCTTCGAATTCGTTTTCGTCCATGGTGCTGTAAGTCTATGCCTCAAAAAAGTGAATTAGCTTCGGCGAGAATTTTGCTCAACCAGCTGACCCTGTGGTGGCGGGTTGGGCCGAGGTTTTGAATCGCTTTGATGTGTGACTCTGAGGCGTATCCCTTATTGCCCTCCCAGCCGTAGTCGGGAAATTCTTCGTGCAGCATCCGCATGTGCTGGTCGCGGTCCACCTTTGCAATTAGTGCCGCCGCCGAGACGATCGCGCAGTCCCTATCTGCCTTGACCTGCACGTGGTAATCAACATCAAGCCCAGAATCCTGCAGCCAGTTGTGACTTCCATCCAGTAGGACAATGGTTTTGCCCGAAATCAGCTGCGCAATCGCTCCGGTTGCGGCATCTGCCAGAGCCTTAGTGATTCCGTTTTGTTCGATTTCAAAAACCGCGCTGTAGCCAACGGCATGCTTCACCCAAGCTCTTGATAGCTCAGCTATGCCGTCTCGTTTTGCCTCAGCAATCGCTTTGCTGTCGCGAAGTTTCTCTGGAATTTCTAGCGAAGTCGCTTTGGTAAAGGCAGCGGCACCGACCGCTACCGGTCCAGCCAAAGCGCCCCGGCCGACTTCATCAACACCAATTACGGTGTCGTAGCGCTCTAGAAGAAGTTTCTCAACGTCAAGGCTTGGGTACATCTTTGAAGGTCTCTGAGAAGTTCTCCAAGAAGATCCAGTTCTCTACCGGCCAGGAAACCAGGATTGCTCGCCCGACCACATATTCCTTGTTCACGAAGCCGCCTGATGGTAGGTCCTGGTGATAGCGGGAATCGGTGGAGTTCTGTCGGTTATCCCCCATTACCCAGTAGGAGTCTTCCGGCACGGTGACCTTGAACTTCATCTCAGACGGAATTGACCCCGGAGCCAAATAAGGCTCATCGATGGCAACGCCGTTGATAAAGATGCGATCGTCGCCCTCGCGACACTCGACTGTGTCGCCCGGCAGTCCGATGACGCGCTTCACCAAGTGCTCTGCAGAGTCTGGAGCTGTGATTCCGAAGGTTCCAAGCACGAAGTCAGAAGCTTCCTGGATGAACGGCTTTTCTACAGTCGGGATTGCACCCAGCCAGCCGCCCGGGTCACGAAACACGACCACGTCACCGCGCTCCAGTGCAAATAGCTCCGGTGCGGAGACATTGACGATGATTCGATCGTTTATCTGCAGAGTATCCAGCATCGAGCCGGATGGAATGTAGAACGAGCGAATCAAAAAAGCCTTGATTGCCACCGAAAGCACCAGGGCAGTGCCGACGATAACTACAAAGTCAAAAAGCAACGCCACGAACCAGTTCTTCCTCGACCGCTTTAGAAGGCGGCGAATAGAAGCCATGATCGTGGCGTTGCGGGGTCTTAGTTCCCCGGAATCCTGCATAGGGAAAAGTTTACTTAGATGTTCTCGCGCTTTTCGCGAATCTTTGCAGCCTTACCGCGAAGGTCGCGCAAGTAGTAAAGCTTCGCACGACGAACAGCACCGCGAGAAACAAGTTCAATCTTCTCGATTACTGGGCTGTGCACTGGGAAGGTACGCTCTACGCCGACCTGGAAGGAAACCTTACGAACCGTGAAAGTCTCGCGGATACCGTGACCGGACTTGCGAATCACAACGCCCTGGAAAACCTGAACACGGCTGCGGTTACCTTCAACGATGTTTACGTGAACCTTTACGTTGTCACCAGCGCGGAAGTCTGGGATGTCGCTCTTTAGGTTGGCTGCGTCTACGACGTCAAGAATGTGCATTTTCTGTCTTTCCTTTTGCGCGCAGGTCAAAACGATTAGAAGTTACTTTGGTTGAGTCCTATGCTCCCCTGCGGCAGAGACGGCCGGACACAAGGGTCAATCCTGCCACATCAATCCCGCAAAGGCAACCTTTCGCCAAGCGATGTTAGGACTTACGCGTGCGCTGACTTCTTTAACTTTAGGATCGGACCTTCAATAAACCTCATCGAGAGCCATGCCAAGGGGCTCATTAGAGCGACAAAGGCAGCAATTGCTATGGGGGTTGCTAGAGCCAACAAGGTTGAGGGGGCCTCTAGAACTTCTAAAGAATCCGCAGCCTGTTTCAATAGGTACAGCCCGACAAAGTGAGCAAAGAAGAGAAAGTAGGAATGACGACCCAGCCAGGCGAGGACCTTTCTGAAGACTCCCTCCGCCCTAGTGGTGGAGACCAGCAAAACTGCGAGTGAGATAAACCCTAAAGCCTCGACTGGATTTCCATAAATGGCAGGTGTCACCAGAAACGATGCAAGCCAGACCAAAGTCCACTTGAGGTTGAGCTGGGCAATTGATTTCCAACTAAACGGACTCTGAGATTTGCGACTGTGAATAAGAGCTGAGGCAACGACAACACCCAAAACGAAGAAGTTGAGGCCAGTTTGCAGGCTGAGGCGTCGGACCGACTCCAATACCCCCTCGCCGGTTAAGTCAGCAAAGGATGCGATGGAACCCGAGACATTCACGACGATGGCCGTGGCTACCAAGGCGTTTAGACCGAACCGTTTCAGACAGGCAAAGAGCAAGTAGGCAATAACTTCAATCTGAATCGACCATGCCCCACCGATGAAAGTGTCGAAATCAGAAGGCGAAACCCAAAGCAAAAAGGTCAGACTCAGTAACAACGCAGGCCATCGAAATTCATTCTCTTGAAGTGCGAAAATTGCGAACCAAATACCTGAAAATGCTGCCCAGAGAGGCCAAATTCGAAGGAATCTCGAGCGGAAAAATCTCTTGGCTGAAAAGCTCTCGTCTGAATAGAGCCACCCCATAAGAAACCCAGAGAGGATGAAAAACAGCTCTACGCCCATACGACCGCTGGCAAACAGAGAGGACAGAGCTTCAGATGCTCCGCTGGACGGGCCAGAGAAAGACATTGTGAAAGCGGCGGTGTGAACCGTGATGACACCAAGCACCGCAATTCCCCTCAGGGCATCTAGGGCAGGTAGGTGATTAGTCGACATGCTTACCCTCACCCATAAGATCCGGCCTGACGGCTTTGGTGCGCTCAACAGATTGAGCCTTGCGCCACTTAGCAATCTCGGCGTGGTGGCCAGAAAGCAGGACCTCTGGAACCTCTAGGCCGCGCCAAAGTTGCGGCTTGGTGTAGCTCGGATACTCCAGCAGTCCATCCGAATGTGATTCTTCAACAATCGATTCGGCGTTGCCCATAAATCCAGGGATTAGCCGAGTGATCGCCTCGATCATGGCAAGTGCTGCCACTTCCCCGCCGTTGAGCACATAGTCACCGAGAGATACCTCAAGCACCTCTGCGCGAGTCTTGGCATGCTCGACAACCCGCTGATCAATGCCCTCGTAGCGGCCACAGGCAAAAACGATGTGATCTTTGCCGGAGAGTTCTTTGGCGAGAGTTTGATTGAAGGGCCTGCCTGCTGGAGTGGTAAAGATCACAGTCGGACGAGAATCGGTGAAAAGTTCATCAAATGCCTCACCCCAAGGCTCTGGCTTCATGACCATGCCGGCTCCGCCACCATAGGGCGAATCGTCTACGGTTTTGTGAATGTCGTGGGTCCAGGTGCGCAGGTCGTGGGCTTGGAAAGCGATGAGACCTTGCTTCTGGGCCTTGCCCAATAGCGAAAGTTCTAGAACGTTGAAGTAATCAGGGAAGATTGAAATTGCATCAATTCGCATCAGCTTCCTCGATCTGTTCGAATAGCCCACCAGGTGGCGTGATCTCAATTACACCAGCAGACACGTCAACCTTTGGCACAAACGCCTTCACAAATGGCAGTAGGACCTCTGCCTCTTCGATCTTGATGACCAAAAGATCCTGGGCAGGCATGTGGTCGACTCGGATAAGAGTTCCAATTTCAACACCATCCCGCAATACCTTGAGGCCAGAAAGTTGGTGGTCATACCAAGCGTCTGGTTCCAGTGGGGAAACATCCAGGGGCTGCTCAACCAGCAGGATCGCCTTGATCAGGCTCTCGGCCTGAGTGCGATCGGTAACGTCTTTGAGAAACAAAACCGGAGAGCTGTTGAACCACTTAAG
>DLPB01000021.1 GCA_002479805.1 Micrococcales bacterium UBA7469
GGGTTTGGAGCTTCCAGCATCATGCCGTTACCCAGGTAAATCGCGGTGTGGTACTTATCTCCCGAGAAGCTCGAAGACCTAGTCCACCAAATCAAATCGCCGCGCTTGGCATCCTGGAATGGCACCAGCTTCTGGTTTGAGGCCATGATGTTGAACTGCGCGGTTGCCGAGTGCCAACCGATATAAACACCGGCAGCGGCATAACTCTTCATCGTGATTCCCGAGCAGTCCCAGATGTCTGGCCCTGAACCACCGAGCACATATCTTTCACCCAGCTGAGCGGATGCAAAGGCGATGGCCTTCTCAACCAAATCTTCATTGGGAGGGCCAACGGTGTAGAGCTCAGGTGCGGTAGGCGCATCCTTCACTGCATTCTGACGACGCTCTGCCTCAAGGCCCTCAATGCGCTGGCGCTCTAGATCAGATGCGGTGTCCTTTAGGTTTGCCAACTGACCCAGCATGGTGGCGCGCTGCGATTCAGATTCCGAGACCTTGGCAATAACCGCATCGGCGGCTGACTTGGCCTCGCGATAAAGGTTTTCGGCTGCAGCCCTGCGCGATTCAAGTTCGGTCTGCGCGCTGGCTAGTTCGCTGGCTAATGCCTTGGCATCGGCCTGTTTCTGCATGGCCTGCTCATACATCACCTGGGTGCGCTGGGCAACTACATCGCTGGCGCCCAGCTGATAGAGCAGTTCGTCAGAACTCTCTGGGTTGAAGAAAATCTCTAGGGTGGTGTTGCCGCTGGTGCCCTGCCGATACATCCTCGCCACGATCTGGCCCAGCATGGTCTTGGCTTCTTCGGCATCTTCCTGAGCAGTGACGACCTTAGCCTGAAGGCCCTCGACCTTGTCTGCCATGATCTTTACGGCTTGCTTAGCCTGGTTGTATTGCTCGTTTTTTTGAAGCGCTACTGCCTCAAGGGCATCGGCCTCTTCCTGAAGGGTGTCGAGAATGCCCTCAATCCGGGCAATCATCTTCTTTTTCTCTTCGACGTTGCGCTTAGCCGCCGCGACCTCGGCCGCAGATGGGTAATCCGGCACCGCATAGGCCGGAGATAGCGCGAATCCAGTGGCAAGCAGGACGATGCCGGCAAAGCCAGCAACTATTGATTTAGAGCGCTTTGACATGACACCTCCTGCCTTAAAACCTAACCCGAACTTTCAAGTATCACCTGAGAGTTTGCAAAGTGTTGCGCAACATGCCTTTTAACGGGTAATGTTGTGCGTCGGTGCTTTTGAAGTCGCCAGCTTCACGGCCCCATCGTTTAGTGGCCTAGGACGCCGCCCTTTCACGGCGGTAGCACGGGTTCGAATCCCGTTGGGGTCACTCAGGCGATGTTGGAAGTACCACTCTGGCTCCGTAGCGCAGTTGGTTAGCGCGCCGCCCTGTCACGGCGGAGGTCGCGGGTTCAAGTCCCGTCGGAGTCGCTTCGCTTTTATAGCGAATGGGGAGAATTCTCCCCAGGCTCTGTAGCTCAGTTGGTAGAGCGAACGACTGAAAATCGTTAGGTCACCGGATCGACGCCGGTCGGAGCCACCGCACAGAGAGGCGGACAGTGACGATAATTTTCGGACTACTGTCCGCCTTTTCTTATGGTTACGCCGACTTCGTTGGCGCCCTCGCCGCTAAGAAAGTGCGTGCCCTTACCGTCACAACTATCTCTTTTTGCTTTGGTTTACTTCTGGCAATATTCATGAGCCTTTTCGTTGGCGCAAATTTCTCTCAAGCGGCAATTAGTTCTGGCATCTATGCCGGCATCGCCTCCGGAATCGCCATTAGCTGCCTCTATGCCGCCTTGGCGCTGGGCCCGATCTCAATAGTGAGCCCGCTAACCGCGGTAATCAGCGCGGTGATTCCGGTGATCTTTGACCTGGCAACCGGTGCGGAACTGGGGCCATTCGCCCTGATCGCAATTGGCTTGGTTCTGGTAGCGGTTGTTCTGGTGGCGTTTGTGCCGGGTCAGGACTTTAGGTTGCCATCGCTTCGAGCCTTGCTCTACTCGCTAGGTGCCGGTGTTGGCTTTGCCGGCATCTTCGTGTTCCTGGATGGTGCCCCAAGCGATAGCGGGCTAGCCACACTGATTGTGATGAGAGTGGTTGGCATCACGCTGATGTTGGCTGGTCTGACCTATGCATTCTTCAAATACCGCCCGAAGCAATTCTTAGAAACATCAATTTTTGGACGCTCGCTGATTTGGTTGGTGCTGTTGGCTGGCTACGGCGATGTGTTGGGAAATGTTTTCTTTTTGGTTGCTACCCGTGCTGGCGAGTTGGCGATTGCGGCGGTGCTCACCTCGCTCTACCCGGTGGGCACAATATTGCTTGCGCGTATAGTGCTGAAGGAGCGCATCGCAAAAAGCCAGTCGCTCGGAATAGTTTTAGCAATCGGGGCATGTGTCCTGATTGCAATTGGAAAACCCGCCTAGGTCAGGAAAGACATGTCACAAACCAAAAACCGCTGGATCGCTCTGGTCTTTATCTCGATGGCTATCTCGCTCGTCATCATCGACGGCACCATCGTCAACACCATCTTCCCGGCGGTGATTGAGGATCTTCAGCTCAGCAGCACCGAGGTGCAGTGGGTGCAGGAGAGCTACGTGCTGGTCTTTGCGTCCCTGCTGTTGGTCTGGGGTTCGCTAGCAGATCGCTACGGTCGCAAGCTACTGCTGATTGTTGGCATCGTGATTTTCGTTGCCGCTTCGATTTGGGCGGGAAATACCGGTAGTGCTGAGGCAATGATCCTGGCCCGCGTGGTGCAGGGCATCGGTGGAGCAATGGTTTTGCCGACCACTCTTTCTTTGGTGAACGCCAACTTCGAGGGCAAAGAGCGCGGCATCGCCTTTGCCATATGGGGTGCCACCATCGGTGGCATGGTTGCGGTTGGACCGGTCCTCGGTGGCTGGTTGGCCACCGATTTCAGCTGGCGCTGGGCGTTTTTGATCAACCTGCCACTGGGTGTCATCATCGTCGCAGGTTTGCTCTATTTCCTGGGTGAGTCAAAGGCCTCACAGCGCAAGGGTGGCATCGACTGGGTCGGTGCCATCATCTCGGTGGTTATGTTCTCCACCCTGGTATTTGGTCTGATCGAGGGTCGCGTTTACGGTTGGTGGGAGCAGAACACCAAGAACCAGTTTGAGCTCTTTGGTTTTGCTTGGCCTGCGGACACCATCTCGGTGATTCCGGTTTCACTGGCAGTTTCACTTTTGGCAACCGTGCTGTTTGTGCTCTGGGAGCGTCACCGCGAAGCCCAGCACAAAAACGTGCTACTAGATCTAAACCTGTTCCGGATCGCATCATTTAGAAACGGTTCGATTGCCGCCATGATCATCTCGATGGGTGAATTTGGAATCCTGTTTGCGATTCCGCTGTGGCTGCAGAACGTGCTGGGTCTTAGCCCAATCAGCTCCGGTTTGGTGCTGCTTTGGCTAGCCGGTGGTGCCTTTATGGCATCCGGTATCGGTGGCGCACTATCTGGCAAACTCCCTGCTCACCGTGCCGTGCAGCTCGGTGTGATGCTGGAGCTGGTCGGTGTAGCTGGCATCGGTTTCTTTGCCTCTGAGGAATTGGGTTGGGTTGGAGTCGCACCATTCCTCTTTATCTATGGAATCGGTATTGGTCTTGCAACCGCACAGCTGACCGGTGTGATCATGGTGGATGTGCCGGAGGAAAAGATCGGTCAGGGTTCTGGTTCACAGTCCACGGTTCGTCAGATTGGTTCGGCACTGGGCATTGCGGTTTTGGGAACCGTGCTGTTCACCGGAACCCAAGTTTCTTTCGAGGATAAGTTGGCCAAGCTCAATGTTGAAACCAGCCAGAGCGTGGTCTTGGTCGATGCCGTGGTTGAGTCTGCCGGCGGAGCGATCCCGCAGCTCAGCGAAGGTTTACAGGCCCAGCAGGTGCCGCAGGCAATCGCCGATGAGATTCAGTTAGCCGCCGGAGAGTCATTCACCGACGGTGCTAAGTGGGCATCATTGGCAGCGGCACTGTTCTTGCTGCTGGGCTTCGCCTCGACCTTCAACCTATCGAGTCGAGTCAGGAAAGAGTAGTGTCCGCAAAGTGGCAAACCGCATCGTAGATGTATTTGCCCAGGCCTTTGCGGTAGCCCTCATAGGTTTCGTTGAAGCCCGTTGGTAGCACGTAGCTCATCGCGAGTGACTTATAGCTCTCACGATTCGGAGTCCAAAACTGCAGGCAGAAGTCGTAGTGCTTTTGGACCGCAGCTTGCATTTCTGGAGAGTCGAAACCTAGTCCAGCATCTAGGTGCTGAACCATCTCGAGTGTGAGCGCATCGAACTGCGCGGCAAATTGCTGATTCTGCTCTTTCGAATAGTTGTTTTGGTAGTAGCTGCCAGAAACAAAACTCTCGTCGTTCATAATTTCTAGAGCATAGCCACCCCAAACCCGCTAGGTTGTGACTGTGCCAATCAAAGCCAAATTACTGGGGTATGTCTTTCTGGGCGGAGTGCTCGGAACCATGCTGCGGTATTTGATTTTCGAGGCATCCGCGCAGCTGGCCGACTATCCGGTCTACGAATTGATTGCACTGTTCATTGTGAATCTGGCCGGCACCTTCTTTTTAGGGTTCACCGCTCGTTACCCATATTTCCAGAGCGAGGTATGCCGCAACCTGTGGGGAGTTGGCTTTGCCGGTGCGTTTACCACGATGTCGGCGCTAACCCTTTGGATCAACACCCACACGCTGGGCATTGAGGTTGTCGCCATGTTTGCCGGAGGCTTTGCCATGTATTGGATTGGGTTTGAAACCGGACGCAAGTTAGCGAAGCGGCAACGCTAATGGAATGGCTGTTGGGCTTTTTTCTGATTGGCATAGCCGGTGGTGTCGGTTCGGTGTTGCGCTCGCTGTTGAGCAAGCTGGATGGCTGGTTGCCATACGGCTTATTTCTCTCCAATACCCTGGCGGCAGCGGTGGTTGCTTGGTTGCTATTGCGCCCAGAATCATCGGTTGACCTAGTCACTATTGCCAGCGTCGGCTTTGCCGGCGGGCTATCAACTTTCTCCACCGCTATGAAGGCGAGCTTTGATTTCTATCACCGCGGACGCATCTTCCAAGCGCTGATCTCGATGGCAACCAACCTCGCTGCCCCACTGCTTGCGGTAATGCTGGCAGCATCAATTGGCTAGCCCTGCTACAATCAACGGCAGAATTCACAGGTTTCCCTAGGTGCCGCAAGGTTTCTAGATCACTAAGAGATTAAGGGGGCTCGCCATGGGGCGTGGCCGTCAAAAAGCTAAGAACACCAAGGTCGCTCGCGAGCTGAAGTACTACAGCCCAGCCACCGACTACTCAGCGCTGGAAGCCGAGCTTGGTCACAAGAACCCTGAAGATGGTCCTGACTACGAGGACAAGTGGGCTGACCTATACGACGATGAGGACGAAGAGCCTGCGTCAGGCGACGAGCGTCGCGTAGAACTAGACGAAGAGTAAGCCCGCCTCTACCAGGCGCTAGCTCCAACCACCAAACCGGTGACAATCTCTAGATTGATTCGAGAATCGGTGTAGTCCTCGGTGAGGGCAAAGCTCTCGCCATCCTCATAAGCAATTCGATAAACCAAGTCAGCATTCGCAATAAAGGCAATCGCCTCCGCCTTGGTCATGCCCACTACCTGGCACGCAATCAACTTGGTTTCGACGTGCTTTGGGGTGAACTGATCTGGTGCGGTATCGCGAAAACAAAGAGCGTTAGGCGTGTTTCTTGGTTCAGGGGTGGAGGTTGCAACCTGCTGACCGATAAAGAAAGCGGACACGGTGGTCACCGCACCGATAGCGATGGCTGCGAAGAATTTCTTATTCGGCATAGTTGCCAACTAGGCGAACTGCGCCACCGCGCACCCCCTTGGCCTCAGATACATATCCAGGGAGTTCTGCATCGCAGGCGGTTGATTCAATGATGCCCAGCTGCCAAGCTGGAATGCCCAGCTCGGAAATCATGTCCTGAATCTCAACTGCGAAGTCCTTACGAACCACAACCGCAAAGCCAAGGCCTAGGTTCCAAGTTGATTCGAGATCCTTTAGGTCGTAGCCACCCCAGCCTGCGAGCACCCTAAAAACCTGGTTTGGGCTCCAAGTTGAGCGGTCAACATCAAGTGACACGGTTTGCGGAAGGACTCGAGAGAGATTGGCTGCAATGCCTCCACCGGTGATGTGGCTCATGGTTGAAATCTGACCGCTGTAGCGCTCGAGAACCTGGTTCAACACCCCGGTGTAGAGCCTAGTTGGCTCCAGAAGTTCTTCTCCCAAGCCTCGCTCGAACTCCGGAACCTTATCGGTGTATTTCAACCCGCGATCGGCAACAATCTTTCGCACCAGCGAATAGCCATTGGAGTGCAGACCCGAAGCCTCAAGCCCAAGCACCACATCGCCAACCTGAACTCGGTCGGCTGAGAGCATCTTGGATTTCTCCACCACGCCCACGGCAGCCCCTGCCACGTCATATTCGTGCTCACCTAAAAGCCCAGGGTGCTCGGCGGTCTCGCCGCCAACCAAGGCAACGTCTACTTGCTTGCAAGCGCCGGCGATGCCGCGAACAATGTCGGCAATACGGGTTGGCTCAAGCCTTCCGGTGGCGATGTAGTCAGTCATAAACAAGCTGCGAGCGCCGACCACCACAATGTCATCCACGACCATGCCGACCAGATCCTGGCCGATGGTGTCGTGCTTATCAATCGCCTGGGCGATCGCCACCTTGGTACCAACCCCATCGGTTGAGGTTGCCAGAATCGGGTGGTCGTAGTCCTTCAGAAACTTCGCGTCGATCATGCCGGCAAAGCCACCGACTCCACCGAGCACCAGGTTGTTGTGGGTGGCGCTGACCGCCGCCTTCATTAGCTCTACCGCTTTGTCGCCAGCCTCGGTGTCAACACCGGATGCGGCATATGGATTAGTCATCGACGTGCACGTGACCTTCCTCGCGGATGGTTGCCACTCCACGCTCCAAAAGGTTTTTGCCCAAGCGCTCCGCCGCAGGCAGTTCGATTGGATACTCGCCAGTGAAGCAGGCGGTGCAAAGTTCACGCTCCTGCTGGTTGGTAGCCGCGATCATGCCCGCTTTGGATAGGAAGCCCAAGGAGTCTGCACCGATCGACTTGCGCACCTCTTCAACCGCGAGGCCAGAGGCAATCAGCTCGGCACGAGATGCGAAGTCGATGCCGTAGAAACAGGGCCAGGTAATTGGTGGGCTGGAAATGCGAACGTGAACTTCAGCAGCCCCGGCTTCCTTGAGCATCTTCACCAGTGCCCGCTGGGTATTACCGCGCACGATCGAGTCATCGATAACCACAAGTCGCTTGCCAGCAATTACTTCGCGCAGTGGATTGAGTTTCAAGCGAATGCCGAGCTGGCGAATGGTTTGCGAAGGTTGGATAAAGGTTCTACCGACATAGGCATTTTTCACCAAGCCGTGACCGAATGGAATACCCGACGCCTCGGAGTAACCAATCGCGGCTGGGGTTCCAGATTCAGGGGTTGGCATTACCAAGTCAGCCTCAACCGGATATTCCTTGGCCAGGGTTCTACCCATCTCGACTCGAGCCTCGTAGACCACACGACCGTTGATTGCGGTGTCAGGTCTAGCCAAATAGACATACTCGAACACGCAGCCCGCGCGCTTCTTAGGTGCAAAGCTCGTGGAGCGAAGACCGTTCTCATCGATGGCGATTAGTTCACCGGGCTCAATCTCACGAACAAATGAAGCGCCGACGATATCTAAAGCTGCGGACTCTGAGGCAACCACCCAACCACGCTCTAGGCGACCCAGCACCAGCGGTCTGACCCCCTGTGGATCACGTGCAGCGTAGAGCGTGTGCTCATCCATAAAGGCCAAGCAGTAGGCACCCTTGACCAGCGGCAGAAGCTCCAGCGCGGTTGCTTCCAGCGAAGAATCTGGGTTACCGGTTAGCAGTGCGGTGAGCACTGCGGTGTCGGTGGTGTTGCCGCCGCGCAGCTCGGACTCGTGATTTGGATAGCGCTGCTCTAATAGTTCGAGAAGCTCAGAGGTGTTGGTGAGGTTTCCGTTGTGAGCCAGAGCGATGGTGCCGTAGGCAGTCTTGCCCAGGGTCGGTTGAGCATTGCGCCAGTGCGAAGCACCGGTTGTGGAATATCTGGTGTGGCCAATGGCAATGTGACCCTGAAGTGATTCCAGCGCTGCCTCATTGAATACCTGAGAGACCAGTCCCATATCTTTGTAGACCAGGATCTTCTCTCCGGTCGAGGTTGCAATACCGGCCGATTCCTGACCGCGGTGCTGCAGCGCATAGAGACCGAAGTAGGTGAGCTTGGCAACCTCTTCGCCGGGAGCCCAAACTCCAAAGACGCCGCACTGGTCTTGCGGACCCTTCTCACCCGGAAGGATGTCGTGGTTTAGAAGACCATCGCCGCGCACCAGCACCCCGCTCTCAATTTGGAATAAGTCTAATGACTGCAGAGTTATTAGACTCGGACCCAGAAGATGGAGAAACAGTCGCGAATCAGAGATGAACAGCAGGAACGGCTGTTGTTGGCAGCTGCTGAACTTGTTGCGACCCTCGGCGCTGAAGCTGTCACCATGGCGAGCGTTGCACACCGATCGGGCATCTCAAGAACCGCGGTCTATCAATACTTTGATTCCAGAGATCACATTCTCGGCGAACTTGTTATCAACGACATGGCGGATTTAGCCAACCTTTTGGATCAGAAAGTGTCGGTCACGGAAGATCCGGTCGAGCAACTGAAGATATGGGTTAGGCAAACACTTGACTATCTCATCTCGCCAAGTCACAGGTTGGTCAAAGAGGTTTCGATCCAGAAACTCCCAGCCGACATCCGCGCTTTAGTTCGCGGAATGCACGGTCAGTTCATGCTCACACTCCTGAGCCCACTGGCCAAACTCAGCCCAGATGACTCGCAAGCCTTGGCTGGGTATGTTTACTCCGCAGTGGTGGCCTGCGCATCGAGAATTGAAAAGGGTGGCGACCTCGAGGACGAGGCCGCCACCCTTGAAAGGTTTGTGTTACTGGGAGTTATTGGCTAACTAACGAGTAGCTAGCTTTACTCCGCCTACATAAGCTTCGACTGCAACTTTTTTAGAGCCCGTCTTCAAGGCCACTAGTTGATTGTCAGAAGTGATGACTCGGGTAACCCAACGGCCGCCAATCTTTACCGATAGGGTTTGGCCGGTTGCTCCAAACACTCGAACCATGATGCGGTCATTTGCAAACCCAAGGAGCGCATTAGCCTTCGGCTTGGCGCCAGTGAAACTAATCGGAACAAAACGCTTCAAGCTCTCGTCCGCCGCATTTAGGTGATCAGCTCTGACGTATAGCCCGCACTGGTTCACCTTCTCTGCGCAGCGGACCTGAACGCCAGCAGAGTTTGTGAACGAGCTTGGGATTGCAAATGTTTGCACACTAGTTGCTGGGACAACCGTTGCGCCCATCCTTGCTGAGGTGGTCGCCGTGCTGAGCCACTTAGCGGCACCGCGAGCCGAGTCACAGCTGTCGCCTGGCTTACTGGTGTTCTCGCACACCTGGAAATAAATTCCTTTACCATCAGGAATGTTGTTGACAGTAACCGAAATCACTCCCGCTGCTGGGTCAAGGTTTTTGGTGTTAGCTACCGAAACCGAAAAGTCGGCTGCGTGTGCGGTAGTTGCTGTCGCTGCCAGAGCTGCGATTGCAAGTGCAGTGATTAGCCTGCGTGACATGGTTCTCCTTCTATTTTGTAAAACTCACTGGAATGACCACATCCGCTTTGCGATAAGCCGAACGGGTGTGGTCCGCGCGAGTGAGAATCGCGCACTTCTTTAGCGCACAGTCGACTTTGCCGATAAACCGAGACACTCTCAGATTCACAATGAAGCCGCCTCGACTGGAAAAGGGCTTTGTTAGCCCGACGGCGTATTCCGGAGGATTGCTGGAAATCCAAAAGGAACTTGGAGATTCCCCGCTCAAATCCATCCCACCGGCGCAGTTGGTTGGGAGCGAGCCAGGCTTGGGCATTTCACAGAAAGCGAGGTAGATGCCAACCTTTTTGTTGTAGGCGGTGCCGGAAATTTTGACAGTTTGCGAGTCCATAAGACGAGTCGTTTGACTGGCAGTTAGCCGCTGATTTTCCGGGCCCACGACGGTCCTTTTACTCGCTATTGCCTGGTTTGGAATCGCCAGCAGACTGAAGGCCAAGACAAGGCCAAGAACGATTCGGGATCTCATGTCGGCAACTGTAAGTGGTGCTCAGACGCCAAGCCCTGACAACCTGTCAGGGCTTGAACGGGGCAGTCTTGGATACTAACAAGATGAAATCCGTGTCCCTCTTGCTCTTCTGTGTACTTCTTTTAGGTGGATGCACCTCAGTTGATAAGGAGTCAGCGGCTGGTTGTGAGGAATTGAAAATCAGCCTTCCCGCAACAGAGCTCAACCTTCGCGTGGCATCGCTATCGACAGGCACTGGTTCGGTGATTGCAGCGCTCGGTGCTAGCGAAAGTCTGGTTGGGAGCGACCTTGGAAGTAACACCGGAGCAGAAGTGCTTAACCCAATGCACAGCGTAAATATTGAGCGCCTGCTGGAACTTAGGCCGGATGTGGTTTTCGTCGACTCGACGGAAGCCGATGACGCCGCTTTGGCTGCGATAGACGCAGTAGGTGCAAGGCGCGTGACCCTTGACCCGGTAAATACTTTGGAAGGCGCGTTTCGGCGGATAGAAATCGTAGCCTCAGAGCTGGGAGTTGCCGAGCGCGCTGGGGGGCTGAAGACCTTGATTAGCAATGAATTGGATGACTTGGACACTGCTAAATTGGCAGGTAAGCGGGTCGCTTTTCTCTACCTGCGGGGTAGCGCAGGGATATACCTACTGGCTGGAGATGGGTCAGGGGCGGATGAGATTATCGAGGCGTTGGGGGCTGTAGATGTCGGCTCATCGCAAAAAATCAAGGGCTTTGCCCCCATCACATCGGAGAAGCTATTGGAGGCCGATCCCGAATACCTGATGGTGATGCAGAAGGGACTTGAATCAGTCGGTGGAATCGACGGCCTGCTCAGAATGCCTGGAGTGAGCGGCACATCCGCTGCGCAGCAGCGCGCTGTTTTGGTTGGCGCCGATGATGAACTCTTAAGTTTCGGACCGCAAACGCCTGGGGTGTTAGCCTGCCTGATTTCCCAGGTGCAATGATGCGGATCCTTAGATTTTTCGCCATTGGAAGTACCCTGTTGGTCTTCATGGGTTTATCCCTAGGTATCGGTCCCACCGGATTCGATCTAGGCGATGAAGCCAGTAGATTTGCGATCCTTAATGTCAGGTTGCCTAGGGTTCTAACAGGTGTCGCCGTGGCATTCTGCTCCGCTTTCGCAACTGTGTTTTTTCGTCTAGCTCTAAGGAGTGAACTCGCCGACCCAGCGCTCTTCGGAATAACTGGATTTGCGGCGTTGGGCTCGATTGTCGCGATCGTTCTGGGCTTCGACTTTGGAAGCCCATGGAGCTTTGGGCTGGCGGTATTGGCCACCCTCCTCGCACTGCTCCCGATTGCCGCCATTGACAAGCACTTCTCAAAGGTGAGTTTTCGGAGCTCAAATTTACAGAATTCCGCCTTACCGCTCATCGGTATCACCTTCGGCATGTTCTCAACCGCCCTCGTAGGGCTGTTAGCATCGGCGACTCCCGATCCGCGACTGCGATCACTCACGCTGTGGGCATATGGGTCGCTGTCCCTGGTAACCCTGGAGGATAGCGTCTTAATTACAGCGATAGCCGGTGTCGCTGTTCTCGGGTCTTTGATAGCCGCTAACTTTGTGGCAAAGATTTCCCTTGGAAGGCTTTGGTTGCTGGGTCAGGGATTGTCCCACAACCATCGGCTCGTGGTCAGCCTGTCGCTGGTGGGCCTGCTAAGTGCAACAGTCTCTTTCGCTACCGGATCAATTGCCTTTATCGGACTTGTTGGGGCAATTTTGGGTTCGGGTGTTTTCGGCCCGTCCATTAGAGAGAGGCTCGTTGGAGCAGGCCTGGTAGCCGCAATCCTGGTGCTGGCGGCTGACTTAGCAGCTCGAAATGTCGCCCCGCCGTTTGAGCTTCCGCTCGGAGTCTTCACGGCACTGATTGGCGCTCCTGTGGTTGTGATGAGACTCTTCCGGAGCAGAAGAAATGCTTGAACGTGCGCTAAATCTAATTGACCACAATCGGCTGCTGGAGATCAGAGGCCCGAATGGTTCGGGGAAATCGACCCTCATTGAACAAATAGCGCTCAGACTTCACAATCGTGGCCAGCGGTTTGGCATTTATTCTCAACATGAGGGGGTTGACGAATCGCTTTCCTTACTGCAGCTCGCCATGTTACTTAGAGGCGACCCTCTGGCAATAGCTAGGCAACTAGGCGTTGACGATGAACTAGCTAAAGTCCCAATGTCTCGGTTGAGTTCTGGTGAGCGAGCCAAGGCGCTACTCTCACTCGCGATTGGTTGCGGGGATTGGGTCTTGCTGGATGAGCCGTTTAGCCACCTGGATCAAAGTTCGAAAAGATCACTTGCGGAGATCGTCCAGTCATCTTCGAAGAAGTTCGCCATCGCAAATCACGAACCCGGGCTAATCAAATTCGAGGCCGAGTTGGTGCTTGAGCGAATCTTGGACTTCTAAGGGCAGTCCATTCTTTCCTTCAGTCAGCTGAGTACCGAATCAGCTGTCGGCTCTTTCGGCCAAGGCGCGCTTGGTCATTCTTGCCGAAACCAGATCAATTGCAATCGCAAAAGCTAAACCGAGACCGAACCCGAGCGACCCAAAGGAGAGAATCAACAGACCCAAGATGTTTTCACTGGAGCGTTGGTCGATGGGGATAAAAAGATAAATCACAAAGGCTGCGATAGCGCCGAATACGGCACCGGTGATAGCCCAGGTTGCGATTTTTGGTGCTCGGCGAATCTCTACCTCTTCGGGCAGGTTCTGCTTGGGCTTGGTCACAAGAGTATTAAACAAGATATTGGCTTGCCATCGGGGTTATTTACCGAATTGGTGGCACTCAATTATCAAAATACCGAGGCGATCTCGCCGGCCCTTGAGCCCGAAAGCATCAAGCCCGCACCGGCTGGAACCTCGGACAGGGTTATCCGCCTGAGCGCTAGATCGATAAATAGTTCTGGGGTGATCTCAACCACGTTTGGTGGAGTGCCGCGGCGATGGTCCATACCTGCGATGCACTGCACCGCTCCGTAGGGCGGGACTCGCAATTCAACGGTTCCCCCGGGATGACGAATCTCGATCTGCTGCAGCAGATAGCGAACTGCGGTTGGGAGTTGATCTGGCAGGTTTGCCAAGGCGGCTTCGCCTTCTTGCGCAGAGATTCGCTTTTTGCCCACAGCTAATTATCTACTGCCTTGGGCGTAGGCTGGTGGGGTGCTCAGACGCCTAGTAGTTATCTCCCGCCCAGTGCTATGGGTCAACACCATCGGCACCACCGTGATGGGTATGTGGCTTGCCGGTTACCTGTGGGATTGGCGAGTGTTGCCGATTCTGATTTGGGTAACTTTGCCCTTCAACCTATTGATCTACGGCATCAACGACATCTTTGATCAGGAAACTGACAACATCAACGCTCGCAAGGGTGGCTATGAGGGTGCTCACATCTCACCGAGTGAAGTAAAGCCAATCTGGTGGGGCGTGATTCTCACCAACGTGCCCTTCCTGGCCTACTTCGCAATCACCTTGCCATGGCAGGCAACCGCTTGGATGTTGGCCTACAGCCTGTTCTTCACGTTCTACTCGGCTCCACCGCTTAGATTCAAGGCCCGCCCTTACCTAGACAGCTTCTCCAACACCGACTACGCGTTTCCGCTGGCGTTCGTGCCGCTAGCGCTTGGGCACGAGCCACTATGGCTTGCGGTCTTTGGCTTGATGGCATGGTCAATCGCCAAGCACGCCTACGATGCTATTCAGGACATTCCGCAAGATTCCGATACTGGAATACAAACCACTGCAGTTCACCTCGGCGTGAAGAAGACTTTGGTTTGGTCGGGATTCTGGTGGGCGGTTTCTACCGTGTTGTTCGCACTGGTAAACATCCCGGTTGCCATTGTGAACCTGCTGATTGCCGGTTATTTGGTGCTTACGGTTTGGCGCACGCCGACCCCGAAGCGAGCGCACGATGTCTATAAATACTCAATCGCCTTCCCTTATGCGGCCGGTGCAGTTGCTGGTGTGCAGCTGGTAACTGCGATCGTTCTCGGCTGGTACTAGTGGCAAAGATTGTTGTGCTAGGGGCAGGACTCTCAGGCTTGGCAAGTGCTGCGTTACTTGCACAGTCTGGCCACGAGGTAACTGTGCTGGAAAAGAACAACTGGCTCGGCGGTAAGTCCCGAAGAATCGAGCTGGCTGGCCAGCGCATGGATACCGGTCCAGCTTTGGTTACCTTCCCCGAGGTGTGGCAGCAGTTTCTGACTACCTTTGACTCCTTGGGAAAAGTAAGGTCTAAAGATCACGCCGACCTAAGCTTCACAAAGCTCAAAGAGGTGGGTAGGTACTACCTCAGAAACCACGTCACCGACCTACCAGTTAGGCCAGAGCACCACTGGCACAAGGCGTGGCAGCAGTTCTCCAAAGAACACGATGCGCTAACGCCTGCCATTTCGAAACTGCTCACCTCTCACCCGCTTGACCCAAGCGCGCTTCCGGCACTTGGCAAGATGGCAAAGGTTTATGGCGTAAGGCTCACCACCTCAAGCTACATTCGCTCGCTGGATTACATGCCGCAGGCACTCAAAGAAGTAATCTCGATTCACACGCTAAATGCTGGGGTTTCACCAAATCGCACGCTGGCGCTCTATGCCTCGATGACTGCTGCCATGGCATCGCAGGGAATCTCGGTTCCGGTTGGCGGAGTAAATGAAATAGCACTGGCGCTAAGTCGCTTGGCAGTTGCTGCGGGTGCAAAAATCGAACTCGGGGTCTCAGTGACGTCTATTGGCCAAAGGTCAGTAGCAACTCAGAACGGCAGCTACAGCTTTGATCATTTGGTGAGCTCTTTGGACCCGGGAGTTCTCAAAGCACTGCAAACCGGCAAGCCAAACCAGCTTGCCAAGCACCGCTCCTGCTCGGGAGTTGCGATTTATGCAGTGCTAAAAGAATCCCTCCCGGTTGACGTGGTAACCCACTCGGTGATCATGCCGGACGATGCAGACCAGCTTCACAGAAGCCTTGATAAAGCAGTTCCACCCGCACAAACCATGACTTTCGTGAACTACTACCGCGCCGGTGAAATTTACCCGAACACCAAAGACACGGTTGCAGTGCTAATCACCGCGCCTGCCGATGGTAAAAAGCACGATCTCAACAGTGAGTGGGTGCGAAACGAACTGGATCGGGTCTCGCAGAAACTTGGCCTCAAGGTTCCGATCGATGAGCTGTTCGAGGCTTACGAGGTGTTGAACCCCGACTACTTCGCGCAGTTTGGAGCGGCGGGAGGTGCGCTTTACGGGGCGACAAAACCGCTTTGGCAGTCTGGACCCTTCCACAGTCCGCAGTACCACAACCCACTTCGACCGAGACTCTGGCGGGTTGGGGCATCGGTGCATCCGGGCGGTGGAATCCCAGCAGTACTCGGCGGCACCCTGATCGCCACCAGAGCCATGCTGCGAAAAATCGGGAAGCCAAAGAAATAACTAGCTGTTAGGTATAACCATGACAAAGATTCAAAAGGCCGCCGATACGTCCGTTCCGATTTCAGAGCTGCTGGCAAACCGCTGGAGCCCAAGGGTTTACGACCCGACTCACGTTATGACCCAGCAGCAGGTAACCAGACTTGCCGAGGCGGCCAGATGGGCAGCATCTGGAAACAACGCCCAGCCTTGGCGCTTTGCCTTCACACTGCGCGGTGAAGAGCTGTTCGAAAAGATTTCCGCCGGCATGCTCTCCGGCTTCAACGCCTCCTGGGCACCGCAAGCCTCACTTTATGTTTTGGCATTTGCTAACAAATTCAAGGCGGACGGATCTGAACTTGATCGTCACGCTGCATATTTCAACAATGCGCTCGCTACCAGTCAGTTGGTCTTTGAGGCCGAGGCCATGGGTCTAAAGGCTCACTACATGGGAGGTGTTTTGCACGATGAAATCCTGAGGTCGGTAGGCGTTGAAGATGCCTGGCTAACCTGCGTAATAACCATCGGTGCTCAAGGTGATGCCTCGAACGTTAGCGAAGAACTACAGCAGCGCGAAGCCGCTCCGAGAGAGCGCAAGCCACTAGATCAGATTCTGATCAGCCACAGCTGATCGGACTTTTGACACTAACCTTCGATTACTTAGCAGGGCTTGCAAGCGCTCTAACATCGAGCCTTAGGGTGAGGAGCATGTGCGGCACAGTCAGTGCCCACACCACAACCAGGCCATACCAAAGCAACTGTGTGCTGACATCTGTGCCAACGGTAATCGCCAAATAAAACACAAACCCAAGCACAAGAATTAGAGCTGGGACTCCAGCCAGCACAGCACTCCAAAATGCCTTAGCTGGTCGACCCTGTGCATGTTGAAGCTGTGATCCTCGAAGTTCTAAAGACACCCGAGCGGTGTGACGCAGTGCGTGCCAAAGGCCGAAGTAAATCGCGAATGCAATCAGCGGTGGTGCAACCAGTGAGAGCGTCAAAAGCAAGGCAAGGTCCAAGACTTCCGAGTAACGTTTTTTGACCAGCAGCCACAAAATTGCGGCGCTTGAGACTGCAGTCATGGCAACAAATAAAAATGGAGCTAGCCCCATAGACCAGTTCACCAGGTTGGGTTTTACCGCTTGCAGAGCTTGGCCACTTTGCTCAGACACCAGGGGAATCAGCACCGGAGTAAAGCCCGACGCGATTGCAAAAGGCAACTTAGGCCAAGAGCTACTATCGGAATTTCTGGCGTTCAGCTCTGACACAAAAGATGCGTCACCGAGACCAAAGTGAATGGCGCTCATCAGCACAACCAGCTGGAAGCCCAGCACATTGGCAGCCAAGATTGCCCAGATGACTAAGCCGACAATCGCCAAATAGGAGGCAAAGAAAACTACTCGCTGCCAAGCGGTTAGGCTTGGCAGAGTAATCAGGTGGTCAACCGCTCCGTGAGGAATTCCGATCATTAGTGCCACAAGGGCAATCACGACTTGTAGCTCAATTGAGATGCCGCCAAACGGGGCAAAAACCAGGGCCACCAGAATTCCAGCTGCAACGCAAAGCCTCGAAACAGTTCGAAGATTCTGCAGCAGGCTGAGTTGGGATTGATTCACGCTTTGAGTTTATGCCTTTGGAGGTTTGGGTGTTCGGTCAGTGGTCCTACCTAGCCATTTTGGGCTTCGTGGTTGTGGCATCTTTTTGGTTGGAATTTGCATTCCGGCTTCGAGTACTACGCGATCCAAGGCGCCTAATCAAGACCCTCGCCTTCACCATCCCGCCTTTTGTGCTTTGGGACGCCTATGCGATTGCCCAGGGGCACTGGTTTTTTGATCCCGAGAAGGTGACCGGGATTGTGGGACCGCTAAATGTGCCGCTCGAGGAGTACCTATTTTTCGTAGTGGTTCCAATCGCGGCACTTTTGACTCTCGAGGGAGTGAGCAACTTTCTGCCAACTGTTAGGCGTTGGATTGGTGCGTTGAAAGGGTTGAGTCGATGATCACCTACACCTTGATTGCCGCCGTGATGTTGGTTGCGGTTTTTGTATTTGGCATCAGCGTTCTAAAGTCAGAGCTATTCTCAACCTCTAGGTTTTGGATTGCCTACGGCATCGTGGTTTTCTTTCAGCTGGTGACCAACGGCTACCTCACCGGACAGCACATCGTGCTCTACAACCCCGAGGCAATCACTGGGGCAAGAATTGCATTCGCGCCGATTGAAGATCTCTTCTTTGGTTTCTCGCTGGTCACGCTAGCGATGTTTGTCTGGGAGAAGATCGGCCCCAGCCCAAAACCTCAGGGTCGCTAGGCTAACCCTAGATTTCAAAGGATTAGGTAAAACCTTGACCGAGTCAACGCAGACAAAATTCAGCCCAGCATTCCAGCGGCTCTGGACCGCGAGTGCCGCCAGCAACCTAGCCGATGGCCTGCTCAAGACCGCGGCTCCGCTGCTGGCGACAACCCTGACCAAAGACCCGTTTTGGATCTCCACCATCGCAGCACTGAGCATGTTGCCCTGGCTATTTTTCGCGATCCCAATTGGTGGCTTGGTTGATCGCATCAACCGCAGAAACATGCTGGCGGTTGCTAACACGCTTCGACTATTCGCCGTGATGATCATCGCCATCACGGTTGGTTTGGATCTGATCACACTGCCGATTTTGCTTGGCGCAATCTTCATCTTCGGCGTCGGAGAGGTCATCTACGACACCACCTTGCAATCGATGCTGCCCGAGGTATTGACCAAGGACCAGCTCGATCGGGGTAATGCTCGCCTGCAAACGGTCGGCATCACACTCGCCGAATTCGTCGGAGCACCTGCCAGCGGTTTGCTGTTTGCGGCATCAATCGCATTACCGTTTTACTTTGGGGCTGGCGGAATTCTGCTTGCGGTCATGCTGGTGCTCTCAATGCCTAAGGCTTACTCGAGCGCGGTGGTGGATGCTGCGCCCAAGGCCAAGACCGGCTTCTGGGAGGATGTCCGCTTCGGCATTCGCTACCTCTACGAGGACAAGACCCTGCTCAAGCTTGTGCTGCTGACCTCATCTATCGGATTCTTCTTCGCAGCATCTTCTTCAACCATGGTGCTGTTTTTGACAGAAACCCTAAAAACCCCGGTGGCCCTGTTTGGTTTTCTGTTTGCAGCCCCCGCGGTGGGTGCTTTGGTGGGTTCGGTAATCACGCCAAAGATTTCTGAGCGTTTCGGCAGAACGCCGACGATGGCCTGGTCGATTCTGATCTCCAGCGTGCTGGTGGTAATTCAGGGCTTCTCCCCTAACTACTGGGTGCTAACCGCCTTGGTCACCAGCGGAACCATGGTCATTACCGCCTGGAACATATTGCTGATGTCGAGCTATCACCAGATCATTCCAAGAGAACTGTTCGGTCGAATCCACGGCACCCGCAGAACCCTGGTCTGGGGCATGATGCCAATCGGTTCGCTTTTGGGTGGATTGGTTGCAAGCATCGACCTAAGGCTCCCATTTATTGCCGGAGGTTTGGCCTGCACCATCTTGGCAATCTGGGGCTTTAGGTTCATCATCAACCTCGAGAATTCTTGGATCAACAAAGAGGGCAAGGGGGGCTAATGCGATTTGTTATCTATGTAATTGACAGTTCTACAAACACCGGCGGACCTGACGAAATGGCAGCCATCGATTCCTTCAACGATCAGCTGCAGTCCAACGGCCACTGGATTACCGCTGCCGGCATTGGAGCACCTGCTACCGCGAAGTTGATTGACAATCGAGCCGATGCAGGAATCGTCAACCCAGGTTCACTGTTTGACTCCACTGAGTTCTACAGCGGCTTCTGGCTAATCCAGGCTGACTCAGAGGCTAAGGCTCTAGAGCTTGCGCTAGCCGGTTCCAAGGCTTGCAATCGCAAGGTTGAGCTCCGTCCATACCTGGGCCAGTAAATTAGCTAAAGGAGCCGCAATGTCTTCGAAGCGATCCGTTGCCACCATCAGGACGGTGCTGAAAACCGGTTCAATGGTCTTTGGCTTGAGTGCGCTTGCTCTCATTGTGGTGCCAGCAGTCTTCATAATGCTGCTTGGGCTTTATTCCACCCCAGAGCTGGAGTGGGCAATGCGAATGATTGGCATCACCCTAGTGGCCCTATCGGGAAACATGTATTCGGTTGCTAAATATGGTAACGAAACAGGAGTTTTATTCTCTGGACGTTTGATGCTGATTTCAGCTGCCGGGCTTGGACTAATCACCCTAATAATTCCAGCCGATCACAACTGGTTCACACTGGGCTATGCGCTGGTTGGCTTCGGCTTTAGTGCCGCCTATGCCTTCGCACTGAGCAGGAAATAACTATGTCTCATAAACCCCAGCGCGCAATCAAGCGAGCAGTTGCAGCAGGTCGAGACGACTACGAACTGCACGATCAGGAGTGGCAGAAGATTGGGCTGGCAGCCCCTGCTAGAAGGGCACTGGTTGATGCAAAACTCTACAAAGTTTCAGACCTGAGGAAGATTACCTTGACCGAACTGACCGCCATGCACGGCATGGGTAAATCGGCTATTGCTCGCATCAAGGTAATCATGGAAGCGAAAAAGATCAGCTTCCGCTAAACCTTAGGAGTTTCGCTTCACCCAAATAAGTCCAGCAACTCCCGCCAGCAAGACGGCGGTTGGAGCCACAAAATCAAGTGCCGAGAACCAGTCGGTCTGGCTATTCAGGATGACGAATAGGTAACCGGCCAACCCCATGCCAACCAACGCTAGGGCAACACCCCGCGAGGTTCCAACGTCGATTCGCTTGAGTTCCTCGCGGCTTCTTGCGGTTGGCTTATCGCAGTTTGGGCAAGTGAAATCAGACTCTTGGATTGCTGCGTTGCAGTGCGGGCAGTTCATAGCCTCAGCATAGAACTAAAACCCAGCTAGTGGGTGAGCAGGTAGATTTCACCGATGCGCTTGCGATTCACGTAGAGTGCAACGTTTAGCTCGTAGCCAAGACCGACCGGGATCACAACGCGAGATAGATCACCAGATGCACTTAGAATCACGATCCAGTGATCACCGACCTTCGCCGAGATGCGTTCACCCTTGAAGCCCCTCACATAAAGCACAACTTTGCCGTCGAACGAACCGACGTTGACCTTGTCAATTGGCTCTTCTACTAGTCGAACGAACTGCCTGGTCTGAACCTTGCCGTTGCCGTAGTTGATATCCAGCGCATAGCTGCCGGCCTTGAGCGCAGGGAGCTTTAGCACCAGCTTGTTAGGAAGTTTTCTCAAGATTTGAACTTTTTTACCGTCGATGAAAATCGACTTCACGAAGTTCAATCGGGTTCCATTCAAGACAATCTGGCGAACCGTGTTTGAGCTCCAAACTAGTTCTTTCGTCGGTTCGAATACGACGGGTTTCGATGCGACCGGAATGTTAGGAACCTCGGGGCTAACGCTAACCACAGGAGCTGGCTGAGTAGGAACTACGGCCGCTGCCCAAAGTGCGTAGAGGGTCAAGTTTTGGTAGACGCTCGGGGTGAATGGGAACGATACCTGGGTCGAGGCATCGTTCAGCACTCGACTCCAACCGACAAAAGTAAAGCCTGGCTTGGCTGGGTTAGCTGGCTGGGCAATGGTTCCGGACTGAACAAAGCTGCTGCTAGAAATCGCAGATCCGCCATTGGAATCGAATTGAACCGTGAAGGTTGCCAGCGCAGGAGTGACCACCACTGAGTTTGAGCTCGATGCCGAAGTTCCAATGGCGTTGGTAGCTGTCACGGTGAAGGAGTAGGTGCTGCCATTGGTAAGACCGGTAACCACGCAAGACAAGGTCGTTGTGTTGCAGCTAGCGCCGCCGTTGGTGGCGGTGACGGTGTAAGACAGGATGTCCGAGCCACCGCTGACCGGTGCGGTCCAGGAAATCGAAGCGCTGGTGTTACCCGCGGTAGCGATGACATTTGTCGGCGCGTTCGGTGCGGTGGCAGCAATCACAAACTCAGGGTCTTGGGTCATTTCGATAACCACCTGACCATCGACGGTCGCGGTCGCAACCTCGGTTGCAACACCGTTTACGATCATGAAGACCTTCGAGCCGACCTTAATGTTCGGATTGATTAGCGTCAGGCTAATCGACTTACCGGCGGCGGTCTCAGGAACCGTGGCTAGGTCTCCGGTGCCCTTGAGCCAGTGCACAACCACCGAGGTGTAGTAGGCGAAGCTGGAATCAATCAGATTTCTCGGTCTGGTCAGATCATCAATGAACGAAACACTGAGCACGGTGCCGTTATCCAGTGCACCGTTTGGAACGCTCAGCGAGGCTCCGGTGCCAGACAGTCCGTGGTTACCAGACCAAGAGTGTGCACCGGTAATGGTGATGGTGGCGAGAGTGTTGATGTGAGCTGGGTTGATGCCTGCCAGCGAGTTCTGCGTCCACTTGGCGTAAAGCGTTCTGGAAGCCGATGGAGTGTATGGGTTGCCAAGCGACACCGCGCGGGTGGTCAAAGCCGAATCTTCATACCAGCCGTCGAAGTGGAAACCTGCTCTAGTTGGGGTTGGCAGGCTGATAGAAGCAGAGCGTGAGACGAAGTCGCGACTGCGTGCGACGCTTCCGCCCTTGGCGTTGTAGTTGAGTTCGTAAGAACCATCCAGCCAACGGGCGTAGAGCATCTGCGTCGCACCAGGAGTGTGTGGGCTGGCCAGTTTCGCACCACCATCGGTGAGTGACCAACCGTCGAATACATATCCGTCACGACCATAGTTAGAACCGGTAGGTAGCGATAGTGCGGCATTGCCAACGGTGTAGCTTGCGGTTGCTACTGCTGCACCTGAGAGCTTGGAGCCACCATTCCAGTTATAAGTAACCAGGTAGGTCTTTGGAGTCCACTGCGCGGTAAAGGTCTGATCACCAACGCCAACGTTGTAGGTCACGCCATTTCCAAAGCTCAGTGACCCATCACTCCAGCCAGCAAAGTCATAGCCGACTCTGGATCCTGGATTTGGCATCGCAAAACTTTGACCTATGGTGCGGCTGAGGCTGGATGGCAAGTTGTCGCCGCCGGCCGAGTCAAAAGTCATCGTGTAGTCAATTGCCTGCCACTGCGCGTACAGCAGATACTTGCTGTCGGTCACGGTAAAAGAGTCACCGGCTTGGTAGCTGTTGTTGGACTGATCCTTCCAGCCCGTGAATGTATATCCAGCTCGGTTTGGAGCTGCACTCAAGGTGATGACGTCATTTGCCAAACAGGTGTAGTCCACGCCTTGGCACTCCGAGTCAATCGTCACGATCCCAGTACCACCGTTTAGCGCGTAGCGCACGGCATAGAGTCTCACCCACTGTGCGGTGAACGTTGGTGCGTTCTCGGTGAGAGTGAAGCCATCAAGTGCTCTAAAGGTTGAATTACCATCGCTCCAACCAAAGAACTGATAGCTGTTACCTCCGAAAGTGATGGTGCTGCTGACGGTTGGGCTAAGTGTGATTCTCGCGTTGTACTTGCCAGAGGTGTTCTGCGGGAAAGTGGCAATCTCATTGGAGGACAATGCGGTGGCACCGATTGAACCGCGAGCGTATGTAACCGAAATGTCCTTCAGAGTCCAGATCGCGTACAGCGTGACATTTGCGTTAGTTGTGTAAGGACCGCTGTGAGCAGTGCCGGTTGGGTTGGCGGACCAGCCTGAGAAGTCGTAACCAGTCTTTTCCATGGTGCCAACGTTCGCAAGTGAGATGCCTGCATCACCGGTTGTATAACTGGTGGTAATGCCACCGGCTGGAGCACCGGTTGCACCGTTGGTGTTGTAAGTAATCACATAGGTGTTTGGTGTGAACTTTGGATAGAAAGTTACATTCTGCGCACCGAATACATAACTGTTCCCTGGCTGGTATACGGTTCCTGAACCATCGGAGTTAATCGTCCAGCCGTTGAAGGTGTAGCCAGCCTTAACCAAGTTTCCGGTGTTGGACTTCACCGCCGCGCTTTGACTGATGTTGTAGTTTCCAGAGTCTGTCGGTGCGGTTCCGCTATCGGCACCAGTCACGGAATAGCTGACTGAGTAATTGATTGCTGTCCATAGAGCGTAGAAAATAACCGGTGCTGAAATGGTTAGGCTACCGGAGTTCAGGACCTTGGTGGTTGCATCATTCTGCGTGGTGGACCAACCGTTGAAGGTGTAGCCGGTTCTCGCCAAAGTGTTTTGGCTTGCCAATGTGATCGCGGTGCCACCGGTTGTATAGGTGCCTGAGGTAACCGACGGTGAACCGGTAGTTGCTCCGTTGACGTTATAGCTATAGCTGTATTGGCCGGCAGTCCAAAGTGCGTAGAGGGTCACCGACTGGGACGGAGTGTAGCTACCGCTGATTCTGGTAGTTGCGTCGTCTTGCACAGAGCTCCAGCCACCGAATGTAAAGCCAGTCTTTGCCATGGTGCCAACCAGTGGCAGGGTGATTGCACTGGAACTGAGAGTGAAGCTGTCGGTGGATCGCTCGGGTGCACCCTGTGAACCATTCCGGTCGTAAGTCACGATGTAAACCGGTAGCGGTCTTGTGATACTCAAGGTGTAAGAACGAGTCGAGCCATCCTGAGCTGTCACAGCCACCGATACGGTGTTAGCTCCGTAGGAGAGATTGATTGCGTTCGATGAGCTGCCAGATGAAACAGTTGTTCCGTTTACTTTGATCGCGGCAAACTGATTGTTGGCCGTTGGGGAGATGGTGATCGAAGCAACCGATGGGCTTACGGTGACTGAGTAAGTGGAGCGGGTACCTTGGAATGCCTCAGTCAAAACACCAGCGCTCAAAGAGATGCCTGCCAAGGTTGCATCAGCAGACAAGTCGTTTAGGTAGCGGAATTTGATGCTGATTACTGATTGGTAGCCGTCATACTGCAAGAACTCTTGACCCGGGGTGGCCTCATAGACGTAGTCTGACAGCGCTCCGCCGATAGCTGTTGGCACTCCGCGCTTTGCTCCATAAGGCCAAGGTCCGAAGAAAACCGTGTTCATCGAGGTGACGATGTTTGAGCCACTCACCACTGCGGTGCGGTTAGGGCTCTGCTTTATCGAGCGGTAATAAGGCCCTTCTTCCACGCCGATGATGAAGTAGGTGTTGGCCGGGATAACAACATCTTGGTTCGCAGTGGTCTCTTGGAAATCCCCAGCGTTGTAGAAAGTGGTTGCCTGGCTACCAATGCGTACTGGGTTGGAGAAGCTGCCTAAGGTGTTGGTCACGTTACTGGTTGCGTACCACCAGTTCCATGAATTCGCACCGCCCGCGTAGCTATTGAGGCCCAAGCGATTCACACCATCCGCAGGTATACGAAGCTCGGTGTGGGCATAGTACAACTGCCAGATCAGATTGTTGCTAGCAGCTTTATCACTGTCCAAGACACCAGATCGGCTTGCGTATGAGTCGAAATAAGTGTTGGCAGACCAAGTTACCGAGGTTCCCAGGAATCCAGCTTCGGTGTGCAGCGTCGGACCTAGTCGAGTAACAGTGACGGTATAAGAGGTAGAGGCGACTCCATTCGGTGCAGTCACGTGCACCGTTATAACTGAAACTCCGACCGGGGTCGAAACCGTGATTGAGGTCGAGGTTGGCTGCAGCAAAGTGCCATTGACTCGGATCCTCGCACCGAACTCCGAGACTTCTGGCGAAACTGTAATGAATGCGCTGGTCGAGGGAACTGCGAGAGTGTAGTTACTGGTCCCAGAAGCAAAGCTAGGAGAAAGAGTTCCTGCGCTTACTGTTAGGGCAGTCAACGAAGAGTTTGTGGAAGTGTTCGCAAGATAGCGAACGATTACTCGACCGGATGCACCATTTGAACCATTGGCCTGGTTGTTACTGGCTGATCCCGCACCGCGACCACCGGCACCGCTGTTGGCGGCAGTTACCGAAGTTGTTGGGGAGTTACCGACACCACCGGCGCCACCGGCGCCGAAGATCTGTGAAATGCCGGAGATTGAGCTCGAGACACCAAGGCCAGCAACCCCTCGAGCAATACCGGTGCTAGTACCACCCGGTCCACCGGCACCACCACCGCCACCACCAGTGCCACCGCCGCCGCCGAGTGCTCCACCTTCAGCGCCAGCCGAATCAGTAGCCGCAGCTCCACCAGTGCCAGCCGTTCTTCCCGGTGACTTGTAGTCGCCGCGAGAACGGCTACCGCCATCGCCACCAAGGGCGAGGAATTTATTGACAATGGTCAAAAACAGTTCTGAGTTCTCACCCTTGGCACCGGCATTTTCGGGTGGAGAAGCCAGGCGGCTTGCGGTTCCACCGGCACCACCGGCACCGACGCGAATAGTCAGCTGAGAATGTCCGGAAACATCAAGTGGGCCGGTGAGCTTCACCTGGCCACCGCCACCACCACCGGCACCGCCGGCATCGTAGGCACCACCACCGCCACCACCGGCGGCAACAATGATTGCCTCAAGGCTGGAAACTCCTGAAGGAATTTGCCAGGCACAAGAGCCAGTGTTGGTGAAGTCCACCACCCAGTAAGGCTGCCCATCGATGTAGCGTCCAACCCGATTCGGTGAACATTCGCTGGACCAAACTGGGTATAGAACCACATCGGAGTCAGTGATATAGCTCGAACCGAAATCGTAAAGATGGCTGCCGCCATCGGTCGTGGTCCAACCGGTTACACGGGCATTGGCCTTCGTAAAGTACTGATTTGCCGCAGATGCCGAAAAGAGAGTTGCGCTGACAGAAGGTTGCTTGACAATTACGCGATCCGAGCCGGAAGCTCCAGTCCCGGCGCGGAAAGTGATGTTAAAGCTGTTTGCCTGCCAAACCGGATAGAAGGTCACGTTGGCATCGGTGGCGTAGCTGGATCCAAGGTTGTGGGTCTTGCTGCCACCATCGGTTGTCGACCATCCGACTACCGAGTATCCGGTGCGGGTGAAACTTGCGTTTGCACTAGCGGTATTTGGAAGGACGTAGGACGCAGCCTGCGACTTGGTGTAGGTCAGCGTCGAGCCGGTCCCATTTACACCGGGTGCAAAGGTCAACGTGTAATCTGCAGTAAAACGCACGACCACCGTTCCGGAGCCACCGGAACCACAGCTCGAACCACCGGAACCAGTATTGGTTACACCTGCTCTGGTGGCCTGGTTTGTTGAGTCACAGGTTGTAACCCAGTCGCCGCCGACGTTACCGCCACCGACAGCACCGCCAAGAAACGCAGCTCCACCACCTGCAACCTCAATGCCGAATCGAGTGAGTGATGCGCCGCCATTCTGGTCCGTTGCAGCGCCTCCGGCACCACCTCCGCCACCAGGCGCACCTTGACAGTTGGTCGAGCCGGCCGCGCTGGCACCTGAATTCGCGAAGTAGTTAAAGCCCGAATAGTTGGGGTTAGCGCCAGCAGCTGCACCTGCCCGAGCTGTACAAGCAGCTCCACCACCACCAGATCCACCACTCGTAGCGGCAAGAGGAGTCGGTGTTCCACCCGCACCAGAGCCTCCACCATCAGCAATAAAGCTGCCAAAGCGGCTGGCTGCACCCTTGGTTCCAGTATTACCAGTGACAAGTTCGCTGACCAGAGTGAAAGTTCCACCAGTGCCGACTTGCACCAGAGTGGCAGCACCCGGGCTTACCGAGAACGGTTGTGAGCTAACTAGAACTGCACCGGCGCCACCACCACCGGCTAGGCCATAGTAGGAACCAGCACCGCCACCACCGACAATCATCACATCCGCTGCAGTTACGCCCTGCGGTACAACCCAGCCACAAGTGCCGGTGCTGTTGAAGCGAACTTGGGTATAGGTTCTGCCGGATACTCCATAGGTTGCCGAAGTCGGGTCAGAGGTGCCGGTAGCGACAAAGGTTGTTGTCGTTGCGGTACACGCATTCACCCAAATGGCATAAAGCGTGATACCAGAGGTTGCACTTGGTGAATAAGGCCAGGTTTCAATTCGATTTGCTAGATCGCCATTATTGGAAGTTTCAGTTGTCGACCAGCCACCAAATACCACTCCGGACTTGGTTGGATCGGCTGGCTTCTGAAGCGCCCCTCCCGTGAAGAACGAAGTGTCAGCAATAGTCGAGCCGCCATTCACATCCCATGAGACGGTGTTGGAATTTGGACTCCAGGAGGCTGTAAGAGTGCTGGTGCCACTTGGTGCCAGGTAAAGCGAACCCGGTGAAACGGTGCTTACACCATTACCCCAGCCGGTCAGGGTGTATCCGGCTCTGGTCACGCTTCCGACACTTGGAACCCTGATTCTTCCGGAGGTAGTAACTGAGGCTGGATCCGCGTTACCACCGGCACGGTTGAACTGCACCACGTTATACGGAACCGCCCCCAGCTCACTTGGCGTGAAAGCACCCTGGAAAAAGCGGATCGAGCGGATCTTGCCCTCAAACTGAGCATCCGCGGTCCAGTTGCTCTTACCAATGAAGTTGTTGGTGACTGTGACATCTGGTAGCAGCGCAAAACTGACACTGGAACCAGGCGATCCGCCATTACCAACGCTGACGGTTTGTTGGCTCTCGTTTTTCCAGATGGTGCATCTGGAGCCATCCAGCCTCACTGTCCAACGTGCCATTCCAGCTGTGAGCAGGCCAGTTGTGGTTCGACATTCCGAAAGCACAACTCCGTCACCCCAGAGACCGACAAACAACTCATTGGTGACGTCGTACCTACTGACGAAGAAGTTGTACCGCTCGCCCACGGTCGAGGTTCGCATTTGGCCGAAGTCAAGAAGTCGCTCCCAATTGTTTGCGGAGCCAAAGTCGGCTTCGAAATCAACTGTTATGCCACCGGACCTGAATCCGGAATAAGAGAAGTCACCGACATCGATGTAGCTGCCGTTGGCGTTGGTGCCGCCGGGGAATGAGAAGGCTCTGGTTGCACTATCCAACGCGATAGCTCCACCAGCCTGATTGACGATGGTTCCGTTGACCGCCATCGAGCCCAAGTTGGTCACCGCGAGTGGGCTGGTGCTTGCTGCGTCATAAGAAGTGGCATCGGTTGAGTTGTAGTGCAATCGCAGATAGGCAGCCGGATCGCGCAGAGTTGTGAAAGAGGCAACGGTTGCGACATCTCCGCCACCATTGTTGTTCACAGCTCGAATTCTGACGTTGCTGTAGGTGGTTTCTGCCGTCAAGCCAGTGATGATGATTGGGCTGACAGTCTGCGATGCGGAGATCCAGGTGGTTCCGCCATTCAGCGAATACTGGTAGCCGTTGATTGCGCCCGGGGTGTAACCAGGTCCTCCAGGCACATAGCTTGGAGCGGTAAAAGAAATCTTTACGCTGCTGGTAGAAATTTCAGAGTTTGTTAGCGAAGTAGGTGCACTTGGGACGATCGAGTAGCGCAGGACGATTACTCCAGAACCACCATCGCCACCTTCGGGACCCGATGCCGTTCCCGCTGGAATGTCATCAAACCCAGAACCACCACCGCCGCCGCCAGTGTTAGCCGAGCCGTTGTTTCCGGTGCTCTGAGTCTTGGTTCCATTCGCGCCACCACCAATTCCACCGGGGCCACCAGAAAGACCATCGGCACCCATACCACCACCGCCGCCGCCGCCGAAGTAGACCTGACCACCTGAAATCTGTCCTACGCCCAGGGCGGTTGCAACCTCGGGGGTAATCCAAGAAATGGCCTTACCCGCACCACCTGCACCACCTATTGCAACCGAAGCATTTCCAGTTCCAAAATCTGTGTAGGCGGTGCCATTGGCGGTTGGCTGCGCACCCGCCGAACCGGCACCACCACCGCCACCACCGGCCCAGTAGTCCAGACCATCATTGCTTTCACGCGCTCCGGAAGCGCCAGCGTAACCACCGGTGAAGTTACCCAGGTTGGTGCCGGTGAGGGTACTGACCGCTTGCGATTGTGGTTGACCAGCAGTTTGGTTCCAGCCAGCGCCACCACCGGAACCACCGTTCACATCGGTTGTCGTGCCGTTGACACCAGCTCCACCACCAAGGGCTCTAATGCCAGCGAATTGAGAATAGAAACCCTTGCTTCCCAAATAAGAAGTGGGAGCGCCAACGGCACCGGCACCACCGCGTCCAACCACAGCGTTGATACCCGCGATTGGAATTGGGTGGTTCATAAACTCCATGACCGCGCCTGAACCGCCACCACCACCGTGGCGAGATCCACCGCCGCCACCGCCGCCGACAACCAAGGCGTCAACCTGAGTAACACCACTTGGGTTGTTCCAGGAGTTGTCTTGGATTCCGTCGGCTTCGTTGACGTATTTGAAGGCGATGTAGCAATATGTGCCGGACTGCACCACGGTCACGCCGGCGTCAGAGCTAGTGCTCTGCTCACATGGCGATGTGCCTATTGCATTCGCCGGTAGTGGCAAGAATCCACCCAGGGCCATACTCAGCGAAAGTAGGCCGGAAATAACCGATCTGGACGCGCGACGCTCAGCCTCGCGAGAGCTGTTTCGCTCTGCCGAGTGCCAAGGTGACAATACGCCCATAATGCACTAAATCTAAGCCATGGGCTTCGGAGCTAATCTTCAAAGCTTGGGTTATCCGAAGGTGCAGAAAGCCAATTTTTCAAACCAAAATGGGAGTGAATCCGTGGGTTTTCCGAATGCCCATAATTGCAGGCTGTGCGCTACCTGCTCAGCCCAGATCTGGCACTCGAATACATTTCGCTGAAGCGCACAGGATCAAACCGCGATACTGCCCAGGCCAGAGTTTCGAGATCGGCCTT
This sequence comes from Micrococcales bacterium UBA7469, assembly GCA_002479805.1. Lineage (GTDB taxonomy): Bacteria > Actinomycetota > Actinomycetes > Actinomycetales > Microbacteriaceae > Aquiluna. The sequence goes on from DLPB01000021.1 coordinate 30,236, forward strand.
TTCCAAAGATGTGAACCTAACGCAAGACTTTCCCATGTCCAAGCGTTTGCCACTGTTTGCCCAGCGCAACTGAAATTCGCTGGTCAGCTCCTTGGACGCATAGATGGCGGATAGATAAAAAGAGATGTGGTTCTTCTGGCTAGCCAGCGCAACTGCAGCTAAGGGCTGGTCGTTATAGGTTGGGCCAGAGACCTCGAGCGGTACTTGAAAAACAATCATTCCCCAGGCCATGGTCTCAATAAAACCCGCCGGCAGATTGTCTCGAATTAGCTCCAAAAGCCGACTAATCTCCGATCTTCTGGGTTCTGCGAGTTCGGCAAGATACTGCTCAATGGTTACAGCGTTAGACGAGACCATGACCCTCCGACTTCGAAGAGACTTCAAGCTAGCAGAAGGGGAAAAGAAAAAACCCGAGAAGTTGTGAAGTCTTCTCGGGTTTTGTGCGCTTGGAGGGACTCGAACCCCCAACCTTCTGATCCGTAGTTATGTTGCAATACCTCTATATGGAGCCTGAGTGGCAATGTACCCCAGTATTTTATTAGTCAAGCCACCCTTTGCAGATATGCCCATTTCCGTCCGTTTCCGTCCGTTGAACGGAATTTAAACGGATTGTGGCTCCCAGGGAATGCACGGATTGTCGAGTTAGAATTCGATTATGGTTCAGCCTTCTTCAGTTAAGCGCTGGGCGGCACTTCTATTAGTTGCCACCCTAGTTGGGTTTGCACCTGTTTTCCACGCCCTTTGCATCGCCCCTATGAGCGACGCCCACGGGTCATCGATGTCACACACCATGGCTGACGGCACAACGTTTACAGCACCCTCAATCGACCGAATGGATGAATCGCACTCGGTCGAATTAGCTACTCAGGCTGCTTCGAGTGCAGAGATTGTTACCTCTGCGCAGAAAGTTTTCCTCGGCGATTCAAAAGGGCAAGGTGGAAACCTAATCACCATCGGGCCTTTGATTGCGTATCTGCTTCTCGGCATTCTCCTGTTGGTAATGCGCCGGCGGTTGATTACTGTTGCACGCCAGGCTAGGCAGATAATTCGCCCCTCCGCCTTTGCGCTTCGTGAACCCGCCTCGGTAAACCTCGTTGCCTTAGGCATTAGCCGAACATAAATTCCAATCGCATTCGATAGCGCTGCGCGCTGAATTTTGTAATACCCAAAATTTTTGAATACGTAAGGAAAAAAATGAACACCAAATTTAAGAAATCAATCTTCGTAACTGCTGGCCTAGTTGCCGCTTCCTTGGCTTTGGCAGGATGTGCTTCGACCGCTAACAACGGAATGGCTGGGATGAACCACGACATGGGCTCGATGAGCGGGATGTCTGGGATGGGCTCCGACTCAGCTGAAAGCTCTACTCCAACCTCATCAGCGACCTCCAACTATGGCGAATTTGGGGAAGGTGACATCATGTTTGCGCAAATGATGATCCCTCACGAGTCTCAGGCTATTGACATGTCAACAATGGCTCTGAGTAACTCCACGAATACCAAGTTGTTAGCGTTCGCTAAAAAGATTAAAGCCGAGCAAGAGTCTGAAGTTTCTACAATGACTGCTTGGCTGGAGTCGATTGGCGCCACTTCTTATGGCACCCAAGAGGCAGAGCATCAAATGCCTGGTATGGAGATTGCGGGAACAGTCACTGATGCTCAATTGACCGCTATGTCGGCGTCGATGGGAACCTCCTTCGACAAGCTCTATGTCAAAAACATGCTCGCGCAACTAGAAGGTTGTGTTGGCACGGCGAAGGCTGTGTCAGCTACTTCAAATGTGAATGTTGTCAAATTTGCTGGCGACGTCGTTAAAACCCGCTCTGCCGAAATCTCCGAGCTAAAAGCACTGCTTACAAAGTAGGAGCCCATGTCGAACAAAACTAAAAAACAACTATCAAGACGAAACTTCCTAGCTATTGGTGGAGCTGTTGCTGGAACTGCTGCAATAGCGGGTGTTTTATATTCACTCCTGAATCCCACTAATCAAGCGCAAAGTGGATCTGAGCCAGAGCGCCTAGTCAGTAAAAATGGTGCACTCGGTATCTCCCTTGTTGCTGCGATGACGTCAAAAGTAATCAATGGTAAAACTGCCAAGGTTATGACCTACAACGGCACATCACCTGGACCTACTTGGGTTGCCAAACCAGGTGATGTGATTACGGTTGACTTCACGAATAATTTGGGGGATTCGACGAACCTTCATACTCATGGTTTGCACGTTAGCCCTGAAGGCAACAGCGATAACCCATTCATCGAAGTCAAGGATGGTGAAACCTTCACATACAAGTTCCAGATCCCTGAAAATCACAAAGAGGGAACCTTTTGGTACCACCCACACCACCATGGAATGGCCGCACCTCAGGTGTTCGCTGGACTCTACGGGGCGATCATCATCGAGAATGATGAGACCCCCAAGGTAGAGGAAGATCGAGTCGTCATAATTTCCGACATCTCAATAGCAAGCGATGGAAACGTTGCAGGTGCGAACATGATGAGCAAAATGATGGGCCGTGAAGGCGAGGTGCTGCTCGTCAACGGACAAGTCCAGCCAGTCATGGAACCAAAAATGTGGAGCGTGGAGCGTTGGAGAATAATTAATTCCTGCACATCGCGAAACTTAGATCTTGCTTTGACTGGCGCTAAAGCTATGGTTTTGGGAATCGATGGCAATAAATATTCGCAACCAAGGGACTTGAAACGAGTAACAATCGCACCTGGAAACAGAGTTGACCTATTAGTGACAGTGACCGATAAGGAAGCATCGCTGACCTACACGACTGTTCCTCACCCTGACGCAATGGGAATGATGGGGAGTGCGACTGAATACAAGGACTACCCGTTAGTTAAGTTTCAACCGTCTAAGGCCGCGGCATCCATCGCTTCGCTTGCGCCTATGTCATTCGTGCAGCCTGATTTGAGGTCACTACCAGTAAGCGCAAAACGCACCTTCAAACTATGGATGCCCAGCATGAATAACATGATGGACATGATGTCGACGGGGCTTGAGGGCCATTTCACTATTAATGGTAAACCGTTTGATGGCACACGAATCGATACCTCGTCTGCGGCAAATTCAGTTGAAGAGTGGACTCTCGTAAACGAATCGACGATGGACCACCCCTTCCACCTACATGTTTGGGATCAACAACTTGTTTCGGTTCCGAATCGGCTAATTCAAGAGGTTGAATATCAGGATGTCGTGAACATTCCTGCCAAATCAAAAGTTGTTGTGCGCGTGCAATTCAGTGACTACGCAGGAATGAGCGTTTACCACTGTCACATTCTCGACCATGAGGACCTGGGCATGATGGGTATCATCAACGTAATTTAAGAAAGAGACCGTGGTCTCTGGAATGCTGTCAATGTATGGGCATTCCAGGGCCACGATTTCTTCTTAACGAACTAACCTGGCGATTGCTTCGCTTACTTCTGCGAGTTTCTCTTCTAATTCGTTTCCATCTGAATCAACGGCATTACGAACACAGTGATTTAGGTGGTCGTCTAACAGCGCCAGCGCCACCCCTTGCAACGAACTCTTAATTGCAGAGATTTGCGTTAAGACATCGATGCAATAGTTTTCTTCGTCAACCATCCGCTGTACACCCCGCACCTGACCTTCAATGCGGCGTAAACGTGAATGATATTTAGATTTATCAGAAATGTACCCGTGACCATGTTCGTGCAATTTAAGACCTGCCTAAATTTGGCTAGCACTTGCCTCGGGGCTCAAGTCTAGTTTTCGAAGAAGCTGTGCGTTTAGTGCAACAACGATGGTTGAGAGCGACATAAGTACAGCACCTACAGACATCGGCAGTATAAGACCAAACGGGGCCAGTACACCTGCTGCGAGTGGCACTGCGAGCATGTTGTATCCAGCAGCCCACCAAAGGTTTTGCTTCATCTTTCGGTAAGACTTATTGGAAAGTTGAATCACAGAAAGTACTGACCTAGGGTCGGAACTTGCCAGGATGACCCCAGCCGAGGCAATAGCCACATCGGTTCCCGCACCAATCGCTATGCCTACGTCGGCCTGAGCTAGGGCTGGAGCGTCATTCACGCCATCCCCAACCATCGCAACGTGCAAACCTTCTTTTTGCAGTTCTCGTACTTTTGCAGACTTATCCTCTGGGCGAACTCCTGCGAACACTCGATCAATACCGAGCTCTTTTGCAACTGACTGGGCCACCGCTTCAGCATCGCCAGTGATCATTACGACTTTGCGTCCCAACTTGTGAAGGGCTTCGACGGCTTGCCTTGATTCTTCTCGAATCGCGTCCGAAAGACGCAGCGCAGCAACAACTTGCCCTTCAACAGCGACATGCAAGATGATTGCACCCTCGCTCTTCCAAGCACTAGCTACAGAAAGTTCAGCCTGGCCCAAACTCAAGAGCAGGTTTGGCCCGCCAACTTTAACGTTCTTTCCATCAACAACTGCGCTAACCCCCACCGCAGGAGATGACAAGAAATCCACTGCGCTCAGAGGCTTAAGTTTCCTTGTGATCGCAGCCTGAACAATTGCCTTAGCCAAGGGGTGCTCCGAGTCACCTTCTGCTGCTGCAGCCAGCGCAATAATTTCCGCCTCATCGATGCCTGGGTTCGTCTCGATACCTGTAAGGACAGGTTCACCTTTGGTTAGAGTCCCAGTCTTGTCAAAAAGAATTGTGTCGACCGTGCGCATGCTTTCCAAAGCCAATCGATCCTTGATCAAGACGCCACCTTTAGCAGCTCGCTCAGTAGCAATTGCAACAACTAGCGGGATTGCCAAGCCAAGTGCATGCGGGCAGGCAATGACAAGCACCGTGATTGTTCTAATCACTCCTTCATCGAAATTTCCAAGGGATGACCAAATAGCCATGGTTATTGCCGCTGCACCAAGAGCAAACCAGAACAAAAGCGCGGCTGCCTGATCAGCGATTCGTTGGGCCTTAGAGGATGAGTTCTGGGCTTCTAAAACCAATTTTTGAATCCCCGCGAGTGCCGTATCGGCACCAACAGCTGCTACTCGGATGCGAATTGATGAATCCGTGGCGATTGTTCCTGCTACAACTGGTTCACCAACTGTTCGCTGCACTGTCTTGGACTCACCTGTGATCATAGATTCATCCATGCTGGCGGATCCAGAAATGATTTCTCCGTCAGCTGGTGCACGACCTCCAGGACGAACGATGACTATGTCCCCCACTTTCAATTCTGACGGGCTGACTTTTAGAGTCACATCGCCATTAATAACTTCAGCTTCATCTGGCAATAATGCGGCAAGTGAATCAAGTGCCGAGTTAGTTTGGGCCAATGAGCGCATCTCTACCCAGTGACCCAAAAGCATAATCACGATTAGAAGTGCAAGCTCCCACCAGAAATCAAGTTCGTGGTCGGTAATTCCTAGACTGGCTCCTACTGAAACTATGTAGGCCACGGAAATCGCGAGACTGATCAGTAGCATCATGCCAGGCTTACGTTGTTTAATTTCTTGCCAGGCTCCCGTCAGGAACGGTGAGCCACCCCAGACAAACATAACCGTTCCAAGAATTGGTGAAACAAAGTTCACCCATGGGCCGCTTGGTAGGTCGTAACCGATAAGCATGGCGAACATGCTAGAAAAACCGATCACAGGAATCGCAACACCGAGCATGATCCAAAATAATTTTCGGAACTTTTCTACGTGCCCCGCATGGCCGCCATGACCTGCATGCCCTCCGTGACCTGAATGAGTGGCGTGTCCATCGTGCGTTGCATGCGTGGTATGCCCAACCTGAGTACTGGCTACACCATGCTCGATTTTTTCATGGCTTTCGTGCCCCATCGTCATGGCCTCGTGGTCGTGCCCTGAGTGTGCATGCGTGGAGTGGCCATGCGCGGCATGGTCATGGTGATCATGAGTCATGTGAGCGTTTGCTGAGCCTGAATGACATTGGCATTCATTTGGGGGGCAATCACAACGAGCAGCTGGATCAGAGGCGCACTTGCATTCATGCGCATTGGCTCCAGTGCCAGTTGGCTCAGCACCCGAACGGCGATCGTGGTGCATTTCGTGGTCGAGATTTACCATGATTTTCCTAACCTGTGATCCTGCCATGAATATACCCCCCTGGGGTATTATTAGCAATAATGCAAGAAAAGGAGATGGTGAATGGATTCACCTAAAGATTGGATGCGCGAATATCCGCACCACCTAGAGGACTCGGGTCTGCTGAAAGTTTAGTTTCCACTTCGGGTTTACAGTCCTCAAGCAGCTTTGAGGACTGGTTCTAGTATTTCAAACTCGACCGGCGTGTAGCGACCTAACGCTCGTTGCCGGCGGCTGCGATGATATTTCTTTTCAATCCAAACCACGATCGCTAACCGTAGTTCTTCCCTGGTCTCCCAACGTTTCTGGTTCAACACGTTCTTTTGAAGCAACGAGAAGAACAACTCCATGGAAGCGTTATCGGCACAAGCGCCGACCCGGCCCATGGAACCGGTCAACCCTTGACGTTTCAATTCGGCTACGAAAGCATTAGACCGGAACTGGGAACCACGATCCGAATGAACCACAGTGCCCTGCGGGTTACGTAACGCAACCGCGTTGCGTAAAGCCGAAACAGCAAGGTTCGCGCTCATCCTTGAATCGATTGAGTAACCCACTATCCGGTTCGAGTACACGTCTTTGATTGCACATAAATACAGCTTGCCTTCACCGGTTGGATGCTCCGAAATGTCGGTCAGCCAAAGCTGATTCACCCGCTCGGCGTTGAAGACTCGACGAACCAGGTCATCATGCACTGGTGGTCCTGGTTTCCGGTTCAAACCCCGTTTAGCAGCATGCAATCTCCAGAGTTTCTGTTGACTGCATAACCGCCAAACAGTTCTCTCGGATACTTCCACCCCGGCTGATTGGAGTTCATCGGCTAGGAACCGATACCCATACATTGGATCTTCGGCATGTAAATCCACTAACTGGTTAGTCAGATGCGCTTGGGTCCAGGCACGATCCGATATTGGGTTACGTCGCCACTTCATGAACCCTTGGCGGCTTTTCTTCAACACCCGACAGGTCACCGCAACCGGGATTCGGTTAGCAGCTAGCTCAAGGACCACCGGGTACATCATTTTGGGCCAGAGAAACGAGCAAAGTATGCTGCAGCCCTTCTTAGGATTTCGTTTTCTTGCTCCAACGTCCGGATGCGTTTCTTGGCATCACGTAAAGCATCGGACTCGGCTTTGCTAACACCGGGTTTGACACCGTCTTCGATGTCGGCCTTCTTCAACCAGTTATGCACGGTCGCTTCACTGATTCCGTAATCCCTAGCGACTTGCGCCAGCGACTGGTTATTCAACCGGGCCACCGCGACAACGTCTCTCCGGAACTCGACTGGGAATGGTTTTGGCATAGATTCATCTTCCCGCAAAGACACAAAGTCTTCACAAGTCAGGTGGAAACTAAACCTTAAGCAGACCCACATCACCGAGATAGATGCATTGGCAGACAGTGCTGATGGAAGAACTGTTCGCCTAGGTGCGCTAACTATTTTGGAACTAGCTAGCGGATTCTTTTCTCGTTAAACGCCCTTGATCATCGGGTTGTGAAAAGTTGCTCCAAAGACTTTCTTGGAGGCACCAATTCGATCTAGGTAAGGTGTGATTCCACCTAAGTGGAATGGCCAACCAGCACCCATGATCATGCACAAGTCAATATCCTCAGCGCTGGAAACAACCTTCTCATCAAGCATTAGCTTGATTTCAGTCGTCAGTCCAACAATTAGGTCATCGAATACTTGATCCTTAGATCTAGTCCTCGTGCGACCAGAAACAATCTGGATTGCCTCTGGGTCGTAGCCAGTCTTGTTACCCTTGGAATCCTTGGTTCTGATTCGACCAAGCTTTGCAAGCTGGTGCAGAGAATCGGTCTTATAGAAGCGCTCCGGTGCAAATCCATACATTGAATCCAGCACGTGAGCACCAACTTGCAACCCAACGAGCTCCAGAAGATCGAATGGGTTCATTGGCAGACCAAGAGGAGCGATTGCGTCGGCCACTTCTTCGAATGGAATGCCTTCGTCAACGGCCTTCATGGCTTCTCCCAGAAGGTAACCAAGCAACCTGTTCACTACGAATCCGGTGCTGTCAGAAGTAATGACCGCTGTCTTCTTTAGATCATTTGCAACCCGCATCGCGGTGGCAACAGAAACATCGTTGCTCTTAGCAGCTTTGACCACCTCGAGAAGCGGCATAACCGCTACCGGGTTGAAGAAGTGGAAACCGACCAGGCGCTCAGGGTGTTTGAGCACCTTTCCGATTTCATCAACAGACAAAGAAGAGGTGTTAGTAGCCAAGATTGCATCTGGTCTTACTACTGCCTCCACGCGGGTAAACACATCGTGCTTGACCTTGAGTTCCTCGAATACTGCTTCGATAACCCAGTCACAATCAGCGAAGTCATTCATGGACAGAGTTCCGCTTAGGTTTGCGCTGTAGCGGTTGCGGTCGTCAACTGACAGGCGGCCTTTTTCAACCAGCTTGTCTAGCTCTGCACGGCAGTAAGCAAGACCCTTGTCGACGCGTTCCTGAGAGACGTCAGTGATTACCACTGGAACTTGAAGTCTTCTTAGGAACAAAAGAGCGAATTGGCTAGCCATTAGACCGGCACCAACAACACCAACTTTTTGCACCTTGATTGCAAGCTTTGGATCCGGAGCACCCTGTGGGTTCTTTGCGTGCTTTTGAACAAGGTTGAAAGCGTAGATACTGGCACGGAACTGGTCAGATGCAATCAGTTTTTCTAGTTCTTCGTCCTCGCGCTTGAAGCCTTTTTCTTTAGAGCTGAATCTAGCCTCGCCTAGAAGATCTAGAGCTGCGTAGGGAGCAAGTGGCACAGAGCCGATGTTCTGTTTCACCATTTTTCTAGCGATGGAAACGGCAGGTCCCCAGATAACCAAGCGCTCAAATAGGCCTGGCTTGTTTGGGCGGGATACTTTTTTACCGCCAAGGACTTTGTCCGCCCAAACAACAGAGTCTTCGATGAATCTTTGTGGGTCAAACATGACATCTGCAATTCCAAGCTTGAGAGCATCTTTCGGGCTCAGCATGCGGTTTTGCTTCAGTGGGTTCTCGATTACAACCTTCAGTGCGTTCCTGATTCCAATCAAGTTTGGAAGCAGGTACGCCCCGCCCCAGCCTGGAAGTAGTCCAAGGAAAACTTCTGGAAGAGCGATTGCAGGAGCTGCAGAGTTTACGGTTCGGTAGTTAGCGTTCAGAGCAATCTCTAATCCACCACCAAGAGCAAGGCCGTTGATAAACACAAATGTTGGAACTGGGAAATTTCCAAGCTTGCCTAGGGCGAAGTGCCCAAGCTCAACAACCAGTCTTCCAGCGCGGGTAGATGGAATCGAACCCACTTTAGAAAGGTCTGCACCCGCGGCTAGAAAGTATGGCTTACCTGTTACAGCAAGACCATGAATCTCGCCTTTCTTAGCGCGTTGCTCTTGAACCTCTAGAGTCTCCGCGAATTCTTTCAGAGTAAGTGGGCCAAGTGTTGATGGTCTGGTGTGATCTTTGTGGTTATCAAGCGTGATGAGCGCAAGAACTTTTCCGGAAGGAAGTTTTACATCCTGAACATACGAATGAGTAATTACCTCATCGGTGTTTGACCACAGCTCAGAGAAGTGATCAAGTTTCATTAGTTTTTCTTTCCGTCGTAATTCTCGTTTTCCCAGATAACGGTTCCACCCATACCAAGACCGATACACATTGTTGTGATTCCGTAGCGAACATCTGGTCTCATCTCAAACTGACGAGACAGTTGGTTCATTAGTCGAACACCACTGGAAGCAAGTGGGTGACCAAATGCAATTGCTCCACCCCAAGCGTTCACTCTTGCGTCGTCATCTGCAATCTTGAAGTGCTCCAAGAATGAAAGAACCTGAACTGCAAATGCTTCGTTGATTTCAAATAGTCCGATATCGGAAATTGAAAGACCGGCTTTTTTCAAAGCTTTTTCGGTTGCCGGAATGGGACCGATTCCCATGATCTCTGGCTCAACACCTGCAAATGCAAATGTCACCATCTTCATGCGTGGCTTCAGTCCATATTGCTTTACTGCTTGGTCGCCAGCTAGCAAAGAAATAGTTGCGCCATCAGTTAGTGGAGAAGCGTTACCTGCGGTTACTCTTCCGTTCGCACGGAAAGGTGTCTTTAGGTCTTTCATGCCTTCAACAGTTGAATCTGGTCGCAATAGTTCGTCTTTGTCTACAACCCTTAGTCCCTCAGGGGTGGTGGCAGAAACAGAAACCAAGTCCTGCTGGATGTAATTCTTTTCGTAAGCAGCGGCCGCGCGCTTCTGACTCTGCACCGCGAAGGCATCCGCGCGCTCTTTGGTTAGCACTGGATAGCGGTCGTGAATCTTCTCTGCAGTGTTACCCATGTTTAGGGCGTCTGGGTTCACTAGCTTTTCAGCGATGAAGCGTGGGTTTGGATCAGCGTCACCGCCCATGGGGTGTCTACCCATGTGCTCGACTCCTCCTGCAAGGACTAGATCGTATGCTCCGATACCAATAGCCGAACCGATCATGGTTACTGCAGTCATGGCTCCAGCACACATACGGTCAATAGCAAAGCCTGGAACTGAGTTTGGAAGCCCAGCCAAGATAGCTGAGGTGCGGCCGATGGTTAGACCCTGGTCACCAGTTTGGGTGGTAGCGGCAATAGCGACATCGTCGATTGCGCCTTTAGGGACCGACTGGTTTCTATCGAGCAAACCAATCATGGCTTTAACAACTAGGTCATCTGCGCGAGTGTTCCAATAGACACCCTTTTCTCCGGCTTTACCGAATGGTGTGCGGACTCCATCAACGAAGTAGGTGTTTTGCATTATTTGCTCGCTTCTTTCTTTAGTGATTCGCGTCTTCTAGATTCTGCTCCAAAGGCCAGGTCGCTTCTGATTAGACCTTCTGTTAGACCAAATGCATCAACAAGGTCCGAAGCGTGAGGCTTTAGCCTTCCAAGCAATCTGCCGTCGATGTAGTCGGTGATTGCCTCGGCACGGTGTGAGGTTAGTCTTCCGTTGATCATGTACCAAGAAAGATTCTCTTCCAACAAAGTGAAACCAAATAGGTCCCTTAGCCAAGTCAAAACCTTCTTAGTCTGAGGGTCTTGAATCTTGTTAAGAGCAGATGTGAACGCCTCCCACTGGATTAGTTCTCCGTGTGCTTTGGCGGCAATGATCAGATCGTTCTGGTGGCGATTGAATAATCTTTCAGCTTCTGCAGGATCTTTCTTTCCAGAGTGACGAAGCTCGTTAGCAAGCTTTGCAATCATGGTGTGAACACGGTCGGTAAGAAGCTGGTGCTGGTGCTCCTCGTCGCGAACAAAACCAATCGATCTTGCAGTTGAACCAAAGTCAGTGAACTTCTGTGCGATTCCGCGAAGTCCTCCTCGGTTGATTGCAACCTCTCCTACTTGCCCAACAACATACTGAGCGAGTGTTCCAAAGTTAGGTGAAGCAAATGCTTTTGAGTAGTCGCTAAGTAGTCTCTTTGCAACAAGCTGTAGAAGCACGTTGTTGTCACCCTCGAAGGTTGCATAAACATCTAGGTCTGCTCGCAAACCAACCATGCGGTGCTGGGCCATAAAGCCTTGACCACCGGTAGCCTCACGGCAAACCTGAATGATGTCTAGTGCGTTCCAAGTTGATAGTGCCTTGGAAGCTGCTGCAACGGTTTCTAGATCTTGTCTAGTAGAGTCTGTGTCGTTACGACCGCTAAATACTTCATCGAACTGTTCTAGTAGCTCTAGGTGTGCGAATGCTTGCGCGTAGGTTCTTGCAAGAGCTGGAAGCAATCTTCTCTGGTGACGTCCGTAGTCCATCAGAACATGTTCTGTTCCATCGTGAGTTGGGAACTGAGTTCTCTCGTGCGCATAACGAATTGCAATTGTTAGTGCAACCTTCTGAGCGTTTGTCACACCACCGGTGATAGATACTCTTCCCTGAACCAAAGTTCCAAGCATGGTGAAGAATCTTCTTCCCTTGGATTCGATTGGAGATGAGTATGTTCCATCTTCTGCAACATTGCCGTAGCGGTTCAGTAACCACTTTCTTGGAATTCGAACATCAGTGAAGTGAAGTCTTCCGTTGTCAACACCGTTTAGACCCCCCTTTACTCCGTCGTCATCGCCGCCAACACCTGGCAAGAAATTTCCGCTGTTGTCGCGAATTGGAACATAGAAAGCGTGAACACCGTGGTTTTCTCCTTTGGAGATTAGCTGCGCAAAAACAACTGCTGCCTTGGCGTGAATTGCAGCGTTACCGATGTAATCCTTCCAAGCGTGACGAGATGGAGTGTGAATTACAAATTCTTGTGTTGTCTCGTCATAGATAGCGGTAGTTCCGATGTTTGCAACATCGGAACCATGACCGGTCTCGGTCATTGCAAAAGAACCTGGGGTTCCCAAAGTAACTACTGAAGGAAGTAGCTCTGCGTGATGTGACTCTGTGCCTAAGTACAGAATTGCAGCACCAAAGAGTCCCCACTGAACTCCATATTTAATCTGCAGTGAAGGGTCAGCAAGAATCAGTTCTTCAAATACTGTTAGTGATCCACCTGGATCAGCGTTTCCACCTGCGATAGCAGGGAAGCCGTAGGCGGTGGAGCCGTTCTCCACCAAGATCTTTAGCTGGCCAAAGACTCGTTCACGATGTTCGTGGTGAGTAAGGCCTGGGATTTGCCACATTTCGGGCTGTTCGCAAATTTTCCGGGTGTGAAGACGAATGTCTTTCCACTTTCCCAGCAACATGTCCCCAACAAGGGTGGTGTCTACCTTTGGCAATATTTCGCTTTGCATTGCACACTCCTTCGTGTTGGTTTGATTGTAAGCACGCAGGAATTCATTGAAAATGCGGGTCTAAGAAGTCTGTAATTAGCTACAACCTCAGTAAATCCAAGGTTTGCTTCTTTGTGTGAAACATACAAAAAACTGGGTGTTTTTTTTGGAAGCCTAATTTCCTTCAAAAGGGACTGGCGACTTAGAAAGATAAGCCTCCATCGCACGCCTGGCGTCGTTCGATGCCGCCAGTCTGGCTAAGCGCTTGCCTATAAAGCCATCTTCGGCTTTCTCTTCCAATAGGGCAGCTCTCGCGGAGGCGAGGGTTGCCTGCACTGCAAGAGGAGCCTGGGCGGCAATCTTTTCGGCTAGTTCGAGGGCGCGATCTTTCTCGGTTCCAACAGGAACAACCTCATTCACAATTCCAAGGCGTAACGCAGTTGCCGCGTCAAAAGATTCTCCAGTAAGTAGGTATCTCATCGCGTTGGACCAACCAGCAGATCTTGGCATTCTCTTGGTTGCGCCACCGAAGGGCAAAATTCCTCTGGAAACTTCTAATTGAGCAAACTTTGCGTTCTCGGCCGCAATTACAACTTCGCTATTTAGTGCAAGCTCTACACCGAGTGTGAGACAGGTTCCCTGAATTGCAATAACTACAGGTTTTGATACCGGCGTTGATTGAATCCCCCATGGGTCCAGTCCGCCTTCAGGCACCATTGCTAATCCATCGGCATTTAGTCGTGGTGCAACATCTGCAAGATCTAATCCAGCGGTGAAGTGATCACCGTGGGCAAAAACCAGTCCCACTCGAAGTTCTGGATCGGAATCCAACTTGCCGTAAGCAAGAGCAAGCTCTTGCAACATCTCCATGTCAGCCGCGTTAAGTTTTTCTGGGCGATTCAAACCAATTAGAAGTACGTGACCTTTTTGTTCGATAGTCACTTTTGATGTTGCGTTCATTTATTTACCTGTTTTTTAATTCGAATTAGTTGGGTAGGTTGGCTTCGATTAGCGAAACGATTCCTGTTGCATCTGGCTTGACTGTTGGTCTAAAGCGGTGCACCTGACCGTTTGGAAGAACTAGGAACTTCTCAAAGTTCCAAGAAACAAGTGCGCTACCAAGCTGCGCTACAGCCCGCTATTAGATACCAAAAAGGATAAGAGAAAATCCCGGTCCTCGTGCGAAGGAACCGGGATTTCGTGCGCTTGGAGGGACTCGAACCCCCAACCTTCTGATCCGTAGTCAGATGCTCTATCCGTTGAGCTACAAACGCTTGGGTAACTAGAGGATTCTAGTAGGTTTCATGGTCTTTGGACAAGGTGCCAATTTGTTGAAGGTATGAACTAGGCAGGGTTGTCCAGGTCAATAACCTCGTTCATAAAGGGTGCCCTGGCCTTCCAGTGCAGCTGATTGGCAATCTGGAATCGCAAGCGATCGCTGGCTGTTGGCTCACCATGGGTGACGTAGGTCATCTTTGGAATCTTGGTTGCTGAGCGCATCCAGTTGATAATCTCTGCGCCATCGGCATGAGCCGACATGCTCTGCAGGTGAATTACCTCGGCCTCAATCGGCACATCCTTGCCAAAGATACGCAAGGTCTTTAGCCCTTCAACTAACTGGCTGCCGCGGGTGCCACCGGCCTGATAGCCGGTGATCACGATGGCATTCTTTGGGTCTGGACCGAATGCTTTGATGTGGTGCAGTACCCTACCGCCGGTGATCATGCCGCTGGCGGAGATGATGATCTTGGCCTGCTTGTTATCGTTCAGCGCCTTGGAGTCCTCAACTGTCTGAACCATGCTGGCTAGCGAATACATCGACTCAAATTCTTCGATACCCACCTTGTGTTCTTCTTTGTGGCGGTGATACATCTGAGTTGCATTCAGGGCCATCGGGCTATTGACATAAATTGGCACCCGCGGGATGCGACCCTGGTCAATCAGTCTCCAGAGGTGCAGCATCAGGGCTTGAGTCCTGCCAACAGCGAAGGCGGGGATTACAACGGTGCCGCCGCGTTGCAATACTGGCTTTAGAGCTTCGGCAAGCTCGTCCTCTGGATTCACTTGTGGGTGGGTGCGATCTCCATATGTGGACTCGACGACCAGAATGTCTGAACCTGGAAAACCCTCCGGTGGATTCATCACCGCATCACTGGCTCTACCCAGGTCTCCTGAGAAGTGAATCGAGGTCTGGTTCACCTTCAAATGCAGTTGAGCAGCACCGAGGATGTGCCCGGCGTGCTGGAACTCTGCCGAGACATTTGGCGCTAACTCGACCGGTTTGCCAAACGGGATAGTTTTGATTTTGTCCAGCGCTCGCTCTACATCTGAGATGTCATAGAGCGGCTTGGCTGGAGCATGTTTGGTGTAGCCCTTGCGGTTGGCTCGCTCGGCGTCTTCTTCAAGTAGGCGTGCGCTGTCTGGCCAAAGAATTGATAACAGTTCTTCGGTTCCTGGGGTGGTCAGGATCCGACCCTTGAAGCCTTGGCGAATCATGGCCGGCACATAACCTGAGTGATCTAGGTGCGCGTGAGTAAGCAGAATGAAGTCGATGGTGTCAGCTGGAACCGGGAAGTCTTCTCGGTTTCGCTCGCGCAAGTTTTTGTAGCCCTGAAACAGTCCACAATCGACCAGATATCGCTGCTGGTCCACCTCAATTAGGTAGCGACTGCCGCCAAAGAAGAGGGGTTTGGTATACCAATTCGTTACATTTAAGGATTTTGCCAAGCGGCAGTTGAAGTTGATGCTTTGGCATCAAGAGCGGAGACGAGAGGATTTGAACCTCCGAGGGGCTTTTAAAACCCCTACCTCATTAGCAGTGAGGCGCACTCGACCGGGCTATGCGACGTCTCCAAGTAGCCGCATTAGCCTACTAGGAAATTGGGCTTTGGGAAAACTAGTTTGAGCAGCTCTTGACGGAGGCGTTGGTGCCCTGCACCCACTCTGGGAGGGCTTCCTCGCTCTTGGTGGCTGCGGTTTCGGTGCTGGTTTCTTCGGCTGGAGCCGTTTCCTCGACAACTACCGCGCCGGATCCTGGGTTTGCCTCTTCCAGAATTAGCGATTCATCCTGAGCGATGCGATCAAAGAGCAGTTGGGCCTGGTCTTCAATCACTGCCACTCGACCCGAGTAAGCACCGCTGAGGCTGTAGACCGGAAGCTTTAGGAAGGAGATCTTGTCAAGGTCAACATCATTCACCTCACGAGCCATGCCCAAGATCACGCCGATCTCGGTGAGGCTGTTGGAGAGCGTCATGTTCTCAAGGGCTGCGGTGCCCAAGCGGAGCATGGTGAATGGGTTGGTTAGTGCACCCTCGTCCTTGAGCTTTCTAACCAAGGAGGTGAGGAACACCTGCTGGTTGGAAATACGAGAGAGGTCTGAGCCATCCCCGACACCGTGGCGGGTGCGTAGGAAGGCAAGGGCCTGCTCGCCAATCAGGGTGTGCTCGCCGGCCTCTAGGTATAGCTGGGTGTAGTCGTCCTTGATTGGCTCAGCCACACAAACCGTTACGCCACCGACTGCCTCGCTCATCGCGATAACGCCCTTGAAGTCAATCATGGCAAGGTATGGAATCTTCACACCCGTGAGCTGCTGAACAGTTAGCAAGGTGCAGGCAGGTCCACCGGTATTCATGGTGGCATTGATCTGCACCATATCCCTGGCCGGGAACTTGTCTCCACCTTCCGGGTCTGGACACTCGGGAACCGAAACCATCAGGTCACGTGGGAAGGACAGCGCCACCGCATTTTTTCGGTCAGCTGAAACGTGCAAGAGAATAATCACGTCGGCAAGCGCATTACCAACCGGACCGTATGAGGTTTTACCCTGACCCGCCCTGGTGTCAGAACCGATTACCAAGACATTGATTGGTCCATTGATTTCTTCTGCGGTAGGCGGGGCAAAAGTCGCACCATCAGTGGAGTAAACATCAATACCGGAGGCATTCAGCTGGCTCATCACATATACATAGCCACCGCCAACCGCGGCAACGCCCAAACCGGCAACAACGACCATGGATACAAGCAGCTTGGTTAGCCAGCCGCGACGCCTCGGGCGGCGCTGATCTTCGGGAAAGATGAATTCGGGCTGAGTCACTTGGAAAGTCTAGAGATTAATTGCTGATAGTGGGCTAGGAAACTGGCGGAGGCCGTGGGATTCGAACCCACGAGACATTGCTGTCCACTGGTTTTCAAGACCAGCTCCATCGGCCGCTCGGACAGACCTCCGCGGGAAAGTTTAGCGGTTAATCTAAAAATTTGAGACCCTCAAGTGCCTCCAGCACCTGAGCGACACCGTCTTGATCGACCGCTGCGGTTACCGCGGTTGCCTCCAGCTTTACCTCTTCCGGAGCCTGTCCCATGGCGAAGGCGTAGCCACCCATGGACCTGGCCCAGCGGAACATCTCGATGTCATTTCGGCCATCGCCCATCACCAAAGTGCGCTCACCTGGGATGTCGTAGTGCTGGCGCAACTGCTCAAGGGCGTGACCTTTGTCGATGCCCTTGGGTGCGATGTCTAGCCAAGCGGTGTAGCCGATTGCATAAGACACTGACTGCAGACCAACCTTGGCCATCAGCCCCAAAAACTCATCGACATCGTGATCTGGCGATAGCACCACAACACGTGAGACGGGGTGCTCTAAAAGTTCTGCTAGCGGAGCTTCACGATTGTCATCGCCGAGCGCATAGGAAGGGAAGGGCTTGTGAAAGCGATAGCTGCCGTCAGCATGCTCAACCGCGAAGTGTGCGTTTGGCAGGTGCTCGATCAGCTGGGTCAGCACCTCAGCTGGATCAAAAGTCTTCACGTCGTGCATCGCATAACCGCGTGGGTGATCTTCTTCCAGCCGAATTGTCACCGCACCGTTTGAACAAACCGAGTGGTTTAGCGATACTCCAAGATCCTTAATCACCGGGTAGGCATTTGCGGCTGCTCTACCGGTGGCGATCACCACCTCGTGACCGAGCGAGCGAACTCGAGAAACCTGCTCAATAACCCGCTTGGATAAAAAGCCATCGTCGTGCACCAATGTGCCATCGATATCGATGCCAATCAGCCAGGGTTCGAAAGCTGCCATGACTTAGCGCTTGGGCACAATCTTTTCGATGCCACCGAGGTATGGACGCAGTGCCTTTGGAATAACCACCGATCCATCTTCCTGCTGGTGGTTCTCCAGAATCGCAACCAACCACCTGGTAGTTGCCAGGGTGCCATTCAAAGTGGCAGCAATCTTTGGCTTGCCGCTCTCATCGCGGAAACGAGTGTTTAGTCTGCGTGCCTGGAAGGTAGTGCAGTTAGAGGTTGAGGTGAGCTCTCGATAGGTGCCCTGGGTTGGAACCCAAGCCTCAACGTCGTACTTTCTGGCTGCCGACGAACCTAGGTCACCAGCCGCCACATCGATCACGCGGTATGGCAGTTCACACTTCTGCAGCATCTGCTCCTGCCAGGCCAACAATCGAGCGTGCTCGGCCTCGGCTTCTTCTGGCTTGCAGTAGCTAAACATCTCTAACTTGTTGAACTGGTGCACGCGCAGGATTCCGCGGTTGTCCTTACCGGCAGCACCGGCCTCTCGGCGGTAGCAGGTTGACCAACCGGCATAGCGAATTGGCTGATCCAAGCTGTCGATAATCTCGTCGCGGTGGTAGCCGGCGAGGGCTACCTCGCTGGTGCCGGTGAGGTAGAGGTCGTCTGCCGGTAGGTAGTAAATCTCATCGGCGTGCTCACCGAGGAAGCCGGTGCCCTGCATGACCTCTGGTTTTACCAAGGTTGGGGTGATCAAAACCGTAAAGCCAGCCTCGGCTGCTTGATCCAGTGCGAGCTGCATCATGGCGAGCTCCAAACGAGCGCCCCAGCCCTTGAGGAAGTAGAAGCGAGAACCCGAGATCTTGACCCCGCGCTCGATGTCAATCACATCGAGTAGTTCGCCAAGTTCAGCGTGGTCTTTTGGCTCAAAGCCAAAGCTTGGGATGGTGCCAACCTCTTTGACCAGCACGAAGTTTTCTTCGCCTCCGGCGGGAACATCTTCGATTACCACGTTTTCGATTTTGTAAAGCACTTTGGTGAGTGCCTCGTCGGCAGCGTTGGCAGCAGCATCTGCTGCCTTCACCGCAACCGCCATCTCTTGACCCTGGGCAACTAGGGCAGCTTTCTCCTCTTTGGGAGCGGTTGCCACCAACTTGCCGTGCTGGTTTTGGGCAGCACGAAGGCGTTCGAATTCTGCGAGCGCCGAACGCTTTTCCAGATCAAGCGCAATCGCCTGATCAACCAGCGAAACATCGGCACCGCGAGCAATTTGAGAAGCTCTAATGGCTTCTGGGTTCTCTCTTAGAAGATTGAGGTCAATCACGGCCTCAAGCCTACCTTCTATAACGCCTAGGCTTGTGGAGTGCAGAACATCGCGGTCATCTTCCACCCCTCCAAAATCTCGCTGGAGAA
>DLPB01000012.1 GCA_002479805.1 Micrococcales bacterium UBA7469
ATGGTTTGCGCTCGCGTTATCGGAAACGATGCCACCGTGACATGGGCCGGTGCGTCCGGAAACTTCGAGCTAAACGTGGCAATTCCGGTAATGGGCAACGCCCTGCTGGAGTCGATTCGCCTGCTAGCAAATTCGATGCGGGTGTTGGCCGACAAGACCGTTGCAGGTCTTGAGGTAAACGTAGAGCGCTCCAAGGCGCTAGCCGAGTCCAGCCCATCGATTGTTACCCCGTTGAACAAGTTCATAGGCTACGAGGCCGCAGCAAAGATTGCCAAGCACTCGGTAGCCAAGGGGCTCACTGTGCGCGAAGCAACCATCGAACTGGGTTATGTCGATGGCGAGAAGCTAACCATGGAGCAGTTGGATAAGGCATTGGATGTCATGCCAATGACTCGACCACCGCAGTAATGATTTGCCAGCTTGGTAAAAAAGCCGTCAGGTAAAAGCCAAGCAGCAGAAAAGGCCCCAGAGCGATGTGCTCTTTGGGGTCTTTTCGTTTAATCCACACCGCTAGTGCCAGCACGTTCGCCGCCATGAGACCAATCGCCAGCGAGATCGCGATCAGCCACGGCTCGTGCCATGCCAGCCAGCCATTTAGTGAAACCAGTAGCTTCACATCACCCATCCCTAAGTCTGCAAATCGAGCAAGGAGCCAGCCGATTGCGAAGGTGAGCAGCATGGCCAGCAATGCTTGGAAAAGCTTTTGCCACTGGCCAGTAATTGCCCCGTAGACCAGCAGGCAGCTTACGGTTACCGCGATCAGCGGCAGCGTGAATTGATTTGGAAGTCGATGTTCTTTCAAGTCGATTGTCGCCAGCTGCCAGCTAAAAGCGATTAGGACCATCATCGGCAGCAACAGCAATAACTCAAGCACGCACCGAAGTTAGCTATTTGGTGGCGGCTGTGCTCGCCGCTTTCCACAACCTAATCCAGCAGGTCTGTTACCAGGGCCGCAATCTCGCTTCGTTCGGAACGAGTCAGGGTGATGTGAGAGAACAGCGGTTGACCCTTGAGGGTTTCCACCACCGATGCAATGCCGTCGTGGCGACCAACTCGCAGGTTGTCGCGCTGGGCAACATCGTGAGTTAGTACCACCCGAGACTTCTGACCAATTCTGGAGAGCATGGTGAGCAGCACATTGCGCTCAAGCGATTGCGCCTCGTCAACAATCACAAAGGTGTCATGTAGCGAACGCCCGCGGATATGGGTCAGCGGCAAAACCTCGAGGATGCCGCGGTTGAGCACCTCGTCAATTACCTCCTTGGAGACCAACGCTCCTAGTGTGTCGAAGACGGCCTGAGCCCAAGGGTTCATTTTTTCGGCCTCAGTTCCAGGCAGGTAACCCAGCTCTTGGCCGCCCACCGCGTAGAGCGGACGGAAGACCATGATCTTTTTGTGCTGTCGACGCTCAAGAACCGATTCCAAACCTGCACACAGCGCCAAAGCACTCTTACCGGTTCCAGCGCGACCACCCAAAGACACAATGCCAATCTCTGGGTCCAAAAGCGCATCGATAGCGAGTCTTTGCTCGGCGGAACGGCCGTGCAATCCAAAGACATCGCGGTCACCACGAACCAGCCGCACGGTCTTGGATTCACTAACCCGACCCAGTGCACTTCCGCGCTCAGAATGAATAATCAAACCGGTGTTGATGGGGAGCTCTTTAGCCAGCTCGTGTACTAACTCTTCGGTGTCGTAGAGATCCGCCATCTCATCACCCGAGAGGTCTAGGTCGGCGACGCCGTTCCACTCGTCAGTGGCGAGTTCGTGCAGATACTCTTCGGCACGCATGCCGATTGCCGATGCCTTGACGCGCATTGGAAGGTCTTTTGAGACCACTGTGACATCAAAGCCTTCGCTCTTTAGGTTCGCTGCCACAGCCAGGATTCTGGAGTCGTTATCGCCGAGCTGGAATCCAGTTGGCAAGATCGACTGGTCGATGTGATTTAGCTCGACCCGGAGCGTGCCGCCATCCCCAACCGAAACCGGAAAGTCCAAGCGCTCATGCTTTTTGCGCAGATCATCGAGATAACGCAAGGCTTTTCTTGCGAAGTAGCCAATTTCTAAATCATTACGCTTTTTCTCGAGCTCGTTGATCACAACGATTGGCAAAACCACCTCATGCTCGGCGAATCGAAACATCGCCTTTGGATCAGAGAGCAACACCGAGGTGTCGATAACGAACGTTCGCACATCGGTTGCTTTGGGATTGGCTTTGCCTTGGCCACTCACCGCCTCAGGGGAAATTGTCTTAGAACTTGACGATTTTGACCTGGAGCTTGAGTTAGCTGGCACTGGCTCTCCTTCTATGGGGACCTGATGCGAATTTACGCCTGACGTAATTCAATATCGTTGCGAGACACGCCCAAATCTTCGAGCATTATCAAACTGTTTACTTAGCTCCCAAAGCGGCGATGCCGGCGCTGGAAATCGCGCAGTGCTCTGAGGAAATCCACCCGGCGAAAATCGGGCCAGAGCGCCTCGGCGAAGTAGAACTCGCTGTTGGCACTTTGCCATAGTAAAAAGCCGCTCAATCGTTGCTCACCCGAGGTGCGGATCAAAAGATCAGGATCCGGCTGCCCTCCGGTGTAGAGGTGTTCGGTGATCAGCTCGGGAGTTAGGAAATCAGCCAGCTGATCGATGGTGGTGCCCTGATCGGCATGCTTTTTCAAAATCGAACGCATCGCATCTGCGATCTCTTTGCGACCTCCGTAGGCAACGGCCAAATTCACGTGAGTGCCGGCATTATTGGCGGTTTGCTTTTCTACCTGCGCAAGTCTTTTAGCTGCGGATTCGGGAAGGCTCGCAACATCCCCCACCACCTGCAGTTTCCAGCGACCCTTGGCCTGCAGCTCCTCTGCCAAAGAAACAATGATCTCGATAAGGTCGGCAAGCTCTTCGGTGTGACGGCCCTTGAGATTATCGGTGGACAGCAGATAAAGCGTGACGTGGTCGATACCGATATCTGAGCACCAGCCCAAAAAGTCGATGATCTTTTTGGCTCCGGCCTGGTGGCCGTGCCCAGCCTTCTCGAGACCCTGAAGTGATGCCCAACGACGGTTGCCATCCACCATCACGCCGATGTGCTTTGGCAAATCTGCAGGGCGCAGTTTTGCCTCAATTTGCTTTTCGTAAAAGCGATAGAGAAGTTTCTGCACGCGACAAGATTATTGCAACTTACCTGCCGATTTATTGGCATAGGGTTAGCAATATGACGAATCTGCCAGACCCGCTGCACATTCCACTCTCGGAGCTAAAAGGCGCTGATCACAAGGACGAATTTCGCCCCTCTTGGCGCGGCTGGATTCACACTGGCGTGCTGCCATTTGTGGTGGCGGCTGGCGTGCTGCTGATTGTCTTCTCCGAGGGATGGGTCGCCAAAACGGCTGCGGCGATCTACTTCGCGAGCTCAATTCTGCTCTTTGGAAACTCTGCGCTCTACCACCGCTTCAGGTGGCGACCGGGCATCAAGAAACTGCTCAAGAGAATCGACCACGCAAATATCTTCTTGCTCATTGCCGGAACCTACACCCCGCTGAGCGTTTCCGCACTTGCGGCAGAAGACGGTAGCCTGCTGCTCACAGCGGTTTGGGTTATTGCAGTGTTTGGTGTGGGATTTAGGGTGTTTTGGATCAATGCACCGAGATGGCTTTACGTTCCGATTTACCTTGCCCTTGGCTGGGCGGCGGTTTTCTACCTGGGTGATTTCTTCGAGGCAAACTGGGTGGTAATGACCCTGGTGATCAGCGGCGGCCTGATGTACTCCGTGGGAGCCGTGGTTTATGGCCTAAAGCGACCCAATCCCATCCCCAAGCACTTTGGCTTCCACGAGATTTTCCACGCTCTAACGGTTGCAGCATTTTTCTGCCACTGGGTGGCAGCGCTTATCGCAGGCCTCAGTCCGCTTCCGGGTTCGCTCGGTTCGGTTTAGTAGGTGGAGCTGGGCGCTCCGGCTTAGCCACCTCGAGGTTCATTAGCTCCTCTTCCGCCAGCTTCTGGCGAATCTCGGTTCGATAGCGATTGCGCCTAACCCTGCGGTTCATGTCAAAGAACAGACCCACCGCAGCCAGCGCTACGCCAAAGGTGGCAATGAATCCAATGGTGCCGGGAGAGTTGTAAGTGTCATCTGGCACTGGAGTTGGAGTGGTGGTTGCCGCTAACAGCACACTGAGCAAGAAGTCCATGCCTCAAGTATCCCTCACCTGGCATAACCTAGAGGCATGGCAGAGCAAGAAAATGACCTATTAGCCCAGCGCTATGGCAAACAAGCCAAGCTCTCAAGGCGATCATGGCTTTGGATCTCTGTCGCCGGCATCTCGGTTATGACCATCGGCGTGCTTATTGCCAGCATTGCAAATTACAACCCGGTACAGAGCCAGGACCTGGGGTTCTCAGTCAAAGGCCCAACCCAGGTGGTGTTGGAATTTGAAATCACCAAGCCACAGGATGCAACTGCCATATGCACGCTCGAAGCCCTTAATGAACAATTTGGGCAGGTTGGTTACAAGACCCTAGAAATTGGACCCCAGGAATCCGCCAAGTTGAGGTTGAGCGTGAGTATTAACACCACCGAGTTGGCCACCACGGCCTTGGTGGATGAGTGCCAGCTGAAGTAGTATTTTGCAATCGCCCAGAATTGGGCACTCAAACCCCATCCAAGAAGTGAACTATGACTGATTCCATGCTGCTGACCCAGGCTGCCTACGACCGCCTCAAGGAAGAGCTAACCCAGCTCATCACAGTTGGCCGTCACGAGATTGCCAAGCGAATTCAAGACGCGCGTGAAGAGGGTGACCTCAAGGAAAACGGTGGTTACCACGCAGCCAAAGAGGAGCAGGGCAAGATCGAGGCTCGCATCAACAAGCTGGAAGAAATCTTGGCAACCGCCGAGATCGGCACAGCCGACGCCAGCGACGGTGTGGTGAAGCAGGGGCTTTGGATCAAGTGCAAGCTAAATGGGCGCGATGCCGAGTTCTACCTCGGCTCCCACGAAATCTTCGAGGGCACCGAGTATGAGACTCAGATCGAGGAGGGTGACCTGGATGTCTACAGCCCCGACTCGCCAATTGGCCAGCAGGTAATGGGCAAAAAGGTTGGCGACAAGGTTTCCTACTCAGCACCAAATGGCAAAGAGATTTCGGTAGAAATCGTTGCCGTTGAAAACTTCGAGTTCTAGTCTTCGTGCAGCCTTGGGTTTAACCCGGCTGCCTTAAGCGACTTCATGAGGTCCTTGCGGTGCTCTTTGCCCCTGGTCTCTACACTCAGGTTTAGTTCCACCTCGGAAATCTGCAGGCCATTGCCGTGTCTGGTGTGAAGCACCTCAACCACGTTTGCGTGAGCGGCCGCAACCGCCTCTGCGGTGCGGACCAACTGACCCGGACGATCTGGCAGCATCACGGAAATGTTGGTGTAGCGATCCGATGCCGCTAGTCCGTGGCGAATTACACGCTGCAGCAGCAGTGGATCGATATTTCCGCCTGACAGCACGATTGCGGTGGTGCCCTTGAGCTTTAGCTTTCCAGCCAAAACTGCGGCAACGCCCACCACTCCACCAGCCTCAACCACCAACTTGGAGCGCTCCATAACCATCAGCATCGCCTTCGCGATCTCGTCCTCGGAGACGGTAACCACTTTGTCGACATACTCTTCAACCAAATCAAATGGGATCTTGCCCGGCTTCGCCACGGCAATACCATCGGCAATGGTTGGTTGAATCTTGATTTCGGTTGGCTTACCGGCCTTAAGGGAGCCCGGCCAGCTGGCCGCCATCTCGGCTTGAACCGCATAGACCTTGACCTTGCGACCCAGCGCCTGAGCCTTGAGCTTGGCTGCGGTGGCAACTCCAGCGGTTAGCCCGCCGCCTCCGAGGCAAACCAGAATGTTGTCGACCTCGGGAAGCTGCTCCATGATTTCCAGAGCAACCGTGCCCTGCCCGCGAATGATATCTAGGTGGTCAAACGGCGGGATGAATACTGCGCCGGTCTCGGCAGTAAATTCTTTAGCAGCTGCCAAGGTCTCATCAAAGATAGCTCCGGTAAGCACTACATTCGCGCCGTAGCCCAATGTGGCCTCATACTTTGGAAGCGAAGCTCCAACCGGCATAAAAATAGTGGCCTTGATGCCCAAGACCTTGGCTGCCAGAGCAACACCCTGGGCATGGTTGCCGGCGGAAGCGGCGACTACCCCCCTGGCCTTCTCGGCATCGGTGAGCTGGCTCATTAGGTTGTAAGCGCCGCGAAGTTTGTAAGCTCCGGTGCGCTGCAGGTTTTCACACTTGAACCAAACCGGTTGTCCAGTTAGCTCTGAAAGCCAGTGGCTCTCTAATACCGGGGTCTTTACCGCGATTGCGCGAACGTTCTCCAGGGCGTCATAAAACTCATTCAGCGTGGGAACTTTGGAGCTAACCATTGGCAACCTTCAATCTCAAGGTGCTTCAAAGTCTAGCGATTAGAAACTCGAACCGATCTTGCTAAGCCGCTCGATGCGCTTTGGGATTGGCGGGTGAGTCGAAAAAGCTCGCTCAATGAAGCCAGGCTTGATTGGGTCATTGATATACATGTGAGCCATCGAGCTAGATGCTCGACGCATTGGGCGACCGTATTCGCCAAGCTTCTGCAATGCTGAGGCCAGGCCCTCGGGGAAGCGAGTGATTTGTGCTCCGGTGGCATCGGCTAGGTACTCACGCTGTCTCGAGACTGCAGCCGAAACCAATGGTCCAATGAGGGCGGCGATAATCCAACCGGCAACACCAACCAGGATCAGCACAATTTGCAACTGTCCTGCGTCGCGGTTGCGGCTGGCGCCAGAGAACCAGGCCATGCGAATTGCAAAGTCGGCCAGGATGCCGACGGCAGACACTAAACCAAAAACAATGGTTGACACTCGAATGTCGTAGTTCTTCACGTGACCAAGCTCATGAGCCATCACGCCCTCGAGCTCACTGTCGTTCATGATGTCCATTAGCCCTGTCGTGGCAGCAACTACAGCGTTCTTGGGGTCCCGACCGGTGGCAAAAGCATTTGGAGCCGGGTCATTGATGATGTAGACCTTGGGCATCGGCATGCCCTGTGAAATTGCGAGGTTCTCGACTATGCGCCAGAGCCTTGGGTTGTCAGCCTTTTGAATCTGGTAGGCACCGCTCATGGCGATCGCCAGCGAGCTGGCCGCAAAGTACTGGAACAGGGCGTAACCAAAGACAAAGGCGATGATCCAAAATGCGCTGGAGCCATTTCCGCTGGCAGTTCCCCACCAGTAGGCAAGTCCGCCTAACAGCAGCACAAAGCCACCAACAATTAGGAAAGTGTTGCGCTTATTCGCGGCAATGGCCGAATACAAAGTGACCTCTTAGAACTTGACCTGAGGTGGCTCTTGAATCGCAGCAGGATTCTCAACCTCAAAGAACTCACGAGAGGTAAAGCCAAGGGAACGGGCAAAGATGTTGGTCGGGAACTGCTGAATCTTGGTGTTCAGCTCTCGCACACCGCCATTGAAGAATCTGCGAGCGGCCATGATCTTGTCTTCGGTGTCGGTGAGTTCACGCTGGAGCTCTAAGAAGTTCGCTGAGGCAACCAGCTGTGGGTAAGCCTCGGAGACCGCGAACAGACTCTTGAGCGCACCCTGCAACTCGCCCTCTGCGGCAGCGGCCTGCGCTGGGTGACTGAGGGCCTCTGGGGAGACGGTGGCGGCTCGAGCACGGGTAACCGCATCAAAGACTTCACGTTCGTGAGTAGCGTAGCCACGCACGGTCTCAATCAAGTTCGGGATTAAGTCGGCACGACGCTTGAGCTGGATCGTGATATCGCTCCAAGCCTCATCAACGCGAACCTTGAGAGTTACCAGGCCGTTGTAGGTTGCCCAGAGCCAAAGGCCGGCTACCACCACTAGACCGAGAATGATCCAAACTGCAATGTCCACAAAAACTCCTTGACTAAGACTTCTCTAGAGTAAGCGAGATTTCTGGAAATTTGCTGGCAGTGCCCCGAGTGGGACTCGAACCCACACTGTGACGATTTTAAGTCGTCTGCCTCTGCCATTGGGCTATCGGGGCAAAACTAAAGGCCCAGTCTCCTGGGCCTTTAGCTAGGTAAGTTTCTACTTACCTGGACGGGCTGCCCAGGTTGAGAAGAATAATCGCGGTGAGCGCACCTGCTCAAGCGAAACTAGGTCACGGCCCAGGATAAAGTTCCAGACCCAGCCGGAAACGACGCGGATCTTGCGCTCCCAGGTTGGCATTGCCAGACCGTGGTAGCCACGGTGCATAACCCACGCTACAAATCCGGTCAGACCTAGCTTGCCGGACTGGAAAGCACCGACGCCGATACCAAGACCGGCAACCGCACCCAGGTTCTTGTGGATGTACTCGCGAGGCTCCTCACCGCGGATCGATGCCACGATGTTCTTGGCCAACAGCTTGGCCTGGCGAACCGCGTGCTGAGCGTTTGGCACGCAGTAGCCACCGACTCCGCCACCGGAAAGATCTGGCACGGCTGAGACGTCACCGGCGGTCCAGGCATTGCCTACTGGCTTGTCGCCATCGACGATCTGAAGCTTTGCGTTTGCTGTGATGCGCATACGAGCATCCAGCGGGAAGGTGGTGTTCTTGGCAACCGGCGCAGCCGCTACACCAGCGGTCCAGATGATTAGGTCGGACTCGAAGCTCTCACCGGTGGATAGCTTGATTACGCCGCCCTCGGCAGACTCCAACTGAGTGTTGAGGTGAATCTTGGCGTTTCGCTTTGCAAGGTTTTCGATTACCCACTCGCTGGTTGGTAGTGACACCTCAGGCATGATCCGCCCCATGGCCTCAATCAGGTGGAACTGGATCTCATCGAATTCAATCTGCGGGTAATAGCGCAGTAGGTAAGTGGCTGCGCTGCGAAGCTCTGCGAAGGTCTCAATACCGGCAAAGCCACCACCGACCACAACGGTGGTCAGAAGGCGCTGGCGAAGCTTCGAGCTCTTAGGCAGAGCTGCTGCACGTTCGAAGTTACCAACCAAACGGTTGCGAACTTCTACGGCCTCTTCGATGGTCTTCATGCCGATGGCGTTCTCGGCGATGCCCTTGATTGGGAAAGTTCTGGTTACCGCACCGGCGGTCATGATGATTTGGTCGTAGTCAAGGTTGACTGGCTTGCCACCTTCGAT
Organism: Micrococcales bacterium UBA7469; assembly: GCA_002479805.1. Taxonomy (GTDB): domain Bacteria; phylum Actinomycetota; class Actinomycetes; order Actinomycetales; family Microbacteriaceae; genus Aquiluna. The sequence goes on from DLPB01000012.1 coordinate 9,145, forward strand.
GGCGATGGTTGCCTTGCGGGTCTTGTGGTTCACCTTGGTCAGCTTGCCAGAGACCAAGTTGGTCTTCTTTAGGTGCTGGCGGTGGGAAACCACGACGTGCCTAGCCTCGATAGAGCCAGCGGCAACCTCAGGCAAGAATGGCTGGTAGGTCATGTATGGCAGCGGATCGACCAGGGTAACCTCAGCCTCGCCACGCCTGAGTAGCTTTTCAAGCTTCCAAGCGGTGTAGAAACCTGCATAGCCACCACCGATAATCAAGATTTTCTGGGCTGGCTTTGGGTTCAAGATTTCCTTTGCCACCTGCGGTGGGGTTACGGACTTAGTTGGCGCTACTGTCATGTTGCGGCTTACCTTTGGTCTTCTTCAAGGCTCTAACTTGCCCCTTACGCTTGCGACGCAGGACAATCCAGAGCAACGGTGCAAGGGGTGCTAACAGCCAATAGAGTAGCGGATTCAACCAAGGTTCAAAGGGAGATTGGCCAACTGGCTCAAGGTTTTCTCCACCCTGCACCAATTGGGTTTGGTCTTCCGATATCACCGGCAGCGGCTCAACCGGCAGTGACAGCTCGGATTCACCCTCTTCCGCCGACGGGCGATACTGCTTGATCCAGTTGGCTAATGACCCCAGCGGATTCTGCTCAGCCTCGAGCTTTGAATCAAGCGCAGCGGCAGGGTTTATCAACCCGTGCCCATAGTTGGCGTCAAAACCAGGTTCGCCAAGATCGGTTGCAGTTCCGATTAGGCGCTGAATTAAGTCATTTGCGGAAGCCTGAGGATCTGCCTGAGACATCAGAGCCAAGAGCCCCGAAACGATTGGTGCAGCAGCCGATGAGCCGTCCCAGACCCGATAGCTTTCTGCAGGATATGCTCCGAGCAAATCCTCAGCAGGAGCAGAAATTGCCACCCCGAGACCTGCGGTTGAGGCCTCAGCCGGCTGTTGGTTCCTGGTCACCCCACCAACCGAAATAACCCCGGGGATTGTCGCAGGGGCAGAGGGCCTAGAAGATTTATCAGAGCGATTGCCAGCCGCAGCAACAACCAAAACATCGTTTTCAAATGCGTAGCCAAATGCCGAGTCCCAACTCTTGGGCCAGACTTGCGAGTTTCTGGTCAGCGAGAGATTGATGATGTCGGCACCGTGATCTACCGCCCACCTCATCGCCTGGGCGATCTGAGCATCGGTATCGGAACCCGGAACCCCCAAGCCAATAGAGATTGAGAGTAATTTGGCCTTTGGTGCGACTCCGATGACGCCCGATTCGGCGCTGCCCTGACCGGCAATCAAAGACGCCACCATGGTGCCGTGAAATGCCGAACTGCCAACTCCGGAGGTGCCGTCGGGCACGCCAACGGAAGAAAAATCCACTCCGTCTACAACTGCTCCCGCAAGATCTGGGTGCGAGGCGTCAATTCCAGTATCAATTACCGCGATTGTCACCCCAGAGCCATCCAGCTCGGTTTGATCGAAGCCATAGCTTTGAATCCACCAGTTGTCGGCGATGGTCGCGGGGGTAAGCAGTAACCCCAGCGCTAACAGTGCTACACGCACTTACACACCTTTGGCGACCAGGTCAGCGCCTCAAGTGCCAAATCGCCGATTGGATTTACCCCCGGCCCTTTGGCGAGCGAGTGCCCGACCAGAGCGTGCAGGCATTTAACCCTGGTAGGCATGCCACCGGCAGAGAAGTCAGTCAATTCCTCAACCACCTCAATCGCCTCGCGCTCAGCCAAATAACTTTGGTGGGCCTGCAAATACTGCTGCGCGATCGCCTGATCCTGAGCCAGCAGCTCCTGTAGTTCGGCCATGTAGCCAGAGGCTTCCAAGGTTGACACCGCTGCGGTGGCAGCCGGTTGAGTTAGGTAGTAAAGGGTTGGAAACGGGGTGCCGTTTTCCAATCGTGGCTTGGTTTTTACCACCAGCGGTCGGCCGCAAACACACCTTGAAGCGATTGCCAAAATATCTCTTGCGGGGCGCCCGAGTTGCCTGGTGACCTCGGAAATATCTTCTGCAGTTACTTCAGATTCAGCCATTACTTGTCCTTGGGCTTATCAAGGGCCGCCCGCAAGCCGGATTCAATTAGCGCATCTACCCAGTTTTCGTTGGCTGCTGCTACCTCGAGTGAAATCTCATCGGCACTGCGCTTAGCGGCAAGAAGCGCTCCAACCGTGCCGGAAGTATCCGAGGAGTCAAAGCCCTCGGCATCCATCACCAAATAGGAAACCTCGCCCGGCAGCACGTAATAAAGGCGGTCTCTAGCCTGGGAGCGAATGTAGACCGGATCTTGCCAGCGATCACGCTCAGCTTGCATATCCTCCAGCGCCTGCTCGGCCTGCTGAATGCTGATCTCCATCTCGGCAATTTGGCGCCGCTGATTCAAAAACGCCTGAACGTCCGAGGAGATCAGAAAGGTGCCGGCAACGATCACCAAAATGATGCTCACCGAAACGCTATTGAGCTTCACCGCGCGCAGCATCAGTTTGCCCTGAGTTAGGGAAACCGGAACCTTTGCGTCCCGTGGGTTGATTGGTCTAGCCATAGCCAAAGAAGTTTAAGTGTGAAAGCTCGGGGAGGCATAGTGCCTCACCCGAGCTGTCACTAATTGAAACTATCCCTGGTAGCGAGGGAAAGCGCTGCGGCCGGCGTAAACCGCGCCATCGGCAAGCTCTTCCTCAATGCGAAGTAGCTGGTTGTACTTTGCAACTCGCTCGGAGCGAGCAGGTGCACCGGTCTTGATCTGGCCGGCGTTGGTAGCAACCGCAAGGTCAGCGATGAAGGTGTCCTCGGTCTCGCCCGAGCGGTGCGAAATGATTGCCTTCATGCCGTGACGCTGGGCCAGTGAAACTGCATCCATGGTCTCGGTTAGGGTTCCAATCTGGTTTACCTTCACCAAGATCGCGTTACCGGCTGCCAAGTCAATACCCTTCTGCAATCTGGATGGGTTGGTGACATACAGGTCATCGCCAACCAACTGCACCTTGTCGCCCAGTGCTGCGGTGATCTTGGTCCAGCTGGCCCAGTCATCCTCGGCTAGCGGGTCCTCAATCGAAACTAGTGGGAAGCGAGCAACTAGATCTGCGTAGTAAGCAATCATCTCGTCGCTGGAGAGCTGCTTTCCTTCGAAGTTGTACTTCTCGGTCTTCTCGTCGTAGAACTCGGTTGCTGCCACATCAAGCGCCAAAGCGATTTCGGTGCCGAGCTTGTAACCGGCAAGACCAATGGCCTCCGAGATTAGCTCCAGGGCAGCAGCGTTGTTTGGCAGATCTGGTGCGAAACCACCCTCATCGCCCAGTCCGGTTGCCAGACCCTTGTCAGAAAGCAACTTCTTTAGCTGGTGGTAAACCTCAACACCCCAGCGCAGCGCCTCTGAGAATGACTCGGCACCGTGAGGAACAATCATGAACTCCTGAATGTCAACACCGGTGTCAGCGTGTGCACCACCGTTGATGATGTTCATCAGTGGCACTGGTAGCACGTAGGCATTTGATCCACCCAGGTAGCGGTAAAGCGGCAGGTTGGTGCTCTCAGCGGCGGCACGAGCGTTTGCCAGCGAAACGCCCAGGATGGCATTTGCGCCTAGCCTGCTCTTGTTGTCGGTGCCGTCGATTGCAATCAAAGCCGCGTCAACCAAGCGCTGGTCGGCTGCGTCGAAGTCAACGAGTGCCTCATCGATGGTCTCGATGACCGCGCGAACTGCATTCTGCACGCCCTTGCCTAGGTAGCGGGACTTGTCGCCGTCTCTAGACTCGTGCGCCTCAAAGGCACCGGTCGATGCACCTGATGGCACTGCCGCACGACCAAAGCTATCGTCGGACAGCAAAACTTCGACCTCAACGGTTGGGTTGCCGCGAGAGTCAAGGATTTCGCGAGCGCCTACAGCGGTAATGATGGACAAGGGGTTCTCCTTTGATTGCGCTTTAGCGCAGATTAAAAAGTGATTTGTGAGAGGCGAAAACGACGCTGTGTTCGAGAGCCAATTCTAATGTGATTAGCCGATTTGCTTGAAATCTAGCTCGGAGAGCTCCGAAAGGTTCTCGCTCACAATTGCAAACTCGCGGAAGCCATTTTCACCAAGTTGCTCAAGTAGCGCCTTTAGGTTCTTTGGCCTTCTCTCAAGTCGAACCGTTTTTCCAGCGGCGATCAATTGCTGCTGCAACAAAAGCGCCAGCGCTGCGGTGCCCGGCTCAAGAATCAATACCACGGCATCAGCCAGTGATTCCTGTTCTGGGATTAGATCCACAATTCGCTCGATACCGAGCGAAATACCAACCGCCGGTGCGTCTGTGCCAAGCCACTTTCCAACCATGCCGTCGTAGCGACCGCCACCACCGATCGAAGAACCAGATCCAGGGTGTTCAATCTCGAAGATGCTGCCGGTGTAATAGCCCATGCCGCGGACCAAGGTCGGGTCAAAGCGCAACGACTTTGCTCGAGCTCCAAGACCCTCCCAAATCGGAAGCAAAACCTCAGGTATGTCAGCTGCATCGATAGCCGCAAGCCATGAGCTTGCCGCAGTGCCAACGGCTTCGCCAAAGCGCTCAGCCAACTCGCGTGCCACTCCCTCAATGCCAATCTTGTCGAGCTTGTCGATGATGATCATGGCTGCTAGCGCGTCATCTGCTGCTATGCCGAGCGATTGAATATTGGAACGCAATAGCTCTCGGTGGTTCACCCGAATGGTGGCATCTGTGATCCCAATCGCCGCTAAAGCAGCAAGCGAGGCAGAAAGTAACTCGAGCTCGGCGAGAATCGAGCCATCGCCGATGATGTCGATATCGCACTGAATGAACTGGCGATAGCGACCCTTTTGTGGCCGTTCCGCCCGAAAAACCGGACCGGTCTGGATCGCTTTGAAAACTCTTGGGAGTTTTGCGTGATTGGAGGCGTAAAAGCGAGTCAGCGGCACCGTTAGATCAAATCTCAATCCAAGATCCGCAAGCTCATCACCCTGCTCTAATGCCTGAGTGAATTCCTCGCCGCGTTTTTGCACTTTGAAGACTAACTTTTCGTTGTCGCCGCCCTGCCCTGATGTTAGGCGCGAAAGATCCTCCAGCACCGGGGTTTCAATCTGCTGAAAGCCGCGAGCAACATAGCTATGGATGACCGTGCCAATCAACTGCTCACGCTTGAGCTTGTCCTGAGGGAGAAAATCCCGCATTCCTCTGGGTGCATTTACTGGGTTGGCCACCGGACAAGTTTGGCATAGAAGCAGTTGCTTCTATGGTTTCTGGCGCATGATTGCTAATCTTCAGAGCAATGATGGAGTCCTCCGAAAAGCGACCAAGAGGCAGGCCGGTAACCACCGACCCTGCGGCGGTTGGGCTGACCGCTCTGCGGCTTTTCAATGAGCTTGGGATTGATCGAGTAACCATGGACGATGTCGCCATCGAGGCCGGCATATCGCGCTCCAATCTTTTTCGAATTTTCCCATCCAAAGCCGCTGTCGTTTGGGGTGGCATGCATCGCATCACCGAAGAGCTAAAACTGCAACTCGCAAATAACCCAGAGACCTCAGTGGTAAAGCTCCTGCACCAGTCCTGGGTTGGCGCGGTGAGCGTGTTAGACAACTCTTTGGACACCGTAAGACTTCGCCTAAAACTCATCGGCTCCTCCCCTGAGGTCTATGGCTGGGGCCATGCTCAGCTCGAAGAGGCGCGCAAGGTGCTCGAGGCGGCAATAGCAAAGCTTGAGGGCGGAGACTCGGTCAGACCGAAGATGATTTCCTCGGCCTTGATTGCGGCTTCGATGTCGGTATTGACCTGGTGGGCCGAGTCAGATGATCAAAGATCTGTAACCGCGGTGCTGGATGAGAGCCTTAGTGACTTTGAGTCGATTTTTGCCCAAGGTGAATGATGGTTGCAACTTTTGCCAGCTCGGCAAAGTAACCCTTATTGCGCTGTAAATAGGCCTGTCTGAAAGCCCAGCAAATAATATCGGGCGCCCAAAGCAGTGGTTCCTTTTTTGTTGAGAGTCCTATTACGTTGAGGCGATTAGCCTCACTGCTTCCGGTTGCAATCGACTTAAAAATCATCTCATCGTGAGTTTGCATGTAGCCGGGGATGCGCTTTTCGTAAACCACCGTGCCGGTTAGGTAAATGTGCTTTTCCGCCAACTCCTCGAGCAGCGCTCTGATGGCTTGGGCTCTTGCCGCCTCGGCATTTTTATCCGAATGCTCAA
>DLPB01000016.1 GCA_002479805.1 Micrococcales bacterium UBA7469
ATGCCGGTTAGTCCTGAGGTGTCCGCTAGGCGGCGAAGCGGCTTCTTGATCGAATCCGGCAGTGCCTTTTCGAACTTCTTGGCCTGCTTTAAGAGCTTTTTCTTTGGCGAGAGCTTTCGACCTGCACCGTGCTGCACAACCTTGTCTTTAAAGTCTGCAACGTTGCCGGATGATCCAAAGGCAAAGAATGGTTCACGAGCACCAGGCTCGAGTAGCTTGCGATCACGAACAATCGCGGTGGAGGGGATCATCTGGAAGGTGATCTTGCGGGCATTGGCTCGCCAGGCTTCTTCCAGGAAGTAATCGTCGGTTGCCTTGAGCACCGCGCGCTTCTCAAGCTCGTAGGCGTCTTCAACAATCTTGCGACCCTGCTCGGTGGCGTTTACGCCCCAGAAGCTTGGCTCCCAGAATCTGGTGCGGTTGTGGTAACCGATTTGAAGCGGCGAGCCGAAGCTGCGCTGGAAACCGATGAAGTCTGCGGTGGTGTTTGAAATGTAGTCCGGTAGGTGAGTGATGCGGCAGTCCACGTCGATCCAGAACACCATCTTGTCCGGGTGCTTGTGGCAGATCTCACGAATAAAGCCGATCTTGCGGCGGGTGACATCCGCCCAGTCCTCACCGGGGCGCCTTTGAATTTCGAGCAGCTCGTGGCCAATGCCCAAAGACTCGAGTTGCTCCCGAAGTTCACGGGCATGACCCCCGTAATACTCGTCCGGGGTATAGAAGCTACAGATCACTACGTCGCGGTTACTCACGCCCAAAATCTACCAGCTAGGTTGTTTTATTACCCCGAAATAGCCCCCACCAAAAACCTGTGCCCCAGGCATAGTGCATGGTGGGCAGCACTACCATCAGCCAAAGTTTCTGTCGGTCGGTGATGCCTTTGGCCGATCCAGCCAAGATCGCAATACCTATTAGATAGATCCAAATCGGGAACCAGAACACGGTGCCGAGCACCAATAGCGGCGGAATCCAATACCTAACCGCAGAACCGGCTGGGTTCTCTCTGGTGAGCGCCCCGCGCCATACTCCGGTTTTGAAAAACTGCTTGGCGAGGGCTTCCCAATTGTTTCTCGGGTAATAGCCAACCTGGAGGCGTGGGTCAAAGTAGACAATTAATCCCGCTTGGCGAAGTCTTTGGTTGAGCTCCCAGTCTTGACCCCTGACCCAGGCTTCTGAAAAGCCACCAACCTGCTCGATGGCAGATTTTCTAAATACTCCAAGGTAAACGGTCTCGGCCGGACCGGCTTGACCTCCGACGTGGAAGGAGCCACCGCCTAGCCCAACTCGGTTGTTATAACCGTAGGCAACCGCTGATTGAAAATCAGTTTTGCCCTTGGCAACCATCATGCCGCCGACATTGGCGGCTCCGGTTTCATTCAATAGCTTGATGGCAAGCGCTGCATAGCCGTCGGACAATTCGGAATGGGCATCAACTCGAAGCACCACTTCATATTTGGATTTTGCAATTGCAAGATTGAGCGATGTCGAGGTAAGCCCGGGGGATTGCACGAGCTGGAGCTTGGTGCCGTATTTTTTCTTTAGCTTTTTGGCGACCTCATCGGTTTTGTCTTTCGACGGACCTAGGGCCACCACCAATTCCATCTCGCCTGGGACCTCTTGCTTGAACACCGATTCAACGGCCGTTTGCAAATAGTGCTCTTCGTTGAGTACCGGCATCACAAAAGAGACGTTCTTGAGCGGTTTAGCCATTGTGGACATTTCTACCCAGGGCAATCACTCGCCAGTCTGCTGCTTGCCACTTGGCAACATCGAGAACATTGCGACCATCGATGATGGTTTTTGCCTTCACCACGGCAGCTAACTCCTGCGGGTCTACTTCGCGATACAGCTTCCACTCGGTGCCCAGAATCGTGAGCTCCGCCCCACGGGCTGCCTCGATCAGGTTCTCCTCGCGAGAAAGCTCAGGGGAGCGAGTAGCAAGTGAGTTGAGGGAGACCGGGTCGTGAACCGTGACCGTTGCGCCCAGTGCAGTTAGTCGCTGAGCGATCTCCAGGGCGGGGGAGTCTCTTAGGTCATCGCTATCTGGCTTGAAGGAGATGCCGAGCATGGTTATCGACTTGCCGGCTAGGTCACCTAGCTCTTGGTTGGCAAGCTCAACCACTTTGTCTCTTCTACGAAGGTTGACTGCATCTACGTCCTTTAAGAACTCAACCGCCGAACCGACGCCTAGCTCCTCGGCACGGGCCACGAAGCCACGAATGTCCTTAGGTAGGCAACCTCCACCAAAGCCAATTCCGGTGCGCAGGAACTTGCTGCCGATGCGGTCGTCATAACCGATTGCTTTTGCAAGCGACACCGCATCCGCTCCAGAAACTTCTGCGACTTCAGCCATGGCATTTATAAAGCTAATCTTGGTAGCTAAGAATGCGTTAGCTGAAACCTTAACTAACTCGGCGGTTGGAACATCTAGCTCTAGGAAAGGTGTGCCGGTTGCGATGATCGGACCGTACACCTCTCTGAGCACATCAACCGAGTGCTGACTCCAGGTGCCCACCACGATGCGGTCTGGACGAAGCGAATCCTCAAGGGCAGTTCCCTCGCGCAGGAACTCCGGGTTCCAAGCGAGGTGGACATCAAAACCCGCGATGTCATCCATTACGTCTTTTAGGTTTGCTGCTGTGCCGACGGGGACAGTCGACTTGCCTGCCACCACGGCGGTTGGCTTGATCCAGGCGGCGAGCTCTTTGGCAGCTGCCACTACATAAGAGGTATCGGCGGCATCGCTGCCTTTGGTCTGTGGTGTGCCGACACAAATAAAGTGCAAATCGGCGCTCGCAGACGCTTCGTTGTGCTCGGACTGAAACTTCAAACGACCGCTGGAGATTGCCCGGGGCAATGCAGCATCCAGACCTGGTTCGTGGAAAGGCAAAATGCCCTGGGCGAGTGATGAAAGTTTTTGAGAATCAGGCTCAATGCCGATTACTTCGTGGCCAAGTTCTGCCATGGCAACCGCGTGAGTTGCACCCAGATATCCAAGACCAATAACAGTTACCTTCACGAGCCCTGAGTTTACCCGTCAAACCTAAATACCCAGTTACCGTAACGCCTATTGACAGCCTGCGTATATTGATAGTGATGGCAAACGACGATCTCTTTAGAGAAGATCCACTCGAGCAGCTCCTAGACGATGAGACTGACGAGGAGTTTGGCCTACCTGAATTCAAAGAGCACTTTGCCGACTCTTTGACTCCGGCAGTCCTGAAGGACTGGACCGCAAAAGACTTTGCCAGCATCTACGTGCGCTTTCGCCCACATCTTGAGCGTCACGCTCGTCGCTTCCTTACCAACCGCTCTCAGGTTGAAGAGGTGGTGCAGGATGCATTCCTATATCTAATGACCACACTCCCGGAGCTTGACTCTGAGGTTGGTGTGCTCAGGTTCCT